>CAYLQE010000013.1:0-57377 GCA_964385835.1 uncultured Muribaculaceae bacterium | reverse complement strand
AAAGATTCTGCGTTCTTGATAGCTTCTTCATACGGAGGCCACATCTTGATATGCTTCATTTCCGGGGTAGGAGGATAATATAAGGTAACTATACCTTTATCGTCGCGGAAACTCTGGATGTCCTCCCATGATAGATCATATCTTGCCAGGACATCCGTTTCTTCCATTGCCTTATACCATGCATCATTCTCCCAATGGCTGTCTTCTTCTATAAATACTTCACCTTCCAACAAGCGGGAATCAAGGATAAACAAGGACAAAGTATCTGCATTATATACTATATATGCACCTTCAATAAGCCCGTGGTTTGCCATTAACTTTTCATTTGGCATAACAGGTCCTGAAGCGAACCACCAAGGAAAAGTGATCGTTGTATCCGGATACGCATTGCAAGGAAACTCATCCATTGGATAATCGCATGCCGATGGAAAATAATAGGCAATCTTTGTTGCAGAATTATTCTGAACGCATAAATCATGGGGGTCATGGCCAAGATACAGAAATCCGCAAGATGTTACGAGCATTGTCATTAAAATTAGTAAAGCATGTCGCATCTTTTCAATATTTATGGTTTTAAGATTAAAATATTTACCTAATACTTTCCGCATTTGAATTTACCATACTGGATTTTATGGTAGACATCAGTCGGGGAGAACAAACATGTGATATAAGCATTTCTGAACCGATAAGGTAACCTGGAGAAAGAGAGTTGCTTCTCATTTATCTTCCAAACGTACCAGCGTTGTATTATTGCTAAATCAAAACAGTTGCAGAAATAAATCCTGGACAAGTCATTGCATGCCGGCGCGTTGTCATATTTCTTCCATAGTCCGAGTTCAACACCGTAATTAATAGTAGTGTGACAATAATATTCCACGGGGCCTTTGATAATGTCATTGACCTCGGGCGATGCGGACTTGTCATGCCTGTCCCGGAATATCGCTATGACATTTCCTCCCAACAGAGAAGAGTCCGATCCCAGGAACTGAAAATATCTCTTGCAGTCCGGCAGTTCGACTTCATAAATGTCGTTGATACGTTTATAGACTCTCATTCTTCAAATTTAATAAATATTAAACTGATACCAAAATTCGGGAGGGGCGATGGAATCTTTATTGCCGGTGTTCCGTAATGACGGCAAAGGTTTAATGATAGTTTTTATCGGATTTTAAGTGCCAGTCCGTTGAAAAGATCGGCGATCCTTTTAACATGGAGATAGAATATGCCTGCTGGATTTCTCTCTCCAGAGATGGTGTAAGCACGGTATTGCTGTATCTTCGGTTTTGATCTGCCGCAAAGTCAGGGCGTGCTATGGCATTGCATGACAGAATGGAGAATGTTTTGATTTTGGACAAAGTGGGCTATATATAAATGTTTTAAGAAATTTAGTAGTTATATTTGTAGATTGGAATAAATGAAAGGCGCTATGTTGTATCCTATAGGTGTTCAGAATTTTGAGAAGATACGCGAGGGCGGCTATGTTTATGTGGACAAGACTGCCATTATTCACGAGCTCGTGAAATCCGGGGCTTATTATCTTCTTATCCGTCCGAGACGGTTCGGCAAGAGTCTTCTGATTTCCACATTGGATGCTTATTTCTGCGGCAGAAAGGATCTGTTTTCCGGTCTGGCGATAGAATCGCTTGAGACGGAGTGGAAAGAGTACCCTGTCCTTCATTTTGACCTCAATGCCAAGAAATTCGATGCTCCGGAGGATTTGTATGACCTGATAGGCAGGCAGCTTGAAAGATACGAGTTACAGTATGATACGGCAGCCGTTGACAAAAGCCTTGACGGCAGGTTCTATAACCTGATTATGGCGATTGCAGATAAGACAGGCCGTAAAGTTGTCATTCTTGTCGATGAATATGACAAGCCGCTTCTTCAGACAATCGGCAATCCTGACCTTCAGAATAAATATCGCGATATACTCAAGGCTTTCTATGGCGTCATGAAAAGTTGTGACGGCCACATTCATTTCGGATTCCTGACCGGTGTCACCAAGTTCGGCAAGGTCAGCGTATTCAGCGATCTGAACAATCTGAATGACCTCTCCATGGACACTCAGTACTATGATATATGCGGAATCTCTGAACAGGAACTGTTAAGCAATTTTAGCGAAAGCATCGGGATGCTTGCTGCCAACAATGAACAGACGTATGAGGAGGCATGTGCAAGGTTGAAAATGGATTATGACGGCTATCATTTCTCGGAAGATGCTCCAGGCATGTATAACCCGTTCAGCATTCTCTGCACATTTTATAAAAACAAGTATGGGAGCTATTGGTTCGAAACCGGCACTCCGACATATCTTGTGGAACTTCTCAAGAAGTCTGACTTTCCTTTGGATAAGATTGACGGCTATATGACAGGGAAGGATATTCTGAATGGAATCGATCCGGACAGTCCTGTGGCTATGATATACCAAAGCGGGTATCTGACATTCAAAGATTACGACAGTGAGTTTGATCTTGTGACCCTGGGATTTCCTAACAAGGAGGTGGAAAAGGGATTCCTGCTGTTCCTTATGCCGTTCTATACAAGCCTCAGGAAGGAAGATTCCAATTTCTTTGTCTCAAAATCAGTGCAGGCACTTAAAAATGGAAACGCCGGTGAATTTCTGACATACATGAAGTCTCTTTTTGCCGGTTATCCATACGACCTTGTAAAGGAGACAGAGAATCATTACCAAAACGTAGTCTATCTTACCCTGAAACTGATGTCTGTATATCTGGTTGATGCAGAATATCGTACAAGTGACGGCCGAATCGACCTTCTTGTCAGGACTGACAGGTACATCTATGTAATGGAGTTCAAGTACAATGGTACGGCACAGGAGGCAATGGACCAGATAGAGTCCAAGGATTATCCTCTTTCTTTTGCTACAGACTCTCGGCAAGTCATAAAGGCCGGTGTCAATTTCAGTGGTGTGACCCGCAATATAGATGACTGGATAATCAGATAGTCATCGCTCAATCCAGTGTGGTGTCTCTTGACAATGTTATATCGTCCGGCTTTTTGGAGGTGGGCAATGGAATATTTATTGCCGGAGAACCGGTATCGCCGATGTTCCGTAATGACGGCAAAGGTTTCATGATAGTCTTAGAGTTATTCCGCAGGCAATTAAAGTCAATGGCTTTTTTGTGTGGGGGGATTCAAAAGTTGTGAAAATGGTGCATCAGCCATGTATCAGATTGGCATTAACCAAAATAGTATAATATTCCATAGGTTTTTAATATATTTGTAAGAAAATAATATGACAAATCTAACAATACAGGATCTCGACGGCATATCATATATGCATTTGAACTTTGTGGATTATTATAGTAACACATCGCAAGCCGGGTTTTTAATAAATCTAAGTAAAAACGGTTTTTGGGCCAACCAGACCGTCAATGGAGAAAAGGAAGATTTGATATTATTGCAAAAAGCAATCCCAAAGCTCATATCGGGCAAATTTACCACCTATGAGTACAAATCAGTGATTGATGAACGCTTGACAATAAAATTTCAAAATAATGATTTGGGGCTTTTTCTGTCATTTGCATACTTAAAGATTGGGATTCTGCATCTGAACTGAAACAACTGAAGAACAATAGATTAACGATATTAATCATGAAACATTTATTCCAATATAGTTTTATAATATGAGAAAAATAGAAATTGTAATAATGCTAATTATAAGCATTTCATCTTGTTATAAGAATGAAGGTCATATCAATATTCCTTTTACAAATAATACAGATGTGCCGATTGATGTGACATTTAATTTAGATTACCCGAGTCTGGATCTCGGACATTATCCTATCCATGGTAATCCTGAGTTTATGAGACGCGTGATGCCACATACGGAAAATTCTAATACCCTAATATCCGGTAGATATCCTAATTCCTCATGGGAAGGTAAATTCGAGTATTATGATTATGACACACTGACTATTCAAGTTTTTGAATCAAGGGTTGTTGATAATTATTCTTGGGTCCAGATGTGTTCGGATAATATGATATTGCAACGATACTTTGTATCATTGGATGATTTAACCTTTGTTAATTGGGCAATTTCATATCCTCCGACTCCGGAAATGCAGCATATCAAGATGTGGCCTCCGTATGAAGAAGCTATCAAGAACGCAGAATCTTTAAGACCATAATTATGAAAAGACCTGAAATAATCCTTATTGCCATGATATTTTGGCTGACAGGAACCAATGCTTCGTTTGCCCAGGTGGCGGTACGTGCCGATATCAGTTCGGCAGGATATCTGGCAATCCAATAAATGATCATGACTTTGTTATCATTAAGTTTAATTTTTAACTGGTTATGGGTAAAATAGTAAATGATATTCTTAAGGAAATCTGCACAGATCTTGGGTTTGTACGCAAGAAGGATCTCTATATAAAGCCTGTTTCTGACAACATATATTTGACGATATTCTTTAGTATTGCTTCATATCGAGTTAAAGGTTACCGGTTTGTTGCTCCAAGAATAGGAATGATATATGAAGATGTCGAAAAAACACTACGGGATGTATCCAAATCAGAGTGGCCAAAAGGAATTACTACAAATACAATTTCCGAGCATATCGGTTATATAATGCCGATACACGAGTGGAAGGAGTGGGAATTTGTTGAATACGGGACCAATTCTAAAATTATAAATGATTTTAAAGGAAAATTGCGAAAATATAATTTAAAAAGAACATTGAAAAAATATAGTGACATCTATTGTGCGCAGTTTTCTGATATTGAGAATGCTATTAAGATGATTGAAAGCAAACCTTGGGGTTCGGCTTATTCTATTCTGTTTCGAAGATTACCTATTATGTATTATTTGACCGGCAAGAAACAAAAGGGCATAGATTTTATTAATAGAGCTTTTGCAGAAGGATATAGTGAAGCAAATATTATTTTTACGGATGTTTATATCTCGAATTTCGAGAAACTGCCATAAATTTTAGTATTTTGGAACGGGTTAATGTTTTCATTCAGTGTTAATTCAATTAATTCAGATCCGTTTGAGGATACAGATCCGGTATAAAGAAACAATAGCATGAATCACCGGTTTAATTATGAGGGGCCGACTAAAAAGTATTAGTCAAGTCCCTTTTTCTCATTTTTCGGTGTGGCCGGCCTCACCCTTACCACTAAATTTTCAATTTTCAGAGAGTTATTCCGACTTTTGGGTCACCCTTTCCCTGCAATGTTGGCCGTGCTGGTGATAACATCAAAAAAGACAGCATGACGCTGTCTTTTTTGTGTGCCTCGGACGAGACTCGAACTCGTACGGACATTTCTGCCCAAGGGATTTTAAGTCCCTCGTGTCTACCATTCCACCACCAAGGCATTTCTTCCCGCAAAGGTATGAAAAATACATGATTTTTACTATATTTGGGAAAAATAATAATTTGATGAAAAAATTCCTTATTCCGTTCCTGATGGTGCTTTGTGCAGCATGCGCCACTCAGCAGACAGACTACACTTCCTATGTGAAGACATCTATCGGTACAGGCGAACACGGACATGTTTTCGTGGGTGCGAACACGCCTTTCGGCGCGGTTCAGCTCGGACCTACAAGTGTTCCGCAGGTCTGGGACTGGTGTTCCGGCTATCATGTATCCGATTCTACCGTCATCGGTTTCTCACACACACATCTCAGCGGCACCGGCATCGGTGACCTGTTTGATGTCACATTGCTTCCTGTAAACGGCCGTCCTGCGGATTATGAGCGTGCCGCGATCGCGGATCAGGCCGACCGCACCAGGGAAACAAGCGTTCCGGGCTATTACAGCGTCCCTCTCAAAAAGAGCGGCGTTTTCTGTGAAATGACGGCCAGCGACCGCGTCGGTTTCCACCGCTACACTTTCCAGCCTGGCGAGACCGCCATCATTCTCGATCTTGAGAACGGCGGATGCTGGGACAAAGTGACAGAGGCTGATATCGAGGTTATCGACAATACCCATATCGTGGGCTACCGTCATTCGGAAGGCTGGGCAGACAACCAGAAGCTCTGGTTCGCGGCCGAGTTCTCGAAGCCGTTCGAGATCGAGGCCGTGGCTCCGTACCACTGGTATCTTGATTTCAATGGCGAGCGGAATGTGATGGTGAAGGTCGCGCTTTCCCCTAATTCCGTGGACGGCGCGCTGAAGAATATGGCGCAGGAGATCCCGGCATGGGATTTCGAGGGCGTTCGTGCGGCGGCAAAAGACGCATGGAACCTTCAGCTCGGCAAGGTGAAAATCGACACTGACGATCCGGAGGTCCGTACGATATTCTACACCGCGATGTACCACACAATGATCGCTCCTTCCATTTTCAGCGATTACGGCGAACCAGCCCGTTATACCACATTCTCTCTGTGGGATACCTACCGCGCCGCAATGCCTCTTTACACCATTCTCCATGCAGACCGCATGAATGACGTGGTCAATACTTTCCTCGAGGCCTATGACAAGCAGGGCGATCTTCCGGTATGGCATCTCATGGGATGCGAGACCGACTGCATGGTGGGCAATCCGGGCGTATCGGTAGTGGCGGATGCGATCCTCAAAGGTTTCGACGGCTTCGATGTGGACAAGGCTTACGAGGCAATGGTGAAAACCGTGAACACTCCTGACCGCGACAACGATCTTCGCCTGAAATACGGCTATATACCTTATAAGGTCGGCGACAAAAAGATTCACCAGTCCGTGGCGATAAACATGGAGTACGATATTGCGGAGTGGGCCCTCGCGCAGGCTGCCTACAAGCTCGGCAAGACTGCGGACGGCGATTATTATCTGAACCGCAGCCACTCTTACCGCAACTATTTCGACCCTTCTACCGGCTTCATGCGCGGCAAGGACAGCAATGGCGTGTTCCGCAAGAACTTCGACCCTCTGCGTTCGGATCATTTCGACCACGACTATACGGAGGGCAACGCATGGCAGTATATATGGCTCTGCCCTCATGATTTCGACGGCCTGGCAGAGTGCTTCAAGACCGTGAAATATTACAAAGGAACTAATATCGACCGTCATGTGACAGGACGCGAGGCTCTTTTGCAGAAGCTCGATTCGCTCTTTACCATAAGCAGCGAGATCTCGGGCGAGAACGTGTCTCCGGATATCAGCGGCCTTATCGGACAGTATGCGCACGGCAACGAGCCGAGCCACCATGTAGTGTATTTCTATACGCTGGCCGGCCAGCCATGGAAGGCTGCCGATCTGCTGCGCCGCATCTACAAGGAGATGTACACTACGGAGACCGACGGTCTCTGCGGCAATGAGGACGTGGGCCAGATGAGCGCATGGTATGTGCTTTCGACCCTCGGTTTCTATCAGGTTGAGCCTGCGGGAGGCCGCTTCATTTTCGGCAGCCCTCTGTTCAAGAGCGCCGAGGTGGCTGTGGGAGACGGCAAGACATTCAGGATGATCGCCGAGAACAACTCGGACGAGAACCGCTACATACAGCGCGTGGAACTGAACGGACGTCCTTACACCAAGAACTACATAAGCTACGAGGATATCATGTCAGGTGCCGAGCTCCGCTTCATCATGGGCAGCGAGAAGAAACTCTGGTACTGCCCTCAGGAGCCTCAGGAGTACGTCTGCAAGAGACCGGCTCCCGAAAACCGTCTCTTCACCACTCCTACTATCGAGCAGACCATCGCGGATGTACAGGAAATGCTTTCAAATCCTCGTCTCGCATGGATGTTCTGCAACTGTTTCCCTAACACGCTGGATACTACGGTCCACTATACCGAGGACGACGGCGAGGGCCATCCGGACACATTCGTATATACGGGCGACATCCACGCCATGTGGCTGCGTGACAGCGGCGCGCAGGTGTGGCCTTATCTGAGGTTCGCGAATTGCGACGAGAAGATACGCTCCATGCTGGAGGGCACTATCCGCCGTCAGCTCAAGAGCCTTTGCATCGATCCGTTCGCAAATGCGTTCAACATGGGACCTACGGGAACCGGATGGATGAGCGACAACACGGATATGAAGCCTGAGCTTCACGAGCGCAAATGGGAAATCGACTCTCAGTGCTATCCTATCCGCCTGGCATACGGCTACTGGAAGAAGACGGGCGATGATTCTGTATTTGACGAGACCTGGATCGAGGCGATGACTAAAGTGCTCGCCACACTGCGCGAACAGCAGCGCAAGGACGGCCTGGGCAGCTACTACTTCACACGCGAGTGCGACCGTCAGTACGATATGAAATGCAACTACGGCTATGGCAACCCTGTGAAGGCCTGCGGGCTTATCGCTTCGGCTTTCCGCCCTTCTGACGATGCAACCGTGTTCGACTTCCTCGTGCCTTCGAACTTCTTCGCTGTGACATCGCTGCGCAAGGCGGCCGAGATCCTGGAGACAGTGAACGGAAACGCTGTACTTGCCGGCGAGTTCCGCGCTCTGGCTTCCGAGGTCGAGCAGGCTCTCAAGAAATATGCTGTCGTGAATCATCCTGAGTTCGGAAAGATCTATGCTTTCGAGGTTGACGGTTTCGGCAGCCAGTACCTTATGGACGATGCAAACGTTCCTTCCCTTCTGGCGCTCGCTTATCTCGGCGACGTGGATGTGAACGACCCTGTCTATCAGAATACCCGCAAGTTCGTGCTCAGCTCATCGAACCCTTACCGCTTCGAGGGAGCGGCAGGCGCAGGCATAGGCGGCCCGCATATCGGCTATGATTATATCTGGCCTATGAGCATCATGATGAGGGCGTTCACCTCGCAGGACGACGAGGAGATCCGCAACTGCATCATCCAGCTTATGACTACGGATGCCGGCACGGGCTTCATGCACGAGTCATTCTATGTCAATGATCCTTCGCACTTCACCCGCGAGTGGTTCGCATGGCAGAACACTCTGTTCGGCGAGCTTATCCTCAAGCTTATCGACGACGGCAAGCTTGATCTGCTCAACAGCATCATCTAAGAGTATCCGCATATCGAAAAATACCGGCCAAAGCAATCTGGCCGGTATTTTTTTAGCCCGTGCGGGGCTTAGAGTACAGTGATAAAGAAATAGACGGACACAATGATGAACATCGTGAAAAGTATCGCCAATGAGATGTATGACCATTTCAGGAGAGATTCCGCCTGCCGCTCTCCGAGCGTTCCGTTTTTCTCCTTTTCCTTGTAGATTATCATCAGTATCAGCGGTATGAGACCGTATACAGGTACGCAGATACACGCAAGTACCGACAGCACGATAGCTAAAGTGATTTTGCTCTTCAGTGTCATTTCGCCACGTTGTGTTCCTTGGTGAATCTTATGATCTCATCGAGGTAGCCGAAGCAGAGGCATACCACCGTGTCCGCCGCGCCGTAGTAGATAGCGACCTTGTTGTCCTCCACGAGTGTGGCGCAAGGGAAGCATACGTTAGGCACGTCTCCGGTGCACTCGTACAGAGTCTCGGGATGCAGAAGGTATGGACCGGTGCGGTAGAGGACCTTCCACGGTTCGTTCAGATCCAGAAGGGCGGCGCCGAATGAGTAGTTGTAGCCCTGGCATGTGTGGTGTACGCCGTGATAGATCAGCAGCCATCCCTCTGGAGTCTCGATAGGCACGGGGCCGGCTCCTGTCTTGCAGCACTGCCATGCGCTGTCATTGAACGGGGTCGGACCCAGCACGAAACGGTGATGACCCCAGTACTCCAGGTCCGGAGACTCGGAGTAGAAAATGTCGCCGAAAGGAGTGTGGCCCGTATCGCTCGGACGGGACAGAAGCGCGTATTTGCCGTTTATCTTGCGAGGGAACAGCACTCCGTTGCGGTTGTACGGCAGGAATGCGTTCTCCAGCTGGTGGAATGTCTTGAAATCGGTTGTCCAGGCTATGCCGATTGTCGGTCCGTGGTAGCCGTTGCACCAGGTTACATAATATTTGTCTTCTATCTTTACGACGCGCGGGTCATATCCGTACTCCCAGTTGCCGATTTCCGGATTGTCGCACTGAAATTCCAGTTTCTCGGGATTGAGCTCCCAGTTGATGCCGTCTTTTGAGAAACCCACATGCAGGGTCATGCGGATATTCGTGTCATCGCAGCGGAAAACGCCAGCATAGCCGTCGCCGAAAGGTACGACCGCGGAGTTGAAGATGCTGTTTGAGTCAGGCAGCAGGTTGCGTGGGATAACCGGGTTCGCGCTATAGCGCCAAAGTACGGTCTTGCATCCCTCGGGACGCTCTTCCCATGGCATGTTTACTTTTTTTTCAGACATATATAAAACTTAATTAAGTGTTATTGTTTCAGTAAGCTTGATGTTCTTTGACGAACTTCCTATCGACAGCAGCACCTCGCCTGGCTCGACCACTTTCTTCATATCGGGGTTCACGAGGGCGAAATCCTCGCCGCTGAGGTTGAATACCACATCGGCGCTCTGTCCGGCAGGAATGAACACGCGTCCGAACGCGCGCAGCTGTTTCTGAGGGCGCGCCGTGGATGCTTCAAGGTCGGTGACATACAGCTGAGGCACTTCGTCGCCGTCCGTTTTTCCTGTATTTGTAATCTTGAACGCGACCTGGAACTCATTGCCTCCTTTCGGAGTCACCGTGAGGCCGCTGTATTCGAACGTTGTATAGCTGAGGCCGTATCCGAATTCGTAAAGAGGCGACGCAGGCATCTCCACATAGTCATGGCCGGCAGGGAATTTCTTGTTGTAGTAGACAGGGAGCTGTCCTACGCTGCGCGGCACGGATACCGGCAGACGTCCTGCGGGGTTGTATTCTCCGAACAGTACATCCGCACATGCGAGGCCGCCCTCCTGACCGGGATAGAACAGGGTGAGCAGCGCGTCCGCGTTCTCCTTCGCCCAGTTCTTGTCCAAAGGACGTCCCTCGATATATACCACTACCATAGGGGTGCCGGTTGCCTTGACGCTTTTGAGAAGCTTTTCCTGCAGGCCCAGGAGCGAGAGGGAAGCGCGGTCGAATCCTTCGCCTGCCTCCATGTCGCTGACTCCCTGGCTGTCGTCGACGACAGCCGCGCCGGTATCGATATATTTCGTGCGGAAGTCACGTGCGGATGAACCTCCCACTACGACCACCGCGACATTGGCATCGCGCGCCGCCGCGGCGGCGCGGGCAATCCCGCTGCCGTTCTCCTCGCGTATCGCGCATCCTTTCACGTAAGTCACGTTCTCCGCTCCCGCCACGGCTTTGATGCCGTCCAGGACGGTCTTTACATTGCCGCGCTCCTGAGGAGCCGTATAGTCGCCGAGCTGATTGTACATATTGTCGGCGTTAGGGCCGATTACGGCCACTTTCATGCCTTTTTTGAGCGGCAGTATGCCGTTGTTTTCCAGAAGCACCACGCCTTCGCGAGCGATCTTGCGCGCCAGATCCTTGTGGGCCTTGGTGCGGACGATGCCGTCAATTCCCTCTTCGCTGATATAAGGGTTGTCGAAAAGCCCGAGCTGGAATTTCAGCTTAAGGACACGCCCTGCCGCGCGGTCAAGATCCTTTTCGCTGATGCGTCCGGCCTCAACGCTCTCTTTGAGAAGATTGAAGCAGTTGGCTCCCAGATCTACGTCCACGCCTGCCAGCAGCGACATCTCGCCTGCATGCCTTTTGTCTTTTGCAATGTGGTGGCTGCCGTAAAGGCCGTCTATGCTCTCAAGATCCGATACCACGAATCCCCGGAAGTCCCACTGGCCGTGAAGCAAGTCGGTGAGCAGCTTCCTGTTGGATGTGCTCGGCACGCCGTCTATCGCGTTGTATGACGTCATTACGGACAGTGCGCCGGCATCGATTGCGGCCTTGAACGCAGGGAGGAAGTTCTCCTGCAGCTCCCTTTCTCCCACGAACGAAGGGTTGCCGTTGTGGCCGCCCTCAGGAATGCCGTATGCCACGAAATGTTTCAGTGTGCTGATGATGCCCTTGTCCCATCCGTTGTTTTTTGGAGCCGTGCCGCGCACCATGGCCGCAGCCATTTCCGAGGTCAGGTATACATCCTCGCCGTAGGTCTCCTCCACGCGCGACCATCTTGGCTCGCGGGCAAGGTCGATGACAGGGCCGTAGCCGATATGTCCGCCCTGGGCGCGAAGTTCCTCAGCTATCGCGCGGCCCACCTCTTCCATTGTCCCGACATCCCATGAGGACGCCATGCCTATGCTGGTCGGGAACACTGTCGTGCCTATCGCCATGTGGCCGTGCGGGGCCTCCTCTGCCAGAATCACCGGTATGCCCAGACGGCTGTGCTCTATCGCGTAGCGCTGGAGCACGTTGTATGTCTTGGCGGCGAGGGCGGGGTTGAGGCCTGTCTCGAGGGTCTTCCGTGTCCACGGATCGGCGCGGAACACGGCCCACAGCATGCCGCCGTGCCGGTTTTCGATGAAGTCGGCATATTTGTCGGATACTGCCGTGCTGTCGTCCGAGATCTTTTCGTACATCGGCCAGCCCAGCGGACAGAGAAGCTGTCCGATTTTCTCATCGACGGTCATCCTTTTCAGCAGGTCAGCGGTCCTTTCATCCGCACTGAGCGCGCTGTTTTTATAAGCAGGTGTTGAATCACAAGCAGTTAGCAAGAGAGAGCAAGCTGCTATGGAGAAGATTTCCTTTATTGTACGCATGTTTTACGGTGCTATTGACAAGAACACAAAAATACGAAGAAATATCTATATTATTCATATATTTGTACAATAAAAACACACAATTTATGTTTGCAAAGGATATATACATGTCGCGTCGTCAGGCGCTTGTGCAGAAAATGCGTAAAATGGGCGCCGAGGGCATCGCGGTGTTCCTCGGGAACGCCGAGGCTCCGATGAATTACAAGGACAATTGCTTCCGTTTCCGTCAGGACAGTTCTTTCTCGTATTTCTGGGGCATAGACGAGCCTTGTTTCGCCGCCACCGTCAATCTTGGCAACGGCAAGGAGTGCATTTACGGAGATGATGCGGATATCGATGATATAATATGGACCGGACCTCAGATGTCTGTGAACGAGAAGGCCGGGATGGCAGGTGTCATGCGTACGGCTCCGCTAAAGGATTTCGGAACCGCCGTGCAGTTCGCGCTGCAGAACGGCATTCCCGTGCATTTCCTGCCGAGCGGCCGCAATTACAACCGCATGAAGATGGCCGAGATTACGGGAACCCCGGCCGCTCAGGTGTACAATGTCGCCCGGTATGATGAGGGCGATTACGTGCATGCTTCCCTGGAACTGGTAAAGGCCGTGATTTCCCTGAGGCTTGTCAAGGATGAGGCCGAGATTGGGCAGATAGACCTCGCATGTGATCTGGGCGTGGAAATGCACAGCATAGGACGCAGGGGATGCAAGAGGGGAGCGCAGGAGCGCGATATCGCCGGAGCCATGGACGCGTATGCCGCGACAAAGGGATGGGGAGTGTCATTCCCGACGATCCTGAGCCAGAACGGACAGATCCTGCACGGCCACGACCACAGCGGCGTTATAAGCGACGGCCGTCTGCTGCTCGTGGATGCCGGCCTTGCTCTGGACAGCTATTACTGCTCCGACTTTACGCGTACCTATCCTTCTTCCGGAAAATTCACGCAGAGGCAGCGCGAGATATATGATATAGTGGAAAGCTGCAACGGACTTGCCTTCAGCATGGCCAGGCCGGGCGTAGCCTACCGTGACGTGCATATCGCCGTATGCCGGCATATGCTCTCTTCCCTGAAGGACCTCGGACTGGTGAACGGAGATCCTGACGAAATGAACGCGGCGGGTATCGCCGGCCTTTTCATGCCTCACGGGCTCGGACATAACATGGGCCTGGATGTCCATGACATGGAGGATTACGGAGAGGATCTTGTCGGCTATGATCCGGACCAGACACGCGCCAGCCAGCTCGGCCTCGGCTCCCTGCGCATGGCGCGCAAACTCGTTCCCGGCAATGTCATTACCGATGAGCCAGGCATCTATTTCGTCCCCGCCCTTTGGGATTATTTCAAGAAGAACGGGCTGGACAAAGGTTTCGTGAACTTTGAAAAGCTCGCAGGCTATGCGGATTTCGGAGGCATACGTCTGGAAGATGATCTGCTGATCACGCAGGAAGGCGCCCGCCACCTCGGCAGCAGACGCCTCCCTATCAAGTCTTCCGATGTCGAAGACGCTATGGGCAGGGAATGACGGCCAAGGCCGTCTTTCCTTACTGTTGTTCAGCTATACGGCCGGCGAGGTCGAGGAACGCGATGCTGTCGGCACGTGTTCCGAGGGCCGCCGGCTCTCCGGCGTCTCCGCTCTCGCGTATGCTCTGCACCAGCGGGATGCTGCCTAAAAGCTTTATTCCGTATTTTTCCGCCATGCGCTTGCCGCCTCCCTTTCCGAAAATATAATATTTCTCGTCAGGATGCTCTTCAGGAGTGAACCATGCCATGTTCTCCACAAGGCCGAGGATCGGTTTGCTGACGTTCGGGTTGCGGAACATGTTCACGCCTTTCTCCACATCCGCCAGGGCCACATCCTGCGGCGTGCTGACGATGACTGCTCCGTCCATAGGGATGTCATGAACCAGGCTGATATGTATGTCGCCGGTTCCCGGAGGCATGTCTATGAGCAGGAAGTCCAGCTCTCCCCAGCGTACCTGCAATATCATCTGCTTGAGCGCGTTGCATGCCATAGGACCGCGCCAGATGAGCGCCTGCTCCGGTGAGGCGAAATATCCGATGCTCATCCATTTCACTCCGTATTTCTCGATCGGAAGGATAATGTCCCTGTCACCCTCGTGAACGGCCTCGGGCACTTCTCCCTCTGTGCCTGTCATCTTCGGTACGGACGGGCCGTAGACATCGGCGTCGGCAAGCCCGACCCTGTATCCCAAGCGTGCCAGCGCGATCGCGAGATTTACCGCGACCGTGCTTTTGCCCACGCCTCCCTTGCCGGAAGATATGCCTATGATCTTTCCTATGTGCTCCAGCTCCTCGTTTCCAAGCTCCAGGCCCTTCTTTTTCGGAGCCTCGTCCTTTATGACGGTTTTAACCTCGGCCTTGCACCCCTTGCCCATCACGCGCATGATTGCGGCTTTGGTTGCATCAATGAGATACTGGGCCAGCGGATCGCGGTGCTTGCTGAATACGAGCGTCACGCGGGCATCGCCGCCCTCAACCTCAATGTCTCCTGCCATACCCAGTTCCACGATGCTTTTGTCCTTTGCAGGGTGGATCACTTTTCCGAGTTCTTCAAATATTTCGTCTTTTTTCATAATTGGCTTTTTTCATTAAAATAATGTGGCTTCCAGCTCCTTCAGGTGAAAGCTCTTGCGGTGATACGGCGTGAATCCGTATTTTTTCACGGCTTCGATATGCTCGCGCGTCGGATATCCCATGTTCCTGTCCCAGCCGTACTCAGGGTATTGTTCCGCCAGTTTCCTCATGTATTCGTCACGCCATGTCTTGGCCAGTACCGATGCCGCGGCGATTGATGCGAATGTGGCGTCTCCCTTGACGACTGTCGTATAGGCGTAGCCGTCGAACGGACGGAACCTGTTGCCGTCGATAAGCAGGAAATCAGGCCTTACACCCAGCCTGCGCACCGCTCTCTGCATCCCGGTGACGCTGGCCCACAGTATGTTCAGCCTGTCTATCTCCTCCGCACTCACTTCTTCCACCGCCCATGCCACGGCCTCCTTTTCTATAATGGGGCGCAGCAGATCGCGGTTTTTCTCGCTCATCTGCTTGCTGTCGTTCAGCAGCGGATGGCGGAAATCCGCCGGAAGAATCACCGCGGCCGCAAATACAGAGCCAGCCAGAGGCCCGCGCCCTGCTTCGTCGCACCCGGCCTCGAGCCGCCCCTCTTCCATAAAGGGCCTGAGTATGCCTTTATCCTTTGTCACTGTCTCTGTTTTCGGTCTTCATCCGCAAATTCCTGTTCTCGTCCAAAAGCTCCAGCTGTCCTGCCATGGCCCTGTTGGCGATCTCAAGATACCTTATCTTTTCTTTCAGGCTTTCATTTTCATTCCTTAAGAGCCGCAGTTCCTTCAGCGCCGTCTCTATGTCCGGAATCTTTTCATCCTTCGGGGAAACATATACCTGCACGTCCAGATTCAGTTCGCTGCATACGTTCTGGAAAGTATGGTTCAGCACGTTCGTGCGTCCGTTCTCCAGTCTGGTGTATGTTGCGCGCGATGTTCCGCTCTTTTCCGCGAGTATTTCGTGTGTCAGTCCCTGCCGGTCTCTCGCCGTCTTTATCTTCCGCAGTGATTCCGGTGTTAAAAAATAATCGCTCTTTTTCCGTGTCATGACCTGGTCTGTCTTATCATGACGACAAAAATATGTGCAATTTTTTCACTTTATGGTATCGGTGGATGCTACAAAGGTGCACATAAATCACAAGATTTTACAAAAAATCGCAAAAATTTACAAAATATGCGTTCCCTTGCCGTTTCCGTTGTGTCGCTGAATAACACAAATGTATATTTGCAAAAACAAATATTATGAAAAACAGCGAAATAATCGAAAAGATTGCCTTCGAACTTGAAAACGGCAGCGCGAAAACAAAGTCTTTTGAGCAGATCTGCGGATCCGTCGGAGTGAAGGTCCGCCGTGCGGACAGATGCCTTGCGGAGTGTCTGGGCATGGACGGACGAACGGTCACGGAGTGTTACCGTCTGGACGTTCCTGCCTCCCTGCTTATTCCAGGTTTTTTTTCACGGCCTCGCTGATAGCGCGTCCGTCGGCAAGCCCCGCGAGCTTCTTGGTTACGAAGCCCATCACCTTGCCCATTTCGGCCTTTGTCTTGACTCCAAGCTGGGCGATTGCAGCCTTGACCTCGGCTTCTATCTCCTCTGCGCTGAGCTGTTTTGGCAGATATTTCTCCAGTTTCGCGATCTCGTCCAGCTCGTTCTGCGCAAGCTCGGCGCGGCCTGCCGCGATGTACTGCTCCGCACTCTCCTTGCGCTGTTTTACGAGCTTCTGGATAAGTTTTACTATGTCGCTGTCCTCCAGTGCCTTCTCTGCTGCCCCTTCCGCTGTCTTCGCCAGTAGTATAGCTGATTTGACCGCTCTTGTTGCCGCGAGTCCCACGGCGTCTTTTGCCTTCATGGCCTCCTTGAGGTCATTCTGAATGATTTCTTCCAATGTCATATCTGTAACTTGTTGGTTAATTCTGCGAATTCTTCTACGGAAAGCCTCTCCGGACGGAGATCCCATACGGGTGCGGACACGAATCCTGCAAGCTGCTCCGCATCCCAGCCCTCATGGGCCGCCTTCGCCTGGATCATAGGTTTGAGGCTGTTGCGCAGGGTCTTCCGCCGCTGGCCGAATGCCGTCTTGACGACAGTCTTGAAAAGGGCTTCGTCGCATCCTATGTCACGCCGCGAGTTGCGCCGCAGCCGTATGACCGCGCTCTGCACTTTCGGAGGAGGAGCGAACGCGCCGCTGCCAACGGTGAACAGGTATTCTATGTCGTACCATGCCTGCAACAGTACGCTGAGTATGCCGTAAGTCTTTGTGCCGGGCTTCTCCGCGATGCGCTCCGCAACTTCTTTCTGTATCATGCACACCACCTGCGGTACCTGATTGCGGTAGTCCAGGATCCTGAAGAATATCTGCGATGAGATATTGTATGGGAAGTTGCCTATCACGCAGAACTGCCCGCCGCCGAACATTATCTCCGGCTTCAGTTTCAGAAAGTCTCCTTCCAGTATGCGGCCGTAAGCCTTGGGATAGTGCGTGAGCAGGTAATCCACGCTCTCCGTGTCTATCTCTATCATCCTGAAATCCAGATCCTCCCGTTCCATGAGATATTGGGATATCACTCCCATGCCCGGACCTATTTCCAGTGTGGGCATCTTCTGCGGCGCGTCCGCGCACAATGCGGGATCCAGTGATTCCACGATTTTATGCGCGATGCCCAGGTCCGTAAGGAAATGCTGGCCCAGCGCTTTCTTTGCTCTGACTTCCATAACGATTAAAAAACGCCGCAATTTACGAAAAAGCGGCGGATTTTTTGTAAATTTGCCTCTGCAATGATGAAATCGGCGCTCATAAAGTTTTCTTCGGCACTCGTACTGCTGCTGTATGCGCTTGCCTGCACGGGTATCGGCGTACATGTCTGCTCATGTACGGGTAACGTATGCGTGGCGCCGGCCTTTCATCATCATGACGAGCATGGCAGCGTCCATAAGCATCACCATCACAGCCATGACTGCCTTACATGCGACGATGCCGGCAGGCATGAGGAGCACGGCTGCTGTCATGACGAGGTGTTCCGCATAGCTTTCGCCGGCGAGGAAAGCCGTGACCTGTGCACCGTCACCTCTCCGGAGCCATTCGTGGCGGCGGTAATATCCGTTCCGTATTCTTTCGCTCCGGCGGAGCCTGACGGCGTGCGTGCGTTTGCCGTCCATGCCCCTCCGCGCCTCTGCGGAGACATTCTGAGACATTTCTGCATAATGAGGGTATAGTACCGGCATCCGCGTACATGCGCGGATGACACCGTATTATATTAATCCTTATATTATTATCATGGAACCTGTTTTGAACGGGCGGTTTTGCAAGCGTTTCGGGACAGTTCCGTAAAATGCAGAATCAATGAAAAAAAATATTCTTGTAATTGCAGCACTGTGCGCGGCCTTTGCCGCTTTCGCACAGGATATAGACACGACATCCGTCTATAAAGACAGGAGCGACAGCCTTGACGCTTCTGTTACCGTCGCCCGTCAGAAGGGCAACGTGCTCAGCAAATATTCACAGAACCGTGTGGAGACCATCACCGCGGCCGGACTGTGCAAGATGGCCTGCTGCAACCTGGCCGAGAGTTTCGAGAATTCGGCCAGCGTCACCGTCGGCTATTCCGATGCGGTTACTGGCGCACGCCAGATACGTCTGCTCGGCCTGAGCGGCGTATATACCCAGATGCTGGATGAGAACCGTCCGGTAATGCGCGGCCTTGCCGCTCCGTTCGGTCTCGGCTATGTGCCGGGACAGTGGCTGGAGAGCATACAGATCGCTAAAGGCGTGACTTCGGTGATAAACGGAGTGGAAAGCCTTACGGGGCAGATAAATATGGAACACCGCAAGCCTACCGACGAAAAGCCTCTTTTCGTGAACGCGGCCATTATGAGCGATACCAAGGCTGATTTCAATATCGCTTCTTCGCTGCAGTTGAATGATGACTGGAGTACCGTTATTCTCGGCCATGTCAGTGGAAACGGTCTGGAAATGGACCACAATAATGACGGATTCATGGACGATCCGAAATCCCTGCAGCTGAACCTCGCCAACAGATGGCTATACTATTCTCCGGACGGGGTGCAGGTGCGTTTCGGCGTGCGTGCGCTGCGCGACAAACGCATCGGCGGCGAGATGAGCGATACGCTTCTTCCCCAGGACGGCTATACCCCGCTGTGGCAGAGCGATATCCTGAACCAGTCGCTGAACGGATACCTGAAGGTGGGAGTGCCTTTGAACGAGGACAATTCCCAGAACATCGCGGCAGTGCTGGACTACAACTACTATAACATGAACTCCGCTTTCGGACCGTCTTCATACATCGCGGGCCAGCATTCGGGCTTTGTCAACCTGCTTTACCAGAATGAGGTGAACGAGAACCACAAGTTCACTGTCGGAGCCGGCAGCATAATGGATTTCTACAAAGAAGACATGCTCCGCCAGGTGCCTGAAGCCGGCATTTTCGGCAACCGGCTGGAATCCGTGGGCAGCATAATGGCGAATGCCGGCGTATTCGGCGAATATACCTATCATTACGAGGACAAGTTCTCGGCGATCGCCGGAGTGCGCGGCGAATGGTATGCCGGGCACGGTTTCAAGGCCAGTCCGCGCCTCACGCTTAAATACAACCCTATCAAGGAGATCGTGATACGCGCGAATGCGGGCCGCGGCCTGCGCTACTCCAACCCTCTTGCGGACAATATAGGAGTGTTCTCGACTTCCAAGGCTTTCGTATCGGCGGAAAACGCTGACAATTACGGCGCATGGAAGTACAGCCATACCCTGGAAGACGCGTGGACGATGGGCGGCAACATCAGCTATTATTTTCCTCTCGGAGCCGGTGACAACGCATACGTCAGCTTCGACTATTTCCGCAGCCAGTTCGTGGAGCAGAGCATCGTGGATTACGAATTCAATCAGAAATATATTGCGTTCTATAATCTCAGCGATATTCCAGGAAGGGGGAAAAGCCGAACGAACACATATCAGCTGGACTTCTCTTGCGAACCTCTCGACGGGTTCACAATCACCCTTACGGGACGTTATACCGACGCACGCTATTCCACCATGAAGGGCTTTGTGGAGCGTCCTATGACAAGCCGCTACAAAGGAGTGCTGAACCTGCAGTATGCCACCAGCCTGAACAAGTGGATATTCGATTTCACCGCCTCGGTGAACGGCCCTTGCAGGGTGTACAGCTTCATGGAGGACCTTAAGGACAGCGACGGCAACCTTATCTACAAGAACGGGCAGACCCCTGTATATCCTCTGCTCTATGCTCAGGTTACACGCCGGTTCAAGGGCGTGGACATATATATAGGAGGGGAGAACCTTACCAATTTCCGCCAGAAAGACGTGATACTCGGCGCCAGGGATTCTCGGGGACACGTGCAGACCGATAAGCCGGAATTCGACGCCAGCTGCGTATGGGGGCCTATAATGGGCATAAAGGCCTATGCTGGCGTACGCTTCACACTTTGGAAAACGGAAAAATAACAACGGAATAAAAATTACATTATATGAAAAGGTTTATAATCATCATGGCCGCGATTGCGGCTTTCGCATCAGCTGAAGTATCATCTTACGCAGCACACACACAGAGCGGTGAATCTGCTGCCGGTATCTTCGACAAAAAGAAAAAGGATATAAGGACAGTCGTTCTCAGCGCCAACATCCACTGTAAGAACTGCGCCAAGAAGATCGAGGAGAATATCGGGTTCGAGAAAGGCGTCGTGGGCCTGGAGGTGTCTGTGGAGAAACGTCAGGCTGTAATCAAGTACGATGCGGCAAAGACTTCCGTCGATATCCTGCTAGCAGCGATGAAAAAGCTCGGCTATCCTGCCAAGGTCGTGGAACTGTCCGAGTAATATCCGGATTATGGTCCGATGTTCCTGCCATGATTTTCTTGTCCCGATACTCTTTTCGTGATGTCTCTGTGCAGGATTGATTACGGGCCATGCAGTAAAGGGGCCTGCTGAAATGCTATCCGGGCCCCTTTTCTCATTTTTTCTGTGTGTTGGTCCCGGCTTGGTCACCGGATTATCAGCTCTCAGAGAACTGTCCTGACTTTTTAGCTCCTCTTGGAGTATTATAATAGAATTTACGCCCCGGAGCTTATGGTTCATGATATGATACGGATGTTAAACGGGCTCGGGTGGGAATGCCGGCTCAATTTGTCCGGCACGACAAATTAATAATTTGAATTTAATATAATCCCTATGTTTCGCTTTTTGACTCTTGCAAGGATACTGTCAGTCGCTTTGTCAGCGCTTCCTGCAAATGTTTATAGTCAGGATGCACATCCGGTTGAAGTTTGTGATACCCCGGATAATCTTGTTGTAGACCGCAATGATTCAGGCAACGGTATCTTTATACATAAGGCCGGCCGCTTTATTTGCAAGAAACAGATCATTTCCTCTTATGATTTCAGGGAGGAAGACAATGAAACGGCGATAAGGCAATGCTGTGCCGGCTGTTCAAAAGAAAAAATAGAACAATTGGTTAGTGATTCTTGTGCCGCATTGCCGGATGAAAAGGCTGTCGGGTACGTTTCTTTATATCTTATACTGTCCAAAACCCTGAATATCGAATACTTTGAGCTTCGCGGACATAACCTTAAGAATTTGTCTGATGAAGACGCCCTTAACATATACAGGGCAATCGGACGCTCGGATTTGTTTAATACATGGGACTGCAAGGTTCCATACGTTTCTCTTGCGGTTTATTTTGCCATCCCTCAGCATCATTGCATTGAGCTGATGAAAACACCTTTACAGCAATTGGAGTAACAATAACATACGGCGGGCCTTCCTTCCATGAGGGGATATCCAGATCCTTCAATCTTAAATAAGCCTCATTTAAAAATGAATCCGGGATTTCCTTTGTATCCATTTCTTCTTTTCCCGGAAAAACAAGAGACGCGGCAACAAAACAGCCGTCATTAGAGAAAGCAAGGCTTAAAACAACTAATTTCTGGCCATATTGCTTGCAAAGTTCGCGCATCCCGGTTATCCATTCTCCTTGAGACAAATGATCATATGCTTTTTGTTGAAGCCGCTTATTTGAATTCTGACAGGATACAGTTATTTTCTGACAATCCTTGACGGAAATATTAATCCGGCAATCAATTAATTGAATACTGTGCGCATCCCGAATTATCAAAGGGAGTTCGTGGCCACGGCAGGAAATTGTTGAGAAAATACAGAGTATAAAAGAAAGAGCAAAGAAGAGGCTGGGAATTGCCGGTTCGGTTTTCTTCCGTTGTTCCATAAGGCAAAGAGTTAAACAAATGATGATTAAGGTGCCGCTAAGCGATAAATATACGAATATTTCGGAAAATCAAAGAGGTTTCTACAGGAATTCTCCGGTTTGAGGTTCCGTTGTCGCTGTGCAGGATTGATTACGGGCCATGACGTAAAGAAGCCGGCTGCACCGAAGCAGCCGGCCTCTTTGTTTCTGCCGCATATAAGCATGCAGGAATGCGGAAGCGTTATTTTACCTTGAGCAGGACCTGTCCGCCGGCATAGTCCGCCAGCACGGTGCCGCCTCGGCGGATATTGCCCTGAAGGACCTCGACGGCAATCCGGTTGACCAGTTCGCGCTGCATGATCCTCTTGATAGGACGTGCTCCGTATTCGGATTCGAGAGCGCTCTTCTCGGAAAGCTTCTCCTCGAATTCTTCGCTGAACTCGATACCCACTCCGCTCTCCTCCAGCTTTTTCCTGAGGATGCCCTCCTGGATGCGGAGGATCGCCTTTATGTCTTCCTTGGTGAGCTGGTGGAAGGTGATGATCTCGTCGATGCGGTTCAGGAACTCCGGCCTTACGGAAGCGCGCAGCTGCTCGTATGTGGCGTTCGACGTCATGATCAGTATTGTGTTCTTGAAATCCACGGTGCGGCCCTTGTTGTCCGTAAGGCGGCCGTCGTCCAGAACCTGGAGCAGCACGTTGAACACGTCGGGATGCGCCTTCTCGATTTCGTCCAGCAGGATCACCGAATAAGGCTTGCGCCTTACGGCCTCGGTCAGCTGTCCGCCCTCGTCATATCCCACATATCCCGGAGGCGCACCTACCAGACGGCTGACGGTATGCCTTTCCTGATATTCGCTCATGTCGATGCGGGTAATCATGTTCTCGTCGTTGAAGAGGAACTCAGCCAGCGCCTTGGCCAGCTCGGTCTTGCCCACGCCGGTAGTGCCCAGGAACATGAAACTTCCTATCGGGCGTTTCTCGTTCTGCAGGCCCGCACGGCTGCGGCGCACAGCGTCCGATACGGCCTGAATCGCCTCCTGCTGGCCCACGACCCTTTTGTGCAGCTCTTCCTCCATGCGCAGGAGCTTGTCTTTCTCGCTCTCGAGCATCTTGCTCACAGGAATGCCTGTCCATTTGGCAACGACCTCGGCTATGTCCTCCGGAGTGACCGCCTCAGTAATGATAGGATCCTTTATGGCAGCGGCTTCCGCAGTCAGTTCCTCGATTTTCTTTTTCTCCTCTTCCATGCGTCCGTAGCGTATCTCGGCCACCTTGCCGAAATCTCCGCTGCGCTCCGCGATGGCGGCCTGCTGTTTCAGATCCTCGAGGTTCTGGCGTGCGGTCTGTGTGGCCTGAAGGATGCCTTTTTCGTGCTCCCAGCGCTTCATGAGCCCGTCTCGCTGGGCGTTAAGCTCCTTCAGTTCCTCCTTGATCTTGTCCAGCTTCACCTTGACATCCTCGTGTTTCACGGCCTGCTTTTCGATTTCAAGCTGGCGGATCCGGTTGTTGAGGTCGTCGATAGGCTCGGGCACGCTGTTCATCTCCAGCCTCAGCTTGGACGCCGCCTCGTCCACGAGGTCGATCGCCTTGTCGGGCAGGAAGCGGTTGGTGATGTAGCGGTGGCTGAGCTCGACGGCGGCGATGAGCGCGTCATCCTCGATACGCACCTTGTGGTGGTTCTCGTAGCGCTGCTTCAGTCCGCGCATGATGCTGATGCTCTCGGCAGGGGTAGGCTCGTCCACCTGTACCATCTGGAACCTGCGCTCCAGCGCCTTGTCGGTCTCGAAATATTTCTGATACTCGTCCAGGGTGGTGCTGCCTATTGTCCTGAGTTCGCCGCGCGCGAGCGCCGGTTTCAATATGTTTGACGCGTCCATCGCGCCGCTCGTACGGCCTGCGCCCACGAGGGTGTGGATCTCGTCGATGAAAAGTATTACCTCTCCGTCGCTTTCCACGACTTCTTTCACGACGCCTTTGAGACGTTCTTCGAATTCTCCCTGATATTTGGCCCCCGCTATGAGCGCGCCAAGGTCCAGAGAGTAGATTTTCTTGCTTTTAAGGTTCTCCGGCACCTGACCGTCGATTATTTTCTGTGCGATACCCTCGCTGATGGCTGTCTTGCCGACACCCGGCTCACCGACAAGTATCGGATTGTTCTTTGTCCTGCGGCTTAATATCTGGAGCACGCGCCTGATTTCTTCATCGCGGCCGATGACCGGATCAAGCTTTCCGTTTGCAGCCCTCTCATTGAGATTGACTGCGAATTTGTTCAGTGTTTCGTACTTGTTTTCCATAATACCTCCTTGCTGCATCGCAGCTTTTGCCCGGACAAAAGGCAAACTGTGTTCCAAGCCCGATTTTCTGCCATTTTGTCATACTTTGATGCAAATAATGGCCTGAACTATACCAAAAGTCAAAAAATTTTTTAAATTTGAAGAAAATGGCCCGCCTGAAGGGGCGGACGTGCACCGCAAGCCAATTATAAACAATATCATAATCACGAGTATGAAAACATATCAAACCAAAAACATCCGCAACGTCGTTTTGCTCGGCAGCACCAAATCCGGCAAGACAACCCTGGCGGAGGCCATGCTCTACGAGGGCAAAGTGATTGACCGCCGCGGCACGGTCGAGGCGAAGAACACAGTATCTGACAACTCGGAGATCGAGCAGATGAACCAGCGTTCAATCTATGCGACACCTCTGTATGCGGAGTTCATGGATACCAAATACAATATTATAGACGCTCCGGGCGCAGATGACTTTATCGGCGGCGCGGTTTCGGCGTTCAAGGTATGCGACATGGGTATTCTGCTCGTGAACGCATGTCAGGGCATCGAAGTCGGCACAGAGATCCACGAGCGCTATGCCGCCAGCTACAAATGCCCTCTGATTCTCGGCGTGAACCAGCTCGATTCGGAGAAAGCCAACTGGGAGACCACCCTCGAGCAGATGAAAGAGGCATTCGGCAGCAAGCCGATCATAGTGCAGTATCCGGTGAACGTGGGTCCGGGCTTCGACGGTTTCGTGGACGTGCTTACAATGAAATACTACCGCTTCAAGGGCGATGACGGCGTGCGCGAGGATCTTGAAATCCCTGCGGACCAGCTGGAGCAGGCCCAGGAGTTGCGCCAGCAGCTTATCGAGAAGGCTGCCGAGAACGATGATACACTCATGGAGAAATTCTTCGAGACTGGCGAGCTTTCCGAGGATGAAATCCGCAAGGGCCTGAACTACGGCATCCAGCTCGGCGAGGTATATCCTATTTTCTGCCTGTCGGCAAAGAAAGATATCGGCGTGAAGCGTATCATGGAGTTCACCATGCGCGCCACTCCTTCGCCTGAGGGCAAGACCCTGTTCACCTCGGGCGAGCACAAGCCTATAATATGTACCGCGGAAGGCCCTGCGTCACTGTTCATCTACAAGACTGCCGTCGAGCAGCACCTGGGCGAGGTCGCCTATTTCAAGGTGATGACCGGCAAGGTGACTCCGGGTATGGACCTCGAGAACGCCGTTACAGGCGAGAAAGAGCGCATCAGTACGCTTTACGCCGTGGCAGGCAAGAAGAAAGAGGCCGTTACGGAGCTTCTCGCCGGCGAGCTGGGCTGTACCGTGAAGCTCAAATCAGCCAAGACAAATGTCACCCTTTCGACTCCGGGCAGTGAAATCGTCTACAACGCTATCCGCTTCCCGGCTCCAAAATACCGCTGCTATATCAAGGCTAAGGACGCAAAGGACGAGGAGAAGCTTTCCGAGGCTCTGTCGAAGATCAGCGCAGAGGATCCTACTATAGTGGTGGAGTATGCGAAAGAGCTCAAGCAGACCATTCTCCAGGGTCAGGGCGAGCAGCATATCAATATCCTCAAATGGCGCCTGAACAACGAGTTCAAGCTTGAGGTCGAGATGGGCGCTCCGCGTATCTCGTACCGCGAGACAATCACCAAGATAGCCGCGGCGGATTACCGTCATAAGAAACAGTCGGGCGGTGCCGGACAGTTCGGCGAGGTTCACCTGCTCGTCGTGCCTTACATCGAGGGAATGGAGCCTGGCAACCGTTTCAAGGTCAACGGCCGCGAGCTTGTCCTGAACATCAAGGGCAAGGAAGAGTACACCATGGAGTGGGGCGGCAAGCTCGAATTCTACAACTGTATCGTGGGCGGCGCTATCGACGCGCGCTTCATGCCTGCTATCCTCAAGGGTATCATGGAGAAGATGAACGAAGGCCCTCTTACAGGCTCTTACGCACGCGATATCCGCGTATATGTGTACGACGGCAAGATGCATCCGGTGGATTCAAACGAGATTTCGTTCGTGCTTGCCGCCCGCAATGCGTTCAAGGAGGCTTTCCGCAATGCCGGTCCTAAGATCATGGAGCCGGTTTACTCCGTGGAAGTCCTTACTCCTTCCGAGTACATGGGCGCATGTATGAGCGATCTGCAGAACCGCCGTGCGATCATCGAGGGCATGGGCAGCGAGAAAGGCTTCGAGGTCATAAAGGCCACTGTGCCTCTGGCCGAGATGTACAAGTATTCGACCACCCTCAGCTCTCTCTCTTCGGGCTCGGCTACATTCTCGATGGAGTTCAAGCAGTACCAGGCCGTGCCGGCCGACGTGCAGGACAAGCTCCTCAAGGCTTACGTTGAAAGCGAGAACGAGGAATAGCGGTCTCCGGACAATACAAAAAACGGTCAGATTTTTTCTGACCGTTTTTTTTGAATGACCGTATGTTATCCGAAGATGAGGAAACGGTTCTCCACAGGCCCGGTTTCCTTTTCGCCCGGCGTGTCCGCAGGAATGCCGAAAGGCATCTGGGATACAAGGCGCCATTTGGGGCTGATTTCCCATGTGCGGACGATGTCTTCGTCTATCAGCGGATTGTAGTGCTGGAGCGATGCCCCGAAACCGAGGTCTTCAAGCCTTGTCCAGATGGCGAACTGGTGCATCGCCGAGGTCTGGTCGGAGTACGACATGAAAGAGTCCGCATATCTCGGAAAGTCTTTCTGCATCTTCTCCACGACTTCCATGTCCTCAAAGAAAAGCACCGTGCCGTATGCCGAGGCGAAGCTGTCGGCGATCTTTTTCTCTGTCCTCGGGAAAGCGGCTTCCGGAGTAACCTTGCGCAGCTGCTCCAGTGTCAGCTCCCACAGCTTCTTGTGATGTTCGCCGAGCAGAAGGACGATACGTGTGGATCTGGAGTTGAATGCGGACGGCACGTTTTCAATGGCTTTCCTTATGACGTTCTTTATCGTCCCGTCGCTTACAGGCGATTTGTCAGTGAGCAGATAATAGCTCCTGCGGTGTTCCAATGCTTCTTCAAATGTTCTTGCCATATATCTTATGTGTTAAAAAACTTATTGATCCAGATTTTTGCAGTAAGCCCTTCTTTTCTTCACGCACTCCGATTCGAAATCTTTCCACAGAGCCTGACATGCCGTATTGCTGTCCAGCACGGCGTTTGTCTCCGCCCATTTGTGGCCTTTTTCCTTGTAGACCTGCATCAGCTCCTCGAATATGAGGGCGTTGAGTCCGCGGTTGCGGTATTTCGGAGCCGTGCCTATAAGAAGCAGCTCCACTCCGTCATCATGCTTGATGAACAGAGATTTCAGCAGATGCCACCATCCCAGGCCGCCCAGCTTGCCGCGGCTCTTGATAAGCGCGTATGAAAGGGTAGGCATGGACACGCCGAATGCCACAAGCTCTCCTTTCTCGTTCTCGATGACGCGCACATAGTCCAGGTCGAGGAATTTCAGATAGA
This sequence comes from uncultured Muribaculaceae bacterium, assembly GCA_964385835.1. Lineage (GTDB taxonomy): Bacteria > Bacteroidota > Bacteroidia > Bacteroidales > UBA932 > Cryptobacteroides. Next base: position 29,255 of record CAYLQE010000013.1, on the reverse strand, counting down.
AGCCGAGATATTTGTCCGCCAGATCATCGGGAAGTACCGTGAAGTCATACAGATGTTTGTAGCATTCGTTCACGAGATGGAATATCTTGCGCCCGTAGTCTTCCTTGCGCACTATGCTGCGCGTGAGCTTTCTGACGTGCACGCTTTCCCTCTGCCTTACGATGTCGGCGACATGGGCGAATCTTTCCGGAAGTTTCTCGGGGATGAAGACCTTGTATTCGCGCCAGTCCACGTCTTTCTGATAGCCTAAGGCCTCGATGTGGTCCTTGTAATACGGATGATTGTATATCAGGGCCATGGTGCTCATCTTGTCGAAACCCTCGATCAGCATTCCCTCCGGGTCGAAATCAGTGAATCCCAGCGGGCCTGCCACGCGGTTCATGCCCCTTTCCCGGCCGAATTCCTCCACTTTGCGTATCAGGGCGGCGCTTACCTCCCTGTCATCCGTGAAATCCAGCCATCCGAAACGGACTTCCTTGTGGTTCCACTGCTGATTGGCCTTGTGATTTATTATGGCTGCCACGCGCCCCACGATCTTGCCGTCCCTGTATGCGAGATAAAGCTGTGAATCGCAGAACGAGGATGCCGGATTCTTTTTCGGGTCCAGGGTGTCCATCTGGTCGAAAAACAGCTGCGGGACGTAATAGGGATTGTCTTTATAAAGACTTTCGGTGAAATTCACGAATTTCTTAAGATCGCTCCGTGAATCCACCTTTTTGATTGTTACTTCAGACATCAGGTTCAAGTTTTGGTACATATAATCCTTAAAGATAGTAAAAAATGCGCAAAAGGCAATGAATCATGGCTATGAATGTCGCGCAAGGGACGAAATGCAAGGGTACGGCGTGCCTGATGTCCGGGCAGAAACAAAAAAGGAACGGCGTACGTCCGTTCCTTTTTGTCTGAAGATTTCTGTAATTACTCCTCCGGATTATCCTGAGTGGTCTGAGGAGCCTCCGGAGTGATCTGGGCGTCTACTGCCGAGAAGTCAACAGGCTGCTCTGTCTTCTCTTTCACGTCGGAAGCGATAGAGCTTTCCGCGCTGTGAGATTTGAAAGTGAAGTTAGAAACCACTGAAAGGATGAGGATGAAGACAGCGAGAGCCCATGTGAATTTCTCAAGGATGTCGGCTGTCTGGCGGACACCGAAAGTCTGGTTGCCGGCAACGAAGTTCGAAGCCAGTCCGCCGCCTTTGCCGTTCTGCAGGAGAACGACTGCTGTAAGGAGAATAGCTGCAAGAATTACGAGTACTGCTATTACTGTAAATAAAACGTTCATATAGTTAACTATTTAAATTATCGATAAGGGATGCAAAGTAAGCACTTTTTTCTGGACTTTCCAAACTCAATTGGAGGTAAATCTCCTTTGCCCGCTCCGGATAGCCCTGATTCGCGTATATCCGGGCCAGTGTTTCCGATACGAGACTGAAAGAATCGCCGTGCGTCCTGGCCTGCGGCTCGGGTACGGGGACAGAGTAGTCCACTACCGCTATGCTGCTTATGCCGCTGTCCTCGGCGCTCCTGGCGGATTCGTACTCCTCCTTGCTGAAAAAGTCCGTGCCGGCGATGTATATTCTCGTGCGTTCCCTGCTTTTTTCCGTTTCCGCGGCCGTGAGCTTGCTGTCGGTATATGCTGCCGGATGCAGGGCGCGCATCTGCCTGTACGTATAAGCGGAATCAGGCAGGTAAGCCAGGGATTCCCTGAACAGGCCTGCGGCTCCGTCCATCCCCTCTTCGCCTGCCATGCTTACGCACAGCATCGCGCGGGCGGCGGCAAACCATGGGTAGGTCTGCAGAGCGGCCATCAGATCGCGGCGGTCCATATTTGACAGTCTTACCATTGGGCTACAGTAGCAGTGAATATGTCATCGACAAGTTTTGAGACGATCTCCTCGCAAAGGCTGTCCTGTACGCTGTCAAGCAGCTGCGACGAGTCGAAATCCGCGTATGCCGAGAATGATTTCTCGAAATCGTCCTCGGGATATTTCCTGTTCGTGAACTTTATCTTTACGGAGACGGTGAGACGGTTCATCGCCGCCTCCTCGTTGGCGCTGACGCCGGCCGTGCTTACGGCATATCCGGTAATCTCGCCGTAGACAGTCAGGTCACCGTCATCATCCACCTGCTCCAGTTTCGTCAGCTTGCGGTATTTGTCCTTCATCTCCTCCGTAATCTGGGAAGCGAGACGCGGATTCACCGTGAGTGCCTTGTATTCGAAATATTCGACGGTGATGGTTTTCACGTCGGGCTGGATGGAAGTGCCGGAGAATGAGTATATTCCGCACGACTGGGCCATGATGGCGACAAGTGTCAGAAGTAAAAGCCTGTGTTTCATTCTTTTTCGAGCTCCTTTAGTTTGCGGTACAGTGTCCTTTCCGATATTCCGAGCTGCGCCGCCGCCGCTTTCCTGTTGCCTTCGTTCAGCTCCAGGGCCTTTTTTATGAGGGTGAGGCCGGCGTCGGAAATGGAAAGGCTGCGGCCTTCGGGCCATGAATCCTTCTCCTGCGTGTTCTTGTCGGAAAGGCTCCTGTCCACCGTGGTGTCCTGCCATTCCGCCTCCTTGTCGTCAATGACAGATGGCGCGGACGCGGGCAGGCCCGGAAGCGTCTTTACGGACGCGGCGCCGGCCATATCCATGCCTTGCAGGGATGCGACGGCCTCTTTCAGATAATCTATGTCCTGGCGCAGCTGGTATATTATGCGTACAAGCGCTTCCTTTTCAGAAGCGTTGAAACCTTCCTCATGCACCGCAACGGACGGCAGCGCCGCCTCGTCTTTCGGAATGTAGCGCGACAGCACAGATGCATTCACCTCGCATCTCTGTGAACCGGCGCTGATGCGGCTGCTCTCAAGGGCCGATACTGTCTCCGCCACGTTTTTCAGCTGCCTTATGTTGCCCGGCCAGCGGTAATCCTGGATAATCTTTACGGCATCGGGCGTAAGGCTGATCTTGCATACTCCGTATTTCTCGGAAAAATCCGCCGCGAACTTGCGGAACAGGAGGGGAATGTCATCGCGCCTTTCGCGCAATGACGGCATCTTTATGCTGACGGCGTTGAGGCGGTAATACAGGTCCGCGCGGAATTTGCCGCGCTTTACCGCGTATGACAGGTCCACATTCGTGGCCGCGACCACACGCACGTCCGTTTTCATCACCTTGCTGCTGCCCACGCGTATGAACTCGCCGTCCTGCAGCACGCGCAGAAGCTTTGCCTGGCTGCTGAGGGGGAGTTCTCCGATCTCGTCCAGGAACAGGGTGCCTCCGTCGGCCTCCTCGAAATATCCCTTGCGCATCTCGTTCGCTCCTGTGAAAGCGCCTTTCTCATGGCCGAAGAGCTCGGAATCGATAGTACCTTCGGGGATGGCCCCGCAGTTTACGGCAAAGTATTTGCCTGTCTTGCGGCGGCTGAACTGGTGGATGATCTTCGGGATGCTCTCTTTGCCGACACCGCTCTCGCCGATGATGAGCACCGTGAGATCGGTAGGGGCGACTCCGCTTGCAATCTCAAGCGCGCGGTTAAGTTCCGGGTCGTTTCCTATTATGTCGTACCTGTTCTTCAGGCTTTGCAGCTGTGCAGTATCCATAACTATTGCAAAGTTAGCAAAAATAAATTAACTTTGACGTTCTTTTAAACTCATGGAATCAGATATGAAAAGAATTTCTATTATCGCGTTTTTCGCACTGGCGCTTATGTCTTTCGCTTCATGTAAAAGCGAGCAGCAGATGCTGCTTGACGCCGAAAGGGTGACAGTGAAGTGCAATCCGTCTCCTCTGGTCGTGAAGGGAGGAATGGTCGAGGCCGATCTTGCAATCAATTATCCGAACGGATATTTCAATCCGAAAGCCATCATGGAGGTAACTGCCGTTATCGTGTACGAGGGCGGGGAGGAAGCCATGGCCCCGTTCAAGTTCCAGGGAGAAAAGGTGAAGAATAACTACCGTGTCGTCAGGGCCACCGGCTCGACGCTCAGCCAGCATGTCTCTTTCCCTTATGTCGAGGGAATGGCCGTGTCGCATCTGGAGCTCCGCAGCCGCTGCAGCTTCAACAATAAGAAATGGACGGCCCTGCCGGTGAAGAAGGTGGCCGACGGATGCAACATCACGGAGACGCTTGCCGACAGGAAGGGCGCCTACACGCTGAAGGACCACGGATATCAGGAGGTCATCGTCTTTAATCCGGAGGGCCAGGTTATGTATACCATCAACTCCGCAGAGGTGAAGAACAGCGAGCTCAAAAGCCAGAGCATCAAGGACTTCAAGGCGAAGCTCGGCGAGATGACCCTTAACGAGCGCGCCGAGATCAAGGGTATCGAGGTCATTGCCTACGCTTCCCCTGACGGAAAGGAGAGCTTCAACAACAAGTTGTCCGCGAACCGCAGCAAAAGCGCCAACAGGGCGTTCGACAAGGTGGCGAAGGACGAGGAGCTTACAGGCGTGCGCACCAAGGTGAAATCGGTAGGCGAGGACTGGGAAGGATTCCAGGAAATGGTGTCCAAGTCCGATATCGAGGACAAGGACCTTATCCTGCGCGTGCTCAGCATGTACAGCGATCCTAATGTCCGTGAGCGCGAGATCCGTAACCTTGCTTCCATTTATCAGGATCTGGCCGATGAGGTGCTTCCTCAGCTGAGGCGCGCGCGTTTCATCGCGAATGTGGAGTACACCAATTATACCGACGAGGAGCTCCGTACCCTTATAGATGATAATATGGATGTCCTTGACGAAGCGGCTCTTCTCAAGGCGGCTTCCCTGAGCAGGGACAACAAGGTAAGGAAGTCTCTTTATGGGAAGGCGATTGAAAAGTATGCCTCGGCACGTGCGGAGTTCAACATGGCTTGCGTGGCGCTTGACGAGGGCGATATCGCCGGGGCACGCAAGTGGATCGGGAAATGCGATGCTTCTGATGCCGATGTGGTGAACCTGCTTGGAGTATGCGAGCTCCGCGAAGGTAACGTCGCAAAGGCTAAAGAGCTTTTCGCGCAGAGCGGTACCGCGGATGCGAAGCTGAATTCGGGTCTTGTCGCCATTCTCGAGGGCAGGTATTCCGATGCTGTCGTGAAATGCGGATCGAAGGGCTTCAATGCGGCTCTCGCACGTCTTCTGAGCGGCAGGTATGACGATGCTCTGGAATGTCTTGGCGGGTGTCAGAGCCCGAAGAGCAACTATCTCCGTGCGGTGGCATATTGCCGCAAGGGTGATACCGGCGATGCCGTTGTGGCTCTCGCGAGGGCGGTGAAAGAGTGCGACGCTCTCAAAAAACGCTCTCAGAAAGATATCGAATTCATAAGCCTGCGATAATCGCGGCGCTCGCGCCTGGGGATTTGGCTCCGCCATATCCCCGGCCGCCTGCGGCGGGCTTGCCGGATAATAGAAAAAGCGCTCGGGGAAGCCCCGGCGCTTTTCTTTTGTTTGTTTGGCGGTGAGAGGGGGATTCGAACCCCCGGTACCCTAATCGGGTACGTCAGTTTAGCAAACTGGTGGTTTCAGCCACTCACCCATCTCACCGGATTGGGTTTTACGCCAAACTTCCGTAAGTCCATAACGGATTGCCTGCAAAGGTACGAATAAAATCCGAATTCGCAAGATTTATTTTTTACTCAAAAGCAGTATATTTGCCGCAGATAAAATATCAGGCTATGAAGAACAGGTCCGAAACACTCAGAATACTCAAATTCACGCTTTTCTCCGCAAGTGCGGGAATCATAGAAATAGGCTCTTTCACGCTGCTGAACGAACTGCTGCAGTGGCCGTACTGGCCATGTTACCTGATCGCCCTCGCGCTGTCGGTGCTATGGAACTTCACATTCAACCGCCGTTTCACGTTCCGCTCATACGCGGATGTGCCCCGCGCGATGCTGCTCGTGGCCCTTTATTATGCGGTATTCACTCCCGTCACCACTCTTGCAGGCAACTTCCTTGCTGAAAATCTCGGATGGAACGAGTACCTTGTGACTGGCATGAACATGGCCCTGAACCTTGTTACGGAATATGCCTTCCAGCGCTGCATAGTCTATCGCGGCGCACTGGACCAGAGGTGATCACCGGCAGGCGGCAAGCCCGGATTGCTCCGGGAATGTTTCCCCGGGGCTTTGCAGGTGAACCGAATAATGTCTATATTTGCGGGCCATGGACGAGAAGTATCTTTTGCAAAGGATGTCTGCCGGGGACAGGGAGGCATTTTCCATAATATTCAGGATGTATTATGGAAAGGTGCTTCATTTCCTTTCCCTGCTTATTGAAGACGAGCTTGCGGCAAAGGATATCGCCCAGGATATTTTTCTGAAATTGTGGGACAAGCGCAAGACCGTGGCAATACGCAGCCTTGAGAATTATCTGTTCGTAGCCAGCCGCAATGCATGCCTTGACTATCTGAAGGCGGCGTGCCGCGCAAGTGTGCCTCTTGGCGAGATAAGCGCTTCGCATACAAGCGGCTCGGCTTCGCCTGACCAGCAGCTTGACGCCTCGCTTCTTAACGAGAGGATGATGCGGGTTATCGGCAATATGCCTGCCAGACGCAAGGAGGTATTTATGCTGAGCAGGCTCAAGGGGGAAAGCAACGATAAGATTGCCAGGCAATTGGGTATAAGCAAGAAGACTGTGGAAAACCACATCAGTTCCGCACTGGATACCTTGCGTAAAATTTCCTGATTTTTCTTTGGGTGTAATGCCCTTCCGGGTCGTCTTTATATCAAAAGCGATATTATGGCGAACTCAAATCCTGACGATAACGATATTCTCAGGGCAATCTGGGACTCTTGCGACGGCTCGCAGGAGAATCAATGCGCGACCGAAGAGGCTCTCGGCCTCGTCATGTCGAAAATAGACCGCAAACGCAGACGCCGCAGAGGAGTTTCCGCGGCTTTCGCATGTATGTGCGTGTGCCTTGCCGTATTTGCGGGTTTCGGCCTGTATACCGGGACACGTGATGACGGGGCCGTGCGTATGGTGCAATGTTATGTTCCGCGCGGAGAGATGAAAACGGTCCTGCTCTCCGACGGCACTGCGGTTACCCTCAACTCCGGTTCCCTGCTGAGCTATCCGGAGACGTTCAAAGGGGACACGAGGAATGTATATCTGGTGGGTGAGGGAACTTTTGAGGTCGCCCATGACAAAAAACATCCTTTCATAGTGTCTTCACAGGATTTCGACGTGAAGGTGCTGGGTACGGTGTTCAATCTGTCATCATACGCGGAAGCGGCATCTTCTTCGGTAGTGCTTGTGGAAGGCTCTGTAGCTATCCGGCAAGGCTCGCAAGAGACTTTGCTGGCGGTGAACCAGAAGGCCGAATATTCAAGAAATGCCGGACATCTGCGTATCTGCGGAGTGAACGCGTCCGATTATCTGAGCTGGAACAAGGGCGGAATAATTCTGATGCATGCCGACATAAACGAGATCATACGCATTCTTGAAAACCGCTATGATGTGGATGTGTTCTGCAACCTTTCACCGCATTACAAGGATGCCTGCATTACGGCGAAATTCGATGACGCGGTGCCGGTGGAGGAATTTCTGGGAGTGCTTGAAAAGCTCATACCCGGCATGCGGTACAAGGCGGAGGGACGCAATATACGGTTATATTAAATCATAAGCATACCTATGAGAACGAAATCATTACGGGTTCTGGTGCCTGTTGCGCTCATGCTTGCCGCAAACATCGCCGCTGCCGGACAGAGCATTAAATTCCCGAAATCCAGAATGGCTCTGAGCGAGGCATTCAGCGAAATCTCGGCACAGACAGGACGTTTCGTGTCATTCAACGAAGGCGTGCTGAACGTAAATACGACAGTCAGTGTCCCGTCGGGGACGGTGACTCTGCAGTATGCGCTCAACTCAATCCTGGCCGGTCTCGGAATGGAGTATGCCGAAGTCAACGGACAGATTGTGATTACTCCCAAACCGGCCGTGCAGGACAACCTGCGCGCATACAGCGGTTATGTGCGCGACACGAACGGCGAGGCCTTGCCCGGCGCCATGATAAGGATTGGCGGCTCCTCTGACGGGGTGATGGCCGATGCCGACGGCAAATTCAGCCTGAAAGCCCCTCGCGGCACGGAACTTACCGCCTCATATATCGGTTACAGCGACGGCAGCGTCATTCTCGGTGACAAGAATTCCGTTGTGATCCGTCTTGAGAGCGACACCATGTATCTCGAAGAAACGGTATGTATCGGCTACGGGGCGGTGAAGAAAAAGGATCTTACGACCGCCGTCTCCGTCGTTCCTGTCGCGGATATAGACAACCGGCCGATAGTGTCGGCAGCCGCGGCGCTTCAGGGAAAGGCTGCTGGAGTGCAGGTGATCCAGCCTTCCGGCATGCCGGGCACGGCCCTTTCCATAAGGGTGCGCGGAGCGACATCGGTGCAGGCGTCCAACGAACCTCTGTATGTCGTGGACGGCATCCCGATGGATGACATCTCGAGCCTTTCGGCGGACGATATAGCTTCCCTGCAGGTGCTTAAGGATGCATCATCTTCTGCTATCTATGGCGCGCGTGCCGCCAACGGAGTGGTGCTCATCACTACAAAGCACGGCGAGGGCGGACGTACTACCTTGAAATTCAGCGCATACGCCGGTTTCTCACGCTTGGGCAACAGGATAGATGCCCTGAATACCGAGGAGTACAAGGAACTGATGAAAGAGCTTGCAAAGGTCACGGATACGGTGCCTGCGATTCCTGAGAGCGAGACCAGGTATACGGACTGGACGGACCGGCTTTTCGGAACAGGAGTCAACCAGAACTATCAGATAGCCCTTTCGAGCGGTACGGACAAGTTGCGCTACTATATTTCCGCAGGCCATACCGATGAGAAAGGCATTGTAAACAAGGCTTATTTCCGGCGCAGCAATGTGAGGGCCAATGTGGATAGCGACATGTTCAGGTGGCTGACGGTCAGCCTTAACGCCGCCTATTCGCATACCGCCGGCCGCTCCGTGTACGAGAGCCGCAGCTCGATGCGCGCGGGATCAATACTTTCAGCAATCAACACACCGCCTTTCATGCAGGTGTGGAGCTCCGCTGATCCGTCCGTTTATGATGAGGACGCCTACGGCTCCCGTATCCTGAATCCTCTTGCCGCCAATGCCGCCGACATGACGAACTCAGCCGACAATATCCTCGGTACCCTGGCGCTTGACTTCAAGCCGTTCAAGGGTTTTGACTGGAGAATTTCGTATTCGATAGATGTGAACAACGCGCGCGGCGACTATTATCTCGATCCACGCTCTACTTCGGACGGACGTTCGACCAAAGGCTATGTCTCCGAATCAGTGTCCAGAAATATGGAATGGATGTTCGAGAATGTGGCTACATATCATAATGTGTTCGCAAACAGGCATGAGCTGACCTTAATGGCGGGCGCCACGCTCCAGCATGCCCAGTGGAACGGCAACGCTATCGCCGGATATGATCTTCCCGAGGCCTATCCCGGCCTTCATTCGGTAGCCGTGGCGAACCAGATAGACGAGGACGGCACCTGGGCATCGTCTTCGGGCTGGGCTCTCGCATCTTTTTTCGGACGTCTGAACTATTCGTATGACAGCCGTTATCTCTTTACCGTGAACATGCGTGGCGACGGCTCTTCGAAGTTCGCGCCCGGACACCGCTGGGGCCTGTTCCCTTCGGCCTCGGCTGCATGGAGGATAATCAACGAGGACTTCATGGAGAGCTCCCGCTCATTTATGGATGACTTCAAGATACGTGCGGGCTGGGGCGTGACAGGCAATCAGGGCGGCATAGGCAACTACTCCTATCTTGCTTCGATGCGCGGGCAGAAAACCCCTCCGACCGAAGACAATTCTTATCCGGGCCTGTCCGTAATGCCGGATTCCGCCGCCAATCCCGACCTTACATGGGAGACGACGACCCAGATCAACGCCGGAGTGGACCTTGCGTTCTTCAAGACGCGTCTGGTGTTCACTATGGACGCATATTACAAAAAGACGGACAATCTGCTGCTTACGGTCTCGCTTCCGGACAATGTGAACCTTCCTGGCGGCATCACCCGCAATGACGGCAAAATGGAGAACATGGGCATGGAATTCCAGATAGCGTCGAAAAATTTTACCGGAGAATTCAAGTGGAACACTGATTTCAACCTCTCCTTCAACCGCAACAGGGTACTGGCCCTCGGACTGAACAAGGTATATTATTACGCAGGCATGTACACTACCGGAGAGCAGGCCGTCGTTCTGCGCGAGGGGCTTCCTCTCGGGACATTCTTCGGTTACAGATCCAGAGGCGTGAATGCCGATACCGGCGATATCGAGTACGAAGATGTTTCAGGCAACGGTACGATAGGACCTGAGGACAGGACCGTTATAGGATGCGCACAGCCCAAGTTCATTTACGGCTTTACCAACGAGTTTTCATGGAAAGGCATATCCCTGTCCGTGTTCTTCCAGGGCAGCTATGGCAATCAGATCTTCAATGCCTCAAGAATCGATACCGAAGGCATGATAGATTTCCGCAACCAGTCGAAGACGGTCCTCAGGAGGTGGAAACGTCCCGGCATGATAACGGACATGCCGCGCAGCGGCAATATCGAGAACATACACAATTCGTCGCGTTTCGTGGAGGACGGCAGCTATCTCAGGCTGAAGGCCCTGACCCTTTCGTATGATTTTCCGGCGAAGTGGATGAACAAGGCCCGCCTGCAGGGCTTGCAGATATATGTTACCGGACAGAACCTGCTGACTTTCACCAAATATTCGGGTTACGACCCGGAGGTGAACGCTTACGGCCAGAATGCCGTGGCTATGGGAGTGGACTATGGAACGTATCCCCAGTCCAGAACTTGTATTTTCGGCGTTAACCTTACATTCTGAGAAGTATGAAAAAGCTGTTGTATATATTTGCCGCGTATGTGTCGGCCGTCTCTTGCGGAAAGTTTCTCGATGAGAAGCCGCAGTCCGACCTTACCAAGGAGTCCCTTCCTGTTACGGAACTTGTATCGGCATACTCAAGCCTGGCTGAGGCGGAAGGCGAGCTGAATGGCGCGTATGCGTTGTTCAAGGCCGATATCTATGAAATGGAGAATTTTCTGATAGGTGACGTGATGTCCGACAATTGTTATGTGGGCGGAGACGGAGTGGCTGAGGAGCAGTTCGGCAATGCGAGGCTTACTGCCACCAACCGGCTGGTCGAAGTCATGTGGTCGCAGTATTACGCGATAGCCGGCTCCGCGACCAATGTGGTGGAGAACGTCGGTCTGATGAAAGATGAGGATATCGCTCCGGAGGATCGCGCCAGGCTTGTCGCCGAGGCCAGGTTCATCCGCGCATGGGTGTACTTCGACATAGTGCGTCTGTGGGGCGCCGCCCCTATGGTGCTCGAACTGATCCCGGCTATTACAAACGAAAATCTTGACAGGTGGTATCCGGTCATGTATCCGGGCAGAACTTCCGAAGAAGAAATATATGATCAGATTCTCGAGGACCTTTCCGATGAGACCATAGCCGCTCTCGAGAGCCGTAGCAGCGGGGTTCACAAGGCTACCAAAGGTGCCGCTTACGGTCTGAAAGCCAAGGTTCTGGCAACAAGAGGCGAAAAAGCGTCAAGGCCGTATAATGAAGTCATTGCCCTTTGCGACAAAGTGGCAGGCGAAGGATACAGGCTCGTGCAGGACTTCGACATGTTATGGACGGTGAGCGGCAAGCAGTCATCCGAGAGTATCTTCGAGCTTTATTTCTCCGATGCCGCCGAACAGCACAACTGGGCCTATTGGGTATTGCTGAGCGACATGTCGGGCAGTGTCGTGGTGACATGGAGACGTTACTGCACCCCTACCCACGACCTTCTCGCAAAGTTTGACACAAAGAACGACAGGCGTTACGCCTCATCGGTCTACTGGACCTCCGTGCCTTATGATACGTTCTATCCGGCAGGCAATTACCCTCTTTCGTACAAGATACGCCAGAAAGAGAGCGACATAATACTTCTGCGCCTTGCGGACATACTTTTACTGAAAGCCGAGGCTCTCGTGGAAACGGGAGACGTCAAAGGCGCCATAGAGATTGTCAATACCATAAGGGACAGGGCGGGTCTCGGCGGACTGAAGACGGACATGGGCGTGGATGAAGCCCGCCTTGCGGTGGAGAACGAGCGTCAGCTGGAACTTTTCATGGAAGGGCACCGCTGGTATGACCTGGTGCGCAACGGCCGCTGGAGCGATGTCATGAAAAAGACCCGTGACAAAAAGGGCGCCCTCCGCTTTCCGGACGGAATCGCGGATTTCCGCAGGCATCTACCTGTGCCGCAGGGACAGATAGACATAAATGAGCGTCTGGTACAGAATGCTGGATATTAGGATATTATAACTTTAAAAAATAACTATTATGAAAAGAAATCATCTGGTTCTTTCGGCTGTGCTGTCCTGCGTGCTCACCGCAGGCTGCAAACCCGAGCAGAATCCCGCAGGAGAACTTAAGATCGTGTCTCTTGCCATCACCAGCGGCGAGAATGCAGGCGTTCCCGGCGAGATTACCTATGATATCAAGGTGTCGGATGTCAAGGATCTCTCCACTCTGGAAATATCGGCAGCCTTGGAGGACGGAACTGTCATCGCTTCGGAGTCTGTAAGGACTCCCGGCAAGGAATGTTCTCTCGAGGGACAGACTTTTGCGCTTCCTTTCGCGGCAGGCATGGCCGAGGGCGCTGCCGTTGGCATCAGCTTCGAGGCAGTGAATGTGGACGGAAACAGCGTGAAACAGGTAAGGACCGTGTCCGTCGTGCGCCCGGCCCTTCCCGATGTCCTTTACATGACAACAGGGGACACCGTTTATGAAATGAAACGCGATCTTGAAAATCCTGACCTCTATACTACCGCCCAAGGCTTTTATGACAGCGTGGTCTCCGCCCATATATCGACTTCTGAGAGCCTGGCTGATTCGGAATTTGTCTGGGGCGCGTCAGAGACAGGGAATACAGGAGCCATAGCCGATCTTTCGAGCGAGGGTATCGCCGTGTCCTATCCGACGGTCCTTGTGAGCAGCTGGTCATTCGATGCCGTGGGTTTCAAGGTGATAGCGAACGGCGAGGAACTGGATATCGCTGTCAATAATGTGAAACTCGCCCCTGCCGGCGGAGTTCTTTACGCTTCCGTAAATTTCACCGAGGGCAAGGAAGTGACGGTCTCGGGTATCGGGGACATCGAGAGTGCGTATAACCGCGATTTCTTCTCTTACGAGGGCGGCAGGCTGGTTTTCCTGCGTGCAAGCGGCAGCTATGACGTTTATTATTCACCGAAATACAATTATTTATGGATTGCGAAAGACGAGGCGGTCGCTCCGGAATGCTACTGGATTGTGGGCACGGGCTTTACCGAGGTGCCGAGGTGGCATGATGACTGGAACCACAGCGGCTGGTGGGGCATGTCCAATACGATAGAACTGGGCTATCTTGTGAAGATTTCGGATACCAGGTACCAGTGCTCGCTCTATCTGAACAACTCCCATGAGTGGGGACTTGAATTCGAGACTTATTCAGACCGCGTGAATGACGATAATCCGGACGGAAAGGAAGAGGGCTTCTGCATCAGCGGGCTTAAAGGCGACAGCAAAGGCCTTGCGGTCACCAGCGCCAAGAGCGGATGCAACGGTATCAAGGCCGACACCGATTTTGCCAAAGGATACTATACCCTCATCTATGACGTCACCGACCATTCCGTGACCCTTGTACGCCATACTCCGTGGCCTGAGGTTCCGGCACGCAACCTTTCGGTAGGCGGCGTGGAGATGGAAGACCATGTGGAGTATTCCATCATCAATTCCATTCATCTTACAAAGGGACAGCAGGTAGCTTACTCCGGCTTCGCGGATATGGGCGGAGCCTGCAACCGTGACTTCTTCTCTTACGAGGGAGGCAGGCTGACTTTCCTGCGCGAGAGCGGAAACTATACCCTCAGCTACTATCCCGCATACAATTACATATATGTATATCAGACGGGCGCGTCATGTCCGGACTGCCTGTATCTGTGGGGCAACGGCCGTGTCGCGCTTCCTGCGTGGAACGAGGATCTCGGCTACAATGCCAACAACGGCTACAATTCATTTGCCCCTTATTACAGCGTGGCTCCGAAGATTGCTGAGCACAAGTATCAGACTACTATGTCGGTATGTACTTACAACGACTGGTGGGATGTACGCATCGTCGTCTTCAAGGACGCTGACGGCGCACAGGAAGTGATGCCTGTAAACCGCGGCGATATCCTGTCAGGAAACTATGGAGAGGGTGAGGGTGCCGCCGGATTCCATATCATAAACCCTGGAGTCGTGAGCGGCAACTGGGGCGCCGCCATCTATATTGACGATGACGCCGGCAATACCAAGGGTACATATACCTTTACGATTACGCTCGACAATACCGATTCCGAGATTGCGGGCATTGAAATAAACAGATATTGATTTTAAAACGTCGCAGCCGCCATTATGAGAAACGCCATTATGAACCTTGCAGCAATATCTTTGATCTGCGGATGCTGCTGTTGCGGGCGCAATCCCGTGCCTGCGCAGGAGCCGTTCAAACTCAGCGGGATGCTGGTATATGAATGCACGCCCTCAGGAGGCGGCTGTGACATTTATGTGACGGATCTGCGCTCCGGCGGGAGCACGAACCTTACCGGCACATGGAAAATAGCTTCGCCATGCCGTCCGTCGTTCTGTCCGGACGGAAGGCATATCGTGTTCCAGGGACGCGAGGCCGGCAAATGGAACATCTACATGTACTGCCTGACCGACGGCAGACTGCCTGAATGCCTTACGGAAGATACGGATGCGGACTGCATGTGCCCGTCCGTTTCATCCGACGGCAGAAGCCTGCTTTTCATACGCAACGGACAGATATCCGTGATGGATATGGATACGCGCAAGACAAGGGCGCTGACTTTCGATGCCGGGGCCGCCTATTCAAATCCGGTATTCGCAGACGGCGGCAAAACCGTCATTTATGAATATACGGCAGGAGGCAAGCAACAGCTCGGCCGCCTTGATGTGGCTACGCTGTCATCGTCGGGTATACTTTTCGATCCGGAAAGCAACAATTGCCAGCCCGCTGTCACAGGCGGCAGCCTGATATACATAAACCGGGCTTCCTCCGGAGTCTCGGCACTGATGTCCGCGACCGTTTCAGGCACTGATCCAGTCAGAATATACAGCGACGGCGTTTCCCGTTTCGATGACCCGTGTCCGTACGGGGACGGCTATATCTTTGTCTGCAATGCGGCAGGCGGCATATCGGCCATAGGACGCCATGACTCGAAAACACACAGGCTGCCGTACGTTGCCGACGGCGCCGCGGGACATCCCGCATACAGCGGCGGCACTGTCGGAGTGGCTGAGCCGGAAAATGGCGGCCGCACTGATGAGGGCGGTGACAGTATCGTCTCGGATACCGAAAGGCCGGTGCTCAGGGGCAAACTTGTGTATCACAGCTATACTTCCTACGATGCCGGCGATTCAAGGATGTATGTGTATGATTTCGCAAGCGATACTCTTGCCGAGATCAGCCGCGGCTGGAGCGGCGTGAACAACATGATGAACGGGCATTTCTCTCCCGACGGACGCTATATCACTTTCATGGGCATAGGCACGAAGACAGGCTCGTGGGATATTTTCCTTTATGACCTTGCCGCAGGAGGCCAGCCGGTGAACATCACTCCCGAGGGCTCCTATCGTGACGAGGACCCGAAATTTTCGCATTCAGGCAATACCATTGTATTCAAGCGCGAGGGACATCTTGCGGAAATCACGGTGGCGACCGGAGCGGTAAAGGTGCTTTCCAGAAACAACAACGAGGAATACGGCATGCCGTATTACAACAGTGACGATACCAAGATACTCAGCGGAGTGGGCGAGGGGAGCGCGGCATACATAGGAGTATGGGACAAGGCAAGCTCGTCAATGAGCGTGATTTTCGACCGCAAGGGCGAGAACGATTACTATCCGGTAAATATAGACAGGGATGCCTTCTATTTCACAACTCACGAGAGCGGCAGCGCATATGACCAGCTCTACAAGGGATTCTGGAACGGTGCCGCCGCCGTCAGGCTCGCTTTCAATAAAAACAACGCCGACTATTCCGATGCATATCCTGTAAGCAAAGGCTGGCTTTTCCTCGTGTCTTCCCGCAGCGGAGGCAGGGGACAGTATGATCTGTATATCGCCCATGAAAGTAGCGGTGCCATATATTCTCTTTCTCAGTACAACAGCGGTCTGAATACGGCCAGAAACGAGCTCGGACCCGCATATTTTGTGGAAAAACAATGAAAACGAAGATTTTGAACCCGATTGTCCGGACCCTCGCGGCGCTTCTTGCTGCCGCTCCGCTTATGGCCGCATGCAAGGATACCGTTCCCTCCGTCATCTGGTACGAGGGTGAAATGGTCCACAGGATTGTAATTTGCGATGCAGCTTCCCTTGCGGGAAAATGGGAACTGTGGTTTTCGCAGTTTCCGCGTGACATGGAGGTGCTCGGCGGCAGCGGTGCGGAGATAGAACATGTTCAGGCGAATACATACCGTATTGTGCCGTCTGCCGGTGCGGAGCCTTCTGATACCATAGCCGTAATTTACAGATCCGCACCTCTGAAACGTCATTCATGGGCTCCCGAGGGCTTTACTTTGGTGCAGGATGGCAGGAAGACAAGGCTGCCTGTGAGGTATGAATTCCTGCCTTTGCCGCCGGCCGACCCTTCGTGGAGCGAGGCAAACAATCTGGAAAATGTGGTTCCCGTGGGTGAAGAAGCAATGATTCCGGCCCTTAAAAAGGTCGGACGTCTTGACGGCACCACCGTTCTTGAAGACGCGGATGCCGTTTGCGTTACGCTCCGTGAGGCGCCTCATCCGGCCGGGTGGTACAGAATTACGATAAACGGGACGGTGAATGTCGAGGCCAGTGATGAGGACGGGGCATTCTATGCCGGCATTACGCTGGAAAACCTGAAACGGGCGGCCCGCGGCAAAGCTGTCGGGAACGCTGTCATAGAGGATTGGCCTGATTTCGCTTTCCGCGGCGCCATGATAGATGTGGCACGCAATTTCACTATCAAGGATAACCTGTTGAGGCTGATAGATATCCTTGCGCATTACAAGATCAATGTACTGCATCTGCATCTGAGTGACGATGAGGGCTGGAGGCTCGCGGTGGACGGTATCGCCGAGCTGACGGACGTGGGAGCGGTGCACGACATTCCTGCGGACGGCTGTGAGTCGCGGGGCCTGCAGCCCTCTTACGACGGCAATGCCTTTCCTGATTCGGATGCCCTTAGCAACGGCTTCTATTCCAAGGCGGATTTCATCGGGATACTCCGCTATGCGGCGGAGCGCAGGATCAGGGTGATACCGGAGTTCGACATGCCCGCCCATAGCCGTGCCGCCATCAAGTCCATGATTGCCTATGAAAAACGTACAGGCGATTCTTCGATGAGGCTTCATGACCCCGCGGATGAATCTAAGTACAAGTCCGCGCAGGGATATACGGACAATGTGCTCTGTGTCGCTTCGGAGGGTGTCTATAAATTCGTGGAGACGGTGGTGGATTATGTGAGGGGCCTGTATGCCGAGGCCGGCGTGGAGCTGGTGTCAATTCATCTGGGAGGTGATGAGGTTCCCCGCGGCGCGTGGACGGCATCGCCGCTGTGCAGGAAATTCATGGAGGAGAATGGGATGACTTCGGCAAGGCAGCTGCGATCGT
The DNA here is from genome assembly GCA_964385835.1 of uncultured Muribaculaceae bacterium. Lineage (GTDB taxonomy): Bacteria > Bacteroidota > Bacteroidia > Bacteroidales > UBA932 > Cryptobacteroides. The sequence continues at coordinate 11,570 of CAYLQE010000013.1, read as the reverse complement.
ACTTTATATGCAGGATCTGCGATATAGTGCAGACCCGCGGCCTGAGACTTTCCGGATGGGAGGAGATAGCCTGCAATATCACGGATGAGGCCGCCGCAAGGCTTCATAAGGTCCTATACAGCGCAAACTGCTGGAATACAGTGCCTTCATGGGGCGGCGACGAGATCCCGTACCGTCTTGCGAACGCAGGTTACGGCGTGGTTCTGTCAAACGTTATGAATACATACGCGGACGAGGCTTATTCTCCGGACAAGCGCGAACCCGGCCATTCATGGGCATGCTTCCTTGATGAGAAAAAATCTTTCGCGCTTCAGCCTTTCGACATCTACAAGTCAGTGCGCAAGCCGGACGGCAGCTTTTATGATGACAGACGAAAGGAGAAGCTGAGGCATCCGGAAAACATACTCGGCGTGCAGGTGCAGATGTTCACCGAGACGGTGCGCAGTTTCGATGATCTCACCTATGACATGTTTCCGAAGATACTCGGCGCTTTCGAAAGAAGCTGGAATGCCCGTCCGGAGTGGGAAAGTACCGGAGACTTCAATGAAGACTACAGGCGTTTCTACAGCGTGATCGTGCATCGCGAGATGCCGTATTTCGACTCCCTCGGCATCAATTACCGCAAAGGGGTCCGTACGGATTCCGCTTTCTGAACTTTCTGACGACAAAGGAATACTTCCCAGTCTCTCCATGCCGGAGGCCGGACCGTACAGCTTTTTGCCTGACATACAGGAAACTTTTTTGATATTATTATTTGCTGCAGGAAAATTGTAACTTTGCAATGAAGGACACCAGTCCTGTCTCATGGAGCTGGAACCATGCTGAATCTATGGATAGGGGACATGCCGCTGCGATATTTTATGTTGTCGTCCCGGAAAATAAATCCCTGGATCCACGGCCGGTCTCCGCTCAGATAAGTATTGACAATAATGATGTTTACGGCTTTGCTCCCATAGATGAGACTGATGAACACGATTGGGGTGAGTGGATCACCATACTTGACGGCGTGCAGCTGGGCTGGTAAGTCAGTCTATGTTATTGTCTGCCGGAGATTTACAGACTTACGACATACGGTATGATAGCGGATATTCCATTCATTCGGAAGACATTCGGACGTTTCAACGACCTTTGTTTCGGGGGCGTGCTTCCGCAGATTCCGATAGTGCTGACGAAGGCAGGGTCTTTCCTCGGAAAAATGGAATACAGGCAGAAACGCGACATGTTCGGGAACGTTGCCGCCTATGACGGGTTCCGCATGAAGATAAGCACAAGCTTCGATCTGCCGGAGGAAGAACTGGAGGACGTCGTCATCCATGAGATGATACATTATTATATCGCGTACCGCAACATCAAGGACAGTTCCGTACATGGCGAGGTTTTCCGCCGGATGATGGATCTGATTAACCTGAAGTACGGCAGGCATATAAACGTGCGCCATAAAGGCGGAACAGGCCGGGTCACCGTCCGCAATGCCGGCGGGAACTTCAGGAAATACATCATCTGCATATCATCATTCGCCGGCGGGGACAAGGGCGTCACGGTCTGCGCGTCGACGAGGATATCCGGGATATACCGGCTTCTCCCGAAGCATTACAGGATCACCGGGATGGAATGGTATGTGAGCTGTGATCCGTTTTTCAGCCGCTATCCGCGTTCAAACACTCCTAAAATATACCGTATCACTGAAGATGAGATTTCGGAGCATCTGAAAGACGCCGTGCGCCTGAGGTGGGACGGACATGCGCTCAAGCCTTCCGGAGGCCGTTGAATGCGCAGTCGGGGCCGGCGGATTATCCGATGATCGTATAGCGCCCTTCTTTGCGCGGCTTCGGGTCGGGATACGGGCCGTCTGCATAGCCGAGGATCACAAAGCAGCGGGCCACCATGTTGTCCGGGATGTTCCAGTCACGCAGGATACGCTCGCCTTCGGGGTTTGAGAACGTTTCCTCGCCCCTGGCCAGAATGCATGAAGAGATGCCGAGTGCCGAAGCTTCGAGCACCATGTTCTCTGCGGCGCAGAATGCATCCGGCACGGAATAGAGAAAATCTTTAAGTCCGAAAACCGTGATTACCGTGGGTGCTCCGTAGAATCCGGAACGGATAGACGGGTCATCTATAATGGAAGGCTGTTCTTTCGATACAAACCCGCCTATGAGGCGTGAGCGGTCGAGCCTGCCGACATTCATCCTGCCGATCTTTTCATTGAGCGTTCTGTCACGGCATGCAACGAAACGGCTTCGCTGCCCTCCTCCTGCATTCGGGGCATAGGCCCCGGCTTCGAGTATCTTAAGCAGGTCCTCTTCCGGCACCTGCCGTCCGGTGTAGCGCCGGATGCTCCGGCGGTGTTTTATAAGTTCAAGCAAGTCCATCGTATCATAAATTTTTCCAGCATTGAGGGTCCGCCGCGTAAAAATCGTGCGTATAGCCGTATGCCACGGCAGGGCATCCCCTGCAGAAACGGAGCAGTTCGCAGCGTGAGCATTTCCCGAACCGTCCGTACTGCCGGTAGGCGTTCATCTTTTCGCCGTTGTAAATATCGTGTATGTGCTCGGTGAACATGTTTCCCACCGGACTGTCGAAACGACGGCAGGCCATGACGCCGCCCGTAGGCAGAATTGTTATATGGCAGTCGCCGCAATGGCATCCGTCATAGATTGTGCCTGCATCAGCCGTTTCCGGAATCCTGAACAGTCCCTTTTCGTATAGAAACAGCGTCCACAGATGGTCCTTAAGGTTGAAGGTTGTGCCGCAATCTTTATACTGCACGAATTTCTGCCATACGCGCTCCAGAAAGTCGCGGTATTCCAGCGGCCCGATATGCGTGCTTTTTTCAAAAGAAGTGGGGCAGTATCGTCCGAAAGCGAAGATGTCCGCCTTGTGTGCCACCACAAGGTCGATGATATCCGGTATTTCATGGATATTTGTACCTGATACGGTAGTCATGATGGCGCAGCGGATACCTGCACGGCGTATGACGCCGATTTTTTCGACTGTGGTGTCGAACGAGCCGGGCTTGCGGATTGCATCGTGCGTCTCGCGGAGGCCGTCGATGGATAGCTGGTATTTGTCGCAGCCGTATTCTTTCAGACGCCTGCATACCTCATCGTTCAGATGAAACGGATTGCCCAGGATGGTGAACGGAATACCCTGTTCCCTGAGCATCGCAAGGATATCCCAGAACCGGCTGTGCAGGATAGGGTCGCCGCCGGTGATGTAGAAATATGGCAGGCGGTTCATGCGGCGGCACATTTCCACGCAGTCCGTTACTGTCTGCCGTGCCCGCGGAAAAGACATCTCCACAAGCTCAGGATGCCCTTCCGAGAAAATATAACAGTGTTCGCAGCGCTGGTCGCAACTGTCGGTAATGTGCCATTGGAAAGCGAAATACTCCATAGATATGCAATTGTCCGTGAATTGTACCGGGGCCATGGAATGCCGCGCCGCAAAAAGGATTTGCGCCGCGGCACCTGTTTCAGCGAAAATGCGGATTATTTGTCACCGGCTCCGCAAGCAGAGCCGCAGGCAGCAGGTTTAGGTTCAGGTTTCGTGTCTCCGTCGCCAGTTCCGCAGGCAGAGCCGCAAGCTCCGTCTGGAGTTGCGGTTTCGTTTTGTGCGCAGAGGTAGCTCTGCGCGCTTCTTTTTGCGTGATAAGTCTCACATGCAGACGCTCTTTTCATAACTGTTGTTTTTTAGTGAATGATTCGGCGGCTTATGTGGGAAAACGGCCTTGCCGTACAGCCGGATTCTCTTTCCGCCAATACAAATGTAAGGGTTAAATATTTATTTTACAAGAGCTTACATTTTGGTATGATACTAACCTTTTTCTCGCTTTTACTGAAAATCAGCATGTTCGCGCCATGAAGAAAAATAAAAACGGTGTCAGGACAGGATGCCGGAATTTTATTGTTAACTTTGTAATTGAAAGTAACTTTAAATTTACACGTGATGCTGAAAAAAGAAGAACGCAATTCGATTATCGAGATATGTCCCGTAAGGAACGTGATTGCCCGTTTCGGAAACAAATGGGCGCTGCTGGTCATACTGGTTTTGAGCGAACACGGGAAGGTCCGTTTCAACGAACTGTGCCGGCTGATACCGGACGTGTCATCCAGGGTTTTGTCCGGTACGCTGAAGACTCTTGAAGCCGACGGGCTGATTTCACGCAAGATATATCCTGTGGTTCCTCCCAAAGTTGAATATCAGCTGACCGAAACGGGCAGTTCGCTGGTCCCTATTATCCTCCAGCTGACCGAATGGGCGCAGGCCAACATCAAGAAAATTACCGCACACCGCAGGGACTTCGGTGCGGCAAATGAAGAATAGCGGGGCCGGCGTTTGCCTCAAGACTGTTTCAGTCCGTCTAATGAAAGACAGATATACTCGCAGTCATATTGTTTGTGATGGTTCAGTATCTTTGCCGGCTTCGTTCGCATAAAAAGACGATGCCTGTTCCAAATTGTGGGATTGTTTGCCAAATCTGGCGATAAAGTTTGGCAGCAGGTATATTTTAAGCTAAATTAGCGGCGTTCTGTCAACAGATGCCCTTGTGGAATAGCTGAAGATATATATGGTTATGCGGAAAGTTTTGTTTATTTGTTTGTTGCTTATGCTTGGCTTTTTAGGACGATCCCAGACAAAAATAGGCGGAATCGTGTTTCCGGAAGAACGGTTTGCCGTTATCAATAGCTCTTGTGACGGAAAACCGGCTGTCATCGTTGTAAATACAGGTCTGAGGAAATTCAAGGCAAAAGACATTTTCGGATGGTACTGTTCTTTGGTGATAGAGTATAAGGACCTTGCTGAGAACGGTATGCCTGCTCCGGAAGAGTCAGACTTTGTCTATCGGTATTTTGAGCAGCTTGACAGTGCAATAAAAGGTGATCCGGGCCATCCGAATGCGGTATTCCTTGCCCGTGTCACATACAATGGCACCTTTGAGGCTATATGGCAGGTGAACAACCCTGAGATTGTTCATGAATACCTTCAAAAGATCATTGAGGAGAAAACTTATCCCAGAGAGATGGACTATCGGATTGAGTACGATGCCAAATGGAAAAATGCTGACTGGTACCTGCGGGATCTTCCGAAGAACAGATAGCGTCTTTATCACGGGTTTTGCCGGATAAGAAAAAGTGTATTATATTTTCAGTTCCGAAACCGCTGTTTCTGAAACGGCCGTTTCGCAACTTGGTTCAGCGCTTCATCGGGTTGCGTTTCTTTTTGGGGGCGGGAAGTGCGGGGATTGTGGTGCGGATTAGCCTCTCGAGATAGTCCCTGTCGTCGATGTCGCTGATAAGGAAACAGTCTTTCGCTCCCTCATAAGGAGGCCTGAGGATTATTTCTTTCAGTAACGGCCTCGCGGCATCGGTTACCTTGATATACAGGCAGTTGTCGCATGCGAGGGCAAACAGCGTCCCGTCACAGTACAGGCACCAGTCGCCCATCATCTTCTTTGCGGCGATTTCTCCGGCTCCGGAGCACTGGTCGATAATGTATTGTATGAAATCCTGCGTGCAAGCCATGTTCGCTAAAGTTGCAATTTACGTTAATATGATTGCGCCTGTCAATATTTTGTGATGTGATATTGTCCGCGCAGTTCGGCCTGTCTTTCGGGAGTCCGGCTCAGGAAGTAGCCTTTCCAGCCAGGGCAGAAGTTTATGTGCCAGCGCCATATACGGCCCGCAAGCGATCCGGGATTGCGGTCGTACTTCGCCCTGAACGGGCAGTTCTCGCATTTGCTGTTTTCCATGATATAATATTGAAACGTTTTATTGATCTGGCTGTCCGTCAGGCAATAGGCAAATCACTCCTAAAGATAGGCGAAAACCTTTTTGTGAAGGGATTTGCGGAGCTTGTCGGGGAGACCCTCCATAACCGGGGTCAGGAATGAGATCATCTGGAGGCGCTTGCTCTCGGCCTCAGAAATGCCTCGGCTGCGCATGTAGAACTGCTCGTCCTCGTTGAGGCTGCCGACCGTGGCGCCGTGCGAACATTTGACGTCATCGGCATAGATCTCCAGCTGCGGCGAGGCCTGTACGGACGAGGTGTCGCTGAGCTGCAGGTTGTGGCAGGTCTGATAGGCCTCGGTCTTCTGTGCGTCGTGCGCCACGACTATGCGGCCGTCGAAATTCACCCTCGCGTTGCCGTCGGCTATTCCGCGGAACATCTGCACCGATATGCTGCCGCCCGCATTGTGGCGCATGTTCACGCGCACATTCAGACGGTCCTCGCCGCGGCACACGTACAGCCCGCGCAGGTCCACCTCCGCATCCGGGCCGTCGATGTCGATATCGAACAGCGCTTCGCCGCTCCCCATCGCCACCAGCACGAGACTTGTCTTCCGCCCCTGCTCCAGAACTATTTTCTGGACGGCATCCGCACCCTCGCAGACGAGGGCCCCGTCTTTAAAAAGCATCATAACCCTCGGTCTCTATGCGGCCCACGAGCTCGCGTCCGCCGGTACATACGATCTTTCCGTCCTTTAGGATATGCACGACATCCGGCACGATCATCTCCAGAAGCCTCTTGTAATGGGTGATCACGATCGCCGATTTCTCCGGAGTCCTGAGGGTGTTCACGCCTTTTGCCACGATCTTCAGCGCATCCACGTCCAGGCCCGAATCGGTCTCGTCGAGAATGCTCAGGGACGGGTCCAGCATTGCCATCTGGAAGATTTCGTTCTTCTTTTTCTCGCCGCCGCTGAATCCCACGTTCATCTCGCGCTTGGCGAAATCCGGCTTCATCTTCACCAAAGCCATTTTCTCCCTCATCATTTTCAGGAATTCGCCTCCGCCTATCGGTCCGAGACCCTCGGCTTCGCGACGGCAGTTTACGGCCGTTTTCATGAAATTCTGTATGGTGACGCCCGGAATATCGACAGGATACTGGAACGACATGAAAATGCCGGCCCAGCTGCGCTGCTCGGGGCTCATGGACAGAAGGTCGCGGCCCATATATGTTATGCTGCCGGAAGTGACCTCATACTGAGGTTTGCCGGTGAGCACGCTGCTGAGCGTACTTTTTCCCGCTCCGTTAGGTCCCATTACGGCATGGATTTCCCCGCGGCGCATCTCGAGGCTGACGCCTTTGAGGATTTCCTTGTCCGTTCCCGCGATTACCGCATGAAGGTTTTCTATTTTGAGCACTGTATCTTCCATATTATTCATATCAAGCCTTTTTTCTATAAAGTTTCATCCAGCCGGCAAGAGCCGCGATGCCGTTGATCAGGTACAGGGAGCATACGACCGGCATGAACACATGTCCCACGCTGATATGCAGGACAAGCTGCGTTACGTTCACGACAAGCCATGCGATCCAGCAGTCCCATTTTTTCTGTGCGCTCAGGAACTGCGCCACAAGGATAAGCACCGTTACGCATGAGTCTAAGTAAGGATGAGGGTCCTCCGGAAACAGGGAATCCAGCGACCAGCCCCACAGTCCGGCTATGATGAATACCGAAATGACGGCAAAGCCCCTTTCCGGCCAGCTCAGCATGGATACCTTCAGGGCGCCTGAATCCTCGCTGCTCTTCTCTCCGTTTCCCGGATGGGTCCAGCGGTAGTGGCCCATGATGTTGATAGCCAGCGATATCGGCTGGAGCAGCAGGCTGGCGTAGAGATGCTTGTTCCAGAACATCAGGAACAGGGCCGTGGTGTAAAGGTAGCCGACCCAGAAATTGTATTTGCTGTTGCGTCCTGCCAGAAACACGCAGGTCAGGCCAAGCACCGAGGTGACAAGGTCTATCAGCAGCACCGGCCTGTCCGAGCCGAATGTAAAAAGCGTATAGTTGATCCAGTCCATCTCAATTCGGAAAATATCAGCCCACGGAACCCTCGAGGCTTACCTGAAGCAGTTTCTTCGCCTCTACCGCGAATTCCATAGGCAGTTTGGCCAGCACCTCGCGCGCATAGCCGTTTACAATCAGTCCCACGGCATCTTCCGGACCGATACCCCTCTGACGGCAGAAAAACAGCTGGTCCTCGCTGATTTTCGACGTCGTGGCCTCATGCTCGACGACAGCGGTGGAATTCTCGCTCTTTATCACCGGGAAGGTATGGGCTCCGCAGTCCGGGCCTATGAGCAGGGAATCGCACTGGCTGTAGTTGCGCGCTCCGCAGGCTCCCTTGCCCATGCGTACAAGACCGCGGTACGAGTTCTCGCTGTGCCCTGCGGAAATGCCCTTGCTGACAATGCGGCTTCTGGTGCCGCGGCCCAGGTGGATCATTTTCGTTCCGGTATCGGCCTGCTGGTAATTGTTGGTTACCGCCACGCTGTAGAATTCCGAAGACGAATTGTCGCCTAAAAGTACCGTCGACGGGTATTTCCAGGTGATCGCCGAGCCTGTCTCGACCTGCGTCCAGCTCAGATGCGCGTTCTCGCCGCGGCATATCCCGCGTTTGGTGACGAAGTTGAAAATGCCTCCCTTGCCCTCGGCATCGCCAGGATACCAGTTCTGCACTGTGCTGTATTTTACCTCTGCGTCCTTTTCCACTATTATCTCCACAACGGCGGCGTGCAGCTGGTTTTCGTCCCTCATAGGGGCCGTGCAGCCCTCTAAGTAGCTTACGTAAGCCCCCTCGTCGCACACTATAAGGGTCCTTTCGAACTGGCCGGTGCCTTTTGCGTTGATGCGGAAATACGAGCTGAGCTCCATCGGGCAGCGCACGCCTTTGGGAATATAGCAGAAAGATCCGTCGCTGAATACGGCCGAGTTCAGTGCCGCATAGAAATTGTCGCCCGCCGGAACCACGCTTGCCAGATATTTGCGCACCAGGTCCGGATATTTCGCCACAGCCTCGCTGAACGAGCAGAATATTATCCCGCGTTCGTCCAGTTCTTTGTTGAATACCGTCTTTACTCCCACGGAGTCGAATATGGCGTCCACGACAACTCCCGGAGTCCGGTCCTGACCGTCATCCTCTCCGGAAGGCCTGCGCACGCCGGCAAGCGTCTCCCTTTCTTCAAGCGGAATGCCCAGCTTGTCGAATGTCTCGATGAGTTTAGGGTCGATTTCCGCAGGGGCGTCAGCGTTCTTTTTCGGTGCGGCATAGTAGATTATGTCCTGGAAATCTATTTCAGGAATCCTCAGGTGGGCCCACTGCGGCAACTTCATCTTCCGCCATTTGCGGAACGCGTCCAGACGGAAGTCCAGCAGCCACTGAGGCTCGTTTTTCTTGGCGGAAATAAGACGGATGATGTCTTCGTCCAGTCCTTTGGGAATGAACTCCTGTTCCACATCCGTCGTGAACCCGTATTCGTAGTCCTTTCCGACCACTTCGCCGATTATGCTGTCTCTTTTTGCCATGGGATTGCAAAGATATAAAAAAAACGCTACATTTGCGGATACGTCAATACAGTCGTAAATCAAATAACATCACATAAAAATGAGAGTAATCATCAATGAAACTGCACAGCAGGGCTCGGTATGGGCCGCAAGACATATTGTAGAGGCTATAAAGGCGAAGGCCGCCGTAACATCCGAACCGTTCGTGCTCGGCCTGCCTACCGGAGGAACACCTATAGCCACATATAAGGAACTTATCCGCATGTACGAGGCCGGCGAGGTGTCTTTCAAGAATGTCATTACTTTCAATATGGACGAGTATGCGGGGCTTCCGGTAGAGCATCCGGAGAGCTACCACAGCTTCATGTTCCGCAACTTCTTCGACCATGTGGATGTCCCTCGCGAGAACATCAATATCCTCAACGGACTGGCAGATGATCTGGAGAAGGAATGCGCGGAATACGAGGAGAAGATCAAGGCCGCAGGCGGCATCGACCTCTTCATGGGCGGCGTAGGCGAAGACGGACATATCGCGTTCAACGAGCCGTACACCTCGCTTCAGAGCCGCACTCATGTGCAGGGCCTCACATACGACACCATTCTGGTGAACTCACGCTTTTTCGACAATGACCTCAGCAAGGTGCCGGTAAAGGCCCTTACGGTGGGCGTCGCTACCGTGATGGACTCGAAGGAAGTCATGATCCTTACTTTCGGCCACAAGAAAGCCCATGCCGTGGCTGCGGCCATCGAGGGTCCTATGAGCCATGTGTGCACGCTGTCGGCGCTCCAGAACCATCCTTGCGGCGTCATCGTGGCCGACGAACTGGCTGTAGGCGAGATCAAGGTGAACACTTACAGGTTCTTCAAGGAGCAGGAAGGGCTGAAATAATCTGAAATATGACCGTAAACCTTATAGCTGCGGTTGCATCGGACGGTGCCATAGGAAAGGACAACAGTCTCCTGTGGCACTTTCCTGCTGATATGAAGCATTTCAGGGCCGTGACCATGGGGCATCCGGTAATTATGGGCAGGCGTACTTTCCAGAGCATAGGCAGGGCGCTGCCAGGACGCCTGAATGTGGTGATCTCCCGCTCCAGTGATCTATGCCTTCCGGAAGGCGTGGTGTCCGTGCATTCGCTGGAGGAGGCTCTGGAACTCTTTAAGGACGCCGAAGGGACGCAAGGGGAGCCGTTCGTGATAGGCGGAGGGCAGGTCTATGCCGCGGCTATGGCATCGGCTTCGGCGCTTTACATAACGCGCATATCCGCCACGGTCGCGGATGCGGACACCTTTTTCCCTCCGGTTCAGGCCGATGAATGGGAACTGGTATCGCAGGGCGGGACCGTTTTTGATGAAAATTCAGGCATCGAATACAGGTTTGAGAAATATGTCCGCAAGTGATTGCACGCCCGGACGGCGGCAACCGTATCCCGGCAGATCCTGAATCCCGGGCCGCCGGTCTTTAATGCCGTTATCCGGCCTCTTTTGCCGGAGGCCTGCGGGCGCTGCGGAGAATTTTGCAAGTTTCATGATTTTTAATTTGTCCTTCGGATGATATACCGCAATATTTTCCTAAATTTGCGCGTTTTAATGAAAAAACTTATACACCGATGTATAGAAGCAATACCTGCGGAGAACTCCGCATTGAAAATGTAGGCCAGACTGTGACCCTGGCCGGCTGGGTGCAGAGCGTGCACAATCTCGGCGCCCTGACTTTCGTAGACCTTCGTGACCGTTACGGCATCACGCAGCTCGCATTCAATGAAAATACTCCGGAAGCCCTGAGGCTTCAGGCCGGCAGGCTCGGCCGCGAATGGGTGATCCAGGCCACAGGCACCGTCGCCGAGCGTTACAGCAAGAATACCAAAATCCCTACAGGCGAGATCGAGATCATGGTGAGCGGCCTCAATATCCTTAACGAGAGCGTCACTCCTCCTTTCACGATAGAGGAGAATTCCGACGGCGGAGAGGATATCCGTGCGAAATACCGTTATCTGGATCTGCGCCGTCCGCCTCTGCAGCGCGCCCTGGCCCTGCGCCACCGTCTCGCACAGGAAATCCGTACATATCTGGACAAAGAGGGATTCATGGAAATAGAGACTCCTTACCTTATCAAGTCCACTCCGGAGGGAGCGCGTGACTTCGTCGTGCCTTCGCGCATGAATCCCGGCCAGTTCTATGCTCTGCCGCAGAGTCCGCAGACTTTCAAGCAGCAGCTCATGGCGTCCAGCTACGACCGTTATTTCCAGATCGTGCGCTGTTACCGTAATGAGAGTCGCCGCGCGGA
>CAYLQE010000012.1:0-58302 GCA_964385835.1 uncultured Muribaculaceae bacterium | reverse complement strand
GCTGGAGAACATACAGGACTGGTGCATCAGCCGCCAGCTGTGGTGGGGACACCGTATTCCTGCGTATTTCCTTCCTGTGGAGGAGGGTGCCGAGGAGAAATTCGTCGTGGCCCTGAATGTGGAGGAGGCTGTGGAGAAGGCCCGCAAGATCGCAGGTTACGAGAATGTCACGGCAGACATGCTGGTACGTGACGAGGATGCCTTGGACACATGGTTCTCAAGCTGGCTCTGGCCTATAAGCCTTTTCAACGGCATAAACAAGCCCGGCAATGAGGAGATAAAATACTATTATCCTACCAATGACCTTGTTACGGGACCGGATATCATTTTCTTCTGGGTAGCGCGCATGATCATGGCAGGCGAGGAATATCTGGGTGACGTGCCTTTCGGGAACGTATACTTCACAGGTATCGTACGCGACAAGCTGGGCCGCAAGATGAGCAAGCAGCTGGGCAACTCTCCGGATCCGCTCGAACTTATAGAAAAATACGGCGCAGACGGCGTGCGCATGGGCATGCTTCTGTGTTCATCTGCAGGAAACGATATCCTTTACGATGATTCGCAGGTGGAGCAGGGAAGGAATTTCTGCGGCAAGATGTGGAACGCGTTCCGTCTCGTCCAGGGCTGGACAACAGGTGCGGATATCGTACAGCCGGAGGCCTCGCGCGTGGCCGTGGAGTGGTTCGACAACCTTCTTTCCCAGACGATAGAGACTGTCGAGGACCATTTCTCGAAGTTCCGCATCAGCGATGCGCTCATGGCTCTGTACAAGCTCTTCCGCGACGAATTCTGCGGCTGGTATCTGGAGACGGTGAAACCGGGATACGGGCTCGGAATCGACGCCGTGACATATAACGCGACGCTTGCCTTCTTCGACAAGCTGCTCAGGATGATCCATCCTTTCATGCCGTTTATCACCGAGGAACTGTGGCAGGCGATCGCCGTACGTAAGGAGGGCGAGACCGTAATGCTCCAGCCATATCCTGCCCCTGCTTTCTACAGCCGCGCTTACATCGATGATTTCAGGACCGCACAGGAGACCGTTGCGAACATCCGCAATATACGCCAGAGCAAGAATCTCAGCCCTAAGGATGCCTTGAGCATCTTTGTGGAGAACTTCCCGATGGAAATGATTTCCGTGGTGAAGCGTCTTGCCAACGTGGAGATCCTGGATTCGCAGGCTGGAAGCTCCGCCGTATCTTTCATGGTAGGCACATCCAAGGTCAGCGTGGAACTCTCCGGCAAGATAAACGTGGATGAGGAAATCCGCAAACTGGAGGCGGACCTTGCATATCAGCACAAGTTCCTCGCGCAGGTTCGCGGCAAGCTCGGGAACGAGAAGTTCGTAGCCCATGCTCCGGAGGCAGTGATCGCCGTGGAGCGCAAGAAAGAGAGCGACGCGCTGGAGCGCATAGCATCAATTGAAGCATCACTTAAAGCATTGAAACAGTAATCATGAATATCCCGACATTTATCCCTCTGGGCTTTGTAGGCACTTGGGAACTTATTGTAATCGTTCTGGTGATCCTGCTTCTTTTCGGAGGCAAGAAGATTCCGGAGCTTATGCGCGGCCTGGGCAAAGGCGTGCAGGAGTTCAAGCACGGCATGGACGAGGTCGAAAAGACCATCAAGGATACGGACAAGAAAGAAGAGACGTCAAGAGTTCTCGAGCCTGACAAGATCGAGAGACCGCGCAAGAAAACAGAACAGGAGTGAGCGTTTCCGGGAAAGAAATGACTTTCTGGGATCACCTGGAAGAATTGAGAGGGACCTTGCTAAGGTCTCTTTCAGCCGTTTTCATCGTAATGTGTTCCGGCTTCGTTTTCAGGGAGTTCCTCTTTGAGAGAATCATTCTTGCACCGGCGTCCGCGGATTTTCCGGCCTATCGCCTTTTCGGCTCCGGTCACGGTATCCGCATCGTGAACCTTGAGATTGCCGGCCAGTTTATGGTGCATATCCGCTGCGCGATGATGGCCGGCATTGTCGTGGCATTCCCATATATATTGTGGGAACTGTGGCGTTTTATCGCCCCCGCCCTGTATCCTCGGGAAAAAAAGGGGACATCGAGGGCCTTCATTCTGGGAGGCTTCCTGTTCTACACCGGCGTGTGCGTGGGATATTTCGTGCTCATGCCTATATGCCTGAGCTTTTTTCAGGGCTATACCGTATCGGACAGCATCACGAACAGTTTCTCTCTCCAGAGCTACATTTCCATGTTCGGATCCATGGTGCTTATGGTCGGGCTTGTCTTTGAATTTCCTATGCTTATCATGGTGCTTTCGGCCATGGGGATCGTAAACAGGGGACTGCTGCGCAAGGGGAGACGCTATGCCGTCGTCGCCGTGCTGCTGCTCTCCGCGTTCGTTACCCCGGCTGATCTCGGCTCGATGATAATAGTGGCTGTCCCGTTGTACGGACTGTATGAACTGAGCATTCTTTTCTGCAGGAATGATGAAGAAAAAGAGATTTAGGCAATGATATCCATAAACAACCTCACTGTCGCCTACGGCGGTTTTACCCTGCTGGATGATATAAATTTCCATATCAGCGGGACGGACCGCATAGGACTTGTAGGCAAGAACGGTGCGGGAAAGAGTACGCTTCTCAAACTGATATGCGGCATCCAGAATCCTACAGGAGGAAAAGTCAGCGTACCCTCCGGCTGCAAGATAGGCTATCTGCCGCAGATAATGGAGCATCACCGCGGCAGGACCGTGATACAGGAGGCGATGACCGCCTTCGACGAGATGCACCGCAAGGAAAAGGAACTGGAGGAGGTGAGCGCCGAACTGGCATCACGCAGCGATTATGAAAGCGCGGCCTATATGGGCCTGATGCTGCGCATGAACGAGCTTACCGACTCATTGGCGCTGTCGCACAGCGAAATGCCTGAGATACAGGCGCGCAGGACCCTTCGCGGACTGGGCTTTAAGGAGAATGAGCTGAACCGCCCGGTAGAGACCTTCTCGCAGGGATGGAACATGCGTATAGAGCTTGCCAAGATCCTGCTGCGCCATCCGGACGTGCTGTTGCTGGACGAACCTACGAACCATCTGGACATAGAGAGCATAGAGTGGCTGGAGGATTATCTGCGTCAGAACAAGTCGGCCCTGGTGCTGATATCGCATGACAGGAAATTCCTGGACAACGTGACGAACCGTACTGTCGAGATCATGCTGGGCCATATCCATGACTATAAGGTGCCTTATTCAAAGTATCTGGAACTCAGGGCGGAACGCATGGAACAGCAGCGCGCGGCCTATGAGAACCAGCAGCGCATGATAGAGAAGACCGAGGAGTTCATCGAGCGTTTCCGCTACAAGCCGACGAAGTCCAATCAGGTCCAGAGCCGCGTGAAGGCCCTGGAGAAGCTGGACCGCATAGAGATAGACGTGGAGGACAAGAGCACCCTCTCTGTGAAGTTTCCGCCTGCTCCGCGCAGCGGCGATGTCGTGTTCAAAGGCACGGACCTTACGGTTGGATATCCTGCCTCTGCGGGAGTGTCGGAGAAAACCGTATTCAGCGGGGCGGATATAGAAATCAAGAGAGGGGAGAAAGTAGCTTTCGTGGGCCGTAACGGAGAGGGAAAGACCACTCTCATGAGGGTGATCATGAAGCAGCTGGAACCGTTTGCCGGAGAAGCCGTGACAGGCCACAATGTCTCAATCGGCTATTACGAGCAGAATCAGGAGGATGTGCTGGACAGGAACAACACCGTGTTCGGGACACTGGACGACATAGCCGTGGGAGACATACGCACCAGACTGCGTGACATTCTGGCGGCCTTCCTTTTCAAAGGAGAGGATATTGACAAGAAGGTGAGCGTGCTCAGCGGAGGCGAGAGGGCGCGTCTTGCCATGGCGAAGCTCATGCTGCGTCCTTACAACCTCCTGGCTCTTGACGAGCCTACCAACCATATGGATATCAGGAGCAAGGATGTCCTGAAACAGGCGCTTGCATCATATAACGGCACCCTTGTGGTGGTATCTCACGACCGTGATTTCCTGGACGGGCTTGTGTACAAGATCTACGAGTTCCGTGACGGCAGGGTGAAAGAACATCTCGGAGGCCTGCAGGACTACCTGTACAGGCGCAAGCTTGAAAACCTGAACGAACTGGAGCGCAGCGGTCCGGACGTGAAGGACGAAAGCATCCGGAAGCCGGACAAGGAGGAGAAGAAGCAGGCAGCTCCGGCACCTGCGCGCACGCAGCCGGCTCCCGAAGGAAGGAAGTTCATATCCAAGGAAGAAAGAAAGATACGTCAGCAGGCGGCCAGGCTGGAAGAGGAGATCTCGGAACTGGAGAAGCAGCTGAAAGAAATAGAAAGCAAGCTCATGCAGCCCGGAGACGGTGACAATGTAATGGAGCTTACGGACCGGTATCTCCGATGCAAGAGCCTTATAGACGCGCGCACGGAGCAGTGGGCGGAATTGTTGGAAAATATAGAAGATTGAAAATATGGAAGAAAAAATGCAGTACCTCTTCGGAATGCACCCTGTGATCGAGGCGCTCCGCAGCGGAAAGAAGTTCGACA
Organism: uncultured Muribaculaceae bacterium; assembly: GCA_964385835.1. Lineage (GTDB taxonomy): Bacteria > Bacteroidota > Bacteroidia > Bacteroidales > UBA932 > Cryptobacteroides. The sequence continues at coordinate 53,768 of CAYLQE010000012.1, read as the reverse complement.
AGATTCTCTTGAAAACGGGGCTCGAAGGCCCTCAGTACAGGGAATTGATGGAATTGGTGAATGCCGCGGAAATACCGTACCAATGGGTTCCGCTGGAAAAGCTGAACAGGACCGTGCGCGGCGCACATCAGGGCGTCATAGCGTATATGGCCCAGATTGACTACGTGGATATCGACCAGCTGATCAACAACGCGCTCGGCCGCAGCCAAAGTCCTCTGATCATGATTCTGGACGGCGTGAGCGACGTTCGCAACCTCGGTGCGATCGCCCGTACCCTCGAGGTGGCCGGAGGCCAGGGAATAATCGTGCCGGCAAAGGGAGGCGCCGCGATCAATGCCGAGGCGGTGAAGGCTTCGGCAGGCGCTCTGATGCGCATTGACACATGCAAGGTAAGCAACCTGCGCCTCGCGGTATTCGCACTGCAGCAGGCCGGATTCAAGATCGTGGCTTCGTCTGAGAAAGCTGAGAATCTTGTATATGATATAGATATGACGGGGCCTGTTGCTATCGTCATGGGCAGCGAGGGCTGCGGCATCTCAAAGGGCATTCTCGCACTTGCGGACGAGGCGGCTAAGATACCTCAGCTCGGAGAGATCGGCTCTCTGAATGTGTCCGTTGCAAGTGCCGTCATGGCATTCGAAGCAGTTCGTCAACGTTTAAAAAAATAATATGTTATGAAAAAAGCCATTTTAACTTTTTGCGCGCTTGCATGTGCTGCATGTCTGACAGCCGGAGCCGAGAATATCACCAGGGTGGAGGAATTTGCTTCATTCAAGGGCATTTCCGCCGGCGACTCATTCGACATAACGCTGAAAACAGGCCTGGGATTTTCCGTGGAATATACGGTAGATTCGAGAATCGTGGATTATTGCAGCGTGTATGTCCAGGGAGACATCCTTTCTTTCAATATCGATGAAAAGAGTTTCCCGAAGGAGCTTAAGGCGCAGCTTCGCGGCAAGGACAAGAACGTGACAATGATCGCTACAGTCACAATCCCCGAGCATAACGACCTCGATCTGATAAAGCTGTACGACCAGGCCGTCATGAACTCAACGACTCCTTTCAATACGAGCGGCACCATAAACTTTGCGGTTTCGGACAATGCCGCGCTCAAATCCATGAGGGTAAATGCCGCTCATGTCAAGCTGGAGACCTCGAACAAGGGCAGGATCAATATCGTTGCATCCGCAAGCAAGGTGGAGGCCCATACCGCAAACAACTCATACGTGGATCTTGAGGCTGACGCTCCTGGCCTGGAAGTCATTACGGAGGGCGCTTCGACAGTGGCCGTATCAGGAAAGGCCTCTACAGCCAGAGTCCAGACTTCGTTTACTTCATCCGTATCGATGAAAGGAGCATACGACAAACTGAATATCGATGCGAAGAACTTCTCGAAGGTGAACGCCTTGTCTGCAAACGCCAATGACGTTGAGGTTGTCATGAACTCATGCGAGTGCTCGGTGAATGCAGTGAATACGCTCAGGCTGACTCTTCAGGGCGGCGCCAAAGTTACTTTTGACGGCGATCCTTCCGTTTATATCGACAAGATCATTTCCTCTACCGTGAAACGCGAGAGGGACAGCAAAAAGAAGAAATAAAGGTGTTTGTACTGGATTCTCACTGTGACACCCCGTCGCAGTTCCTGAAGGACGCGGACGGCAGCGGGAATGCTGCCGTCCGCGGGCATGTAACTTTCCCGAAGATGAAGCAGGGCGGCATCAGCGCCTCCTTTTTCGCGCTGTATATTCCTAAGGAGATGAGCGCTGATGAAGGTATGGCACATGCACGCCGAATGCTGGAACTTACGCGTGAGAAGGTTTTCGCCGCTTATGATTCCGTGCGCTTCGCAATTTCTCCGGACGAAGCCCTGAAAAACCACGGGAAAGGGCTCGTGTCCATATTCCTCGGCCTTGAGAACGCATCTCCTATTGCAGAGGACATGTCACGCCTGCAGTGGTTCTGCAATCAGGGTATAAGATATATCACACTTTGCCACAATGCGGACAATCAGGTGTGCGACAGCGCGGCCGAAGGCGTGACTCATCACGGGCTGAGCGCTTTCGGCAGACAGCTGGTGGAGCGTATGAACAGCATGGGCATCATCATAGACTGCGCGCATATCAGCGACGAAGCCTTCTGGGACGTGATCAGATATTCCTCGAAGCCGGTGGTGAGCACGCACAGCTGCTGCAGGGCGCTGGCCTCGCACCGCAGGAACATGACGGACGATATGATAAAGGCCCTGGCGGACAAAGGGGGAGTCATACAGATCAATTTTTACCCGGTATTCCTGTCAGACGCCTACGATATGGCAAGCGGCGCCGGCCGTCCTTCATACAAGACGGTTGCGGATCATATAGATCATGTCGTTAATCTTGTGGGTGCCGACTATGTTGGGATAGGAAGCGACTTCGACGGTATAGACGTGACGCCGTCCGGACTGGAGGATGTGTCGAAAACGGGCGTGCTGTTCGATGAACTCCGCCTGCGCGGATATTCCGAAAGCGATATAGAGAAGATTGCCGGAGGAAATTTCCTCAGGGTCATGCGTCTTTGTGGAGTTGCCTGAGCAGCCTGCGGCCCAGACGGGCTATCGAGAATACAGAATGACGTGAGCTGTCGGTGCAGATAAGGTCTGCACCGTTTTTTTTAGCCTCCGCCATCTTTTCCACGCTGTCTATACCGGAGGCGATAAGGCTCAGATAGCCGGAGCAATGCTCGTGTGCGTATTTCAGCAGACGCATATTCCTTATCATGCATCCGTCCACTCCGTTCTGCATCGAATAGCGCAGAATCTCGTCCAGATCCGTATACAGGATATCCGACGGCACATCGAGGATAATCGGCCGGTACGTGTCATTGAACAGTCTCAGGTCGAGCAGGGAATCGACGTCATCGGACAGGGAATCAATGTTCGAGACAAGAAAGGCATCCACGAAATCATATAAGATGGCGAATGCAGCCTCCATCGGCTTGGATGAGCCGTTATACATGTAGGAATGCTTTGTGTCCAGATGGGCTATTATATTGTATTCGCGCGGAAGCCTGCGGAGTATTGCTACCGTAGCAGACAGATCCATGCAGTTTACTATCACATAGCTGTAGGCCCTGTCCAGCAAAGATTCGGCATAGCGTATCCCCGTATCCTTATCCTGAATGTTTACGCCGACGGGAGAGATGAAGGTCATGCCGAGCATCTCGCATTTCTGCTCGGCGAACTTTGGACGGAATATTCTGCAGATTTTCACTGTATACCTCTTGTTAAGGACACAAATTTAGCAAAATTCCTGATAAGTGCCGTCATTATAGAAGATGACAATTTTCCTGACCTTTGATCCGGCAGGGGATTTTCTGTGCCTAACTTCTTCTGTATCCGGTACTTGACCGTTGTTTTCACCAGCGATATCTTCCTGAGAATCGAAAAAAAGCGAATCTTCCGTGCCCTGCATCGGCACATACCCCGTTTTTTCGCTTTTGTACATCTTGCCCTTGCCCCTGAGCAGCCACTCTATGTTCAGATCCGGATAGGCCTCCATCGTATTCACGATAAACTCATAGCTCGGATTGTTGCGTCCTGCTATGATATGCGATATGGCGGCCCTCGCTACGTTGATGCTGTCCGCGAACTTTGCCTTGCTCAGATTTTCCGCAGATAAAAACTGCTCCAAACGTTGTTTCATTTTGTAAATACCCGTGTAAACTTTTCAATTACAAATGTAACAATTATTTTGTTCACTTTTGTAACAAATTGCATGTTTATAATTGTTAACAGCGGACAGGGCAGGGAAGAGATTGAAAATGTGCTGAAATACACCGCTTTTGATAACTTATGATAAAATACTGGGTTTTAATATATTGAATTCGTGAATTTCACTTCATTGGCGTCATTTGCTCCAGATTCGTCCTTTTTACGTCTCGTACTATTGTAGCGATACTTTAATAAACGATAATAATTTACTGATTTTAATGTATTTATATTTTAGTCTAAAGCCTGTAAAATGTTCCACGCAGCGATGCCGACAGTTCGCATCTGTAAATTCCGGTAAAATGGCCGCGTCATTGTCAAGTGTTAAGTTTTGTGTATAAATGTAAAATTTAGTTTGCTAAACTGATTACAAAAGTGATTTACATATTTAAATCAAAAGCTCGGATAAATATACTATCTTTGCAACATGATTCCTAAGATAAAAATATCCGCATTCTCTTACGACCTTCCGGATGAGAGAATAGCAAAATATCCCCTGGAACAGCGTGATGCTTCCAGACTGCTTGTATATAATAAAGGTATAACGGACCATCGTTTCAGCGATCTGCCCGATTTGCTGCCTTCTGGTGCGATGATGGTGTTCAACGAGACCAGGGTCGTGCCTGCAAGACTGCATTTCCAGCGTGAGAGCGGCGCCCATATCGAGATATTCTGCCTCCAGCCGCATTCTCCTGCCGATTATGTAAGCATGTTCGCTGCAAAGAATAGTTGCAGATGGCGCTGTATCGTGGGAAATGTGAAAAAATGGAAGGATGACCTGCTTCTGCTCATGAATCCGCAGTCCGATCCTGTCATAGCCGCGACGGACCTTAGGGCGGCCATGGTTCAGAGGGACGGCGAAACATCTATCGTGGAATTCAGCTGGAAGACTGATAAAGATTTCTCGGAGGTACTGGAGCTTTGCGGTACCATCCCTATTCCTCCGTATCTCAACAGGGATACGCAGAATATAGACATAGAGCGCTATCAGACCACATACGCGATCCAGAGAGGCTCTGTGGCCGCTCCTACAGCCGGCCTTCACTTCACTCCGGACGTTATGCAGCGTATCGAGGGCAAAGGCATAGATATAGAAAAAATCTGCCTGCACGTGGGTGCAGGCACGTTTCTGCCTGTCAAAAGCGAAGAAATCGAAGGCCATAGGATGCACCGCGAGCCATTCGTCGTGACCCTTTCTTTTTTGCAGAAACTTTTAGCCCGGAAAAAATGCGGATGTCCTCTGATTGCGGTAGGCACGACCTCGGTCCGCACTCTGGAGTCCCTGTACTGGGCAGGCGTACGCTGCGCGCTCGGCATGGAACTCGGAGACATTGAGCAATGGGAGCCTTATACTGCGCAGGGAAATCTGCCGGATACTGCCGTCGCGCTTGAAGCCCTTGTCTCATACATGCAGGAGCACGATATGACGGAACTGAGCCTCGGCACGCGTATAATAATAGTGCCCGGCTACAGGCTGCGCGTGGTAAATATCCTCGTGACCAATTTCCATCAGCCGCAGAGCACGCTTCTGCTGCTTATAAGCGCATTTGTCGGAAACGAATGGCGCGCGATCTATGATCACGCGCTATCCGAAGGTTACAGGTTTCTGAGCTACGGCGACAGCTCCGTGCTGTTCGCCGGATAGAGCTCTATTCGTTTCCGAGATATTCGCCGGCCTCCAGTTTATGTTTGGAGATTACCGGGTTGGCGTAGATGTGCAGGAAGATATCCCTGATCTCGCTGCGGTCGAACTCGCTCTCTACGCAGTCCAGCTGCATGTTCATGTATTCCGTAAAGTATTCTTTCTGCTGCGCGGTGTACATGTGGGCATATTTCTCACCCTCATACAGCATATCATATGCGATATAGTTGGTGTCCCAGAGATGGTAGCCTGCGATCACGCGCTTGTTCACCGCGTGGCGCATCTCCTTGTATCTGTCATTCTTGTCATATGATCCTGCGGCCTCGATCTCCTTTTTGCTGATAGGCGTGCCTATGAAAAGGTGGATGTTGCCCTTCTGCTGCGTTACGCCTGTCATGATGCTCATCGTGTCCTCGTTAGGCGCCTTTACATACTTCTGGCGGCGGGAGATATAGATCTCGCGGGCTTTCTGGATATCGCATGACTCGAATTCGTAGGATATGCTGAGCGGAATGATGTTCAGCTGTTCGAAATTCTCGGCGAAAGTGCCCTGGCCTGACATGTCGAGCATCTTGAGCAGACCCTGCTCCGTGATGTCCGTGCCGTTTTTGGTACGTCCCTGACGCTGCGCCAGCCAGATGCTGCTTGTATTGCCAGTAATGGTGTTCCTGATATACTCGGACAGCAGCTTGGAGCTGAGATACAATTCGCGTGACGGAATGTCGCGCACGACCTTGATCATCCTGTTTGAACGGATGAGGTGCTCGATGAGCTTGTTCGTGATAAGGTTGCTTCCCACGCAGATCTGTGTCAGGCTGTTTCCGCTTTTGTACATTACAAGCTGCGTGAGGGCCGGATCAAGGATTATGTCGCGGTGGTTGCTGAGGAACAGACAGCATTTGTCTTTCGGAATGTTCTCCGTGCCTTCGTATGTGAAGTTCTTGGCAGATTTTTCCAATACCCGCTCTATAATGACGGATATCACCTTCTTCTGCAGCTCGTCCACGCTGTGGATCTTTTTCAGCTGGGACGAAAGGAAACCTGCCGGTTTTTCAGGATAGAAATACTGTGATATCTTGGTGATTGCCGGATGAGACGCTATCTGAGACATTGCTGCTACAGCTTCTTCATCTGTATAAGGGCAAATATCAGAAAATTTATCAAGATTTTCCATATAGATATAAATTAGTTGTTGTCTTTAATATGAATGTCCATCTGCGGGAACGGGAAGCCTATGCCGTTTTTCGGCAGTTCGGCGTATATGGTGTTCTGCAGGTAGTGGTATACGCTCCAATAGTCTTCGGCCTTTACCCAGCAGCGGATATTGAACACGACGGCGGAATCGCCAAGTGTCTTGATATTCACCGTAGGGTCCTGTGCCGCAGCCTCGTCTTTGGCCCTGAGCACGCGGCTGTCCGCGTTTATGATACCCATGCACACCTCTTTCATGTGGTCGAAATCGGTTCCGTACTCCACGCCGACATCTATGTTGATGCGCCGTGTCTCGTTACGGAAATAATTGACTATCGAGCCGTTTGAAAGGATTCCGTTAGGTATGTAGATCGAGACGTTGTCATGCGTCTGTATCATGGTGTTGAAGATGGAGATGTACTTCACTATGCCTTCATATCCGTTCGCCACGATATTGTCTCCGATCTTGAACGGCTTGAACAGCAGTATCAGCACACCGCCGGCCAGATTTGAAATCGCTCCGCTCATCGCCATGCCTATGGCCATGCCCATTGCCGCCAGGATGGCCGCGAAAGCCGTGGTATTGATGCCGAGGGCGCTGATCGAGAAAATGATCACCAGAATCGTAAGCACCGCCGATACCATGCTCAGGACGAATGTCTGGACCGATTTCTCGGTATCGCGTTTTACCATCGCCTCGGCCAGAATGACCTTTATGCGTTTGGCTACCCATATTCCGATGAAATAGATTGCGAGGGCCGCGAGCACCTTCAGTCCGAAATTGATGACCTGATGCAAAAGATCGCTCATGATCTGTTCCGGCGATGTGTTGCGCAGATACTCCCAGTCATTGCTTATCTTCTGGGTGACATCCACTGTATCGATTCGCTCGGTGAGGGATTTCACGAGTATCGAGTTGAGATCCTGCAATATAATCATGGCCTGCTATTCGAATAATGCCTTTACTGCTCCGGTTATCGTTCCGCTGTCCGCCTCCGGATCCAGGACTGCCGCCGGCTGCGGTCTGAATACGTGCTCGCCAAGTTCTCCGAGCCTTTTTTTCTGCCCGCCGCCCGTTATGTTCAGCATGATGATGTCGTCCGCCTTCACGTCCTCTGCCTTTACGGCCTGCGCGAGCGATGCCACCGCCACTGCCGCGGCAGGATTGATATCGACGCCTTCCTTTTCCTCGAACACGGCGCTCCAGTGCTCCAGTGCTTCATTCGAAACCTTGTACATAAGGCCGTCGGTATCCGTGAGGGCGTCATACAGACCTCCCGGAACAGGATACGGCGGCTTGCGGTTGCTCAGCACCTTGGCTATGATCTCGGCCGACGCCTCGCGTGCCTGTTTTGCGGAAATCTCCACGAGAGCGCGCTGCCTCAGCTGCCAGGAATCATATATCACGGTGAACGGTGTGTTCTGGCTGATCATCAGCCTTGTTTTCTTGTATCCGAAGCGTTCGTCGGCGATAATGCGCAGGTTGTTCTCCCATGCGGCAATCGCTCCGGTGCCGCTGCCTACGGCCTGGAAATAGGCGTCAGGTATGGTGCCTATGGCCTCGATTGCAGAGAGATAGGTCGTGCCCATGCCGTCCCTGCGCGCGATGTTCTTCGCGCCGCCCTCGGCGAAAAACATTCCGTCGCCGCACAGCTTGTCCGCCAGCGCTATAGCGTCGAAATAGTCCGAACCCTCTGGAGAGCATATTATCTTGACGCACGGGTTCAGAGGCGAGTCGAACCACATGGCGTCCATGTTGTCTTTCGGAATGCTGATTACCACTGGAATATTGTTCCGGCTGCATACGGATGCGAACGCACGTGCCGTATTGCCTGCGGAGGCCAGTACAAGAACCCTTTTCTCATCCTGCGGAATATGGGCGCAGACGCTGTATGCCTCGGTTTCCTTGAAAGATGCGGTCGTGAATTCCGCTCCGATCTCCGGATACCAGCCGCTGAACGTAATATAGAGGTTGTTAAGGCCGAGCATCGAAGACAGGGCCTTGGATTTGTATGTTACCGGCGCGCAGCTTCCTTTCAGGGTCCTGTTTACAGGCAGCCAGTTGTGATATCTGTAAAGGCCTTCCTCGACAGGGTCGGGGTTGAACTGCACGGACTCATATTCCGCTCTTACAAGGGAGGGCTGTGATGCGGAAGGGTCCGCCAGAGTCCATCCCTCATCCTCGAAACGGTGTCCGTCCGCTACATTAACGAGTTTGTATACCGTAGGCTTCATAATTACATGATATTAAAAGAGAAGATAAAGATAAACCGCCGCCATCGCAAGGAGTGCCGCTCCCTCTGTCCTGTCCAGCTTGCGTTTGTCGAAGGTGAAGTATGCGGCAAGAGGGAAAAGGGCCGCCAGAAGTACGAATCCGAGGTCCGTGACGGTGATGTTCGATGTGTCCAGAGGTCTGATGAGCGAAGTTCCGCCGAGAATCAGCAGAATGTTGGCGATGTTGCTGCCGATGATATTGCCGAGCGCCAGCTGTCCTTTTTTCTTGATGGCGGCGGCTACGCATGTGGCAAGCTCCGGAAGGGAGGTGCCGAGGGCCAGCACAGTGATTCCTATCACTTTGTCGCTGAGATTGAAATGCCTGGCTATGACTGTCGCGTTGTCTACGAAAAGCTGTCCTCCGAAAATAAGGGCGGCGAGCCCGCCGATGATCATCAGCACCGGCACGAAAACGCTCCTGCGGCTTTTTGCTTCTTCCTGTCCGTCATGTACCTCTTCCGCGGAACCGCCGTCTTTGCCGTTACGGAAGCAGTAATACATGTAGAGGGCGAAGCAGACCAGCATGAAGGAACCGTCGAGACGTGAAAGCCCGTTGCCCATGAGGCCCATGACGATGAGCACGACGCTGGCGAATATGTTGACGGGAATATCGGTCCTGACGTTGCCCGGCGTGATGGCTATCGGAAAGATTACGGCCGTGAGGCCGAGAATCAGGCAGGTATTGAAAATGTTGCTGCCGATGACGTTGCCTATCGCCATGTCCGCACTGCCCTGGAACGCGCTGATAAAAGAGACGACCATCTCAGGGAGGCTTGTGCCTATCCCCACGATGGTCAGTCCTATCACGAATTCGCTTATTCCGCTCCTGCGGGCAACGTCCGAGGCACCGTCCACAAGGTAATTGGACCCGCCAACGACCAGCACGATGCCCAGAATGAGCAGAAGTATTGCGGTATAACTCATATTTTGTTTAAAACATAAAAACAAAAATACTCCCAAATATAGTAAAAAATTTACAATCTTTCAAGAGAAACCACATTCTCGACATGATGCGTATGAGGGAACATGTCCACAGGCTGCACTGCGGTGACACGGTATCCCGGACCGTTCACGGCATCGCACAGGATCTCCAGGTCGCGGGCCTGCGAAGCGGGATTGCAGCTTACGTACACCATACGCTGAGGAGCCGCGTTCAGTATCACTTTCGCGACATCCGGATGGATGCCCGCACGCGGAGGGTCGAGTATTATGACGTCCGGCCGGCCGTGCCTTGCGATGAATTCGTCCGTAAGCACGTCTTTCATGTCGCCGGCGAAGAATTCGCAATTCGTGATGCCGTTGGCCTTGGCGTTGGCGATGGCGTCCTCTATCGCTTCAGGGACATATTCTATGCCGATCACCTTAGAGGCCTTGGCGCTTACGAACTGTGCGATCGTGCCTGTGCCTGTATAGAGGTCGTAGACAACCTCGCTGCCGGTAAGGGCGGCGAATCCGCGGGCCACGCTGTAGAGCTTGTAAGCCTGCTCCGTATTTGTCTGGTAGAATGATTTCGGACCTATCTTGAAACGCAGGTTCTCCATTGTCTCGTATATCGCCTCGCTGCCTTTGTACAGGATGCATTCCTGGTCCGCGATGCTGTCGTTAGCCTTGCCGTTGATGACATAGTAAAGGCTGGTGATCTGCGGGAAGCGTCCGCTGACGGCATCCAGCAGGGCGGTGCGCGCCTTTGCATCCTCATGATAGAATACGAGTATGAGCATCACGCTGCCGTTTTCCGCGGTGCGTATGACCATATTGCGCAGGAAACCGTGGTGTTCCCTTATATTAAAGAATCCAAGTGAATGTTCTATAGCGTATTGACGTATGAAATTACGGATTTCGTCGGAAGGGGAGGCCTGCAGGTGGCATTTGCGTATATCGAGTATCTTGTCGAAGAATCTGCCTACATGGAATCCTAAGCCGAGCCTGTCCGTATCGCTGATCTCCTCCCAGTTCTCGCCGGGATAAAGCCATCTTTTCTCGCTGAATGTGAATTCCAGCTTGTTGCGGTAGTATTCGGTCCTGTCCGAGGCGACGACAGGCCTTACCGGACGGGTGTCTCCCTCGGCAGGAACGGCTCCGGAAAGGTCTATGTGGCCGATTCTCACGAGCTGGTCCTCCACCTGACGGCGTTTTGCCTCCAGCTGCATTTCATAAGGAAGCGGCTGCCATTTGCAGCCTCCGCATACTCCGAAATATTCGCAGAACGGCTCCAGTCTGTGGACCGACGGGGTCTTGATCTCAAGAATGAAGCCTTCCATGTAATTCTTTTTCTTTTTTGTGACCTTGACCTTCACGATGTCGCCGGGAACGGCGAACTGTACGAAAAGCGCCATGCCGTCGACATGCGCGAGCGCTTTGCCTTCGGCCGCGACAGCCTCGATCAAAACATCATCCAATATGATTTCCTGCTTTTTTCTCATAGGGTAGTCTTTTTTACCGTATAATTTGTACAGCTACAAAGATATGGCAGTTTGTCCAAATATACAACTTAACATAATATAAATTGTATAACATTTGCAATAATTATAAATTATTGGTAAATTTGTGAATAAATCGTGTATTTTGAGCGTATGAAGAAAATCCTTTTGACGGTTTCGGTTTTTTTAGGACTCGCGGCGACCTCATGTCTGGATATGAATTCCGGAAATATCGAACAACGCATGTCCTTTTTTCCTGATACGAAATTTCCGTTCGGCTTCAGTTTCGACCATACTTTTGACCATGGCTTCGATACGGACATGGTCCAAGAGCCGGTATATATGGAATACGATCTTGGCGGGAACGGCCGTCTGGCCGAGTATCTCGGCGATTCCGCGGCGTTCATGGATATCACCATGCATGCGGTTGTCGGCAACGGCACCGGGGCCTCGTTCATATTGCAGCTGTCCGCATACGGCATCGGCGGTACCGTGGGCGACGATTGCATCTCGGATGAGATTACAGTCGCCGCGGGCTCAAAAGACATTCCTCTCGATTTCACCGTTTCCCGTCAGAGTCCCTTCTCTTCGATAGACCGGATCGGGCTGAAGCTCGTTCCTGTGTCCGGAAAAGTTCTCGTGAACGAAAAGATATCATGCAGCTGCGAATATTTCATCACCCGCGGCGGCATCGTCATCGGAAACTGACATAAACTCATACCTAAGGCAGATACTTATGGCAAATAATCATAATATACTGAAAACTATTGTATTGGCGGCTGTTATCTGTACGGTTCCGCACATGCTCGCCGCCCAGGGCAGCGCCTTGGCAACGGGATATTTCAATGACGGATACATCTACAAGAACCGTATCAACCCGGCCCTGACAGCCAATATGAGCTACACCCAGTTTCCGGCCCTGAACGTGTTCCTGTCGTCACAGAGCACGCTCGCATTGAAGGATTTTATCTTTTTCGATCAGATAAAGAACGGAAAATACCAGACATTCTTCAGCCCCGGACTGCCGGCGGAGATCGCCCTGCGCGGCATAAGGCCGCTGAATGAAATGAACTTCTCATTCGACGATGCCATCTGGTCAGGAGGGTTCTGGAGCCGCAAGGGCAGGATTTTCACCACTGTGGAATGCGGCATACATGTGGATGAATATTCAAGGCTTCCTTATGACTTTTTCTCCCTGCTGAGAAACGCGGCTCCGGACGGCAGATATTCGCTTGCGAATACTTATGGAGATGCGGGCGCATCCACATACCTTTCGCTCGGAATGTCGTTCAGGCTCGGCTCCAGGATACGTCTCGGCTACCGTGTCAAATTCATGAATTCGCTTGCCAGCGCGTCAGTGAATGTCGGGCGCATGGACATCTTCGTGCCGTCCGCTGATTCGCAGAGCAGTTCATGGAGTGCGAAAGGCTCGGTCGATATAAGGTACCAGTTCCCTTTTACAATGGAAGAAAACGGCAATGCGGATGATTTCTTTACCGATCCGGACTTTTTAAGGGACCGTACCGTCCATGTCCTTCGCAACGCTTTCAGGAGTTTCGGCATAAGCGGCGATCTGGGCATCAATATCGACATTTTCGACTGGCTGGCTGTTTCTGCCTCGATAAACGACCTGGGATTCATGACTTACGGGGATGTGCACGATATATCCCTGGACTTCGACCTCAATTCTCAGGACGGCGTGAGGCCGGACGGAATATATACGGTCAGGGACAACGGCATTACTCACAAATGCGCGGCAATGCCTGACTTTTACGCACACGCAGGCTTGCAGATCAGGATTCCCGTATATCAGAAGATTTCTTTCGGAGCCCTTTATTCACAGCGCTTCTCGCCTGCCGCCGCGGAATGGTGGGAGACCCGCCTGTCTCTTAATTATGACCTGCTGAAATGGCTGTCGCTGAGCGCTTCGTATGCCAACGGAACATACGGAAACCAGCTCGGCGCCATGCTGACGCTGCACACGACGGGACTGAATCTCTTTGCCGGGGCCGACAGCATACCTTTCAGGTACATGTCCAACGGCATGGCATACGACAGACTTACATGCGCCGTGCATTTCGGACTGGCATTCCAGTTCGGAAGGTATTTCGGACGCTATTAACGGCTGGAGGAACAGGAATTGGAAAATGCGGATATAGTAGGTCAGAGCCAGATGCTCCCTCCCCTTCCCCAGAGGATGAGGCCGGAGACACTGGAGGATTATGTGGGACAGAAGCATCTTGTAGGGCCGCGGTGCGTGCTTTACAACATGATACATAGCGGCAACCTGAACAGCTTCATATTGTGGGGCCCTCCCGGGGTCGGAAAGACAACCCTTGCGAATATCGTCGCGAGATGCCTCGGCAGGGAGTTCTTCACCCTTTCCGCCGTATCTTCAGGCGTGAAGGAGGTGCGGGAGGTCATAGACAGGAGCCGCAATTCGCGCATGTTCTCCGGCGGCAGGTCTCCTGTCCTCTTCATAGACGAGATACACCGTTTCAGCAAATCGCAGCAGGATGCGCTTCTGGGGGCGGTGGAGGACGGTACGGTCGTTCTTATCGGCGCCACGACGGAGAACCCTTCGTTCGAGGTGATCACTCCCCTTCTGAGCCGCTGTCAGGTGTTCGTCCTGAAGAGCCTGGAGGCGGCCGACCTGCAGACGCTGCTGGACAGGGCGCTGGAGAAAGATGAGATACTGAGCAGGCTTCCCATTACGGTGCAGAGCACTTCCGCACTGTTCAGGTTCAGCGGCGGCGATGCACGCAAATTGCTGGGAATCATCGAAATGGTGGTGAATGCCGCAGATGACAAGAACAACATAATCATAAATGACGACACTGTGGTGTCATGCCTGAGCAGTACGCCTGCATCATACGACAAGAACGGAGAGATGCATTATGACATTATCTCCGCTTTCATAAAGTCTGTCAGGGGCAGCGATCCGAATGCCGCCGTATATTATATGGCGCGAATGCTGGAGGCCGGCGAGGACCCGCTTTTCATCGCGCGCAGGCTGTGCATACTTGCGGCCGAGGATGTGGGGCTGGCAAACCCGAATGCCCTGCTGCTTGCGAACGCAACGTTCCAGATATGCCACCAGATCGGTATGCCGGAGGCGAGGATTCCCCTCTCGGAATGCGCTATCTATCTGGCTTCCAGCCCTAAGAGCAATTCTGCCTATCTTGCTGTCGACAAGGCTCTCGCCCTTGCGGCGGATTCCCATGACGCCGCGGTGCCCCTGTATCTGAGAAATGCCCCTACAAAGCTCATGAAAGAGCTCGGATACTCGGACGGATACAGATATGCCCACGACTATCCGGGGCATTTCGCTGATCTTGAATTCATGCCGGAGAAACTTAAAGGCACGGTGCTGTACGAACCTCAGCAGAACAAGGCCGAGGACAATGCTGCAGCGCGCCTGAGTTCTCTGTGGCCGAAATATTACGGTAAAAAATAGCTATGGAAATGTTTTTTCACATACTGGAGTCTTCGCTGCTCAACTCGATAATGATTACCGGGCTGGTGGTCATTATGATGATAATGATAGAACTTCTCAACGTAGAAAGCCGCGGAGGCTTTTTCCGCGGTATCGCCGGGAGCAGGGTCGGAAGCGTGCTTGCCGGCACTTTACTGGGACTTATGCCCGGCTGCCTCGGCGGCTTCGCCACGGTCTCGCTTTATACTCACGGCCTGCTGTCGTTCGGTGCGCTGACAGCCATGATGATCGCTTCTTCCGGTGACGAGGCTTTCGTGATGCTCGCCACGATGCCACGGGACGCCATGTGGATATTCGCCTTGCTCGGCGTAATCGCGGTGGTAACCGGTCTTGCAGTGGACCTGATTTACAAGAAACGCGAGCCTATGCACTGCAACGCGCGTTTTGACGTCCATGCGGAGGACGAGCATCCTGCCAGAATTCGCGGCGAGAGGCATTTCGGATGGAAGCGCGTGCTGATGTTCGCAGGCATAGCGCTGTTCATCTGGGCGCTTGTAAGCGGCCATTTCGAGCACGGGCACGGTGACGGACATGCGGAAGAAGAGCTTGCAGGAGGAATAAACCTGCTGAGCGAGGACTGGATGAACTATATTTTCGCGGCATTGAGCCTTATCGTGCTGTTTGTCCTGGCCATAGCTTCCGACCACTTTGTTGACGAACATCTCTGGCATCATGTCGTCGTAAGGCATCTTCCGCGTATATTCGCATGGACTTTCGGAGTCCTGGCACTCATGGGCGTGCTCCTGAATTTCTGCGACCTCAGCGCATGGATCAGCGGAAATACACCCCTGATGATTCTGCTGGCTACCTTAGTTGGCATTATTCCGGAGTCAGGTCCGCACCTTATATTCGTGACGCTGTACGCGTCAGGAATCGTTCCGCTGCCGGTGCTGCTGGCAAGCTGCATAAGTCAGGACGGCCATGCCTCCCTGCCTCTGCTGGCGGAAAGCAAGACGAGTTTCCTGAAAGTGAAGCTTGTGAATTGCGCCGTGGCCCTGATTGCAGGCTTCGCGGCCATGCTGTTCTAATGCAGGACTTGCCTGCCGTATCCGTTTCTTTTGCCGGCTTTTCACGCCGGAACCATATTGAACTGCCTGGAAGCCTTAGAACGGGAATCCCACGCCGAAGTGGAACGCGTGGTTGTCTGACTTGAACCAGTCTTTCGGACCTGTCCAGCGTGCGCCCGGATCTTTCGCAGGGTCATGCACGCGCATGCCGAAATCGACCCTGAGCAGGAAGAATGTGAAATCTACGCGCACACCCACGCCCCAGTCAGCCGCTATGCTCTGTCCGAATCTGTTGAAGCTGAAATATTTGTCTGCGTCGTCATTTTCCGTGTAGGTCACTTCCCAGACGTTGCCCGCATCCACGAACGCTGCGCCGTATATTCTCCAGAATATCTTGAACCTGTACTCCAGGTTGGCCTCCAGCTTCATGTCGCCTGTCTGGTTCGGAATGACCCACTGACCGCTCATCTTGCTGTTGCCGGGACCTACGGTGCGTGCCACCCATCCGCGGAGCGAGTTCGCGCCGCCGCTGTAGAAGCGTTTCTCGAAAGGCAGGATAGTGCTGTTGCCGTATCCCTTGCCATAGCCTGCGAGGAAGCGTCCCGCTATTGCCTGGCTGTTGTTCTTGCCCCAGAAGAATGTCTTGCCTATCTCCCATTCCAGCTTAACGTACTGCGAGTACGGAACACTGTTTATATAATGTATTCCGTCCTTTTCGCTCATAAGGCCGTTGAACAGGCTCATCAGGTTGCCGGAAATGTCGAATTTGAAGCGTGTGAACCAGTAGTCATCCGTCGGCATGGCGATATTGTCGCCGGTATTGTAGTAGATCTGCGAACTCAGGCCGAGGTCAAGGTGATTCATGAACGAATTAAGCAGCGACATGTTCGTCATCTTTATGGATTCGGTGAACGCCTCGTCCATATACGGAAGGTGCACCATGTTCAGGGACAGCGGATTTACCTGATACAGCAGATATTTCCTGTATTTTCCTGAATATCCGAATGTCGCGGATGTTATATTCCTTATGTATTCCGGCCTGTTCTGGTAGTTGTATGAAATCTTAAGTTCGGTCTTCGGAATGTCCGGTCCAGCGAACCATCGCGTAGGGAACGGGAAGAAATTCGGGAAGGTCAGCGAAGCGGATGCGTTTACCTCGTTAGCCCTGACATCGCTGTTCTTGTTCATTATCTGATGGTTGGTATTCACGGACAGAGTGAGGAGCTCGCCGCCGTGGAATATGTTCCTGTGATAGTATGTCAGCTCCGGAGATATTCCCCACAGGCCGGTGGTGCTCAGGGATGCCTCCAGCCCGAGCTTGAAGCCCTGGGTCTTGCCCCGCCTGAGCTGCACGTCGCAGTCCACGATGTTCTTGCCCGGCCTCTGCGACAGCTGCATGTTGACCGAGTTGAAGTAGTTTATGCTGTTGTAGCGTGAGTACAGCGTGCGTATCTTCGTGTCGCTGTAAAGGTCTCCGCTGTGGATCATGTTAAGGTCCGTCAGCACCTTCTCCCTTATCTTCAGGTCTTCCGGATACGATACGGTTATGCGGCCCATGTGGTACTTTTCCATACGCCGTGACACATCTACCGGATCATTTCGGGTACGGTCCTTTACGATGATGTTAAGACGCGCATAGCCCGGAACCGATACTGTATCGGCCTCGAAGAAATAGTAGTTCTTGTTGAAATCGTAGAAGCCTTTGTCGTGCATTGCATCGGCTCCGCGCGAAGACTCCTCCTCTAAGGAAAACTCGCTGAGGTAATCGCCTTTCTTGATGAGGCATCTTGACGTATCCTTTATGAAGTCCACATAGAATTCGTCGTTATATGCCGGAAGTTCGAAAGATATCCTGTCTATTTTATATCTGCGGCCCAGCGTGACGTAGTATTTCACTTTTGCCTTCCTGTTCCTGCTGCTGTCTATCTGCGCTTCGACCTTGGAATCATAGTAGCCCATGTATCTGAGGTGGGCCTCCACATTGTTTATGGAACTGGCCACCAGCGTGCTGTCGAAGATCACCGGAGCGACGCCCAGCTTGTGCACGAACTTGTCCCAGCCTTTTCCCTTGCCGTTTTCCCAGTTGTACACATACAGGAACGGATTCCAGCCGTCCGCCTTCTGTTTCAGATAAGGGGTAAGTTCGGAAGAATCGTATTTTTTGTCGTTTGTAACCGTTATCTTGGTGGAAACAAGCCTTCTCTGGCCCTCTCCCAGCACCTTTACCGTGCTGCACGAGGTACCGAGCACCGTCATCAACAGCGATACCAGCGGTATAAGATATTTCGCTTCCTTTCTCATCTTCATCACAGGCTTCTGCGTTTGAATTCGGACACGGTGATTGCCGTGGCGACAGCCGCGTTCAGGCTCTCGGAGCCCTGTCCCTTTGCAAATGACGGGATCGTGATCCGCCTGTCGCACACTGCTCCGACAGACGCGCTGATGCCGTTGGACTCGTTTCCCGTCACGATAATGCGAGCCTTGCCAAGATTCTCGTCGAGGTCGCTTGTGTAGATGTTGTCGCCGTCAAGGAAAGTCCCGAACGCTACAGCAT
The DNA here is from genome assembly GCA_964385835.1 of uncultured Muribaculaceae bacterium. GTDB lineage: Bacteria > Bacteroidota > Bacteroidia > Bacteroidales > UBA932 > Cryptobacteroides. The sequence continues at coordinate 35,439 of CAYLQE010000012.1, read as the reverse complement.
CGCTCCGGCCGCAAAGGTCCGGTATCCGGCAATAGCGGAAATCCACGCGGAATATGGCTCCCATCGTGCTCTGTACGACCTTCGGATTGAATATGTCCACGGAATCGGGAGTAGCGAACACCCCGTCGATGCCGTACCAGTCCGCTATCCTGAGGATGGTGCCCATATTGCCCGGGTCACGTATCGAGTCCAGCGCTATATAGATGCCGTCCTTTTTCAGCAAGCCAGGCTCCCCGTAGACCGATGATGGCTTGCGCACCACGCACAATGCGGCGGACGGCGAGGACAGGTGGGTTATGCGTTCCATTGTCTTCCAGCCGATCTCCGATGCATAATGGCATTCAAGCACCTCGAATCCGCTTTCAAGGGCCTCGGCCACCATCTTCTCCCCTTCCACCACGAACATGCCGCATTCATCCCTGAATTTCTTGTCTTTCAGGGACCTGATACGTTTTATATCCGCGGCTGTCATCATATCCTCTACAATTCCTTTACCGTGTATGAGAATGCCTTTACCTCCACCGCAACTTTCATTCCATTGACGGGGATATTGAGCTCCATGCATGTATCTGACGGCGAGAAATTGCATGCCACAAGCATGCATTCGTCCCCGAGATATCTCAGGAAAGCGAAATGCCTGTCTATGTCGAAGCCCTGCGACTGCCCGTTGCAGTAGCACAGATCATAGTTCTCGCCCTCACGGCACAGCGGCGAATTAGCCAGGCCGAGTATCTTCCTGTATTCATCCAGCAGGGCTTTCTGCTCTTTAGGCAGCTTTCCGCTATGGATGTACTCCCACAGCTGTTTCATTCCCAGCGGTTTCCACCAGTCGAATATCGTGCTGCGTCCGTCCCTGCTGCTGAATCCCTCGTCATCCATTCCCCTCTCGCCCACTTCCTGACCTGCATAGATCATGACCGCGGCCTTGTTGAAAAGGGCAGAGACTGCAAAGCCGGCCATGGCCTTTTTCGCGTCCCCCACGAAGAAATCCGATGCAAGACGCTGCTCGTCGTGATTTTCCAGGAAGTTCAGCATGTGGGGCTGGGTATGGTCCATCCTCTGCCAGTTGAAGGTTATGCGCCTTGTGCTCTGCCATGCCTCCGGAGTCTGCTCCCCGTGATACGTGTTGAAGCACATTATGTCGCGCAGGCTGTCGTACAGCCCGGATTTGTCATAGAGGAAATCGAAGCCTACATTGCGCAGATAATAGCGGTACAGCTCCTTTTTATATACTTCGGCAATGAATATAATGCCGGGAAATTCTTCTTTCATCCTTGCGATGACCCATTCGAAGAACTCGGACGGCACAAGCTCCACCATATCGCAGCGGAAGCCGTCGACGCCTTTCGAGGCCCAGAAACGGAGGATGCCGAGCATCTTGTCCCATGTGCCCGTATGGAAATCGCAATAGTTTAGTTTCACTGTCTCGTACCAGTCGTGTATGCTCGGACTTGCGCTGAAACAGTTGTTTCCTGTAGCCCTTGCGGGATACTCGTAATAAGGATACGGGTACTCCCCTGTGGGATAAAACGTTGTCGGGAGATTGAGCTGCTCCCCGGGATAATAGTAAAAGTCGTTTTCGGCTTTCCAGTGCACGGAACTGTCATCGTCCCGGCCGAAATTGACGTTGTCGCGGCTGACATGGTTCGGGATGAAGTCGATAATGACTTTCAGGCCCTTGGCATGCGTTCGCTTTACCAGTTCTTCAAACTCCGCCATCCTGCGCGGATGGTCGGCCGACAGATACGGATTCACGTCATAATAGTCGTACACCGCATACGGGGAGCCGGCGTTCCCCTTCAGGAAACCCTGGTGCGACGGGCTGCATCCGTGCGTGTTGCAGCCTGTGGAGTGACGTATCACGCCGGTGTACCATACATGGCTGCATCCCAGTCCCTTTATGTATTCCAGAGTTCTGTCATCAAAATCGGCAAAATGCCCGCAACCATTCTCGCCGAGAGATCCGTTGCGAACATTTTGCGATTTATATGCGCCCCAATATCTTGGAACGACCTGATAGATTATAGGCTTCACCGTTACCAGTTAAGGATTTTCCTGAAATCGTAATCTTCCGGATTCGGAACGAAAGCCTTTGCTGCCTCGTAATCCTCTGGAGTGATGTAGTTGGCGATATAATTGTAGTAGTTCTGTGCTGTGCCTGAGTTGATGTCCACAACGCGAGGCGGAATCTTGCCTGTTTCAGGATCCTGAAGGTCAGCCAGATACAGCGGAGACACATTGCCGTAGGCATCCACATACACCATGCAGCCTGTCTTGCCCTCGGAGAAGAGCTGGTATGCACCCATGGCAAGCTCAGTGCAGTATGTAAGGTCGTAAGCCACAGGGTCCTGGCAGCGTACGTCGTAACCGATCTCCACAGGACGGCTCTTTACCTTGAGGCCTGTCTTCTTGAACTCTTTCTCGAGAAGGTCGTTGAAAAGCACGGCTTTCGAGATCTTGCCGAGCTCAGGATGTCCGTGCTCGTCGTATGTGAAGTGAACGCCTGCCTCCTCAGCCTCTTTGGCTACGCCCTCATTGTGGAAAAGTCCTTCGGCAGCCACGATAGTACCGTAATTGATGCCCATGATCTTTCTCTTGAGGATCGCTGAAATGGAGAGCCTGATGATGCTGTCGAGAGTCATCGGAGTATTGTTGAACATCTCCGGAATGATAGTCATAGGGCAGTGTGTAGCCTCTCCGATGCCGAGCGCGAGCGAGCCGCATGTGCGGCCCATCGCCGAGATGATGAGCCAGTTGCCTGAAGTGCGTGCGTCCTCATACACTGTGCGTGCGAGGTGCGCTCCCTCGTTCTTGGCTGAGTTGTATCCGAATGTAGGCGTGTTGTTCGGCAGCGGAAGATCGTTGTCGATAGTCTTCGGACAGTGGATATTTGCGATAGGATAATTCTTTGCCGCAAGGAATTTGGAGATGCGGTTCGCCGTGGAAGCGGTATCGTCGCCGCCGATTGTCACGAGCAGCTTGATATTGTTTTCGGTGAAAAGACCGAGGTTGAAATTCTCCTCGAAATCCTTGTCAGTCGGCTTGAAACGGCTCATTTCAAGGTAGGAGCCGCCTCTGTTCCAGAAGTAGTCGGCTTTGTTGAAGTCGATGTCTTCCGTGCGCGGATTCTTGGAGAAAAGACCTGAATAACCGCCGTGAAGGCCGATGACCCTGTAGCCTTTTGAAAGGAATGTCTTGGCTACGCTCATTGATACGCTGTTCATTCCGGGGGCAGGACCGCCGCCACAAAGAATAATGATTGAATCTTTCATTGTGTGTTTAAAATTGGTTTCAAAGTTCAAATTTGAGGCACAAATATAATAAATTAACCGAAAATTTTACGTAATTTTGTATAATTTATGGAACAGAATCATCAAGATAGGATAAGCGAGCTGCGCGCGCAGCTCATGGAGCATAACAGGCGCTATTATGTGGAGAACTCCCCTGCTATAAGCGACTATGAGTATGACATGCTCATGAAAGAGCTGGCAGACCTGGAGAAAGCGCATCCGGAGCTTGTCACGGAGGACTCTCCGACCAGGCGTGTGGGCTCGGATCTCGACATTTACGGGAGCGGCACGGTATCGAAGGAATTCGCCCATCTTCCGCACCGCTATCCGATGCTGAGCCTCGGGAACACATACAGCATGACCGAGGTGCAGGAATTCGTGGACCGGGCCTCGAAAAATATCGAAGGCGATTTTTCCTTCAGCTGCGAGCTGAAGTTCGACGGCACTGCAATATGCCTTACCTATGAGGACGGCATTCTCGTACGCGCTCTCACGCGAGGCGACGGCACTGTGGGAGATGACGTGCTGAACAATGTCCGCAGGATAAAAAGCATTCCGCAGCGTCTCAGGGGCGAGGGCTATCCGGACAGTTTCGAGATACGCGGCGAGATCTATATGCCGTACAAGGCTTTCGACGCCCTGTGCAGACAGAGGGAGGAAGATGGCGAGCCGCCTTTCGCCAATCCGCGGAACGCGGCCTCCGGTTCCCTGAAACTCCTGGACAGCGCCGAGGTCGGACGCCGCGGCCTGGAATGCACCCTGTATCATATTCTCGGGGAAAACCTGCCTTTCGACACCCATAGCGAGGCTCTGGAGAAAGCGGCGTCGTGGGGGCTTCCCGTAAGCGACAAAAGCCGTGTCTGCCGCAGCGTCAGGGAAATAGAGGATTACATAAACTACTGGGATACGGAGCGCAGGATGCTGCCTTTCGCTACGGACGGCGTGGTCGTGAAGATCAACGAACTGGCGGTACAGCGTCATCTGGGATTCACGAGCAAGTTTCCGCGCTGGGCAGTGGCATACAAGTTCAAGGCCGAGCAGGCGCTTACGGAAGTGCTGGGCATAGATTATCAGGTAGGCCGTACAGGCGCGGTGACTCCGGTGGCGAATCTCACTCCCGTGCCCCTGAGCGGCACGGTCGTAAAGCGCGCCACCCTGCACAATGCCGAGCAGATGGAGCAGCTGGACATACATGTCGGCGACTGGGTTTATGTGGAGAAAGGTGGAGAGATAATCCCCAAGATCACGGCGGTCGAGCTGTCGAGACGTCCTCTTACGGCGCTGAAGCCCGTGTTCCCCGAAGTATGCCCGGACTGCGGCACCGCCCTTGCAAGGGCCGAGGGGGAAGCGAAATGGTTCTGTCCGAACCAGTCGGGCTGCCCTACCCAGGTGAAAGAGACCTTAGTGCATTTCCTGAGCCGCAAGGCCATGAACGTGCTGGCCGGTGACGCGACGGTCGCCCGCATGTACGAACTCGGGCTGGTAAAGGTACCGGCTGATTTCTACAGCCTCGGCTTTTCCGACCTGTACCGGATAGAGGGCTGGAAGGAAAAGTCATGCGAGCGTTTCCTGAAAAGCCTTGACAAGAGCCGCAACGTGGGCTTCGAACATGTGCTGTACGCGCTGAGCATCAGGAATGTGGGCGAAACGACGGCAAAGGCCCTGGCGCGCCATTACGGAGACATAGACCGTCTGCGCGAGGCTTCGAGGGAAGATCTCATGCAGGTGGGAGATATCGGGGGCATCATCGCGGACAGCATCATCAGATATTTCTCCAATCCTGTCAACATAGACAATATAGAGCGTCTCAAGGCGGCCGGACTGCAGTTCTCTATGCAGGCGGAAGGCCCGAAAGACGACATTCTCCATGGCGGCAGCGTGGTCATCACCGGAACCTACGGAATCAGCAGGGACAGAATGAAAGCCCTGATAGAAGCCCACGGCGGCAAGGTATCGTCCGGGGTCAGCGCCAGAACGGCGTATGTGATCGTCGGGGAAAAGCCTGGGCCGGAGAAGGTGAAGAAAGCCGGGGAACTGGGAGTCAGGATGATTTCCGAGGCGGATTTCTATGAAATCACCGGCGAGAAAGCGGCCCCTTCAGAGGAAAAAGAGTTAACTTTGTTTTGATTATGAAAGCGCAGACCGAGTTTACACCGCAGGATTATGCGATAATTAACAGCGATTACGCAAGGCTTAAGGAACTGGCCTCGGAACGTTGCACCGGGCCGGAACAGATGGCGCTGATACAGAAGGCGTTCGAGTTCGCGGAGTCCGCCCACAGAGGCGTGCGCCGCCGCAGCGGCGAGCCTTATATCCTGCATCCTATAGCTGTGGCGCGCATAGTGGTCGAGGAAATCGGCCTGGGCCACAAGAGCATTTGCTCGGCACTTCTGCATGATGTCGTGGAGGACACCTCATATACGGTGGAGGATATCAGCAATCTTTTCGGACAGAAGATAGCGAGCCTCGTGGACGGACTTACCAAAATCAAGACCGTTCTCGACAAGGAGGACAGCAAAAAAGAGTCGCAGAGCATGCAGGCCGAGAACTTCAAGCGCATCCTGCTGACTCTTAACGATGATGTGCGCGTGGTGCTTATCAAGATGGCCGACAGACTCCACAACTGCCGCACCATAGATTTCATGCCTGAGTTCAAGAGGGACAAGATACTGTCCGAGACAATGTATATATTCATTCCTCTGGCACACCGTCTCGGCCTGTACTCTATCAAGAGCGAGATGGAGAACATCTGGCTCAAGTTCAAGGAGCCCGAGGCATACAGCCGTATCGTGAACCTTATCAACGACACGAGCTGCAACCGCGAGGCCATGATAAACGGCTTTCTCGTGCCGATACGCAGGAAACTGGACGAGGCCGGCATAAGCTATACAATAAAGACACGCATCAAGACCCCGTATTCGATCTGGGTCAAGATTAACCGGAAGCACATCCCGTTCGACCAGATAAGCGACCTGTATGCGGTAAGGATAATTTTCGATCCGGGTACAGACGACATAGCCAGGGAACGCGACGAATGCTTCCACATATTTTCACTTATCACGGCCATATACGATTACCGTCCGGAAAGGATGCGCGACTGGCTCCAGCATCCGAAATCCAACGGCTACGAGGCCCTGCATCTGACTGTGCTTACAAAGGACAGGACCAATGTGGAGGTGCAGATCCGCACCAAGCGCATGGACGACATCGCGGAGAAAGGCATCGCCGCCCACTGGAACTACAAGAAGAACCAGGCCCAGACGGAAATCAGCAATACCGACAGGTGGATAGCGCGGATCAAGGAAATCCTGGAAAATCCTGATGTCGACTCGGTGGAAAAGCTGGACATGATACACAACGACCTTATGGAGAGCGACATTTTCGTCTTCGACAACAAGGGCGGCCAGCATACCATACTCCAGGGCGCTACGGCCCTCGATTTCGGCTTCCAGCAGGATGTCGAGACCGGAAACCATGCTATCGCTGCGAAAGTAAACTACAGGCTGTGCCCTCTTTCGTATGTGCTGCGCAGCGGCGATATGGTGGAGATCATCACATCCCAGAAAGAATCGCCAAAGCAGGAATGGCTCAGGTTCCTCAGGACCAAGCATGCGATACAGAGCGTGAAAAGCGCGCTCGGCATCAAGGACAGCAGCATCAGGGCCGAGTACGAGGACCAGAAGTATTCGATCGCCTCGTGCTGCAATCCTATTCCAGGCGATCCGGTAGTCGGGTTCGTCTGCGAGGACGGCAGCATAGAAATACACAAGAAGACATGCCAGGTGGCCGATTCCCTGGCCAGCAAGTACGGCAACAGGATCGTAACCCCGAAGTGGGTGTCGGGCGCTTATGCGGCCTATCCGGTGCGTCTTATGATGCGCGGCTTCGACAGAATGGGGCTGATGCATGAGATCAGCGGCAAGATATCGCAGGAAAAGCGTATCAGCTTCAAGGCCATAAGCATCGTCACCAATGACGGGATATTCGACGGATATATGGACATATGGGTGCATGACACCCGCACTCTGGAATCCGTTATCGGGCTTCTAAAGCAGATAAACGGCATTCAGGAGGTTAAAAGAATAGATTTGAAATGAAATTGAAGAATCTCATGCCGCTTCTGCCGGCCGCCGCAGTACTGGTATCGCTGATGTTCTCGCACTCCTGCGCCAACACCTCAGGTTCGCCGAGCGGCGGCCCCAAAGATACCATTCCTCCTGTCCTGGTGGGCGTGAAGCCGCTTCCCGGACAGCTGAACGTGCCTGTGAAGGGTACGGAAATCGTGTTCACGTTCAATGAATACGTGCAGTGCAAGGATGTCAAGAGCATAACCATCTCCCCTCCTCTGGAGAAACCGGTAAAATCCAAGCTGCGCGGCAAGTCCGTAGTCCTCTCCAGCGAGAGCGAATTGCAGCCAAATACTACCTATACGGTGGATATCACCGGCGCTGTGGTCGACAACAACGAAGGCAACAAGTTTCCCGGCTATGCGCTGACTTTCAGTACCGGCGATCAGATAGATTCCATGTACATCACGGGAATAGTTCAGGATTACAGCACATTGCAGCCGGTTAAGGGCGCCACGGTGATGCTGTATAAGGACCATGCCGATTCCGCCATATTCAAGCACCGTCCCGATGCCGCGGTCAAGACCGATGACTGGGGATTCTTCTGCCTGAGAAACATTCAGGATACGGTGTACCGTCTCTATGCGATCGATGACAAGAACAGCAACAACATCTTCGACCCTGCCACGGAGAAGATCGCGTTCATAGACACTCTCGTGCCTGCGGTAAACAAGGTGGCCGACGGCATATACGAGCTGTACAAGTTCGACATGAAGGACACCACCGACTGCCTGAAACGGAAGAACGACTATGAGCTCAATCTTTTCATGGGCCTGAATTCAAAGCAGGACATAAAGAATCAAGGGCGAATCGGGGAAAGGACGGCATTCGTGTCTTTCATGAGCCGCGATGCCATAATCGATACGCTCTGGTTCAAGGGCATCAATCCAAAGCGTGTGATACGCCAGTTCAACGAGAGCCGCGATTCGCTGCTTATATGGATAAACAGCCCGAAGAAGCAGGCCGATACCCTGTACCTGAACATCGGGTTCAGGAAAACGGACAGCACCGGCGCTCTGGTGAAGGCCAAGGAACTGTTCAAGCTCGCAAAGGACAGGAAGGCCGCGGCGGCGAAAAGCTCGCGGCGCGATATAAAGCATGAAGACACTATAGCCGTGTACAAGGCCGAGGGTCCGGGCGAGACTTTCGAACAGTACGGCATCAGGATAGCGTTCGAATACCCTGTCGTGGAAGGCAGCTTCGACAGCCTGAAATACGAAGCCATAAATCCGCGTCAGAAAAAAGTGGAGGCCAGATATACATGGCACAGGGATTCCACGGACATGAGGGTGGTGTATGTAAAGCATCAGGGCAAGGTGCAGCCGGGATTCGAATACGTGCTTACCGTGCCGCACCGGAAGTTCCGTGACGTGAACGGATACTACAACGACAGCACTGTCGTAAAGGTCAAGCTTCCGGATGACGACAAGCTCAGCAAGCTGACGCTGAATCTCACGGGGACCGGAGGCACGAGGTACATAGTGGAGCTGCTGAACGAGAAAAGGGACAAGGTCGTGCGCAACTATGTGATAAACAGTGATTCCGTGCTGGAATTCCCTTATCTCAAGACCGGCAAATACTGCATCCGCATAATCGAGGACAAGAACGGCAACGGCAAGATCGACACCGGCGACCTGCTGGAACACAGGCAGCCCGAGAAGGTGAAGTTCTACAAGCTGAAAGACGGAAAGTTCCTTATCGACATACCTTCCTCCACGGAAATGTCACAGGATATCAACATCATGGAATTGTTTGGGAAATGAAAAGAATATTACCTGTATTGCTCCTGATGTGCCAGCTCCCGGCGGCAGCGTACGCTCAGGATGACGAGGAACGGAAACCCTCGCCGGATGAGGCCCTCATGAAGCTTGTCGCGGAGACCCCGGGGCTGAGCATCGACACGACATTCGTAAAAAAATACCGCAAGATAAACGACTACTCCATGATCGGCGTGCAGTACGGCGTGAATATCGCCTCCACGTCAATGGATCCTGCACGCGACATCAATTCTATATTCAGCCCGATAGATATAGGCATACTCTACACGCGATATTGCAAGATGTTCGGATATATGCCCTATTTCGGCTTTCAGGCCGGAGTCTTCTATTCAGAGCAGGGATACAGATTCGCCGAAAACGAGGAAACAGGACTCCCGTCGTTCTCCCTTCTTGGCGCATACGGTCTGAAGACATCCGTGATAGAGGTTCCTTTCACGGCACAGATGCATGTGGACTTCTGGAAAATGAAGCTCCTTGTGGACATCACGTTCTATGGCGGCTACAGGCTGGCGGTTAAGCGTTTTTACGATGACAGAATCTGCCGCCCGGATGACTACAGGCGCGAATGGTCCGCTTCATTCCATCCAAACGAGAAAAGATTCTTTTACGGCCTGCAGGGCGCGGGCGGAATAGGTTTTGTCTTCGATCCTTTCGAAATACACCTTATGGCGGCCTACAGATATGACCTGTCCTATCTTTACAAGCCGAATATCAGCACCTCATCATTCGTCGAGGGCGAAGACAGGTCGAATTACTATTATACCTGGTCAAACCCTACGGATATCGTAATCAGCGTGGGCCTGCATTATCAGATCACAAGGCGTATAGGAAGCACGCACAGACAGCTGCGCGAAGAGGCCAGACGCCAGGTGGAGGAAGAGCTGATGCTCGAAAGACACGAGCAGGAAATGCAGAGGAAATCATTGGAGACGAACAGAAAGAACGTAAAAAACAGGAAGAACGCCAAAAATACGGTGATACAAGATGAAATACATAGTAGCGAAAGCAGGTAATGTCCTGATAGGCGGGAACAATCCCGTGGCGGTGCAGACAATGTGCAATACGCATACGGCCGACATAGAGGCCTCGTTCGCCCAGTGCGTCGGCCTTGCACAGGCCGGCGCCCGGCTCATAAGGCTTACGACCCCTTCATTAAGCGATGTACAGGCCCTGGCGGAGATCCGGCGGCGGCTGCGCGGGCAGGGCATCGACACTCCCCTTGTGGCCGACATTCATTTCCGCAGCGACGTTGCGCTTGCCGCCGCATCGGTAGCCGAGAAAGTCCGTATCAATCCTGGCAATTTCCACAAGAACCCGGACATGGCGGCTCAAGAGTTCGCCAAACTGCTGGATATATGCAAGGAACACGGCACGGCGGTACGTATCGGAGTGAATCACGGTTCTCTCGGAGAGCGCATCACCTCGCTTTACGGCAATACTCCGGAAGGCATGGCGCAGGCGGCGATGGAATGGCTGAAAATGTGCATTGACAATGATTTCTACAATGTGGTGGTGTCGCTGAAGGCATCAAATACGCTTGTAATGGTGCAGGCATACAGGATACTGAAAGAAAAAATGGCCGCTGAGCTTGGCATGATGTTCCCCCTGCATCTCGGAGTGACGGAAGCAGGAAACGGCGATGCCGGCAGGATAAAGTCGGCGGTAGGAATTTCAGCCTTGCTGAATGACGGCATAGGCGATACCATAAGGGTTTCCCTCACCGAAGATCCGAGGGCGGAGATACCGGCGGCATACAGCATAATCGCCAGCTGCCCGCCTGCGGCCGCGAGGAATACGTCGGAAGCCCTGCCCGCCGGAGCCGTATCGAATCCGTGGGAGCGTCATATCATCGCCCAGGCCTGCAGATACGGAAAGGACCTCATGGACGGTAAAACAGATGATTTCGTGATAGACAGCGGATACGGCGCTGAGCGTGACGCCTATGTCAGGGACGAGATCATGCAGGCGGCAAGACGCAGGTTCTACAGGCCGGAGTATATAGCATGTCCGGGATGCGGGCGTACCATGTACAATCTGGAAGCGGTCTTCGAACAGGTAAAGGCCCGTACCGCCCATCTTGGCAACGTATGCATCGCGGTCATGGGATGCATCGTGAACGGTCCGGGTGAAATGGCGGATGCGGATTACGGCTATGTGGGCGAAGGACGCGGACTTGTATCGATATACAAGGGCAAGAACGCGGTCTACCGTCATGTACCGGAAGACAAGGCGATAGACCTGCTTCTGGAACTTATAGAAAACTCTCCGGAATCCCGGGATTCCGTGGAAGACCGGTAACCGGTAGAAGAACGGAAATGGCATGTCCATGCGAGCGTGCCTGGATACGGTAACAAAAGGCGCCGCAGCATTTGCCCGGCGCCTCTGTTTTATTATAATGGGATTATTTTAGTTCTGCGATTACTGAAGTCACTGACTTCACCGTGTCGCCGACCTTCACTTTTATATCGGCATCCAGAGGCAGGAACATGTCCAGACGGCTTCCGAACTTTATGACACCGCACATCTCGCCTCCGATGAAATCTTCTCCAGGCTTTGCATAGTTCACGATACGTCTTGCGAACGTGCCGGCGATCTGTCTGAACAGGATCTCGGGACCGTCGCCGCCGAAGCGCGCAGCCGCGGAGGCGTGCTCGTTAAGCTCCGAGGATTTCGGCAGGAAAGCGAGCAGGTATTTGCCCGGATGATACTTGTAATATGTTGTCGTTCCGCTGAATGGCCAGAAATTGGTATGAACGTTAAAGAAGTTCATATATACCGATACCTGGATGCACTCTCTCTTGAGATATTCCTCTTCAAACACCTTTCTCACGAGTACGACCTTGCCGTCGGCAACGGATGTGATTATGTTGTCCCCTTCAGGACGGGTGCGGTCGGGCACCCTGAAGAAGAATATGATGAACCATATCACGAACAGGCCGATCGCCGCAATGAGCCACTGCAGCCATGCCGTTTTAATGAATATCAATGAAAGAACAAGGATCGTGAGGCCGATAAGCGACACTCCGACAACAGTTCCTATGGAGTCTTTCTGCAACTTCATGGGACTTATATTAATTTAAAGATTGACAAATATATGATACCTGCAGGAACGGCGAAGAGAGTCGAATCCAGCCTGTCCAGCAGACCGCCGTGTCCGGGTATGATCTTGCCCGAGTCCTTTACGGCATAATAGCGTTTCCACTGCGATTCGAAAAGGTCTCCGTAAACTCCTGCGACATCCACGATCGCTGCCATTATCACTGCATGATACCAGGTCATGCCCGGAATGCCCATGGCGGCGTAGACGCCTCCGAACTGCATGCCGGCACTGAAAGCGACGGTAAATATGAAACCTCCCCAGAATCCGACCCAGGATTTCTTCGGCGAGATGGACGGGAACAGCTTCTTTCCGAATTTCTGCCCCAGGGTGACGCCTATAAGGTACGCTCCGGAGTCAGACACCCATATAAGGACAAAGAATGCAATAAGGATCAGACCGTTATACTCGCCTGCCCTGTCCATCACAAGGTAATTCATGGACGCCATCGGAATCGCTATATACAGCAGGGACGTGTACACGTTCGCGAATTTTCCGAATTCGGTCTTGTCCTTGACATAAAGCGAGTTTATCATCAGCACGACCACCGGTATGAATGCAAGGAAGCAGGTCCTCGGCGGAACCGCATCCGGAAACGCGCTCATGGCCCATGCGATCGCGAAAAGGGAGACGCCGGAAAGAATCGTGAGCATCTGCGAATACCTGTACTGGTTTCCCATCGTGATCCGCAGGAATTCGAATATCATGCCTCCGGTCAGGAAGAACATCAGAACAAAGAACGAATATTTACAGGCAATTACGCAGCCAATAAGCATGACTACGTAAATTGCTCCGAATATTGTCCGTTTCCAGAAATTACTCATCTTTCTTTGTTCCTGCCTTAGGACCGAAGATTTCTTCAAGGTCTTCTGCAAATATAACTTCTTTTTCCAATAATTTGCCAGCAAGAGCAAGGAAACCGTCCATATTTTGCTCCAAAATGGCCTTTGTGCGGTCATGAACCTCCTGAACCAGCCGCTTTGCCTCGCTGTCGATGAGCTCCGCCGTCTTTTCGGAGTACGGTTTTGTCAGATCATATCCGCGTGAGCCTGTAGAATCGTAGAAACTCAGGTTGCCGACTTTATCCGACATTCCGTAATAGCTGATCATGCTGTATGCCATCTTAGTCAGACGCTCCAGGTCGTTAAGTGCTCCTGTGGATACTGTGCCGTTCACGAGTTCTTCCGCTACCCTGCCGCCGATCAGGCTGCACATCTCGTCCATCATCTGCTCCTTGTTCACGAGAACATGCTCTTCAGGCAGATACCATGCGGCGCCGAGGGCGTTTCCGCGCGGAACGATCGTCACCTTGAACAGAGGATGGGCGTTAGGAAGAAGCCAGCTTACGGTAGCATGGCCAGCCTCATGGTGGGCGATGCTCTTCTTCTCCTGCTCGGTAATGATCTTGCCTTTCTTCTCCAGGCCTCCGATAATGCGGTCCGTAGCATCCAGGAAATCCTGCCTGCCCACCAGCTTCTTGTCCTTGCGGGCCGCGATAAGGGCGGCTTCGTTGCAGACATTGGCTATGTCGGCGCCTGAAAATCCCGGAGTGTGTTTGGCAAGGAATTCGGTGTCGAAATCATTGTCCAGCTTTATATTCTTAAGGTGCACTTCGAAAATCTCCTTGCGCTCGTTGAGATCCGGCAGGTCCACATGGATCTGACGGTCGAAACGTCCGGCGCGCATGAGCGCCTTGTCAAGGATGTCGGCACGGTTTGTCGCGGCCATGACTATCACGCCGCTGTTGCTGCCGAAACCGTCCATCTCCGTAAGGAGCTGGTTGAGAGTGTTCTCCCTTTCGTCATTGGACGAGAATCCCACATTCTTGCCGCGTGCACGGCCTACGGCGTCGATCTCGTCTATAAACACGATACAAGGCGATTTCTCCTTCGCCTGGCGGAACAGATCCCTCACACGTGAGGCACCCACGCCGACGAACATCTCCACGAAATCCGATCCGCTCATGCTGAAGAACGGAACATCCGCCTCGCCCGCCACTGCCTTCGCAAGCATCGTCTTGCCGTTGCCCGGAGGGCCTACCAGCAGCACGCCTTTCGGAATCTTGGCGCCCAGGACGGTATATTTCTTCGGATTCTTCAGGAAGTCCACGACCTCCATCACCTCTTCTTTGGCTCCATACAGACCAGCCACGTCCTTGAACGTAATCTTCTGGTCCTTCTTGTTGGCCATCTTGCCCTGGGTCTTGCCTACGGAGAAGATACCGCCGCCGGGACCTCCCTGTCCGCCCATGTTCTTGTTCATCATCCTGAACATGAAGAACCACATCACGAGCAGCAATACAGGGAACAGCATCCATTCCAGCAGATTGTCCATCATGTGGCTGTTGTTCGATATCACGAGCTTGAAGCGTTCTTCAGGCGGAAGCGATGCGTTGAGGGCGTCGAATGTTTCCTCGGGATTGAAACTTGTGCTGACAAGGAAAACGAAATGAGGCGATTTGCGCGGAATCCTTCCGCCGAACAATTCAGAATATTTCTCCAGCCTGTCAGGACGTATGGTAACCATTCCCTGGTAATCGTTGCGCACGAAATCTATTTTCTGGACATCTCCGTCCAGAATCGCCGTCTTCACCTCGTCCCATTCGATTTTCTGTGCAGAAGTCTCGGACGGGTTGGCGAACAGCCAGATAACGACACCGAGAAGAATTATGTAAAGCCAGGAAAAATTGAACCTGATTACCGTCGTCTTCTTTTTATTGTTGTTCTTTTTTTCAGCCATTGTCTATTCTCCGTCGGTAAATGTTTTCTTTTTTGCGTCGGCCCAGAGGTCCTCCAGGCGGTAAAAGTCGCGGTACTGGGTCTGGAATACATGCACTACGGCAGAACCGCCGTAATCCAGTATCACCCAGATGCCGTTTTCCGTGCCCTGCTTGCGCACGGGCTTGCGTTTCATATTGATTATCATCTGCTCTTCCACATTGTCTGCGATAGCGCGCACCTGAGTGGTGCTGTCCGCATTGCACACAACGAAAAAGTCTGTAATCGTCGATCCTATGTTCCGGAGGTCGAGCGCCGTCACGCCCTCTCCTTTCTTCTCAAGCATTGCATCCGCAATGACTTTAATTTCTTTTTTTATCATTTATATATAAATTTGCAGCGCAAAGATACAAAAATTATGCGAACAGTCCGTACAGAATCGGTAAATGACGAATATACAGTAAAATGGTACGATCAGGTGGATTCCACTTCCGCCGTGATAGAGCGGGGATATGAAAATATGGCAGACCGGACTGTCATTGCGGCAGAGTCGCAGACGGCAGGCCGCGGACAGGGAGACCACAAATGGCATTCAAAGGAAGGAGAGAACCTCACCTTCTCAATTCTCGTCAAATATTCCGGCGGTCGGACGATCACCCCTGCCCGGCAGCAGATAATAACTCCGGCGGCCTCTCTTGCCGTGACGGATTTTCTCGCGGATTTCGGCATACAGGCCGGGATCAAGAAGCCCAACGATATTTACGTGGACGGAAGAAAGATATGCGGCATGCTTATCGAGAACAGGTTAAGCGCCGGCAGGATGCAGATGACCGTATTGGGCATAGGCATAAACATAAACCAGACGGAGTTTCCTAAGGATCTGCCGAATCCCGTTTCGGTAGCCCTGCTGTGCGGAGGCGTTTATGATACAAAAAAATGCCTGAGGGACTTTCTCAAGCATTTTTCCTGCCGTTTTGACGCTATCTGGACAGAGCCTGAGGCCCTGTGGAAGGAATACGAATCTAAAATCGTCTCAATCGTGAAATGACGTCCCCGGGATTCTCTGCCTTGAATACGGATGTTCCTGCGACAAGGATGTCAGCGCCTGCTTCCGCGCAGGCCGCGGCGTTTTCAAGGCTGATGCCGCCGTCTATCTCTATCACGGTCTCCAGTCCGTTCTCCATCATATATTTTTTCAGCGCGGCGACGCGCTCCAGTGAGTCCGGAATGAATTTCTGGCCTCCGAAACCGGCGAACACGCTCATCAAGGTCACGAAATCGCAGTGAGCCAGGTACGGATACAGATCCGCAAGCGGGACGTCAGGATTTATGGCAAGCCCCGCCTTGGCACCGCCCTCCCTTATCGATTGCAGTACGGAGACGGGATCTTCAGCAGCATCAGGATGAAACGACACCATTTCCACAGCCGGTATGCTTGCGAACTCCGCCGCATAGCGCTCCGGACGTACTGTCATCATGTGAATGTCCAGAGGCTTCACGGCCTTTGCCGCGACGGCACGGATTACGGGGAAACCGAAAGTGATGTTGGGAACGTATACGCCGTCCATCACATCCATGTGGAACAGGTCCGCATGTGAGTTCACGAGACGGACGGCAGAGCCCAGATCAAGAAAATCCGCGGCCAGAATGGATGGAGCTATCTTAATCATAAGGAAACTGCGATAAGTTGAGGTTTAGTCCGTGACTCCGCAAAGGGTCCTCTGGATGTCGGAAATATACTGTTTGAACAGCCTGTCTGTGGTTATCAGGTCGGAAACGGTGTTGCATGCGTGGAGCACCGTCGCGTGATCGCGGCCTCCGAGATGCTCGCCGATGGCTGAAAGCGAAGATTGGGTAAGGCTGCGTGACAGATACATCGCGATCTGCCGTGCCTGGGCTATGCTGCGTTTCCTTGACGGAGAGTGCAGGTCGGTGATGCTGACGTTGAAATATTCGCATACGGCATCTTCAACCTTCTCGATCGTGAGGTCCAGCTGCGGCTCGTCGACTATCATGTCCACGATGCGTTTTGCCATTTCGATGTCGGCTTCCTGATGGATGAAAGTGGAGTTCGCGATAAGCGAGATCAGGGCACCTTCAAGCTCGCGGAAATTGGTCTTGATATGCGCGGCGAAATATTTCAGGACCTCATCATTGATTGAGGCGCCTTCCCTGAGCGCACGTGAGCGCAGCATGTCGAGACGCGTCTGGTAGTCCGGAGCGGTAAGCTCCACGGACAGACCCCATTTGAGACGGCTGAGAAGCCTGTTCTCGAACTCCTGAAGCTCCACCTGAGGACGGTCGGATGTGAATATCAGCTGTTTGCCGTTCTGGTGCAGATGGTTGAACACGTGGAAGAACGCATTCTTCGCACCCGGAGAATTGAGCTCCTGAATATCATCGACGATCAGGACGTCTATCTTCTGATAGAATGCAAGGAAGTCAGCAAGCTGGTTCTTTGCGGTAACCGCCTTCATGTACTGCGTCTTGAAACGGTTCGCAGGCACGTAAAGCACGATCTTCTCCGGAAAATGCTCCTTTATCTCGAGGCCTATAGCCTGCGCGATATGCGTTTTGCCGAGGCCGGAGCCGCCGAACAGGAAGAGAGGGTTGAAAGCTGTCTTGCCTGGCGCCTTCGCGATGTTGATGCCGGCGGTAATGCCCATCTTGTTGCACGCTCCCACCACGAGATTCCCGAAATTATATACGGGGTTCAGCTGCGGATTGATCCTGACTGTCTGTATGCCCGGATATACGAATGCGTTCGGATTCTCGGAATGGCTGGCGGTCTGTATGTTCACGGTGCCGTTGACTGGGGTGGAAGCTGAATTCATAGGTATGCGTACGGTAGCCTGGTCTGACACTACCCTTACCTGATAAAACAGACGTGCGTTGGTGCCTATGACTCTCTGAAGCGTCTTGCGCAGCAGGTCCAGATAAGTGCTCTCGATGTACTCGCAGAAAAAATGCGACGGAACCTCTACCGTGAGATCCGCATCCTGCAGCCTGACAGGTATGATAGGCTTGAACCAGGTTGCATACTGCTGGCTGTCGAGGATATTCTCGAATATCTTCAGGCAAGCGTTCCAGACTTCTATGTGTTTCTGTGTTTCCATCGGATTGCAAAATTGCTGAAAACTTGTTGAAAAAAATATTTTTTTTCTATTGAATCTTAAAATATTTATTATTATAAGAATAGCGCCATCAATCTTGAGTGCTGTTACAACACCCTGACTGATAGCGCCTTAATACATTATTTTAATACTAATTAACTGAAATACAGCAAGATTGCCGCCGTTATCTGAACCCAATGATGATTTGAGCTTAGAAAACGGTCACCTTTATGTATTTCTTAGGGTTTTCCTTTATGGATTTGACCAGGTCGTCGACGTCGTTGAGCAACGAATCGAGCGGCTGGGCGATAGTGCTGACGGTGCTGTTGAGAGAGCCTGCTGCGGCGCCTATGTTCTCCACGGCGGACTTGATGTCGGCCTCGTTCAGCTTTGCGGAAAGATCCTCTATGTTGGACATCGTGCCCTGAGTGCTTTCCACGATCGGGCCGAGCTTTTCCGAGAGCTGAGTGAGATTGTCCACGATGGTGTCGATCTCGTCCGACTTCCCGTTCAGGCTGCGTGCAAGCTCGCTCGCCGCGGCAAGCGTGGTGTTGAGATGCTTAAGGGAAGCCTCGATACTGCGTTTGTTCTGCTCGTTCAGCACGTCGTTGACTCCTGAAAGAACGGCTGTGAGGGAATCCAGGGCGGACTCGATTTTTCCTGCGAGAGGGGTGATAAGGCCGGTGAGCGATGAAATGATGTCGTTCTCGCTGGCGGTGGCTATGACATCACCGCTCTTTACAAGCTCGGATGAACTTCCCTGGTCGATGCGGACGCCCTTGGTGCCCATGATGCTGGTGGAATAGATCACCATCTTGCTGTCGGCAGGAATCCGGTACTCTTTCTTTACCGAGCATACGACTTCGAAATCATTGGTCTCGGGCCTGTACACGATAGACGACACATGTCCTACCGCGAATCCTTTAACGGATGCCGGAGCCGATGCGACAAGCCCTTCTACATCCTGGAAATGCCCTATGACATTGATTTCCCTGTTCAAGACGTCCTTCCCGCGCAGGAAGTTGATTACAAAAAACGATGTAACCATCACCGCTACAGCCAGAAGGCCGATTTTCAATTCTTTTCTCATTTTCATATTTCTAATTTTGAATGTTCATGCTTTCGTCGTAATTCGCCTTGTACAGCTTGAATGCCTCGAAAATGCGCTGTGCGATCTTGTCACGGCTCGCCTCCGAACGGAGTACGGCCAGGTCATTGAGGTTCGTGATGAATCCGAGCTCCAGCAGCACGGTAGGCATAGCCGTGTATTTCAGCACATAGAACGGGCTCGGAACGACTCCCCTCTTGGCCGTGATGGGACCCTGGCAAAGCTGCTGCTCGCAAAGGGTGGCGAAATATATGCTCTGCTCGTAATATGCGCTCTGCATGAGCGACATGAAGATGCATGAGGCATCGTCATCGGGATCGAAATCCTGATATTTGAGCTGGTAGTCGTCCTCCAGCAGGATTACGGAGTTCTCACGCTTGCACAGCTCGAGGTTCTCTTTCATCGTATCGCGGTTCGGATTTGAAGACGGGCCCAGCACGTGTACCGAGTGGCCGCAGGCCTTCGGATTCCTGTCGGAAGCGTTTATGTGGACGGAGATGAATATGTCCGCATTGTTCTTGTTAGCGAACGCTGCCCTGCCTGCAAGCGGCACGAAAACGTCGGTGGTGCGCGTATAGAGCACATTGACGGCATCGCCGTATTCCGCCTTTATCTTTTTGCCGAGAGCCTTGGAAATCGAGAGGACCAGATCCTTCTCGTATGTTTTCCTGTCCTTGCTTACGGCTCCCGGGTCCTTTCCGCCGTGTCCGGGGTCGATCACCACGGTGTGCAGCCTGTTGTCGCCTGCGGAACCGCTGTTTTGTGCGGAGGCAATGCCGGACAGGTCCGGAAAACAGAATGACAGGCATACATATATTAATATAACAGTGCAATATTTCTTCATACCGTGGCCCTGTATTTGCTTATCAGTAAAAATGTCGTAACTTTGTTAGTTGCAAAGTTAGCAATTTTTTGCAGAATTTGCCCGAAATGAAATTTTTAAAGAGAATAATACTGACGCTGCTCTCCGTACTGCTGCTCTGTCCGGGCATGCATGCGCAGAGGCGTGTCCGGGCCAGGGCCGACAAGAACGCGACCCCTTCTCTTTATGTGCCGATATACAAGGATACGACCTCCAAGGCCCTTTCCGACAGCACGGAGCTGAAGATCAATCTCGACTCCCTGCGCAGGGCGGACTCGCTCGCCAGGATTGACTCCATAGCCCTTATGCAGCAGTCATCCATCGAATTCCCCGCCTTCTCCAAAGCAAAGGATTCCCTTGTGGAATCGTTTGTAGACGGCCACAGGATACTGAGATTCTACGGAGACGTGACGGTGGAATACGGCAGCATGTCGCTCAAGGCCGACTACATGCGCTACGACATAGACGAGCAGACCGTATATGCGAAGGGAACGGTGGACCCCGTGACCGGCGAACTGAAGGGCAACCCGGTGATGAAGGACAGTTCCCAGGGCAACAAGGAATACGAGATGAAGGAACTCACGTACAATTTCAAGACGCGCAAGGCCTTCATCAAGAACATGATCACTGAGGAGGCCGAGGGCATTATCCGCGGCAAGAACATCAAGATGGAGCCGGACCAGAGCATCAACATGACGGACGGCAGATATACGGTGTGCGACTGCGAGGAGCCTCACTATTATCTGCACATGACCGCCGCGAAAGTAATGACGAAGCCTAACCAGACTACGGTGTTCGGCCCGGCATGGCCTGTAGTGGAGGGAGTGCCTCTCTTCCCTATCGTGCTGCCTTTCGGTTTCGTGCCGAAAACTCCGAAGTCCCGCGCTACTGGCATCCTCATGCCGACATTCGGAGAGGAGGCGGCCCGCGGTTTCTACATGAGGGACCTGGGAATTTATGTCCCTATCGGCGATTATCTCGACATGTCCCTGACGGGAAACTATTATACCCTGGGTTCATGGGGCGTGAATTTCAATTCCAGGTACAAGTGGAACTACCATTTCGCCGGAAACGTGAGCCTCACCTATTCGTATGACCAGACCGGCATCAAGGGCGAGCCTGATTTCAGCGCCTCCACGAACTTCAAGGTGGGATGGCAGCACAGTCAGGATTCAAAGGCGCGTCCAGGCACCTCTTTCAGCGCCTCGGTGAACTTCAGCAGCCCGGGCAACAACCGTTACAACTCGCATACGGTGACAGAGGCCCTCAACAACCAGGCATCTTCTTCCATTTCCTATTCGAGGAACTGGAACGGCAAGTTCAACCTGAGCCTGAACGCCCTGCACAGCCAGAACTCGCGCGACTCGTCATATTCCGTCACGCTGCCTAACATCACGTTCAGCGTCAGCAAGTTCTACCCTTTCAAGAGAAAGAACCGCGTAGGAAAGGAGAGGTTCTACGAGAAATTTTCCATTTCATACAATTCATCTTTCCAGAACAAGGTGAACTTCAAGGCGAGCCAGATAAAGGACCCTGACTTTCTCCAGAAATTCCAGAACGGAATGACGCATTCCTTCAGCATCGGGCTTCCTAACTTCAGCCTGTTCAAGTACATAAACATAAACCCGAGCGTCAGCTACGGCATGAACTGGTTCTTCGACAGCAAGACGAAATTCTACAACGAGGAGACGGGCAGGGTCGAGGATGTCAATGGCGGCCTGTTCAGCACTTTCGGAGTAGTGCAGAATTATTCAGGCTCTGTTTCGGCGGACACGCAGATTTTCGGAACCTTCAATTTCGGAAAACACAGGAAGGTACAGGCTATCAGGCATATCATAAAGCCGTCCCTGAGCATCAGCTACAGCCCGGACAAGGGCAAGTATTTCAACGGCTGGAGAACGCTGCACTATACGGACAATCAGGGCAACGCAAGAAGCCAGGATTACAATATCTATGAAGGGCAGTTGGCGTCCATACCCGGAAAAGGCCAGAGCGCGTCTATGCGTATAAACATAGGCAACAACCTGGAGGCCAAGGTGCGGGACCTGCGCGACACCACGGGACGAGGCTCGAAAAAGGTAAAGCTGATAGACCAGCTGGATTTCAGCACGGGCTATAATTTCCTGAAAGACAGCCTCAAGATGGAGAATGTGGGAGTGACATTCAGGACCAGCGTGTTCGGAAAGGTAGGCATCAACGCCAACCTGAACTTCAACCCGTATGCCGTAGGAAAGACAGGCCAGCCGATCAACAAGTTCGAAGTCACCCAGACCGGCCACCTGCTGCGCCTTACAAACGCTTCGGCTTCCATGTCTTATTCGTTGAGCGGAAAGGGAGTAATAAACGGCAATGACGGCACCAAAGGCGGAGAACAGAGCGGAGGAGGCAGCAGCGGCACGAACTCCTGCCTGCCTTCATACACACGCATATATTACCACCCTCTTACCGGCGAATACATACCGGGAGGCTGGGTCTATTATATGAATCCGAATTCTCCGTGGAACATCAGCATAGATCTGAACTTCAGTTATTCCAAGACATATTCATACAACAGCAAGACGGAGGAACTGGTTACAAAGCACGGCATTACATCCACCCTCGGCCTCCGCGGCAGCATAAAGGTGACTCCTGCGCTGTCGCTTAACGCATCCACCGGCGTGGATTTCAAGGAACTCAAGCTCACCACCACGCAGATCAGCGCTTCATACGACCTGCACTGCTTCAACATCCAGTTCTCATGGGTGCCTTCGGGAAAATGGAAAAGCTGGAGTTTCGCGATATGCGCCAATGCTTCGGCGCTTGCCGACCTGCTGAAATACAGGAAAACCAGCAGTTTCTGGGATAATTAGTCCTGTTTTTCAGATTTTTTATTATATTTGCATTGTATTCCCCGTCGGAATACATCTCAAACAGTGGATATCTTTCCACATTAATTAATCAAGAATGCATAATATAATTGAATTAAGGGCAATGGACCTCGATGCGCTGAAAGCGCTGGCGGCCGAGCTCAAAATCAAAGGCCTCAAAAGAGAAAAAGACGAGGCGAAACTGAAGGACAGCCTTTGCTATGCGATTGTCGACGCAGAGGCCATAATCGAAGCCAAGGCAAGAGTAGCCGAGCCGGCGCCTAAGAAAATGCGCGGGCGCAGGAAGGCGGCGCCGAATACGGAGGAAACCGCAGCTGAAACCGCCGTGGCAGAAGAGCCTGTTGTAAGGAAAAAGCCTGGCAGGAAGCCGCGGAAAGCCGTTGAGACAGCTGTACAGCAGGGCCCTGCAGAACAACAGGAGACGCAGCCTGCGGAGGAAAAGAAAACGCGAAGGAAGAGGGTCGTTAAAGGCAATGCGGCCGATGATGCTCCGGTAGCGGCAAGTTCCGCACAGACCGCGGAAAACACGGAAGAAGCGGTACAGCCTGCGCCAAAACGCCAGTACAGAAAACGCGAGGTCAAGACCGACGCACGCCAGCAGCCGCAGTCCCAGGGCGGACAGGACCAGAGCCAGGAAACCGTACAGGAGCAGCAGCCGCAGGTTGCGCCAAAGCGCGAATACAGGAAACGTGAATTCAAGGCTGATGCGCAAAGGCAGCCTCAGTACCAGCATAACGGGCAGCAGACCCAGCCTCAGCAGAACATGCAGGGCCAGCAGGGAGCGCCGCAGCAGTCCCAGTACCAGCAGAACGGGCAGGGGCAGCAATCCTCACAGCAACAGAATTTCCAGCAGAATGCAAGGACTCCGCGCATAGAATACGAGGGAACTGTGGAAGCTACGGGAGTATTGGAGATAATGCCTGACGGATACGGATTCCTCCGCTCTTCCGATTACAATTACCTGAATTCACCGGACGACATATATGTATCGGTTCAGCAGATCAGGCAGAACGCTCTGAAAACCGGAGACACTGTGACAGGCGAGATCCGTCCTCCGCGCGAAGGAGACAAGTACTTCCCTCTCATCAAGGTGAAATATATCAACGGACGCACTACTGAATTCGTGCGCGACCGCGTGCCGTTCGACTTCCTCACCCCGCTTTTCCCTGAAGAAAAATTCGAGCTTCTCGGACACGGCCACAATAATCTCAGCTGCCGTGTGGTGGATATGTTCACCCCTATCGGAAAAGGACAGCGCGGCCTTATCGTAGCACAGCCAAAGACAGGCAAGACAATGCTGCTTAAGGATATAGCGAACGCGATCGCGGACAATCACCCTGAAGTGTACATGATAGTCCTGCTCATCGACGAGCGTCCGGAGGAGGTTACCGACATGAGCCGCAGCGTAAAGGCCGAGGTTGTGGCTTCCACTTTCGACGAGCCTGCCGAGCATCACGTGAAGGTTGCGAACATGGTTCTTGAAAAGGCGAAGAGAATGGTTGAGTGCGGACATGACGTAGTGATTCTTCTGGATTCGATAACACGTCTCGCACGCGCCTACAATACGGTTCAGCCGGCTTCCGGCAAAGTGCTTTCCGGCGGTGTGGACGCAAATGCCCTGCAGAAGCCTAAGCGTTTCTTCGGAGCGGCCCGCAACATCGAGAACGGAGGTTCCCTCACGATCCTGGCTACAGCCCTCACTGAGACCGGTTCCAAGATGGACGACGTGATCTTCGAGGAGTTCAAGGGCACCGGCAACATGGAATTGCAGCTGGACAGGAAACTTGCGAACAAGCGCATTTTCCCTGCTGTGGACGTCACTCTGTCGTCTACACGCCGCGACGACCTGCTCTACCCTAAGGATGTGGTGAACAGGATGTGGGTTCTCCGCAGCTATCTTGCGGACATGACAAGTACGGAGGCTATGGAATTCATGAAAGACCGTCTGGAAAAGACCGCAACGAACGCGGATTTCCTGCGCGACATGAACGGTTCGGCACTTAAATAATCAATGTATATCACTGAAACAATCAACGACATGGACAAACAATTACTTCTTGACAATATCAGAAACATACCTGATTTCCCGGTCGAGGGCATACAGTTTAAGGATGTTTCAACCCTTTTTAAGAATGCGGCATGCGTACAGGAGATGCTGGATGAGATGGAGCGCATTTACAAGGACAAGGGCATCACGAAAATCGTGGGCGTCGAAAGCCGCGGCTTCGTGCTGGGCGCCGCCCTTGCGGACCGTCTGAAATGCGGTTTCGTAATGTGCCGCAAGCCCGGCAAGCTGCCTGGTGACGTGGTGGTGGAGCAGTACCGCAAGGAATACGGCAAGGACCAGATCGAGATTCATATAGGCTCGATCGAGCCTGACGACGTCGTGCTTATCCATGATGACATCATGGCTACAGGCGGTTCACTTATGGCTACCTACCGTCTCGTGAAGAAGTTCAATCCGAAGGCGGTTTACGTGAATTTCATCATGGAGCTGCGCTGCGAGGGCCTTAACGGCTACAAGCTGCTGGAGGAGAACAAGGTGGACTACACCGCGCTTCTGACAATCGAATAAACGCGACATTATGAAAATAGCTGTGTATCCGGGCAGTTTCAACCCAATGCACATAGGTCATATCGCTGTGATCGGGTATCTGCTCGGTCACGGCGGTTTTGATAAAGTGTATCTTGTAGTGTCTCCTCACAATCCTTTCAAGGACAGCGCGATAAAGGACAATGCCGCAAAGCGTTTGCAGGATGCGCGGGATGCAGTGGAGCGCCGCGGGCTCGGGGACAGGGTGCTGGTGGACGATATCGAATTCGGCCGTCCCTCCCCTTCCTATACGATAGATACTTTAGATGCCCTGAAACGGCGTGAGCCGGAAAACAGCTTCACTTTGGTGATAGGCGGCGACAATGTGGAGGGGATGCTCAGGTGGAAAGAGGGAGAACGCCTGCTGATTGAATACGGCGTCGCGGTCTATCCGCGCGAGGGCTATGATATGGTGCGTGAGGCGAACAAACTGAAATTGCAGCACAAAAACGCGGAGAAACTCTTTTCACCCGGCGGCAGGCACCGCCCATACCGTATCAAGCTTCTGCGCGAAGCGCCTTTCATTACGGTCTCTTCGACCATGATCCGCGAAATGATCTCCCGCGGCGAAGACGTCAGCGCCCTGCTGGCGTAGGAATCAGGCCAGCAGGGCGTCGCTACCTTTTCAGGAAAGAGGACAAGGGGATATTTTTCTTTTCGATAGCTGTGGAATTCCCGCCACGTGTATATATGAGCGATATGTCTATGGCATAGTCGTTAACATCAAAATAGAAACAGCGCAGGACTTCCAGAAGGCCCACGCCGTCACAAAGACTTGCCGTGCCGGCGATAGACAGCGTACTTGCGCCGCTAGCTACAAAAATATCACCGGCTGTCCCCTCTATGAACCGTCTGCCGTTCTTATACACTGCGCCGCGTATCTGCGAGAGGGTGAAAGGGGTCGATGAGTTCGTTACTTCAAGGGCGACGGAGCCGTTTACGGAGCTGAAGCTCTGCGGCTGTATAGATGTTATTCTGTAATTTCCGAATGTTATTCCGAGGTTCGACTGTGCGGAGAGGGAAAGAGTCAGGACGGAAGCCGCGATAATCAGGATAAATCTTTTCATATTAGTCAGATAGTTGGATATGTCATCATGCGGGACCAGCCCCGTTGAACCGGCGGCGGGTCCCGTGCGTATGAGTTTATAGCAGTTCGCGGGCCTTGGCGAGGGCAGGGATGATGTGGCCGAAGATGTGGTCCTCCCCTATCTGCTTGTCCACGCCGAAAGTCTTGAGTTCCTTGAGCACGGCAGGCTGTACGCCTGACAGGATAACCTGCTGGCCGCGCTTTTCTATGCGGTCTATAAGGTTTGTAAGGTTATGGACGCCTGTGGTATCCATGAACGGAACCTTGCGCATGCGGATGATCCTTACCTTGGTGCTCTCCTTGTTGGATTTGTTAAGCTCCTCCATCTTGGCCGCCATGCCGAAGAAGAACGGTCCGTTGACCTCGTATATCTCCACGCCGGCAGGGATGTCGAGCATCTCGATATCATCCATTGATGCGATCTCGTCATCCTCGGCGGCTGCTATATTGCTGCCCTCGAGAACCTTGATCTCGCTTGTCTCCATTACACGGCGTACGAACAGAACGATCGCCAGCACGACGCCGAACTCGATCGCCACAGTAAGGTCCACGAGCACGGTGAGGAAGAATGTGATGAGGAGCACGGCGATAGAGCTGCGGTCTCCTTTGAGCAGGTATCTGAATGTACGCCACTCGCTCATATTGTACGCTACCATAACAAGTATGGCCGCAAGGCACGAGAGCGGGATATATACCGCGTACGGCATGAGGAACAGGTAAATCAGCAGCAGGACGACAGCATGGACTATGCCGGCTACGGAAGTGCGGCCGCCGTTGTTGATATTTGCCATTGTACGGGCTATGGCGCCTGTAGCCGGAATGCCTCCGAAAAGCGGAGTGATTATGTTGGCGATACCCTCGCCTATCAGCTCGGTGTTCGAATCATGCTGTTTGCCTGTGACGCCGTCGGCGACCATGGCCGCGAGGAGGCTCTCGATGGCGCAGAGTATAGCGATGGTGAATGCAGGGCTTACAAGGTTCCTTAAGGTCATCAGGTCGATCTGCGGAGCCGACAGTTTCGGCAGTGAAAGGCCGTCGGCGAGCTCGGGGAATTTGCTGCCTATCGTATTGAGCTGCACCGTTCCTGTCTTGCTGAGAATGACGGAGACAGCTGTACCTGCGATAAGGGCGATGAGCGAGCCCGGCACTTTCTTGAAGAATCTGCCGCATACGATGATAAGGATCAGGCATCCGGCGCTCATGAGGGTCTCGGCAAGGCTGACGTTCATGATATTCGAGAAATACCAGCTCCACTGCGGAATGAATCCGGCAGGGACATCGCCCGTGAATCCGAAGAAATCCTTCATCTGGGTGCTGAAGATCGTGACGGCTATGCCGGAGGTGAAGCCTACGATGATAGGATAAGGGATAAACTTGAAAATCACTCCCATACGTGCGACCCCCATTACTATGAGGATAACGCCGGCCATCATCGTCGCGACGAGCAGGCCCTGGAAGCCGTATTGGGCGATGATTCCGGCCACGATGACAATGAACGCGCCGGTCGGGCCGCCGATAAGGAAGCGTGTGCCTCCGAGCAGCGAGATCAGGAAACCTGCGACAATCGCCGTGATAAGGCCCTGCTGCGGGCTGACTCCGCTGGCGATACCGAACGCGATTGCCAGCGGCAGGGCGATGATGCCGACGATTATGCCTGCGATAAGGTCCGAAATGAAGCGGATCCTGTCATATCTCCCCTTCTTGAAAAGGTGGAAGAACTTTGGATTGTAGACTGAACTTATATAATTTTTCATAGGTCTGTTTTAAAAATGGCCGCAAAGATACAAAAGATCGGGAATCTATTATGATTTTTTGAGAAAAAATCTTCTGTAACGGGTAAAATCCGGACTTATTTTACAGGTTATCTATGAAATGCAGGGAAATCTTTTCCACCAGATGCACCCGGTCGTGTCCTGTCATATTGTGTTCGCCCAAAGGATATGTGAAATAACGTACCTGTATGTCGCAGTCTATGCATTTCTGCAGGAAACTCAGCGCGTGCAGAGGGACTACGGTCGGGTCTACGGCTCCCTGCACTACAAGGGTGCAGGCTTTCAGATTGTGCGCTGCATTCAGAAGGCTGGTCAGCGCATATCCCTCCGGATTGTTCTGCGGAGTGCCCATGTAGCGCTCGCCGTACATTACCTCATACCATTTCCAGTCGATCACAGGGCCGCCTGCCGCGCATACCTTGAATGTGTCAGGATTGTTGCAGGCGAGCGAGAGGCTCATGAAACCGCCGTAACTCCAGCCGTACACTCCGATGCGCTCCGGATCGATCCACGGGATGTTCTTAAGCATCCTGACGGCCTGCATCTGGTCCGCCATCTCATTCTGGCCGCAGCGGCGGAAGATACTGTGCTCGTATGCCGCGCCGTGGCGCTGTGTGCCCCGGTTGTCCATAACGAACACGACGAAACCTCTCTGAGCCATATACATCTCCCAGCGGCGGTAGCTGCCGAGGAACGAATTGCGCACCATCTGGCTGTGCGGGCCTCCGTATACGTACAGGATAAGCGGATATTTCTTTGAAGGATCGAAATCCTTGGGCTTGATAAGGCGGTAATAGTTCAGGTCGCTGCCGTTAG
This sequence comes from uncultured Muribaculaceae bacterium, assembly GCA_964385835.1. Lineage (GTDB taxonomy): Bacteria > Bacteroidota > Bacteroidia > Bacteroidales > UBA932 > Cryptobacteroides. The sequence goes on along the minus strand of CAYLQE010000012.1, from coordinate 6,212 downwards.
CAGAGGTCACCGTACCCATCGTGATCTCGGTAAAGGCGTAATCCGTTGTCGGGTCCGCGGATTCATGAAGGACTTTCAGGACCTTGCCGTCTTTTGTACGCCGCAGCGTGCTTATGGGGGCCTTGTCCAGACGCTCATACACATCCACATACTCGCTGCAGTCCGGAGACATGGATACCGTGTGCCAGCCTTCCTCCTTCGTCATCTGCTCGATTTTGCGTGTCTTCACGTTCACGCGCCACAAATAATTGTTGACAGGATGAATGTCCGGGGCTGTGAAATACACGTATCTGCCGTCATTCGCCACATATTCCGCATCGCGGTCCATGACCGTAAGCCTTTCCAGCCGGCCGCTTTCCGTATCAAGCAGGTACAGATTCCAGAAACCGTCGCGGTTGTCCGTGGCATAGACAGCCGTTCCGGGACTGTTCTTCAGCCAGTGCAGCGGATACTGCGGTTCCACCCATGTATCGCTGTGCTCTGTGAGCAGGGTGCGCAGCTTTTCGCCAGTCGCGGCATCGTAGGAATTAAGGCATACGTTCTGCTGCGCCCTGTCCAGGACCTGGATATAGATCCGCGATGCATCCGGGCTCCAGCTGATATTTGTAAGATACCGGTCCGCTCCGAAATCATCCTCCACGTTCAGGACCGTAGTGCCTGCGGTGGCGAAATCATATACATAAAGGTCTATTTTCTCCGTATCGGGAGTGCCTGCCATAGGATAGCGTATCGCCTTGAGACCACCCTGCGGCGCTGTGATGTCCAGCAGCGGGAAAAGGTGCACATTGCTCTCGTCCTTGCGGTAAAAGGCGACCTTGCTGCGGTCCGGGGCCATGAAAATGCCTTTGGAGATGCCGAATTCATTGCGGCTGACGCTCTCTCCGTATACTATGCCGTCGCCTCCTTTTGCAATGCATACCGTATCTTTGCCGGCAGTTACAATGTAAAGGGAGCCGCCGGAAGTGAATGCCTGCGGATATGACGGCGCCGCCTGACGCTCCTTTGCCGCTTTTCTCTCGAAATAGTAATAATCGGCCACAGGGCTGAGGTCACGGTTCATGACCACATCCACGGCGCTCATGATTTTTCCGGCCGGATCGTTTGCAGGACGGGTGATGTGGAACTCCGAGCCGTCATTGGCGCGGGCACCGAATGAGGCCGGTGCAACAAGAATCTGTGCCGAGATCATGAGTCCCAGCACAGATTTCCTTGATAAATATTCTTTTGCTGAAATGGCTTTCAGCGTGAATTCTGACATGTTTACAAGATATTTACGGGCCGGAGACATTCCGGCGCCGGACTTATACTATTCTTCGTAAGGCAGTGTGGAAACGGCTTCCAGCGCATCATCGCCGGTGCCGTAGCCCTGACGTGGCTCCACTGTATCGATGGCAAATACGATATTGCGCTGCATTCCGCGCCATGGCAGGGCGCCGTTGTACTGACGGTAACGCAGGGAAACCACCTTGCCGCTGTGCTTCATAAGCTCGTGAGCCACATTCTCGTCGACAACGCTGAACTCGAACTCGTTGCTCTGCACTCCGCTGCCGGCGCCTTTGGACCTGAAGCCGGCCTGGATGAGCTTGCCTTCATAGGTTTTCCAGACATATCCCTTGTAGACAAGATAATTGAGCTCTCCGGACTTTACGCCGTCGCTCGCTACCGGGAAGTAGAATTTAAAGTAGAAAAGGCCGCTGAGAATGAGAATAAGCACCAGCGAACCCCACATAATGGCTTTTTTCATGACTGTATGTTTTTATTGATGCAAAGATAGACTTTTTGGTGAAAATGTCATAATTTTGCACCTTGAAAATAAGGAATGTATGGGCAGGATTTTCAGATTCATGAAGGATTGGATGCTGGTGATTGCGATGGCCGCCGGCGCCGCTCTCTATCTTGTTTATATGGAGGCGGATTTTCTGCATCCGTACGGGGCCGCATGTCTCGCTTCCATTAAGTTCATACAGCCGGTGCTCCTGTTCACCATGCTTTTCCTTTCTTTCAGCAAGATAGAACCGAAGGACCTGAAGCCGCATAAATGGCAGGGACTGCTGCTTATCCTGCAGGGCGTGCTGTATGTGCTGCCGCTGCTTCTCGTTTCCCTGCTGAAGCGCATGGGTGCATGGTACGGACTGGAGATTTCACTGGAGGCGTTCGCCCTGTGCATGATCTGCCCTACTGCCACGGCCTGCTCCGTGATGACGGCCAAACTTGGCGGAGACAGGGCCGGAGTGATGACATACACCATATTCATCAACCTGCTGACGGCAGTGATCGTTCCGGTCATGGTGCCTTTGAACCATCCGGTTGCCGGACTTGAGTTCGGCAGCGCGTTTTTCCTGATTCTCGGAAAGGTATTCCCCATGCTCATCCTTCCGTGTCTTCTGGCCTGGTTCGTGCGTTATGCCATGCCTTCGCTGCATCGCCGCATAGCGTCTTATTCGGAGCTTGCATTTGTAATATGGGCGGTTTCGCTGACACTGGCCATACTTATGAGCGTCAGGGCGATAGTACACAGCTCCTGCGGTGCGGCAGTGCTGGGCGGCATAGCTCTCGCATCACTTGCAAGCTGCGCTTTCCAGTTCCATACAGGCAAAAAGATTGGAGAAAGATACGGGGCGCGGATAACGGCGGGCCAGTCGATGGGACAGAAAAACACGGTGTTCGCCATCTGGATGGCCTATACATTCATGGATCCGCTGACAAGCGTTGCCGGCGGTTTCTACAGTCTGTGGCACAATGCGTTCAACAGCTGGCAGCTGTACAGGAAGCGCAACGGGAAAAGTTTCTGATTCCGGACCAAGCAATAATCTACATGACGTTATAACATTATGGAAGTTCTTGAAATCCTTGCCCTTATCGTGGTCGTCGCCGGTATCGTAGGCTGCGTTCTGCCGGTCATTCCGGGACCTGTCCTCACTTTTACCGGCATTGCGATGGTATATTTCCAGGGTTCCGCAGGCAGGGGCGATGCGCCGATGAGCCTCACGGAACTGTTTGTATTCCTCGGGCTTACATTGATAGCGGCAATGCTTGACTATGTCCTGCCTGCAGGTCTTGCCAAAGCGGCAGGAAGCCACAGGGAGGCGGTAATCGGCTCCACGATAGGCATGTTCGCCGGAATAATATTCACTCCCCTCGGCATGATTATGGGCGCGTTTCTCGGGGCGCTGATCGGCGAGCTCAGCGTGAATAACCGTGATCTTTCGGCCGCGCTGAAAGCCGCTGCCGCAACTTTCGCAGGTTTCATCCTAACGACCGGCATCAAGCTGATATTATGCGTGGTAATGACTTATTTCATTGTTGATCATATTTTTTAGCGGCAATTATTAACTTTTTTCAGAAGCGGTTGGCATTGTGGCAATATTAATTAACGGTGTTTTGTGATATTTGTTGTTTTTTATAAAGTATATACCCACTCTGAATGCTATAACATTCAGAATGCCAACACTATACTATACGATAACATAACATAACATAACATAACATAACACGCAGAATACCATAACACTCAAAAGGCACATGCCTGTCACTTGAATATCCCTAATATATAATTTATACTGAATCATGAATTTCACGGATAGATCCGATACAATTTGCGCACCTGCCACGATTCCGGGCACAGGCGCCGTTTCAATGATACGCGTCAGCGGTCCTCAGGCCCTTGAAATAGTGGACAAAACGGTGTCGTTCCGCAATGGAACGGCGGTCTGTTCAAAAGGCGGCAGGGTGAAATTCGCATGCGTCTACAAGGACGGAGAACTGCTGGACGAGGTGCTTGTGAGCATCTTCCGCAATCCTCATTCATACACTGGCGAGGATTCCGCGGAGATCAGCTGCCATGCCTCCGCATACATAGTTTCAGAGCTTCTGGCACTGCTTTGCAAAGAGGGATGCAGGCTTGCGAATCCAGGAGAATTCACGCAGAGAGCCTTTATTAACGGCAAAATGGATCTTACACAGGCAGAAGCTGTTGCAGATGTTATCTCATCCAGCACTGAAGCTTCGCACAGAGTGGCTTTCAGGCAGTTGAAAGGGGGATTTTCTTCTGAACTATCCGAACTGAGGGCAAGGCTTCTGGAAATGGCGTCCCTTATGGAACTGGAGCTTGATTTCAGCGAGGAGGACGTGGAATTCGCGGACAGGGACAGACTGTGTTCCCTGCTGGATCAGGTTCTGGACAAGATCGGCAGGCTGCGTTCTTCTTTCCGGCTCGGAAACGCGATCAAGAACGGAGTGCCTGTCGCGATCGTCGGTGCGGCCAACGCAGGCAAGAGCACTCTTCTGAACAGCATACTCGGCGAGCAGCGCGCAATCGTTTCCGACATAGCCGGCACGACGCGCGATACGATCGAGGAATGCCTCAATGTGGACGGCGTGCTTTTCAGGTTCGTTGATACGGCGGGTATCAGGGACTCAAGTTCCGACAGCATCGAATCCATCGGAATCCAGCGTAGTTTCGACTCGGTGAAAAAGGCCCGGATCGTGCTTGTCGTAATAGACTCCGCCGCTCCTGATTACGATTCTCTTGAGTCCATTTTGCAGCATGTCTACTTCGGGCAGCAGAGGGTCGTTTTTGTCCTGAACAAGAGCGATATCAAGGCCGGAAACGGCTTAAAATGCGGTATTAACGGTGCAAACAAAAATGTTACAGATATTAACAATAATGTTTCTTTTACTGAGTTAAAGAAAATAATTAAACGGTATGTTCTCGCGGCTTCAACAGGAAACATTAACAGCAAAAAAGCGGATGACGATATTGAATCCGGAGGGCATTGGGCTACGGAAACAGGCAATATCGGCCAAGAGCGGCAAAGCGATACTGCATTCGGAAGAATGGCGGTGGCTGCGGAGTCCGTGGGGCATTGGACTACCGAAAAAGGCAATATCGACCAAGAGCGGCAAAGCGATGAGGCATTCGGAAGAATGGCGGTGGCTGCGGAGTCCGAAATCTTTAACCCGGGATTGCAGGCCGCTGACAATCAGAGAACGTTCGGGGCAATGGAAATGGGAAATGTTGAGCAGGGACTACAAAGCGATGCCGCATCTGGAAGAATGACGACAACTACGGAATTCGGGATCATTAATTCGGAGTCGTTGGCCGCTATCAAACCGGGAACATTTGGGGCTGAGGAAATGGATAATATTGAGCAAGGACTACAAAGCGATATTGTATTCGGAAGAATAAAACAGATGAAAATAAGTGCGAAGACGGGCGAAGGCGTCCCTGAACTTCTTGCTCAGCTGGCAGCGATGGAAAAATCGGAACTCTCGAGGGCCTCAGAAGAGAGCGTTCTCATAACGAATATGCGGCATTACCAGGCCCTTACCCTTGCCGGCGAAGAACTGGGCAAGGTACGTGACGGAATAGAAGACGGCTCCCCTACCGACCTTGTCGCCGAAGATCTCCGCTCCGCCCTCTCAACCCTCGGCTCCATCACTGGCTCCATCACCACCAGTGACGTCCTCAACAACATCTTCAAAAATTTCTGCATCGGCAAGTGATTAGTAATTAGTAATTACTAACGATTAACAAAAATCACATTTCATAGGCAAAGCACTCTGCACGAGTGCTTTTCTTTTTGTCCACCACTCTCGGTTCTGACCGTTTGTGCGTGTTTTTGCGCCGATTCTCGTACCGCTCCCGTACCGCGGACGATTTAGGGGACTCTGTGCGGAGCGAGACAGTGGAAAAGTTAGACACAATTAGACGCAGTTATACGCATATAGACACTTTTGGCGAAATTAACGGAGAACAAAACAACAGAGATATGAGCAGTAACATTGAAATCAAAAAGAAATGCGGCTGGTGCGGAAAGTCATTTACCGCACACAAAACCACCACAAAGTTTTGCAGCCACAGATGTGCAAATCTGGCTTATAAAGCGAAGAAGCGCAATGACAAAGTCAAAACCTTTGAAGATGAGTATTCGCATGCTCTCCTTAAACAGGAGAATGCTGAGCGTGTTGAATTTCTCACACCGACCAAAGCTGCAAAATTGTTGGGAATTTGTCGGGCCTCGGTCTACAATTACCTGAAAGCAGGTGCTATTACGGCAGTTCAATTCAAGGGCAAAACACTTATTCGCCGTAAGGACATTGACAAACTCTTCGACGAGCCAAAGCCCTATCAAAAACGGCTGCGGAAAGAATCAGTCCCGATTACCGAGTTCTACACCAATGACGAGCTGCGCGAAAAGTTCGGGGTCAGT
>CAYLQE010000011.1:0-59445 GCA_964385835.1 uncultured Muribaculaceae bacterium | reverse complement strand
TTGCCGGAGCCGTCGAGCAGCCAGTCACCGTCCAGGGTCCAGTAATAGATTCCGTCAGTATCCTGGCGCACGCCGATAACAGGAGTATGACCGTCCGCACCGTCTTTGCCATTCTGACCATCTGCGCCATCCTTGCCGTTTGCCCCATCCTTGCCGTTCTGTCCATGATATATAGTTATCGGATTGCTTTTGGTAAAAGTGATTGTGTATCCGATTTCCTTACCGTCCTGCATAAGCGGAGTCACGCTTTTCACGTAATCATTAGACTGCAGGGCATTTATGATTGTCTGCAATGCGGAAATATTGGTATTCATCTGGTTGCAAAGAATCCGAAGCTGCTCAAATGCGTACCATGTAGGAAGTTTTATAACCGTGCCGTCGGCCAAAGTGAATACGACATATTCAGCGTTACTTGTATCAACACCTTGAAAAAACGAATCGCCGTCCTTGCCGTTTACACCGTCTTTACCATTGGATCCGTCCTTACCGTTTTCGCCGGTCGCTTTGCCGAGGTTCGTCCAGGTGGCGCCGCCGTCGGTCGATACATACCAGTAACCGTCTTCGATTTTCAGTTTCGGAGTAATGCCGTCCTGACCATCGGCACCATCTTTACCGTCAGAGCCATTGGCTCCGTCCTTTCCGTCGGCACCGTCTTTGCCATTCTGGCCATCCTTACCATCTTGGCCGTCCGTTCCATCCCTACCGTCACGGCCCTCGGCTTTGATCTTGTTGCCGGAGCCGTCGAGCAGCCAGTCACCGTCCAGGGTCCAGTAATAGATTCCGTCAGTATCCTGGCGCACGCCGATAACAGGAGTATGACCGTCCGCACCGTCTTTGCCATTCTGACCATCTGCGCCATCCTTGCCGTTTGCCCCATCCTTGCCGTTCTGTCCATGATATATAGTTATCGGATTGCTTTTGGTAAAAGTGATCGTATAACCTATTTCCTTACCATTCTGCATCACAGGAGTGACGGATGTGACATAATCATTGCTCTGCAATGCCGTTACAAGCGTTTCCATGGAAGAAATATTCGTATTCATACGTTCGCAAAGCTCCTCCAATGTAACAAGACGTGAATCCATATCAAGCATCTTATTCCACATGGCAATCTTGTCAAAGTTTGAGCAGGAAACCAATGTCAGGAAACTGCCGGCAAACAAAATTAATATCTTTTTCATATTCTACAGTTTAGAAGTTTATTCCCGCCTTTACAAGTATGTTTCTGTTTTGGATATTCTTATAACCCAACATGTTGCTATTCTCTCCATATACCATGTCGGCTTTATCTATATTGATAAGGCCCATTTCGTAGGAAATGCCTAAATAGAACCTGTCGATTGCCGCGCTGAGCCCGCATGAAAGCCCGAAATCATGGCGCGAGGTGCTCCCGTCCGTAAAAACAGAAGATTCGATATCCTTGATCCTGCGCTTGCCACCGACTCCCAACGCATAATATAATCCGAAAGAAGGCGCGACAGTACATTTCTTCCCTGCATATATATGGTAATTGATCGCAACAGGCAATTGCAGGTAGTTGAAAGTCGTGACACTGTTGTCATAACCCTTGATTTCATAACCCTTGCTGATGAAATTAAGTCCTGTCTCGAAGTAGAACGGCAACTTCTTGCCCAACAGCACCTGATCTGAAACGCCGACCACATAGGAAGGCTTGACTGAAGAGGATACGCCCTCGGAAGTTACCCAAGAAGCATTGAATCCGGCACGCAATCCGACTATGTTTTTCGGATAATCCTGTGCCTTGACAATACCTATCACGGATATTGTCCCAACTAAAACCAAAAGTAATCTTTTCATATTTTGTATGATTTATAATTATTTTCCACAATGCCACAGGACGATATAAGTCCCGGATGAAATTGCCGTATACAGCAAAGCTGCCGCCTGTAGAAAGGTGGCTTGAATAGAATCGAATATGGACAGCGGAGACAGCCGGAAAAATTGAATCCTATAGTACGAAGACTATAGAGACGCTCCCCCCCCCACACGGATTACGGCCATATCTTTGCAGATACCGCCATAAAGCCGGAGAGCGTCATGGGACGAACAGCCGCCGTTGAGATGGCAGCCTGACAAAGAATATGTATCCGATGACAATTTCATGATAAGGAAACATGGGGAATGTTCCAATATGCAAATTTATGGATTTTTTGTTAATTCACAAAGGCATAAGGGCTGCGCCATTCCGAATACGGAACCATCCATGCCCCGAAGCAAGATGATTCACATCCACGCCGGAAAATACAATCTATAGGTTGTATTTTAAAAAAAGATTACTATTTTGGCAAATTGAAATTGTAGATGATGACAGTTTCATCGAATATATAGCGGAAATATAACGATTAACACATTCATGAAAGAATTGCACAACAAACTTTCGACATATGCGTCCGCATCGCCCTCAAAATGGAAAGAAAAGGCGTTTGCACGTAAAGAAAATAAGGGGTGGCTCCGTCACTCCCAGCAAATAGCAATGCTGATGCTCGATAAAATGGATGAAATGAATATAACACAGAAAGCAGTTGCCGAGAAAATGGGATGCTCCCAACAGTATATTTCCAAAATTCTTAAGGGGTCGGAAAATCTTAGCATTGAAACAATATACAAAATCGAGACTTCCCTTGACTTGAAAATTCTGAAATAGGGTTTCATTGGCGGTCTTTTCATCCCATGTCGATCAAGGGGGGGTGGTCTTTAGAGGGTGTTGATATAAATTCAAAGCCGGTCAGGAATTGACCGGCTTTGAATGGATTGTCTGTTGTATTGCAGTGATTACTCTGCCTTAGGGCCTTTGCGGAAAGGCTTGCGGTCACCGTCGCGGCGAGGGGCGCGGTCGCCCTGAGGACGCGGACGGCGCACAGGCTCCGTATATCCCTCCGGCTTAGGAGTAAGGGCACGCATTGAAAGACGGAGCTTGCCGGTCTTGGCGTCAACCTCGAGGAGCTTGACATCCACTTCCTGACCTACGGCAAGGACATCCTCCACTTTCTCTGTCTTGTTCCATGCGATCTCGCTGATGTGAAGCAGACCTTCCTTGCCCGGAAGAATCTCTACGAAAGCACCGAACTCAAGGATAGAAACGATCTTGCCGTGGTAAGTCTCGCCGACCTCAGGAACAGCGCAGATGCCTTTGATCCAGTTGAGAGCCTTCTCCATAGCCTCGCGGTCGTTGGAAGCCACATCCACAACGCCCTCGGTACCGCCGTTAGGAAGCGGCTCCTCGGTAATTGTGATGGTAGTGCCTGTCTCCTTCTGGATCTTCTGGATGGTCTCGCCGCCCTTTCCGATAATCGCGCCGATAAACTCGGAAGCGACGCGGATCTGCTCGATGCGCGGAACGAAAGGCTTGTAATCCTCACGCGGAGCAGGGATTGTCTTGAGCATCTCGCCCATGATATGGAGACGTCCCTGACGTGCCTGCTCGAGAGCCTGCTCGAGGACGTCATAGCTAAGGCCGTCTACCTTGATATCCATCTGTGTGGCGGTGATACCGTCTTTTGTACCCACAACCTTGAAGTCCATATCGCCCAGATGATCCTCGTCGCCGAGAATATCGGTAAGGATCGCATAGCGGTCGTTAGGATTCACCTCGTCGGTAATCAGACCCATAGCTACGCCTGCCACAGGTTTCTTGATCTGTACGCCGGCATCCATAAGCGCGAGACAGCCGCCGCACACGGAAGCCATGGATGAAGATCCGTTGGACTCGAGGATATCGGAAACCACGCGCACTGCGTAAGGGTTCTCAGGAGCGAAAGGCATGACTGCCTTCAGACCGCGCATCGCAAGGTTGCCATGGCCGATCTCGCGGCGGCCTACGCCGCGCTGCGGCCTTGCCTCGCCTGTCGAGAACGGAGGGAAGTTGTAGTGGAGAACGAACTGCTGGTCCTCTGTGATCAGAACCTCGTCAGTCTCCTTCATATCCATCTTGGTGCCGAGAGTCACTGTAGCGAGGCTCTGTGTCTCGCCACGGGTGAAGATCGCGCTGCCGTGAGCGCATGGAAGGTAATCCACCTCGCACCAGATAGGACGTACCTGGTCGCAGCGGCGGCCGTCCAGACGCACCTTCTCGTCAAGAATCATATTGCGCATGGCCTCTTTCTCAACCGCATGGTAATAGCGGCCTACAAGGGCCTCGGTCACTGCGTAAGCCTCTTTTTCCTCGAGGGTCACAGGCTGCGGGAGAGTCGCCAGGAACTCCTCCTTGATGGCCTTGAAGCCTTCCTCACGCTCGTGCTTAGGCTTCGCTGACTTTGCGTGCTCATAGCACTTGCCGTAACAGAAATCGTGAACCGCAGCCTTGAGGGCCTCGTCCTCGATATCATGAGGATAATCGCGCTTGTTCACGTCGGTTCCGAGCTCTGCCATGAGCTCTTTCTGAACGCGGCAGTGCTTCTTGATCTCTTCGTGAGCGAACTTGATCGCCTCGAGCATATCGTGCTCGGATACCTCCTTAAGCTCGCCTTCTACCATCATGATGTTCTCCTCGGTAGCCGCAACCATCAGTTCGAGGTCGCTCTGCTCCATCTGCGAGAAAGTAGGGTTGATGACGAATTCGCCGCCGATACGGCAGACACGGACCTCAGAGATAGGGCCGCCGAAAGGAAGATCGGTAACAGACAGCGCGCATGATGCGGCAAGACCTGCGAGAGCATCAGGCTGGATGTCTTTCTCCGCCGAGATAAGCGTCACGTTTACGAATACCTCCAGGTGGAAATCATCCGGCCATAGAGGGCGGATAGGACGGTCTACCAGACGGGAGATAAGGATCTCGTAATCGGAAGACTTTCCTTCCCTTTTCATGAAGCCGCCAGGAAAACGGCCGGCAGAATAGAATTTTTCTTTGTAATCTACTGTAAGAGGCATGAAATCAGTGCCTGGTTTCACCTCTTTCGCAGCGCATACTGTAGCGAGCAGCATAGTGCCGCCCATCTTGACTACCGCGCTGCCATCGGCCTGTTTTGCGAGTTTGCCGGTTTCGATCTCGATCACACGGCCGTCGGTCAGAGTGATTTTTTTGTTGATAATGTTCATTGATACAGCTTTTAACCGCCTCCCCCAATGGGAGAAAATTATTATTAATATAAAATAGTGTGTCCTATAAGGAAAAAGGGGGACCCGGCCTTGCGGCCATCCCCCTTTTTCGTTTTACCGTGATTATCGGCGGAGACCGAGCTCCTTGATAATTGCCCTGTATCTCTCGATGTCCTTGCTCTTGAGGTAATCAAGAGTCGAACGACGTTTACCTACGAGCTTAAGAAGCGCGCGGCGTGTGCCGTGGTCCTTCTTGTTTGATTTGAGGTGCTCGGTAAGGTGAGCGATACGGTAGGTAAATAAAGCAACTTGACTCTCTGCAGAGCCGGTGTCCGTATTAGACTTTCCGTACTTCGCAAAAATCTCTTGCTTCTTTTCGGCTGCCAGATATTCTGCCATGATGCAAAAGGTTTTATTGGGATTAAAGCCTTCGGCGGACCCTCCGCCTCCGGCCCTGACGGGGGCCTCCCCGAAAGGATTGCAAATATAGCTAATTTTTCATTTTCCGCCAATTTTTCCTGCTTTTATACAGATATTTGAGCCGGAAAACTCGGAGTCCGCATCAAACCCGCATCAAATAAGTATCCCTACTGCTTGATGTAATCCTGATAATCTTCCATGGAAGCCTTTATCACGCGGCGGGCCTCCTCAGAATTGTACAGGCCCATGAAGCGGATGCGCTGCTTGGAATCGCCCGGAATATCCTTGTAGGTGGTGAAATAGTGCACAAGGCGGCGGGTGATGTCCTGCGGCAGCTCTTCAAGGTCGTTGTACTGCGAATATACGGCGTCCGATTTGAGCACGGCGATGATCTTGTCGTCGGCCTGGTCGTGATCCAGCAGGCGGATGCCTCCGATAGGGCGGCAATGGACGATAATGTCGCCGTGGGTCACTTCCTTTTCCGTAAGGACGCATATATCAAGAGGATCGCCGTCGCCCTTCACGTCGGTGCGGGCTATCGCGAGATTCGACAGGTGAGCCATCTTGTCGCCGCAGTAGGATTTGGGAATGAAGCCGTATAGCGCAGGTACGATGTTCGAGAATTTCTGAGGACGGTCCAGAGACAGGTATCCGCTCTCCTTGTCCAGCTCGTATTTCACCTGGTCTGTAGGGACGATCTCTATGAAGACCACAAATTTATCTGATGTCGGATCGCCCGGGTCGATTCCGTGCCACGGGTGAGCCTTTTTAATCTTTGAATAATCCATTTGATATCTTTTTAATTCCCAAAGATAGCAAAGTTTTGCCTTATCTGTATTTATATTCTTTAATTTCGTCCAGGGCCTCTGCCACCACATACGTGCTGCCGCCTATGTAAAGCAAGGGCTTTTCGAGACTCCGGCAGCGTCCTGCTGCGGCCCGCACCGCATCGGCGACACTCCCGCACACCTGCCCGTACTCATGCCCTGAACGAGCGTAAAGCTCCGCGGCAGGCATGGAACGCGGGCTGTCCGCAGCCGTAAAGAAGACATAGGCGCGGGACGGCAGCATTCTCAGCACGGCGCCGACATCCTTGTCCGCAACGCTTCCGTACACCATCACTATGTCGCTGTACTCCCCGCTGTCCAGAAGAGCGTCAAGCATCGCGAAATTGTATTTCAGCCCGTGGGCGTTGTGGCCTATGTCGCATATCGTATGCGGATTCTCGCAGACCTGCTCCCACCTTGCGTGGAAATCGCATATCTTCGCCGTGTCTTTCAGCGCCACGAGGTCGGCATCAAGGCCCAGCACGTCCATCGCCGCCAGCACCGTCTTCACGTTTTTCGCCTGATAGCTCCCTTTCAGGTCCATGTCTTTCAGCAAGCCGGCCATCACGTCCTCCGCATCCGGCCATGGAAGCGGCATCTCCTCCGCAAAGAATATCCGGCTGCCGGCACCGGCTGCCACGCGGCGGAAAACGGCCTCCGTCTCAGGCACGGCCTCGCCTATCACGACAGGTACTCCGGGCTTGATGATGCCGGCCTTCTCGGCGGCGATCTCCCCGAGGGTATATCCCAGCTGTTTCATGTGGTCGAAGCCGATATTGGTGATCACGGACAGCACCGGAGTGATGACATTCGTGGCGTCAAGACGTCCTCCGAGCCCCGTCTCTATCACAGCGGCATCAACGCGGGAGTCGGCGAAGAACCTGAATGCGACGGCAGTCGTGATCTCGAAGAACGAGAGCTGCAGCCTGTCGAATTCCTCCTCATACTCACAGAGATAATCCCACATCCGGGTCCGGGGGACCATCGAGGTGCCGGAAGACGTGACGATCCTCATCCTTTCCCTGAAATCGCTTATGTGCGGCGAGGTGTAAAGTCCGACTTTCAGTCCGCGGGCGGCGAGCTGTGCGGCGAGCATGTTGCATGTGCTGCCCTTGCCGTTCGTGCCGGCCACATGGATGCAGCGGTACGCATCCTGAGGGTTCCCCATGATGCGGCAAATCTCCTCCGAACGTTCCAGCCCGGGCTTGTACGCGAGGTCCCCGCACTTCTGAAAAGCGGGGAAGCGGACGAACAAGCTGCCGATAAATGCGTCATAAGCGGCGTCTGAATATTCTTTTTTCATCATTTTCTTTCAATTGAACGCAAAATTACCTATTTTTGACCAAATTATGCGTATCGGATGAAAGATAAGACATCTCCTTTGTTTTCAGCATACATTCTTGACGGCGTCCACATGGACGAAACGCCCTTCAACGCCCTGTATGACTGCCTGGACGGAAACGGGAGCGTGAAGATCCCGCAGAAGGAGTACGCGGACATCATAGACGAGTACATGGACAAGGTGCCGACAAGCTATGAATACGACGAGACGAAGATCGACGAATACGCTACAGCCATCATTTCCGCGGCATACAACCGCAAGCGCGTGGACCTGTCGTACCCCGTGGCATGGACTCGCAACGCGATAAATTCCCTTCTTCTGGAAATCCTTTTCAAGGACGGACATTTCACGCTGGACAGCCTTCTGCTGATGTGCCGCTGGGACTGGGTGAACGCCCCTGCGGGCAATATGGCGGCATTCTACGACAGCACGGTGACGGCAGGGCGCTATCTGTCAGAGATCGGAGTGAAGCTCGACCGCTATTTCGTGGAGAGCAACCCGTGGCAGTGCATATTCGATATCGTGCCGAGGACAAAGATAAGCGGGCGGCGCAAATGCAGCGGGAAAATGCAGCCGCAGGGCAGCGACTGGCTGGTATACATACCGTTCGACGACGCAAGGCTGCATCTCGGAGGATCGGCGCTGAGCCATATCATAGGACACGGCAGCGGCACCGAGCCTGACGGGGGCGACCCGCAGTATTTCGCCGACTGCTACGAAGTGGTGCGCGAGCTGGTAGAAGACGGCGTGGTCACTGCCGGCGTGCCTGTAGGACGCGGCGGCCTGATGACGGCGGCCGAGAAATTCCGCGGACATTACGGCTTCACGATGGACATCGGAGGCATAATGCAGGCCAAGGGCGAAAAGGACGCCGTGAAAGTGCTTTTCGCAGAACAGCCGGGCGTGCTCATACAGTTCGGCGACGCGGATTACGACTATGTGGATTCGCAGCTACTGCTGATGGATCTCGCTTATTTCCCGGTCGGCCATCCCGAACCTTCGGAACATTCGCTGAAAGTGGTTAAGACTCACAAGAATAATGTGTCGAACATACTGAGCATGCTGCTGGACAGCTACACCGAAGGCGAAGATTGAAATTATCGGAATAATTAACTATATTTGCAGCCTTTTACAGAAAATATCTACTAAAATACAACAAACAATATGTCAACTAAAAAACGTGTGTATCGTTTCGGCGGCAAAAACGCCGAGGGCGATGGTAAAATGAGAGAGCTGCTGGGTGGCAAAGGCGCCAACCTGGCCGAGATGTGTACCCTGGGTATCCCGGTACCTGCAGGTTTCACTATAACCACAGAGTGCTGCACCGAGTACTATGAGCTCGGCGGCGGCTACAACGACGCTCTGCGCGGCGAGGTTGCCGAGGCCCTCAAGGCTACAGAGGAGATCATGGGAATGAAATTCGGCGATGCCGAGAACCCGCTTCTCGTATCATGCCGTTCAGGCGCCCGCAGTTCAATGCCGGGCATGATGGATACAATCCTCAATATCGGCCTTTGCTCGGCGACTATCCCGGGCATGATCAAGAAGACCAACAATCCGCGCTTCGTATATGACGCATACCGCCGTCTCATCATGATGTACTCTGACGTCGTGATGGAGAAAGCCGAGGGCATCGAGCCGGCTGACGGCCAGGGTATCCGCCAGCAGCTGGACCGCATGATGGAAGAGCTGAAAGAGGCTAAAGGCTACGCATCCGACACTGATATCACGGCAGAAGAGCTCAAGGATCTGGCAGAGAAATTCAAAGTGCGCATCAAAGAGGTTCTCGGCGTTGAATTCCCTGATGACGCGCAGGCGCAGCTCTGGGGCTCTATCGGCGGCGTGTTCAAGTCATGGAACGGCAAACGCGCCATCGCATACCGCAAGATCGAGGGCATTCCTGATGACTGGGGTACAGCCGTGAACGTACAGTCCATGGTGTTCGGCAACATGGGCAACACATCCGCTACAGGCGTGGCATTCAGCCGCAACCCTGCGAACGGCGACAACAAGTTCTACGGCGAGTGGCTTATCAACGCCCAGGGCGAGGACGTTGTGGCTGGCATACGCACTCCTAACCCGCTCAACAACGCTACAAAGAACGACCATAACAAGAATCTCCAGTCTCTTGAGGAGGCGATGCCTGCAGTCTATGCTGAGCTTGACGGCATCCGCTCACACCTTGAGGAGCACTTCCACGATATGCAGGACATCGAGTTCACTATCCAGGAAGGCAAGCTCTGGATGCTCCAGTGCCGTATCGGCAAACGTACCGGCATCGCGGCGCTCCAGATGGCGATGGACATGCTTGACGAGAAGATGATCGACGAGAAGACAGCCGTAATGCGCGTTTCACCTGCGCAGCTCGACGAGATCCTCCACCCTATCCTCGACCCTGCTTCAGAGAAGAAGGCCACAGCTATCGCAAGCGGTCTGCCTGCATCTCCGGGCGGTGCCGTAGGTACGGTGGTGTTCACTTCTGAGGCCGCCATGGCAGCTGCTGCCGCCGGCAAGAAGACTATCCTCATCCGTGAGGAGACTTCACCTGAGGACGTAGAGGGCATGCGCGCGGCTGCCGGCATCCTTACACAGCGCGGCGGCATGACATCCCACGCCGCACTCGTTGCACGCGGCTGGGGCAAATGCTGTATCGTGGGCTGCGACACCCTGAAGATCGACTTCGAGGCCAAGACAGCTACATTCACCAAATCAGGCGTGACCGTCAAAGAGGGTGACGCCGTATCGCTCAACGGTGCGAAGGGCCTTGTTTACGCACAGGCTATCGACACAATGGACGCATCGGAGAATCCTCTGTTCATCAAGTTCATGGAGATCGTGGACAAGTTCCGCACAATGGGCGTACGCACGAACGCCGATACTCCTGAGGATGCCGCACGCGCTGCCGCATTCGGCGCAGAGGGCATCGGACTGTTCCGTATCGAGCACATGTTCTACGGCAAGAACAGCGAGACTCCTCTTGCAAAACTCCGCAAGATGATCATGTCTTCTACAGACGCGGAGCGTCAGGCAGCTCTCGACGAGCTCGAACCGTTCATCAAGGCAGCAGTCAAGGGCACCATGAAGGTCATGAACGGCAAGCCTGTGACTTTCCGTCTTCTCGATCCGCCTCTCCACGAGTTCGTGCCTCAGGGCCACCTCAAACGTGAGGAGCTCGCTAACGAGCTGAACATCACGGAGGAAGAGATCCAGAAACGCGGCGAGAGCCTCCATGAGGTCAACCCTATGATGGGTCACCGCGGCGTGCGTCTCCATGTCACTTACCCTATGATCGCCGAGACCCAGTACCGCGCTATCTTCACTGCAGCCATCGAGCTTCAGAAAGAGGGCCTGGATCCTCGTCCTGAGATCATGATCCCTGTGACAGTTTCAGAGCGCGAGCTCAAGTTCCAGAAAGGCATCTGCATGCGTGTGAAGGCTGAGGTAGAGGCCGCTCTGCGCGACAGCGTGAACTTCTTCAAGTTCGGTACAATGATCGAGATTCCGCGCGCTGCCCTCACGGCAGACCGCATGGCAAAGACAGCGGAGTTCTTCTCGTTCGGTACAAACGACCTTACACAGATGACATTCGGCTTCAGCCGTGACGACGTGGGAACATTCATGGGCGACTACCTCGGCAACAAGATTCTTGACGGCGATCCGTTCCAGAGCCTTGACCAGAAAGCCGTGGGCAAGCTCATCAACTATGCCGTGACAGAGGGCCGTCAGACCCGTCCTGACCTCAAGTGCGGCATCTGCGGCGAGCACGGCGGCGATCCTGCATCAGTGGAGTTCTGCTACAAGACAGGCCTCAACTATGTGTCATGCTCTCCGTTCCGTGTGCCTATCGCACGTCTTGCTGCTGCGCAGGCTGCAATCAAGAACGCGTAAGCGCTACGCTTGATACATCTCCGGCCATCCGGCCGACAATCAAGGTCACCTTCCCGGTGGCCTTGATTTTTTTGTAATACTGAAAAAGTCATTTTATTTCCCTGGAATCAATGTATTTTATATATTTGCAGGGAAATAAACGATGTTTTATAGGAAATATAATCGGCAGAAAACAGGAGATGACTTTCCCTGAAATTTGTTGTCACTTTTAGACCGGTTAAACTAACATGATTTACAATATCACTGGCTGGGTTTACAGCCGGTGTTTTATATAATATAAGAGTCTCGTCGTCAAGCCACGGCACACGGAACAGGATTATACGTTCAGACCCGACAATGTGTCCGAGGATTTTCAGGCCCGTTTGGCAATGAGGTCTGCCATAAAGGATCTTACGTAGTTCTGCGCGAAGTCATCCATAATACGTGCACAAAGTCGCTATTATTTTGAAAAATGCAAGGCATAAGGGCATTATGTATTCATGGCTTTTCCTGCATAAAGCGGTTTTTGTATCTTTGCATGGCTGAATGACAGGAAACGGATATGAAAGTACTTGCAGATTTACATACGCATACGGTGGCTTCGGGACATGGATACAGTACCTTGCAGGAAATGGCTGCGGCCGCCGCTGAAAAAGGAATAGAAATACTCGGAATAACGGAGCATGGACCTGCTGTGCCCGGTACCTGCAATTTGCTGTATTTCCGTAATATGATAGCCGTCCCGCGCATTATGTATGGCGTGCGGCTGCTGCTCGGTGCGGAAATCAACATCCTCGACTGTTCGGGAAATCTCGACATATCGGGCGGCACCGAATTCGACAGAATGGACCTGCGGATTGCCGGCATCCATTCCATCTGCTGGAAGGGCGGTACGGCTGATGAAAATACGGAAGGAGTGCTGAACGTCATGCGCAATCCGTCCATACATATTATCAGCCACCCGGGAGACGGCACTGCCGACCTTGATTTCGAGCCATTGGTGCTGGAATCGGCGAAGTCGCATACTTTGCTGGAAATCAACTCGCATTCACTGCATCCGGCGCGCAACAAGACCGCCGCAAGAAGCAATAACATACGGATACTGGAACTGTGCAGGAAGCACGGGGTACCTGTGATTCTCGGCAGCGACGCGCATATCAGTTTCTCTATAGGCTGCTATGAACATGTGCTGCCGCTGCTGGAAGAAACTTCCTTTCCTGAAGAACTGATAATGAACGACAAGCCGGCATTCCTGATGGACTGGCTTGGAATCCGGTTCTGAGTGAACTTTCAGACTCGTCAGAAAAAGCATTTTTTGAACATTACAATGATAATCTTTGCAAATATATGCATTTCAATTTATTGCATGGATTATATGTCTATTAACCCCATATTTTTCTATTCTTGACGCCATTTCAAACGGAATCAATACATTGGAAGACATGTGATAGCCGGGCATGGAACCGCGCTCCAGCATATCAGGCCGCACATCGGCCATAAACTCATCAAGGCTGCCCGGAAGGCAGCCTTGATCGGTTTATCATTCAGAGCCGGCTGAAGCCGGACTATATTAATTTATATATCAGTATCACAATAATTTAGGATACATCTTCGATGTCATTGCAAAAATGTATGCCTCTAACTTTCCGAAAAAATATGCACAAAGAAAAAAGACTACCCGGTTGAGTAGTCTTTGATGTCTGATTTGTACGTGTTAAAGTGTTATTATAGCGTCAGGACGGAAGGAATCATGCTCGTTTTGGAATACATATCCCATTTGGTTGCTTACGCATTGAGTATTTCCTATTAGCGCATTGATGTTCCTGTGGGAGTGTCCATAAATCCAGTATTTTATCGGACTGTCAGCTATGAAATTTCCTAATTCAACTGTAAATGCACCATTTATGGAGCTGCCCTTGAACTCGTCAGCAATTAATGAGAATGAGGGGACATGGTGTGTCATCACAATGATATTCTTTGCCTTGCTCTCCTTGACGGCTTTTTCTATAAACTTTCGACATCGGTAATGCTCCTCATTGAAACGTTGCGACGATAACCTGAACTTCCCATTCCGTATTCGGATGAAGTCGCTGACACAACGTTCAGTGAAATATTCTTCAGCCGGGGGTATCTTAGCCCATAATGTGGATGCTATCAGGTCTGTCTCTTCATCAAGATGGATCACCGAGTTATAGTAAGCCCTGACATTGGGACGGATTTCCAGAGTCCAGCCTTCGTAAAGCTCATTTATATCGAATTGTTTGTAAAGCTCATGGTTACCCGGAACTACTATCACTTGCTTGTAATTCTTGGACACCCAATCCCAGAATGGATGCGTCTTATAGTTGGCATCGCCTAAAAAGCCGATGTCGCCGCCAAGGACAAGTATGTCTGCTGATGGAATCAAAGGGTTTGCTTTTAACCATTTCGTATTTTCTCCGAACTCAAGATGCAGGTCGGAAGCGTATTGGATCTTCATAAGCCGTAGGTCTCTCTAATGATGTCGATGAACTGTGGTTGGGTCATCTCCGGTACTTCCATATGTTTGGCAATTGCCTTTGTGTTGATAGGGTCATTTTCTATAGCTTTCAGAAAATCTTTTATATCTTCCTTAATGACTTCGGGTGCAGAGAAATGGTCTTCCGGCGTAAGAAGTAACGCCATGCGATAAACGTCTCGCTTGTGCTTGTCGATGTCATCGCCCTGCACACGTTGACCCTGTTCACGACGTTTTATATTGTTCAGATAAGCTTTTATCTTTAGTACTATAAGTGCATCCCGGTCTATTGCCTGTACTCCATCAAGCTCAATGGCGTGGTTTATTGCGTAGCCATAATAATCTTCATCCATAAGAATTGCCGAGAAGCTTGAAAGGTACTCCGATACCGGGATATGAACAAGATGGGCATTTTCCGGAAGTTGCAGAATATCGGGTTTTCGGGAGAACAGTTCAATATACACAGGAAAATCTTTGTCCTTAGGATCAACAAAACGATAGAAGCATCTGTGGCTTTCCTCCTCAGACTTTACCTGCCATGCCGAGTAACCTCCGGCTTTGATGAAATCCCAGAAACTCCTGATATATTCCGGCGTCAGGGCTTCGCATACCATTATCATGTCTATATCCTTTGTGGCTCTCCCTCTTAGGTTTTCCTTTTCAAGATTGAGATTGCAGGCTGTGCCTCCAATAATCACATAGTTGCCTTTGTATTGGCCTAAATATTGGCGGATCTTGTCTATTCCTTTCATAATTTTTCGTTGATTATCTTATCCAGTTCCTTCTTAACTCTAGGATCATCGTCGTCCTTATAGGTCAGAGCGAGTGAGAATACATCAACCATTCCATTATTGGCAGTATTCTTTGGATCTGTTTTCCAAATCTCGATTATCGTGTCACCTTCACTTGGATTCAGGCCCAGTTCCTCAAGTCTCCGGTCCCTGGCATATATGGCATACCTGTTTTGATTTGGAGAAGTGAGCATTGACATTTCTGAGAGTGCTGTGTCTGATGACTTGACTCCGATTTCTTCTGCAAGCGCGGCATCAGAGGTGAACATCCGTTTTTCTATCGGACTGTTCATGATTGGAAAAGCTTTGTCCCAAAGTTCTCTGCGAGATAATCTGAAATCCAGCATTTTTTTTCTTCCGGTTTGCTTGATCGAGACAAGTTCTTGTCGCTCCAGTTCATTTACAGCTAATGAAAGGGTCTTTACTGAATAACCAATTTTATCGGCGACCTCAGTGACACTTTTTCCGTCTAAGCTGCCTTTGCTTAACTGCCATATTATTATTGCACCTGCAACCGCGGATAGCATATCAGATTCTTTCGCTTTCACTCCCATGCCTCGCTCATTTAATAAAGCACCAAGAGCCGGGAGATAAATCTGTCTGTCGGGAACGATGAAACCAATACGGTTCTCTATGAGAGAACGGCGTTGGTACGAATCAATGCTGTCAAGTATCAGGACTGTAGGAAGCTGAAGCTTTTTCTCAACACTCGTAACAATGTTTTTGGACATCCTGAAATCGTCTTCGTTGTGTGGCTTCACAACGATAATATTGAATCCCTCACACACCATAAGTCGGAATTCCGCAGAACCCGACAAAATATACGGCAGACTCTTTTTCGCAGCCGTCATATCCTCAAACCTCACATTCCAACCAAAGGAATCATTGAGGTAACCTTGTATCTTACCTTCATTTTTCATACTTACTTTAATAAAGTAATAATGCAAAATTAAGGTAAAAACTGAAATAGGCAAGAGAATGCGATAAAACTTTTCAATTTACTCATCGTTTATATCAATCTTACCGGTGATTGTCTCTGTTTCAAGGTCTATTCCGATTTTTTTGGTGGGGGGGGGACTTTCCTGTTTTCGTCACTTTGGGTCTGTAGATTTGCAAAATCGGGAATTATCATATACTTTTGTTACGGCTGTAAATTTTACAGCCGTAACAAAAGAGATAAAACCATGAGATTCTACAACAGAGAAAACGAGATTGCGAAGCTGCGCGAAATACGTGATTTGTCTTACAACGAACATTCAAGGCTTACGGTTGTGACGGGACGGCACCGATAAAGCGAGGAACGATAATAACAAATAAGCCCATAGCATGAAAAAGTTTCTGATATTACTTGCCAGTATCATTCCGATATCTGCTTTAACATCATTTTCCATTCCTTCCTCCTCTGTTCAAAGCTATAATATTGTTGAAGTCTACAAAGAGGCAGAGGTAAATGACAAAGCCAAGACAATAGACTCCTATGACAGAGTTACGGATGTCAAGAAGCTGTTGCTGCCGACAACAATGAAGATAGGCAAGCACAAGGTGAAAATCACCAGAATTGACTCCGATCTATATCAGATATGCGATACCCAATTATACATAGAGACCCAGTACTGCTATAAGTTTGCAACAAAAGAAGAGGTTGTAATAAATATAACGAGCAACTATGGCTATATTAAAGGTGAACTCGTGTTCTTTTGAGTATAGCAAGATATAAGGACAGGCGGCGGCTATATCAGAACAGATCGCTGATGTTCCATTGCAGGAACTCTTCGGCCGGAACGCCGCCGGATCCGATGACAAACGAATGTTCCGGATTGAAACGGCGGGCAAACTCAGGCAGTCCGGCGTTTGTCGTACGGCGGCCGCTCTTGACCTCGATTGCGATACACCGGCGCCCGCTTTCTATCACGAAATCCACTTCTTTATTGCCGTCACGCCAGTAATAGACCTTATAGTCCTGCTCTTCGGCATAATTAAGGATATGCGCCCCGACGGCGCTCTCCACCCAGCGTCCCCATTCGGACGGAGCGGTATACACTTTCTCGAAAGCGACTCCGGACAAGGCGCTCAAAAGCGATGTATTATAGACACATAGCTTGGGTACGGAATTGTATTTGCGGGCATTGTCGTTGGCATACTTTTGCAGGCCGCACAGCAGCTGAGATTCGTTAAGCGTCGTCAGATAGTTCGCCAGCGTCGTGACATTGCCCGCATCCTGCAATTGTCCGAGCAATTTCGTCAGCGATATTTCCTCTCCGGAATAAGTGCAACCCAAATTGAAAAGCTGTTTCATAAGCTCCGGCTTGTACACAGTCTTCGTCATCAGGATATCACGCTCGATTGCAGGTGCAATAATGCTGTCCTTTATATATTTGCGCCAGCGGATTTCATTGCCTGCAAGCTGCGCTCCGCCCGGATAGCCGCCGAAGAAGATATAATGCTCTATATCCACACCGAAAGCCTCGTGCATCTCACGATAGCTCCAGTGCGGCATCCGTATCAGTTCATAGCGGCCTGCCAGAGATTCGGTAAGGCCGTCCTTGAGTAACAGACGCGACGAACCGAGAATAATCACCTTCAGGTTTATGTCGTGGTAAGTATCGGAATCCCATTGCTTTTTGACCTCTTCGCTCCAGTTGTTTATCTTATGTATCTCATCTATGGCGAGCAGATACTCAATATGTCCGCCTAAACGCATGCGCGCCCTTGCAGTCTCCCAGACCTCGCCTATCCACGCCGTGTTATCCTTTGCAACGCCGTCTGCGGAAACGAACATATTTGGAACCGTCGTCTCCTGTAACAGCTGCTTTACCATAGTTGATTTTCCGACCTGACGCGGCCCGGATATAACCTGGATCATCTTGCGCGGTTCCGCCAGCCTTACAGCAAGTTCATTGAATTGTGCTCTCTTGTACATAACATTCTGATTTGCCCGTTGCAAAAATACAAAAATGTTCAAATCTATGAAAGAATTTACTCAAAATTGGTGCTGTATTTACTCAAATTTTGATGAAATTTTACTCAAAAGTATCTGACAGGAAATCATAAGGGGCCGACTAAAAAGTATTAGTCAAACCCCCTTTTCTCATTTTTCGATGTGGTCGGCCTCACCCTTACCACTAAATTTTCAATTCTCAGAGAGTTATTCCGACTTTCTGGTCACCCTCTGGATTATTGTATTTTCAGCATGAATCCTACGGGAGGATCAGCGGCGGCCCTGGTCGAGCTCGTCGAGGGTCATGGCAGCCTGCTCCAGCCCGAGGGCCTTGGCCTCATAGAGATAGCGGCGCGCGGTGTCGTAATCCTTTTTGCGCACGGCCAGGGCGCCGCGTGCATAGATAGCCTCCGCACTGTCGCCTGACTTGGCAAGATAGCGTTCCGCACTGATGAAATCGTCGCGGCGTATGGCGGCGTTGGCGGCATTCAGGTTGGCTGTCTCGTCATTCGGGAACATACGTACCGATATGTCGAACACTTCGGCGAAGCCGTCGCTGTCCGGCTCGAACAGCTGCGACACGATATAGAAATCGTTAAGGGTCAGCTTCTGCGGCGTCTCATGCATTATGCGCAGGATCTCGTTGGCATCGTACAGGGTCTCCACCTTGTATGTTATGCTGTAGTCGGTATGGCGGAGCGCCGGATAGCATTCCTGCAGGAGGAACCTGTATTCTTTAGGATATGTGCGCTTGATCTTCCATTCCTTGTCATCAAGGTCCATGTCGCTGTCTATGATGTCGAGAATCTCCTGCCTGTGCTCAAGATCGCTCTCAGCCACATAAAGGCGCAGGCCCTCCCAGTCCTCAGGCTCGTAAGCGGTAGCGATGACTCCCTCCCCGAATCTGTAGAACTGCTGTATATAATTCTTCAGCGCCTCGGTACGTCCACGGGCCAGATCCCTGTTGTGCCTGTAAGGACTCTCGGGAGAGGCGTAGCCTTTCAGCCATACCTGTTCGATCGTAACGCCGCTTACGTTCCTTACGGAATCTATGGTCGAGCGGATTTTTCCCAGCTCTGTCATATTGCGGCGGTAATCCGGATATATGACGGTCTTGTCCACAGGGAAGTCGATGAATGCCTTTCCTTTGAGCGTAGCGACAATCATGGTGTCGGCTTTAGGACGCATGAATACGAGTTTCGGGAAGAACGACTCCACATGATGGCCCAGCATTCCCTCCTGAGAATCAAGCAGGGTGCTGCAGCATCCGTAATCGCTGCGCCGCAGCAGCAGGTCCGCACCGTTCATCCAGTCCGCCCACGAAACCAGGCGGCGGTATTCCATATCGCCGGGCTTCTCCGATGCCATGTAGCTTGTCTCGTCCTTGTCCGTCAGCATGCTCTCGCCGTTGCGCAGATAGTAATAGTAGCGGCGGCGTCCGTAAATGCCTACGGACGGAAGTTCGAGCGAATCGCTTCCGTTCACGAGCGTCGGAGTCAGAAGGACAGCCTTGTTGTAATGCACTGAAAGTTTCTCCAGCCAGAGCCTGAGGTCCACCTCCATATATGCTCCGTTACGCTCCATTTTCAGGTCGCTGACGCTGATGTCATCCACGACGGTCTGCACATCGGTCTGGGCCTTTGCTGCCGCGCCCATGCCCAGAAGGGCGATAATTATGCAATATATCTTTTTCATCTTCAACATATTTTCACATTCGGTGCGTTAAAACACATAAACCAGATTGACTGCCAGCCTCGTAGGGCCTATGTAATGGTGAGGCCTGTTCTCTTCGAGACGGCTTCCGCAGGTGGCGCAGCGCAAGCGGTCATACCTCGTATAGGAATAACCCAAGCCCAGCTCGGTCTCCAGATTCCAGTGCCGCCCGAGAATCCACGCGTAGCCGTAGGAAACGCCCAGACCGGCGAACCAGCCCTGATAGCGGGTGTCTTTCAATTTGCGGGCGTCGGTCCCGAGAAAATGCACTTTCCCGTCGAAGCCTCCCATATTATATTTGCCTCCATGCACGTGAGCGCCGATAAAATGTCCCGAGAAACGGTCGCAGAACCAGTATCGCGCCTCAGGCTGCACGGCCCAGTGCTTCCAGCGGCGGTTGCCCTTCAGGGTCCACAGGTTCAGCTGGCCCTCCACATCGAGGGTCCATCGCGGCGCAAGGCCGGCCTCGATGCCGAGGTTCGGGCTGAGAAAACCGTCGGCGAGCAGGTTCGTCTTCACGGCCACGTTCTGCCCGTGGCAGCACAGCGACGCGCCGGCAACCAAACTTATCAGAAATAATACAATCCGCTTCATCAAATCATAATCATTTGCCACAGACAGGCTGACAACTATTGTGGAGCGCTTGTCTGCACAAGGCGCAGATAGCATGCCGAGGTAACATTCTCGGTCGCATCCATATAGTCGAAGTCATAGGTCTTGTAGTTTATATCCCACGAGTTCGTAGGCTTGCTATATCCGCTGACATTAACCTGGGACTGCGTCCAGTATATCGCGCCCTCGTTGGAGTAAAGGTTATACAGCAAAGGCCTTCTATTACTTGTAATTCTGAGAGCATCGTTATATGAATCACCGAAGCCATACTGCAACTGTCCGCTTGATGCTATCTTGCGGCGTCCGTATCCAGATGCACCGATCGGGAAGAATATATTGCGGCCGTCATCGGTATTATAGACGAAACATCCGCGCATACCTCTTGCTGATTCCCCTTTAGCATTTACATCCGCATGCCTGCACTTATTCACATCATTGTGGTTCGTCTGGGTTTTGGTGGCCCCGTCGCCGTAAAGGACCCCGAAACCTTTGTCTATCAATGCATCCAAACCGCTGGCCTTCAATGTGCCCCATTCGGCGGCCGTAGGCACACGTCCTGAAGTCCATGGATTGTAAGTCTTATTATTCTTGCTCAGGGACCTGTTGCCTGTAGCAAAATCATTTCGTGTATAATTGCCGGAATCGGATACAGAGAAAGTGCCGGTTGTTGTTCCGTCCGCATCGGTAATGGCATCCAAAGAGCTTTTATATGCACCCAGTTTGTCATCAGGATTAGTGTCAAGTATGGCAGGTGCCCAGTTCCCGCGAAGAAACAGAGAACCGGCCTCACATGGATGCGAAGTCTCCGCCCTGCCGGAATACATATTGAATGTGTGCCAGTAAACATGCCCGGCCTCCAGCTGCATAGGGGCATATCCCTGGCGCACGAATATATAGTGCGTACAGGTATAGTCATTGTATTCCACCTTTATTATGCCGCACCTCACCTGATTCTGGCCGATCTCGCCGTTAGGCGTGAAAACAAACTGTATAAGGGAATTCTGATCACCCTGTATGTATTCATCGACAGCAACCGCTTTCTGAGAGCCTGAGGTAAGCTTGAACCATGCATCCACATCCTTTCCGCTTCCGGAGGTCGAACGGTATATGACAGCCCTCCACAAGCCTTTGGACGTATAGGGGGAATAGCTGATGCTCGATGAGTAGAACTCGCCTGAACGCTGCATCAGGGTCACGTCGAACGAATCCGTATTGTCATGCCGGCGGTAAATGCCGCTCGGATTCTCGATTCGCGGCACCTGTATCACATTAATGGTCTTGTTATAAGGTTTTCCGCTGAGTGTGCCGGTCAGCTGGATTTTGCCGGAACGGCTTGACGAATAATAAGGATTGGCACCTGTCCATGATGTCCACTTGTATATCATGAGAGGCCTTGTAAACAGAGGGATATTCGCCTCGAAGACGGTTTTCCCGTCACTGTTCTTCCTCGTGATTATGTCATACCCGTACGCTTCGAGATCCGACCACCTTACTTTCTTGCCGTCACGGATATACTGACGCTCCTGATTCTTGTTCGTGGAGCTGCTCTCCCCGTTGGAGGCATAAACCGGCTGTTTGTTCCAATAACCCGTTACCGTAGCCGCCGTCACCGCGTCTGACGTGGTACCTACCCTCGGATTCTCGTCATAGCTCAGCGAAAAGAATCCCACGGGAATTCCGTTAGGTTCGGTAGCGGTATTCTTGTTGAATCCGTGTGTGCCGTCGTTTATGCCGTCGGCATCGGCATACCAGTGGCTCTCGGTTATCTTTACGTTCAGGCTTGTGAACTGGTCGCCGACGATACGTATAGGCAGCATGGACGGAGTATTGTATTCATACGACACATAGATGGTGTCGGGAATATATATATCCTCTTTGTCGGTATAGTCGATATGCCAGTCAACGTCGTTGGCGTTGTTCTTGAAGCACATCGTCAGTTTGTAATGGTTGTTGCGCTCGGCATTGAAGTCGTCCGTCGTATTCTTGCCCAGCATGAAACGGTATCTTATATCGCCCTCGGTCTTTGCGCCGAAGTTGTCATTCTGGTAATAGGCCACGACCTCTATATACGTGCCCTGTGTCTTGGTGTCCTTCGATATGCCGTGATCCCTGTCGTCAGGGATTCCGTTCCCGTCATTGTCGGTCTGCTGCTTCCAGCTGCCGTTCTCGTCCGCTTTTCCGCTGCTCTTTCCCTGGAGGTTCTCGAAAAAGTACAGCGCATCCGCAGTTTCGGAATGGACTTCCTTTTTCCATTTGTCCACAGCCTCCTTATCATCCGCCAGACCCTTGAAATTAGGGAAATAAGGTTCGTGAGCCGAGATACGCGTCGCGTTCGTCACGCCGGCTGCCGTCGTATAGACTATCTTTTCGCCTGTCATGAACTTGTCGGTAGGACCGGGAGAGTTGTCCGCGCCCAGCTTGCAATTCGCAGGTATATCATGTATCGTCACGCTCTTTATATATACGCGGACACCGTTGCGCAGGCGTGAGCCGTCGAATGCCACCGTCACTTTCGATGCCGCGCGCTTTACCCATGCATGCAGGGTCTTCTCATTCGCCGTAAAACGTATGCTTGGTGCGGTACCGTTTATAACGTCGTAGTTCTGGAAGTCCTTCTCGGTGAAGAATCCGAACATCGCATCATTGTCCGTTACAGTACCGTTCCATGAAAGAGAGTATCCGCGCAGTTTTTCCGGAGTGTCTATCTCGCTCTTTTTCAGGTTGGAGGAGGAGAAATAATCCACGTTGGCGACGACATACACCTCATAGCTGCCGCGCTTTACCTGCACTTCGGACGTTGTCACTTTCTGAGTAGTGCTTTCCGCCGCTCCGTCCCATTCTCCGTCACCCGGATTGAACTCCGCGCCCGGCGTACGTCCTTCGTCCTCTTTGGAAACGATGCCGAGGCCCTTGTCGAAAACGCTGTTCTTGCAGGCGTTGTCGGAGGTAAAGGCATAGTCGAGCCTGTATTCGCCCGCATTGCCTTTAGAATAAAACAGGATATACAGATTGTCAATATCCCTTATCGCGTCACCTGAAGTACGCGTCAGGGCCTGCTGCATCGGCATTCCGTGCAGATCGAAGCTCACGGCGCAGACTTCTCCGGGCACGGGCGGATCCTGCCTGAGCTGTTCCTTGACACAGGAAAAGAGCATCATGCAGAACGCAGGCGCGAGAACAAGGGTCAATGCTTTGTATATCCGTTTCATCTTTTATGCCATTCATTTACAATTTGTCCGGATCACAGTCCGAATCCGGGGTCAAGTTCATAACTTCCGTAAGGATGGACGTCGATCTCCAGATCAGGACGTCCCAGACCGGAACGGAAAGATACGTTTACAACCACATGCGTGTTGCGGAACAGCGACATGAGGCAGAAATCGCCGGCATCCGCGGATGCCGAGCTCGTAATGCGGTAGGTATAAGGATTGTTCCATGACTCTCCTTTTTCCTTCTGCTCTTTGGTGCGCTGCCATACGGTGAACGCAAGTTCGTAGCGCTGGGGATTGCCGGGATGCGACTCTCCGAAATATACGGGACAGTCTTCCGTAGAGAGCGTGGTGCCGGCGCTGCCGGAAGGCGCCGGCAGCATATATCCGTCGCTGTCGGCAGGAGTGCCCTCCGATGCCGCTCCGGAATATGTTCCGGGACGGTATGAGTATGTATGAGCCTTTGAAACTGACGGCATCGAATACTCGGTCTGCCATCTGTAATAAGGCCTGTAGTCCGAAGACTGGCTCTTTTCGGCCTCGTCCTTGAGCCACTGCATCCACGGCGCGTTCACCTGATAGTAATAATCCGATGCAATGCCGGCGAAAAGATTGCCGTTAGCGCCCGGATGAGCGAACAGGTAGGCATGTGAGTTTACCTCCGATATGCTCCATTCACGCACCAGCAGGTCTATGCCGTCGAAATCGTCTTCGGCAGACCATGTGTTGTTTGTGAACTCGAAAGTAATCTTGTTTGACGCACGTACCACGTAAAGCTCGCTCGGCAGCGGATATATTATGTCCGTATGTATCGTAGGGTATTTCTCGATGACTTCCTCGACAGAAGGAATCGATATGGTATGGACTGCCGTCATAGGCACCAGCAGTTCCTCATCCGCAGGAATGCCGTTTTTGAGGCGGCTGCCTTCGGGAGATATGAATGTAGCATCCTCGACAGGCACCTTTCCGTTGCTGCCCGGCAGGAACAGCCTGTTGTCGTCGCTGAGGCTGAGCGTATTTATCTTGGTGCCGTCGGCAAGCCGCATGTCAAGATAGGACTGCATCGTAGGCTCGGCATTGACGAGCAGGTATATCTTCTTGCGGCGGTCCGCATGTATCTTCGGGAACTGGAGCCTGGCTGTTCCTGCGGGCAGTCCGATCTCATCGTCTCCCGAAAGGGATACGTCTTTGAGCAGGATATTCCGCTCCACTGTCGGCCTTGCCACGCTGAGGCCGTCATTGTCGATGCCGAGATCGACGATCACGACACGCAGAGTGCTTATGCGCTCGGCATCGGTACCGGCGCCGGAAAGGCCGTAGCCGAGCATCTTCATGTCGAATGACAGCTCCACCATGCCTTTGTCATCCGGCGATACGGGATCCACAGGGACATGGTTATAGATGCACGACGCGCAAACGCACGCTGCAAATATAACCGACGCGATATGCAGAACCGTCCTCTTCATTATCTGTGAATCCCTGTTTCTTTCAATTAATTATTATACTGTTGTCAGCATTTTTCCGGTCACGTGCTATCCCAGTTCGGCCTCGTTGAAGCGCACCGTCCACCAGTTGACCGATATCCTCATGTTCACCCATACTCCGCTCTGCAGGAAGAACATCATCGTCCAGCGGCTCTGGCGGTCCAGAAACTCCTGGTCGCTCTTTATCCAGCTGTCGCCGAATCCGCGTATTCCTGTCAGATACTTTATCAGAGGTATGTCGATGATTGCCTTGCCGCTGTACTTGTCCGTTATCACAAGACGTGCGGAAGACAGATGCTCCACGACAAGCCTCGATGTCGAGAATCCGGCGCACGCGACCTGCACAGGCTTGCCGGCGTCCGCCTCGAGCAGCGCGCCGTTGCGGCCCACGTATTCCACATATCCCATCACGCGGTTTTCCGCGGCATAAGGCGCGTAATACGGCACATAGTCCGCCGTGGCGGTCTCCACCACGCTGTTGGAGCTGTCGAGCACGAAATTGTCGTCGATGATCTTATACTCGTAATCGGCATAATTCACCGTGTAAGGAGAATCCAGTTCCTGCAGGATCACCTGAATATCGTTGGTGTCCTTCATCATGTAAACCGTTTCTTCCTGATAGTCATCCTCAAGCAAAGTCACGCTCAGCGCACCGTAGAAAAGGCCTCCGGTACGATTTTCGATGTCGTGCAGCTGCACGTCGCTCACGCCCTGCCCGTTCAAAGGGAGTCTCACCTCGACCTCGTCCAGCCTTGAGACCTCGGCCGGAGTGATTTCAAAACGGCTTTCGCCGCATGCGAGACCGCCGTACACCAGAAGGTCGTAGCTGCCCGCTTCGAGAGGCAGCAGCATGCGGTAATTTTCATTCCGCAGCGCATCCGACGTCTCCGAGAACTTCGCGAGGCAGTCGCCGTCAGGATTGAAGACATACACCGTTATGCAGTCAACGTTTGCCGGAAACGCATTGGCTCCGCGCTCCATATGATATTCATAGACGAAGCGCAGGGACACGCCACGCGGACATTCGCTCTGGTCGTCATATACGCTCTCGCACGACGTTGCGATTACCGAAAGAAGCAACACCATGCCCAGGAGAGGGAGAAAGACTCCCGCCCCCGGCATGATGCCTGATATTATGCTTCTTATTTTCATTATTGTGGCGTTTTACCGTAACAATTAGAATTCGATATTGTTCTCGCGTACAACCCAAGGCAGTACCTCGATGCTTACGGTCAGATATACGCGTGACTCCTCATCAGGATCCTCCGGATCGTATGGATCAGGATCGTTGTCAGGATTGCGCGGATGGCCCAGACGGTTGATCTTGGAAACAGAGAGTTTGTAGACGTTGTTGCGTACTGTAGCGAACTCCATCTGGCCCATCTTGCCGCTCAGACCGTTGTCGTTGTGGCGGTTCCAGTAGAAGTAGTAGCAGTAGTAGCCCCAGCCCTCGCCTTTCTCTGTCTCGATATCCTCGTAAGATGCCTCGTAAAGAGTGAAGTTGCTTGCCTCAGGATCGTTGAACGATGTAGCGTATGCCTTGAAATACTCCGCAGACTCGTCAAGCTCGATGGTGTAGCCCTCAGTGTAGTCCTCGGTACCGTTGTCCACATGCTCTGCGCCGTTGCGGATCTCGTTGTATGCAAGGATGTTCAGTGTAACGTCATCCGCAGCAGGAACCTCCTTGTGAACGAAGGTGTTGCCTTCGAGTACCCAGTGTTTGAGGATGTACTGGGCAGCAGCATAGAGCAGACCGCCCTGGCCGTCGAGAGCCGCACGTTTCACTACCTCGTCGAAGCCGGCGTAAAGCAGGCCGTCGAACTCATAGAGGGTAGGATAGTCGTAAGACATACCCTCGGTGATGTCATCCTCGTTCTCGCCGTTCCATGGAGTCGCCGCCGATGTGTTGTCCTGACCGTCGCCTGATTTAGCAAGGTGATGCTTTGATGCGATGAGTGCTTTCTCCACAGTCTCGGAGATATAGCGGGTCTCCTGGTTGTTCTCGTTGAGCGACGCCGTGATGTCGTCACCAGGAAGGATGAGGCCTTTGAAAATCACGCCTGTAGACTGCACTGTCTTCTGGCCGTCGATAGACGGAAGGGTGTTCTCTGTAACATAGCGCCAGATATGGTAGCTCTTGTCGTTCCAGTTGTCGCTGTCGTTGCTGAGGATATCGTTGATATTGTCAGTATACCAGCTGCCCCTGTTGTAAGGATAGTGATCCTCGTGCTTCTCTTTTCCGTAAAGCGCGAAATTGAAGTACTCGTCTGCGTTCTCGGCAGTGATCTTGCCATTGTATTTATCGGCCCAGTCGGTATCTACGACCCAGTTCTTGGAAGTCTCGTACTTGCCTACCTTGTCAGGCTCGCCGTAACCGTCGGATACGCGGCGCAGATAGTAGAAGTTCTTGCTCATGTTCACCAGTGACATACGTGTCAGCTGGACATTGATGAGGTTGAGCTCGTCCTGGGTTGTGGAAGTGATGCCGCCGATGATGTTGTAAGTGTTGTTGCCTTTGGAAGCATCCTTGAAATCGAGGCGGGCAGCCGCGCGCTCTACCATGATGGAGCCGTCTGTCTCAGCCACGTTGTAAGGATTTTTCTCGTCCGCATGGGCATCCCACGCATCAGCGGACTCAGGGAATGTCGCGAAGAACTGGGTAGAGTTCGTCATGAGGAACGAATGCTTTGCCCAGATGGTGTTGTCGATGATAGGGATCTGTCCTGCCTTGGAAGGAAGCTCGTCGATCTCGCCTGACCAGTTAAGCCATGCGTTGTTCTCGCGTCCTCCGTTGTTGTCGATATTGCTGAACAGGTTGTACAGATTGTTGGTGTAGTTCACATAAGCGTAGATCTTCACCCTCTTTGAACCTCCTGCCAGAGGACCGCCCTCGGCATAGGTCTTGTCGATGTCCTCTCTTTTGAATTTCGCCTTGATGTTGTACTTGCCGTCGCCTGTACCTTTGAGGATACCGGTAACCTCTGCATGTGTGAGATACTCGTCGTCAGCGCTTGCGATCACGAGCAGCGCAGTCTTCACCGTGTTCTCGTAATCCCATCCCTTCTCGGTGTCGGTGTCCGCATTCGAATTGGAATTGCCGGGATTGTTCTCGCTATTGGCATCATTCTCGTCGCCCCAGTCGGTAGAGCTCTTTGTGCCGCCGCTCACAGGCAACTGCATGGAGATGTCCATGTAGACGTAATCATCGGATTCGCCTACAGTTCCGTTGTTGCCGGAGTTATTCTCCTTGTTGCATCCCGCAAGGACGAGAAGCAATGCTGACAACAGCATAAAATAGATTTTTTTCATAATAACTGTGTTTTGAATATTGTTGATATTATTTGTGTATTTCGTTTAGAACAGATAGACAAGATTTACCGCCAGCCTCGTAGGACCTATGTAATGGTGAGGCCTGTTTTCTTCGAGACGGCTTCCGCAGGTGGCGCAGCGCAAGCGGTCATACCTCGTATAGGAATAGCCCACGCCCAGCTCGGCCTCCAGATTCCAGTGCCGCCCGAGAATCCATGCGTAGCCGTAGGAAACGCCTAAACCCGCGAACCAGCCCTGATAGCGCGTGTCTTTCAATTTGCGGGCATCAGTCCCGAGAAAATGCACTTTCCCGTCGAAGCCTCCCATATTATATTTGCCTCCGTGCACGTGAGCGCCGATAAAATGTCCCGAAAAACGGTCGCAGAACCAGTAGCGCGCCTCAGGCTGCACGGCCCAGTGCTTCCAGCGGCGGTTGCCCTTAAGGGTCCACAGGTTCAGCTGGCCCTCCACATCGAGAGTCCATCGCGGCGCAAGGCCGGCCTCGATGCCGAGGTTCGGGCTGAGAAAACCGTCGGCGAGCAGGTTCGTCTTCACGGCCACGTTCTGTCCGTGGCAGCGCAAAGACACACCGGCAACAAGGATTGCCATAAGTAAAACAAACCGCTTCATCAATGTATTTGCAATTGGGTTTATATCCTACTACCCCCCCCCACGCCGGTTGCCCGTACGATGGGAGGGGAATTTTGCAAATTTACGCCAATATTCCTGAAATACAAATAAAACAGGACATATTATTGTAAATTTGACAATATTAGTGTCAGGAATCCCTGGACAGAGGAAATCCTACAGTTCGTAGACAGATGTGATCTCCGGCGCCGAATCTCCGAATCTGCAGGCTATCTCATCAAGGCATGAGACGATAAGCGCAGGATCCGTCTCCGTGACGAGCCTCAGCCTGTAAGGCTTGAAATCAGGTATGCCCTTGAAATAATTCGCAAGGTGACGGCGCATTTCAAAGACGCCGATTTTCTCCCCTTTGATCTCGATGCTTTTCGCAAGATGGGATTTCGCGAGGGATACGCGCTCGGACACGCTCATAGGCGGCAGGACAGTGCCGGTCGTGATATAATGCTTTATCTCGCGGAATATCCACGGATGTCCGTATGTCGCGCGTCCTATCATCACTCCGTCCACACCGTAGCGGTCGAAAGCCTCTTTGGCACCCTGCGGCGTAGTGATGTCTCCGTTGCCTATTACAGGTATGCGCATGCGGGGATTTTCCTTTATCCTGCCTATCAGGGTCCAGTCCGCCGAACCTTTATACATTTGCGCGCGCGTGCGCCCGTGAACGGTGAGGGCCTGTATGCCGGCATCCTGCAGGCGCTCGGCCAGCTCCACTATTATTTTGGAATCCTCGTCATATCCGAGGCGGGTCTTGACGGTAACGGGCAGTTTCACGGCTTTCACCACCGCCTCCGTTATGCTTACCAGCTTGTCCGGCTCCCGCAGCATGCCGCTTCCCGCTCCCCTGCCGGCGATCTTTTTCGCAGGACAGCCGAAATTGATGTCTATCACGTCCGCACCGTGTCCGCCGGCGATTGCGGCAGCCTGCTCCACCATTTTAGCGGCCTCGACCATAGCCTCAGGGATATGTCCGTAAATCTGGATGCCCACCGGGGCCTCGAAATCATAGGTATGCATCTTGGCTATCGCCTTGGCGGCATCGCGTATCAGGCCGTCGGAGGGCACGAACTCCGTGTACATCATGTCCGCGCCGTATTTCTTGCACACCCAGCGGAAGGAGGCGTCGGTAACGTCCTCCATAGGGGCAAGCAGCAGCGGCTTGTCTCCCAAATCTATCTTATCGCCGATTTTCACTGTTTCTGCTCTAAAACATTATTCTGCACCGCCACCGAAGCATCATGGATGATATTGAACAGCGCGCGCACGAAATCCTCGTCCAGTCCGGCCTCGCTTCCTTTACGGGCCATACGTCCGAGCACGGACTCCCAGCGGGCTGTCTGGAGGATCGATATATTGTTTTCTTTCTTGAATCCGCCGATCCGGGCGGATATTTCCATGCGGCGGGCCAGCAGGGATATGATCCCGTCATCTATGACGTCTATCTCCGCGCGCAGCTGAGTCATGTTCTCGCGGTATTCGGTATTGTCCGTATCGCTGTCGCGCACTATCAGACGGTCTTCCCCTGCAAGCATCTCATGCAGCTGCCGCGGAGATATCTGCTGTGCGGCATCGCTGAGCGCACTGCAAGGGCAGCTGTGGCTCTCTATCATCAGGCCCTCGAAGCCGAGGTCCATGGCCCGCTGCGACAGCTCCCTGACATAAGCGGCGTCTCCGCCCATATGCGAAGGGTCCACGAACAGCGGCAGGCCGGGAATACGCCTGCGGAGCCCGACGGCCATGTCCCAGGCCGGTTCATTGCGGTATCTGAGCCTGCTGGCGGATGATACTCCGCGATGGACGGCCCCTATCCTGCGTACGCCGCAGCGGCTGAGACGCTCGATGGCGCCTATCCACAGCTCAAGATCAGGATTGACAGGATTCTTCACAAGCACGGGAATATCCGTTCCGGACAGGGCCTCGGCGATTTCCTGCACGAGAAAGGGATTGGCGGTAGTGCGGGCGCCTATCCAGACCATGTCGATGCCATGCTTCAGGCATTCCGACACGTGCTGTGCGGAAGCCACCTCGCATGAGACCTTCATGCCGTACCGTCTTTTCACTTCCTGAAGCCACCTCAGCGCCGGAGCTCCGTGCCCCTCGAAGCCTCCGGGATGCGTGCGCGGCTTCCATACGCCGGCACGGAACACGTTGATGCCGGAAGCGTGCAGGCCGCGGGCCGTCTCCAGCACCTGTTCCAAAGATTCGGCGCTGCACGGCCCGGCTATCACGCAGGGGCGGGGCAAAGTGAAGAAGCCCCATTCATCAAGCGATGCAATATCAAGCCTCATATCCTGATATCCCTGAATCGCCGCTCTTTTCACCGGATCAGACCGTGAGGATTTCTTTTTCTTTGGCTGCGACAGTATCGTCGACTGTCTTCACGTAAGAATCGGTCGATTTCTGGACCTTGTCCTCGAAATCCTTCTCCATATCCTCTGCCAGGCCGTCCTTGATAAGTTTTTTCAGAGCCACCATAGCATCGCGGCGGGCGTTGCGGACAACGGTCTTGGCATTCTCGCCCTCGCCTTTCGCCTTTTTGATAAGCTCCTTGCGGCGGTCCTCGGTAAGGGCAGGCACGGTGCAGCGGATGCACTCTCCGTTATTCTGCGGAGTCATGCCCACGTTTGCGTCCATGATGGCCTTCTCGATAACGGCGATCATCTTCTTCTCCCATGGCTGGATCATGATTGTCCTGGCGTCGGGAGCGGTAACCGAAGCTACCTGAGGCACAGGACAGCGGCTGCCGTAATAGTCCACCATCACATTATTGAAAATCATAGGGTTTGCCTTGCCTGCACGGTAAGATTTCAAACTCTCTTCGAGGAATGCGACTGCCGATTCCATCTGTTCCTTTGCCTTGGCAAGGATTTGGTTAGCTGTTTCTACCATATTGCGAATTATTGTTTGTTTTACAAATGTAATAAAAATTCCTTTAGGGTGCGCTGCTCAGCGGAAGCAAGCATCAAAGTACGGACCGGAATATAGAAAAGACGGCGGCGAAGCTCCTGCGGGACATCGCTGTCTTTAAGGCGCTGGGCATCCTTCTCGGTGGTGACGATGACGGCCAGCGGATTGCTGCGGGCGAAGGTCTCGAGAGACCTTATGTCGGAGCGGCTGTAATTGTGATGGTCCGGAAACTCCTTATACGCCATCAGCTTGTACAGGTCCCCGACATGGCCGAGGAACGCGGCGCTGTCGGCGATTCCCGATACGGCAAGTGCCATCTTCGCGTGTATGTAATGCGGGTCGCCCTCAGGGAAAACCGGCTGCATCCTGTCATAAACCATTGCGGCGAACAGCAGTCCGATGCGGCGGCCTTTCGAAGTGAGGGCGCTGCATGAGACGGGGTCATAATCCTTCAGGCCCAGCTTTCCGGCAAACTCCGACTTTCCGGACTCATCCAGATACAGAGGACATTTAGTCACGACGATAATATCGGCCGCCTCAGCACGCGAGCGGAGATCGCGCAGACGGCCCCACGGCAGCAGACGGTCGTCCGTATACGGGCGGTCGTATGTCGTAAGGACCATAGAGCCCGAAGGGACAAGCCTGCGGTATTGGAAAGCGTCGTCCAGAATGACTGTCTCCGGCCGCTGCAGCACAGGATCCGCAATGCGCGCCTTCTTGCGGGATTTCAGCTCCGCCATGGCTTCCGGATGGGCCAGAAAACGCATTCCCTCGCAGCGGTCCTCGTCCACGACAACCGTCACATCCGGGAACTTGCGCTTTATCTGCAGAGGCTCGTCGCCGTATTCCGCAGCCGTACCGTCCTCCGTCACCTGCCGGAAACCGCGCGTCTTGCGCTTGTATCCGCGGCTGAGCACTGCTATTTTCCTGGGCCGGAAATCTTCCTGAACGCCGCTGAAACCATAGATCTCGGAGTCGGCGGCCTCAACCTCGCCCTCCTGCAGCGTCCTGATTATAAGCTCCGTCATCGGCGTTTTGCCGGTCCCTCCCGCAGCCACGTTTCCCACGCACACCGACGGGAGCTCGGCCGGAAACGATTTTTTCCAGCCGCGGTCATAGAAAAGATGCCTCAGACGAAGTATGAGATTGTATATCATTCTACTCAAAAAAGCCGGCCTGCGGCCGGCTTCATATTATTATCGGTTTCCGTTAGCAGCAGCAAGGGCAGGTGATGCCGTTTGCGTGCATGAAAGATACGATTGCGACTGCGGTAAGGCCGAGGACGATGAGGGCGCCCACGATACGGCCGATCCATTTCCAGCGGTTGAGCCAGATCATGTTGTTCCAGCCGATGGTCTGGAGCGCGCTCCAGAAGCCGTGGCCGATGTGCATGTAGAGCACGATGAACCAGCAGATATAGAGGACAACCATCCACCATGCGCCGAATGTGCGCTCGAGCAGCATGTAAGGATTCTCCGCCTCGCCGCCTGTGAACTCCTGATACTGCATGTCAATCCAGAAGTGCGAGAAGTGGAGGGCGATGAAACCGAGAACGATGCAGCCGAGCCAGATCATGTTCTGCGCTGCGAACGAGTCAGCCTTAGCCTTTGAGTTCACGGCATAGCGTTTCATGCCGCCGCGGGCCTTGAAGTTGCCGATAGAGAGGATGAGCGCGTAGACGATGTGGATGATGAAGCCCGCCGCGAGGACAGGAACCATTACATTCACGATCGGAAGCGCCATGAAGTCGCAGCCGAGCTGGAACCAGCCGTCTTCAGAGCCCCATGCGCCGCGGAAATGATCGAGAACCGCGAAGCAGTTGATAGTTGTGTGAAGAAGCATGAATACAATCAGGAAAAGGCCTGAGATACTCATAATGAGCTTCTTGCCGATGGATGTCTTGAATATGTTTGCCATAATTTTTGGTTTTTTCGTTTGCGTACGTATTGCAAAGATAATTAATACTTGGAGATTTCACAATAAAACGATACTTTTGTACGGTAAAGAAATCAATAAAATGTACAATAGAGTTTTGCTTAAATTGAGCGGCGAGAGCCTGGGAGGGCCTGCCGGCACAGGAATTTGCGAAGAGCGGGTCAGCCAGTATGCGGCGGAAGTCGCTGCGGCGGTGAAGGCCGGCCACCAGATCGGCATAGTAATAGGAGGAGGCAACATATTCCGCGGAATGAGCGGGACAAAGAGCGGTTTCGACCGTGTGGACGGCGACAAGATGGGTATGCTGGCCACCGTCATCAATTCCCTGGCCCTTGCCATGTCGATACGCTCGCATGGCGTCAGGGCGGAGGTATTCACCGCGACTCCTATGGAGCCTGTGGCCAATTATTATATGAGGGACAAGGCAGTGGCCGTAATGCAGGAAGGCGGCGTCGCCCTTATCGCGGGAGGCACCGGCAATCCTTTCTTTACCACCGACAGCGGAGCGGCCCTGCGCGCTCTTGAAATCGGCGCCGACGCCCTCCTGAAAGGAACACGCGTGGACGGCGTATATACCGCGGACCCCGAGAAGGATCCGGATGCGGTGAAATATGACGAGCTGACATTCGGCAAGGCCCTCGGCGACCGTCTCAAGGTAATGGACGCGACGGCTTTCGCCCTGTGCGAGCAGGGAGACATGCCTATCGTGGTGTTCGACATGAACACGGAAGGCAACCTTGCGCGTCTTCTGGGCGGCGAAAAAATCGGAACAATCGTTCACAAATAACCGGAAATCCGGGCAAGCTAAGCAAGGGCCGGCGCCATTGAGGTGCCGGCCCGTTTTCTTTCGCCAGAGGCTATTTCGAGAAGCATTCGTCGAGCACCTTTGCGAGACGGTAGCCTGCAAAGGTCAGCTGATGGCGCGCGATGGGCCATGCCGAGATGAGCCAATGCCTGTCCAGCACGCTGCCGTCCTCCGCCATATCATATATCTGCCTGCAGAAGCCGGCACATCCGTCGGCCCACTCCCGAGGAGTTCCCTCCTGGATGCTCCTGATCTCCTTTTTGTCCAGACGGTCCAGCTCGGAAGCGACTTCGGTCGGGCTCAGGGCCCCGGTGCGGCGGTTTATGACGGTCCCGTCCCAGACGCTGTGGTAGGCTATCTTGGTGGAATTGCTCTTTTTGTTAATATACACGTTGAATTTGGAATTGACACCTTTATATTTTACATGCGTAGGACAGTGCATGTCGCCTACAAGGTGTATTATATATTTAAGGTTCACGATTACCGCGCTGTCCGGACGGTTCCTGCGGTCCTTCACAGTTTCGATTGCCTGTTCCAGCAGGGAAACGGCATCAGGCTTGCCCTCGGCGGGAGCATAACGGCATTCCGCATCGGCCGGGAAAACGTGGCAGTAGGAAGTGAACCTGTATTCTGGCTCGTACCTGTACTGGTCCATCCATGAGGCGTAATATATGATGCTGTGGCCCAGATATTTCTCAATCTGTTTCTTTGTGGAGGGCCTGATGTTTTCATTCGCTATGGCAGCTATGGTAGCGTGGCCTTTGGAATCCCATGCAAATGCTCCTGTGCAGCAGAGCGCACAAAAAATGACAAATAATGTTCTTTTCATATCGATAAAATGTTTCAGTTTTTCTGCCATGCTCCCGGAAGCCATGATTCGCCCGGAAGCCAGAATCCGTTTTCATCCAGCCAGTCGTGGAATGCCCCGTTTCTCGTATTGATAAAGGCTTTGACGCTTGCGGCTGACGGAGCGGAAAGACCGGAAAGGTTTCCGGACCATTCAAGCCTGCCGCCGGCATCAAGGGCCGGAGAGTCGCCGAAAATGCCTTCGAGCGTAGCACCTGCGGCATCATTGCCTGCGCCTGACGTCCTGGAAACCTTTACTCCGTTCAATGCGTCATAGACATTGGTGCCTCCGGATACTATCGTGCCGCTCTTTCCGAAAGATTTTCCGCCTTTGTCGAGCACGATATTGTTGACAAAGGCCGAAGCGGATGTGGAAGTCACGTTCTCGAAGACGCCGGAGGACTTTGTGCCGTTCTCGGCCATCGTGCAGTTCGCCATGAGGACTTTCGCGGCAGAGGAAGACTGGAACGAGCAGCTGTCATCACTGCCGTTGCCAAAGAACGTGCAGGCGTAAAGATTGAACCCGCTCGCGCTTGAACCTGTAACGATTGCCTGGCCCAGTGTACTGACGCCGGAAGTGTTTCCGGAAAACAGACAGCCGCTGAAGAATGCATTGCAGTCGGCGGACTTCGCAGCCACGGCGCCGCCTCCGCCTTTCTCGGCATGATTGTCAAGAAAACGGCATGAATCCGCATAGAAGCTGCATCCGAGCAGGAATACAGCCCCGCCTCCGTTGCCGGCCGTGACCTTGTTGTCTGAGAACGTACAGCCCGACACCCTGAAGTCCGAATAGCTGGCCTGCACGGCGCCTCCGCGGCCGTAGGCGTAATTTCCGGAGAAAGTACATCTGTCAAGAACGACATTGCCGGCAAATTCGGTCTTGTATTCCGTAGCGGAAGAGCTTGTAACGGCCGCGACATTCGATATCGCGCCTCCGCCTATGTTGGCGGACCGGGTCGATGTGTTGCAGTAGCTTTGCGCGCTGTTCGAAATGAAAGAGCATCCCGAAACATTCAGATTGACGGAGTATCTGAAACTTACGGCTCCGCCCGACGCATACGCGTCGTTTTCAGAGAATATGCAGTCCTTGATATTGACGTCATGATATTCCGCAGCATCTTCGGTGGCGGTAATGGCGATCGCTCCGCCGCAGCCTGCGGTGTCGCTGCCGAGCTGTGCGGTGACGCCGTTGCGTGAAAACCCGCATCCTTCTATATTTACAGTGCTCTTCGAGCTTTTCGCGGCATCGTTCAGCAGGAGCGAGATCGCGCCGCCGTTGTATTTAGACCTGTTGTCAGTGAAACTGCAGCCGCTGATGTTTACGGTGCTGCATCCCTGGACGACTATCGCGGCTCCGCCGTATCTGGAGTGCAGGCTGGTGTTTCCGCTGAAGGTGCAGCCGTTGAAATTAACGTTGGCCTTGCCGCAGTTCACGTCTACAAAACCGTAATAGCCGTTGTCTTCTTCCGAAGACAGGTTCATGAAGCTGCAATTGTCGAAATCTATGGCGGAATCTTCAAGAGGGAACCTGCAGTTTGCGGAAATGTACAGGACCCAGCCGCGTACGGGCCTGGTTACCTTCATGTCTCCGAAACACAGTCCGTCGAAAGCGATCCTGCCTATCTCGCATGAATTACTGTTCTGGAAGATACGCGGATTTGCGCTGTCCGCGCTTGTCTGAAGCAGGGTCCTGTGAGCCGAGATGTCACGTCCGCTGACATCCGTACCCGAGGCGGATGCGGGATAGCCTCCCAGCACCCTGAACGATGCCGGCGTCTTGAAACAGAGCACCGTGCTGCCGTTATCGTTGCTCATGTCGTATGTTCCCTCCGCGAGATACAGGTTCCTGCCGTCAATGTAAAGGTCGGCATCCTCCGCGCCGAGAAGTCCGCACAGCTCCGCCGTACCGGCCGCATGTTCCCAGTCGGAACCGTCGCCTGTGCCGTCCGCCTTGAAGAAATAGTCGCGGTAGACGTTCGGCCTGTTCTCTACCGTGCCTATGTTGATAATTTTGGAATGTCCCCATTCAAGTTTCCTGGAGCTGATCGCCCTGTAGACTGGGTTGGCGTCGTCAGGGTCGGCGTATTCCGAGACGATGAAGCCGTTTTCCCATGTGGCGTCGTAGACCACAGGGGCATAATATGTGCCCGGGCCGGATATGTTGGTGATGTTGCGCGGCCAGAGGGTCTCGCTGAAATGTCCGGTCAGATTGCCGCCCTCGTCGAATGAGAAGCCGATTTTTCCGGTCACTGGAGCATTGTCCGGGGTAGTGATCCTTACGGACCTGACCCCGGGGCTGCTGACCGTGAACTTTATCACGTTGGTGATGTTCCTGAATGCGAAAGTCATGTCATCGGCGGAAGTCATGGCCACGGTGTAATGTGCCCTGCCCCATGATCCGTCGTCGGATGTCGGTTTCACCGTCACGGTAAATCTGAGAGGCCCGTCATTTTCAGGCATAGCGATTTCCATGGTGGCCCAGTCCGGATAAATGGCATAATAGCAATCCGCCTGCCCGACATTCGCGGTTATGTCGCCGCTCTGAGGATCGACTTCCGCCTTTACGGACTTCAGGGTCTGTACCGGGCTTCCCGTTTCCGGGTCGGTCTCCTCTTTTATCCACATGATCTTTACCTTGTCTCCGTCGGTCCATACGGGCTGTGTCCCGTCTATCGCCGTCTTGCTCAGGAGAGTATGGAATACGACTTCCTTTCCTTCATTGCCACGGTCCTGTTCCTGTCCGTCCGGAGCCGGAGTTTCTTTGGTGCATGCCGTAGCGATGGCCGCGGCAAGCGCAATTATAAGTGTGATCTGACTTTTCATAACGCTACCATATAAAATCATCTTCATCAATTAACTCGTATTCTTCAATTATCGAGCTGGTGTAACTGCCGCACAGCGTGCGGATCTCTTCCACGGCATATAGACATACCCATGGACTGTAATAAGGCTGTTTGTCTGTTTTCATATCATGATGTTTTTTACATTCCTGCATCCCATGACCCTGGCATGGTCGCCCCTGCATTGCGCCGCGTCCCCAGCAGGTCCGTGCCGAACGGTGCCGCGCACAGTGTGCCGAGCCAGTCATGGAATCCGGCGCAACTGTCTTTCACAAGATCCGATACCGTATTCTCCGACGGCCTGTTTACCTGCTTGTCCGTGCTCCAGCGGTATATGCCGTCCGCGGAATCGAAGTCCAGTGAGGCGAACTCGGTCTCGGCGATGCGCGTGTCCGTCTCTGCGAGGACGGCGTAGCTGTTCTTGCCTGCGTCGAGCATATTGTAGAAGCCGTGCTGCGCCGATGTCTTGGCGAGATTGATCGCATTGAACGACGAATTGACAAGGAGATTGGAAATAATCCATACCAGATCCGGATCTTTTGCGGACAGGCGGTTGTTATTGTTGCGGACAAGCGCCACCGCGCCGTCCACAAGGGTGTTCTGTACCAGCAGGCAGAAGTAATCGGAGGCCGCCACGAGCGGAAGCCCGCCGTTGCCTGAATACAGGGA
Organism: uncultured Muribaculaceae bacterium; assembly: GCA_964385835.1. Lineage (GTDB taxonomy): Bacteria > Bacteroidota > Bacteroidia > Bacteroidales > UBA932 > Cryptobacteroides. The sequence goes on along the minus strand of CAYLQE010000011.1, from coordinate 20,734 downwards.
ACTTGTCCTGGATATGGTACAGTCGCACATGCAGAGTTTTCCGCGCGTGCCTGACGGCATGGCGTCGGCATCGACGCTGCGGCCCGGATATACCTCGCCCACATTGTCAGGCGCCATCGCCGCGGAGGACAGGAAATATGTCCTGTACACGAAAGCGGAAGCGCCTCTGCGCAGCTGGATGTCAGGGGCCGCGTATGCCACGTTGGCGCGGAAAGCGCAGCGGTTTATATACAGCATGGCATCCGGACCTTCGGCGTATATCGCGCCGCCGCGGCTTGCATTGAAAGTCTCTTCGGATTCTTTCTTGCTGGAAGACAGCGTGCCTGTGCCTGTGTTGCCTGACAAGGTGCAGCCGTCAAGGCGGAATGTGCCGCCGGTAATGTACAGGCCGGCGCCGTGGCCGGATACGGTGTTGCCGCTGACCGTGCAGTCCTGCATGAACACTTCGGCATTCTTGTCTTCGCAGGCTATGGCGCCGCCGTTCAGGCTGCCGGAGGCGTCAGAGAACACTATTCCTTTTAACAGAAGTTTCTCTCCACGTATATTCATGATACGCGAACCGGAAGCCGCCTTGAATACGGTCTTGCAGGCATCAGGAGCATATCGGTCCGTTTCCTTGCCTGCAGAGCCGTCGGGAAAGCCGCCGACAATCCTGATGGTGTCTTTCGTGCCTGATACGGTGAGGGGGTCTCCCTCGCGGCTCAGCTCGTACGTACCCTCGGCAATGTAGATTTTCTTTCCTGAGAGTCTCCAGCCGACAGTCACGCCGTCCATGCCGCCGGCCGTGTTGAGCAGTCTTTTCAGGAGTTCGGGACCGCCGGCGGAAGTCCAGCTTTCGCCGTTTCCGGTGCCGTTCTGCCTGATGAATATGTCGCCCTCGGGCAGCAGATGCTTTTCCGGCGCGCCGACATTTACAATCTGTGTCGTTTCTGAAGCTATCGGAGTCACGGAAAGGACTCCGGATGACCTGCCGTTCTTGAAAATGTTGAACCCTATGCCGCGGGCAAGTTCCGCCCGTGGAAGAATTCCCGCATAATAGCGGCCTGCGCCGTTGATTTCAAGAGTTATCTCATCAATTGTCACAGCCCCCGTCATTACGGTTCCGATCGCACCGGTCTCCCTGTCGAATGTCAGCAGAGCCTCGCCCGCGACAGGGGCGCCGTCATTCGCGCGTATCGTTATTTCTGTAATTTCCGGATCTTCCACATCTATGGCAAGCATCGACACGGCGGTCTGAAAGCGTAGAAGACGCGTGCTGTCCGAATATGCCGCCATGATGCAGCCGTTCGAGAAACTGCCGTCCTGCACGGCGGGCACGGTGATGCGGAAGCCTTCCGCCGTCATCCGTCCGGCCGCCGTATGCGGATATATTGCATAAAACTCGTCCGAGGCAGGGATTTTCACGCTGATCTCGCCGTCCTGGCCCACCTTAGTTGTCCTGAAAGCGTTTTCCGCCGTACCGTAGTGGATGCTCACGCTGTCATTTTCCGACCAGATGATGCTGCGCGTGCCCTCCTCGTCCCCGAGAACGGTCTTTGTCGCCATGTGCGGAGTGACGCTCCTGAATGTGACAGCGGCGTCGCCGGGATTTTCCATTATGCCTCCCCTGTCTTTAGCGCATGACGCGCCGCAGAGAAGGACCGCTGCAAAAATTGCGGATGATAATATCTTTTTCATATCGCTTTGCCTCCTTTTGTCAGTTCCATATATATTCATAGTCGTCCAGCCCTCCGGTAACGGAGCCGAATGCGACGACGGTAACCTTGCATACGGCTGTAAAGCCGCCGTCCGCGGTCTTTGCCGTTATGATTGCCGTGCCGACATCGTTAGCCGTCACCTTGCCGCCGGCCTCAACCGAAGCCACAGCGGTATCGGAAGAACTCCAGATGACAGTTTTGTCGGCGGCATTTGCCGGAAGCACCGTAGCGTACAGTTCGTATTTTCCGCCTGCGCGAAGACGCAGCTCCTCTTTGTCAAGGGCAATGCCCGTGACTGGCTCCGTGCCCGGAACAACGGTAATTTCGCAAGAATCCGAGAAGCCGTTTTCTTCGGTCACGGCCGTAACCGTGACAGTTCCTGTCTTTTCCGCCTTTACGGTACCCGTAAGGGAATCGACAGAGACACAGGAAGGGTCGGAACTTGTCCATGTCACAGCCTGGTTGTCCGCATCCTGCGGCAGAACCTGAGCCGTAAGGACAAAACGGTCCCCGGCAAACATCCTGTAAGTCTTTGGGCTGACCGTAACGCCGGTCACCGGCGCATACACCTCTATTACGCAGCTTGCGGAGAACGAGCCGGCGAAAGAATATGCTGTTACGGTGCAGCTTCCTTTCTTTTTGCCGCTTACCCTGCCCGAAGCGTCGACAGAGGCGACGGCAGGGTCGGAGCTTTCCCACCTTACATCCTTATGTGTGGCGTCCTCCGGAACGACGGAAGCGACGAGGGTCAGATCCTGCCCAACGTTTATTTTCGCGTAAGACCTGTCAAGCGTGATGCCGCGGACGGCATTGGTGACCCACACATGGCACCGGTCCGTAAAGCCGCCTTCGGCTGTTGTTGCGATTATATCCGCTTCGCCGCTTTTTAAGCCCGTTACCAGTCCGTTGGCCACGCTTGCTATTTCAGGGGCCGTGCTCGTCCAGTATACGGTGTCGTTCAGGGCGTTCGCCGGTATCACCGAAGCCGTGAGCAGCTTCACGCCATCCACGTCGATTTCGGTCTCGCGGCAGTCAAGCTCCACTCCCCTGACGTGAGCCAGAACCTTTACAAGACAGCCGCCCTTGTATCCGCCGGCGCTCGCATTGACGTATGTGGTACCGCCGTATATGCCTCTGACCCTGCCTTTCGCGTCGACGCTCGCTATGCTCCCGTCGAGACTGGACCATCTTATTTCATGCTGCATGCCCTCGGGAAGCACCGTTGCGCTCAGACAGAACTCCTCATCTTCCGAGATGACGACCGACGGGGGCGTTATCACGACTTTCACAAGAGACTCCGTGCGGTCCTTGCACCCCTGTATGCCGGACAGGAGAGCCGCAGCCGCAAGGGCGGCCGGTATGGATCTTTTCATTTTCATATCGATTTCTGTGTAAGGGTTATATCTACGGATTCCCCGTTGTCGCACTTTATCCTGAGTATGGCGTAACGCTCCTCGCCCGTACTGTTCTGAAGGTAGGTGAAATGGATGTAATGAACCCCTTTCCCTCCGGCTCTGTCGACATATCCCCAGCCGCATTCCGTCACGATCTCCGCCGTCCAGCTGCCGGAATAATATACGGCGATAGGCTGGGAAAAAGGAAAGTCGGTGTTGGAACCGTCGGAATCGTTGTTGAGGGTGTAGGTCTCGTACATGCGGCATACCCGTTCGCCGTATTGGTCTGTATAGTAGAGGCTGTCCCATGTCTCCGCATATCTTTCCGAGCATGAGGCCGTGCAGCACAGGGTCACGAGGACGGCTGCGTAATACTGTAGCTTTTTCATTCTTATGTCGGTTTTATTCATTTTCAGTCTTCATATCCGCCGGAAACGTCTCCGGAATCCGCGACATCCTTATATTCCGGATTGTCGAGAATATATCCGGACAGGGCGCACTGCTTGTCCGGAATAGGATAATATTCATGGCACGGCTTCACGAAATTCCTTATGTCGCCGGTGTTGTATTTTATTACCATGTCATACCATATTCCCCATCTTACAAGGTCATAGCGGCGGTGCATTTCTCCGCCGAGCTCGCGCGCCCTCTCGTCCCGGATGACAGACATCATCTCTTCGGCGCTGTCTGCGGAAAGCGGGCCGGCCCCGGCCCTTTCACGTATACAGGCGATGCAGGCCGCGGCCTTGGCCAGTTCGTCTTTCATGCACCAGCACTCGGCCATCATCAGCACGGCATCCGCATAGCGGAATATCTTGTAGTTGTTGCCGTCATTGTTGCCCACAAGTCCGGGAACCCAGAATTTCGGACCGGCATAAGGGCGGCCGTTCTTGCGCACCTGCTGGAATGTAATATCGTCCGCGGAAGGCGCGGAGGCATATTCGCCGTATCCCCACAGGTCGCCGAGGCCGAGCACATGAAGGCTGCGCCTGTCAATCTTCCTGCCACGTATTATGCCCGTGCGTATCGCATCCATGTCGAGCACGGCGCTGTAGCGGCCCCATTCAGGCTGGTATTCCCCGTATGTGAGAGGAAGCGGGTCGAAAAGGGACTTCTTGCCGTCATCGACTTTCTGCACTCCTTTCGCAGGAAGCCAGTGCGCATAATGGGCGGTGCACCTGAAAACAGTGTGGTTCGTCATCTCTGTGCCCCAGTAAGGCATCTTTATGCCGTCCAGGGTCTGGTCCGACACCTGCGGATACATGGCGCGGCAATATGACGAATAATACTGTATGCCGTCCGCGGACCATGAGTGCTGGATCTCGAAAATGCTTTCCGCGGTGTTCTTTTTGCTCCACCACGTATCATCGAGGGGGTAATCGGCTTCGTTTAGGGTGCCGTATATGCCTTCAAGCTGTCCGAGAGCGTCTATAGCCCTGTCCCAGTCCTTGTTCCACATCATGAATTTCGCCATAAGATGCAGGGCGAGCGGCGCGCCGGCGCGGTTGCCGTCTATTTCAGAGGTGCGGGCAAAGTAGCCGTTGGCCTTGGTGAAGCAAGGCAGGGCATTGTCCCGCAGGTCCGTGTACAGAGTCTCGCGTATCGTGTCCGCGTCCGTGCGCGGCAGCCGCCGTATCTTCTCCAGGGTGTCCATATCCTCTACCATATATGTATAGAACGGCACGCCGTTGAAAGTACATGTGAGGTAATAGTAATACAAGGCCCTCAGGGTAATGCACTCGCCGATATACGGACTTTTGTCTTCCGCCGGGACGGTGGTGTTTCTCCGCATGCATTCGATTGCCTCGTTGCAGTACATTATGCCTCTGTAGCACTGTGTCCAAACGGTCGAACCGGCGCCAGGCTTTGTCGGAGACAGGTCGCATACGGCGTCGGCTATCGAAGTATTGTCATACCACAGGTCCGTGGCGGCCTCCATGCCCATTCCGAACGAACTTATGAACATGGATTTCAAAGGCATGTAGCAGGAATTGACGACGCTTCTCATCTGGAATATGGTGTTGTAGCTGCTCTCCCTGTTTGCAAAAGAGCGCCTTTCCTCTTTCAGGGAGCATGAATGCGCACAGAGAAGAAGGGCTGCCGCGCCTGCGGTTATAATCAGTCTTGTTTTCATGTCGCGTCTTGGTTAGAATTTGAGGGAAATGTTCATCACGGCTCTTTTCGAGCTCGGATATGAGTTCATGTCCACGCGCCTCAGGGCCGAATCATCGCTGCTTGACGATACGTCCGGATCGAAGCCGTTGTATCGGGACAACAGCCAGAGGTTCGTGCCGGAAACGCCGATGGTAAGCTGCGTGCCGCGTCCGGACTTGGCGGCCTTGCCGCCCAGATCGAAGGTGTACGACACGCTGAGGTCCTTAAGCCTCAGATAAGATGCATCGTGCACATAGTTCGAGGTAGGGAGCATGACTTTCGTGGCGCCTGCCCTCGGAGTGTCGGATTCAGGATTGCGTATAGGATGCCATGAACCGAGCATGTAACGGTACTGGTTGGTCGCGCTCGAGCCTCCCATGTACAGTTCGGAATAGTTATACAGGCATCCGCCCACGGAATAGACGAAAAAGATACCTATCCTTAGCTTTCCTATGCTGAAGGTGTTCTGCAGGCCGCCGTAGAAATCAGGATCGGCCTGCCCCAGATACACCACATCGTCCATGCCGACGGAACCGTCCCTGTTCTGGTCTATGGCCCTCTGGAAACCCACTTTCGAGACAGAGCCGTAACATACGTATTTGTGGTAGTCAGGCGATTCCGGGTCGTTGTTCGCGTCTATTTCCGCCTGATTGTGGAAACAGCCTCCGTTTTCAAGGCCCCATATCGCATTAAGCGGATAGCCCGCCTTGTAGCCGTACATCATCAGGCCTGAAACCGGCGCGCTGATCTTGGATATGTATTCTTCGGAGCCGAGTTCCTCGACAATCTGCCTGTTGCGCGAGATCGTGAAGTTCGTGGTCCAGCCGAAATTCTTCGTTTCGATATTTCTCGTCTGCACGGACAGCTCGATACCTCTGTTGGATGTGCGTCCGAGATTCTGAAGACGCGAGGTATAGCCGGTGGACGCTATTGTCTGCACCGAGAGCAGAAGATCCTTTGTAAAAGACAGATAGCCTTCTATATTGACGCTTATGCGGTTCTTTAGGAAAGAGGCCTCGAGCGCGAGGGTGTACTGGTCCGTCTTTTCCCATGTAAGGTTCGGGTTCTCCAGACGGGACGGATAGTATGACACGCCCTGCGCACCGTTGAATATGTAGCTGTCGGTCGTGGATCCGTATGCCTGCAGGGAGCGGTAGGCGGAAACGGCATCGTTTCCGCTGCGTCCGGCACTGGCCCTGAGGGACAGGTCCGACAGCCAGGAGCTCTTCTTGAGCCACGGTTCGTTCTTTATGTTCCATTTGAGGGCGGCGGAAGGGAATAATCCCCATTTCTGGTTTTCCGCGAAATTCGAGGAGCCGTCAGCACGCATTGTGGCCGTGACATAGTATCTGCCGCCGTAGCTGTAATTGAAGCGGCCGAAAACGGACTCACGGACAATGCCGTAATATGAAGAGCCTATGCTGTAGTTTTCCTTGCTGCCTATACCGTTGAGATTGTTCCATTTCAGCTCGTCCTGAATAAGTCCGTCGGCCTTGACAGAGGTGGACGAGAAAATCTGCCGGTTGGCGGAGAAGCCCAGCATTCCGTCCACGACATGTTTCCTTGCGAACCGCTTTTTGGCGGTAACGATATTTTCCGATGAGAGCCTTATATCCTCGGATTCGTATTTGTAGGCGTCGGCGCCCTCTGCCGGCCGGCGCTTAGGAAGCGTGTTGGGCCAGAAATGATATGTATGTCCGTGGCCCGCATAGACGGTGTTCAGGCTCTTTATCGTCAGCCATGACAGGGGTTTCGCGGTAGCCTCCAGGGATGCCGAGGCATTAAGCATCGTCTTGTAATAGTCCTCGTACTTGATTGAAGCATAAGGGGTATTGATAAGCGCGCCGTCGTCCGTCATCGGGTTATGGTCGTCCAGAAGCCCTATGACAGGCGAGAGATACATCGCACCGTTCGAGGTATTCTTTCCGCCTATGGCCGCCTTGTTCATGTTCTGGCGTCTGTATGTGGCCGAGATTTTCGTGCCGACGGCAAGCCATCTGTAAAAATCCCTGGAGCAGTTGAAACGTCCTGTCACGCGCTTTTCTCCGGAATCCATGATAATGCCCTCATTGTCGTGGAAAGCGAGGGAAGCATAATAATTGGTTCCCTTTGCGCTGCCGCTGGCGGTCACCTGGTAGTTCTGGTATGGCGCAACCCTGGTAATAGCCCCTATCCAGTCGGTGTCGTTCGGATATTTGTCGATATCGCGCTTGGCGGAATACTCCGCTTTCTGGCCGTTCTGGAAATAATACCAGTCGTTGCGGTAGCGAAGGAACTCTTCGGCGTTCATCACGTCGAGTTTCTTTGCTATCCATGACACGCCGAAAGTTGCCCTTGCACGGACCACAGGCCTGTCGGTGACACCCTTGCGGGTAGTGATCATAATGACGCCGTTCGCGCCGCGGCTGCCGTATATCGCAGTCGAGGAGGCGTCCTTCAGCACTGATATCGACCCTATGTCGTCCGGATTGATATCCCCGATGTCGCTTACCGCGTCCATTACACCGTCGACGACGATAAGAGGCTCGTTCGAAGCCTCGATCGAACGCGTGCCGCGGATGCGGATGCTTGTGGAAGCGGACGGGTCGCCTGAGGCAGACATCACATCCATGCCGGCGACATGTCCCTGCAGGGCCTGGTCTATGCTTGTGACCGGCATATCGGCGATTTCGGACATGTTGACTGTTGCCACCGAGCCCGTGAGATCCTGCTTTTTTGCCGTGCCGTAGCCTATGACGACCACATCATTCAGAACCATGGACATGTCCGGGACCAGGGTCACGTCTATTTTCTGTCTTCCCCCGACCTTTATCTCCTGGCCGGCATAACCGATATACGAGAATATCAGGACAGCATCCTTGCCTGCGTCGATGGCATAATTGCCGTCAAGATCCGTCACGACGCCGGCAGTGCCGCCCTTGACGACAACGCCGGCACCGATCAGGCCTTCTCCTTTTTCATCCGATACCTTGCCGCTTACCTTAATGACACCCTGTGCCGAGGCCGTTCCCTGATACAGGAGCAGCCCGAGGAATATCGCGCTTAGGCAAAGTCTTGAAGCAGATTTGAACATATTGTTTTTGTTTATAGTGAATAGTCTTCCTTTGCATACGAAGTCCAGGAAAATTCCTTCGGGCGTGTCATTGTCTCCGTGGCGGTGTTGCCGTAAGGGTCAGTAACCCTGATTACCAGAGTGGCGTCCGCGGATGAGGCCTTTACCCGGAATATCGGATGCCCGGTCTTCGACAGGCTGCCCAGTATGCCTTTGTCCGCCATTTCAAGGGCCAGAGGATCATAGGTCGCGCCTACGCTCTGCACGCCGAGGGCCTTGCCGTTCTCGCTGACTTCAATCTTCCACCCGTCTGTCCAGTCGAAAACGTTTATATACACGTAATTGTCCTGGCTTTTCCCGCGCATTCCGGCAGCGGCGGCCTCGGCGGCCCATGCTTCGGACTTGATATCTATCATATTGCGGTCATACGAACGGAAAGGATAGAATCCTTTTTTCTCTATGGCCATATAGGAACTTTCCACGATTGTCTCGTTATCCAGGCGCAGGACCCTGTAACCTGCCGGAGTGCCGTCGTTGCATATCGTGATGCCGGCCTTGCGCGTGGCCTCGCTGCACCAGAAATTGCCGCATACCGCACCGCCTGTTATCTCCCTGAAGCGCACGCCGCCGGGCAGGACATTGTCGTTGGTGTAAAGGGTATGGGTGTGCGCGGATAGCACCAGCATCAGATTGCGGTCCTTGAACGGCGCGAACATGTCATCGGCCGTCCGGCCCTTGTAGTACTCCAGATTTCCGTATGCCTTGCGCAGGGAACCGTTGGCCGAGCTCAGAGGCATGTGCAGGGAAAGTATTACAGGTCTGGAGGGCTTCACGTATTTAAGGTCCTGGCGCAGCCATTCGAGATCGGCATCCGTGAATCCCAGGACGCAGCCCCTGCCGTCTTTCATTCCGGTACCGTCATCGGTCGTCAGGGCGTTGTCCATTGAGATATAGTGTATCTTGCCTATGTTCACCGAATAGCAGGTAGGGCCCTGTTTCTCGCGGTAAGGAACCATAACCGCCCAGTCCTCCCCTGTCTGCTCCAGCTCTTCCGCCGAGTTCCACCACCGTCCATTGTATTTCATGTCGTGGTCATGGTTGCCGACCGTGCTGTAGACCGGGAAATCCGTCTTGTCCATCTGTGACAGATACTGCGAGATACGGTATCCTGAAGAATACCAGTGCCAGTCCCAGGTCATGTCTCCGAGCGTGAGCCCGTAAGGGATTCTGTAAACCCCTGCCTTTATATCATTGTGAAGCCTGGAGCATACTGTCTTTGCGAAATATGACGATGATGCGTCATTGTATACATGTATGTCGCCCAGCACTATGCGCGTATGCCTGTCCTGATCCGGATCGGCTACAAGATGAAAATCATGGCGCTCCGGGACATCCGGAGCCGATGAAAGCGTGTGCCAGAACTTCGGCCGGCAGGAGCCGGCATCGCGTTCCGGAGTATAATATGCAGGAACGCAGACGAACACTATGGCGTTTTTCTTTGCGGATTTCAGCTGATAGACGCCGTTCTCATCGGTCTGCACGCATACCGCGCCATCGGAGACCACAGCCCGTTTCAACGGGCCGTCATCCGAATACACGCGTCCGTATACAGTCGTGCCCGTGCTGATACCGATATCGCCTCCGTCCGTGACAGGCTTCTCTTTCACGCAGGAGCCGGATAACAGCAGCGCCGCGAGAACCGTCGGGAATATAATTGTGCCTTTCATACAGTTGCAAATATATGCAACTATAGCATCCCTATTCGGACCCGCACGAAAAATATGAATCGATATGAATTAATATCGGTCCTTATATTACCGCATGGAAGCGGCTGCAGCAGGGTTTCACGACAGATTCCAGCTGATATGGAGTACCGTAAATTATGAATTGATTCTAGCTATTATTTCCTCGATTCTGTTCTTGTCCACGACGGATATGCTGCGGATTTTCCCTCTGTAGGTGTAAACCGTATTGAGCGAGCAGTTCAGAAAAGCAGCTATGTCCGCGCTCGAGGTTATGCCCAGCTTTATCACGGCAAGGATGCGTATTTCCGTAGGCAGGATATGGCTTCCTTCATCGAAGGCATATTCCGGCTTTATCAGGGAGTTGACCTGACGGATGAAATCAGGGAATATCCCGAGAAAGGCCTCGTCGAAGATTCTGTAGAACTCCTTTTCTTCCTTGTAGTCCCTGTCGACCTGCTTCAGCTTCTTGTAAAGCTCGTCGGGACCGTTTTCCTTAAGCGTTCTCTTGTATTCTATCCTCTGTTCGGAAAGCTGCCTGAGATAATGTCTCGCAAGCATCATGTATCTCGAGACATAACTTTCCTTTATCTTGCCTGTCATCCTGAGCTTTTCCTGCGTTTCCAGCAGCTCGCTGTTCGTAAGCTCCAGCTTGCGGCTCTTTTCCCTGTTGCGTCCCAGCAATATGCGCGTGACAATGCAGAAAAACAATATGATTATGCCGGTGCCGGACAAAATCCAGTGCATGATTTTCTGCGAACGTATATACTCTTCGGAAATTTCCCTCGCGGCCACTCCGGACATCTGGACCCTCGGATAGAAATAGCCCTCGGAAATCACCTCGTAATGCACGTTGATATATCTGCTGGCCCTCGCATAGTCATGGTCTTCCAGTCTGAACAGGGCAAGACGGTACAAAGACAGAAAGGCCCTGTGGCCGCCACGGATATCAGCAATCGCGGACTTTGTCATGTACAGCTCCATGTTTTTCCTGTCGCCCATCCTTTCATATATAGTAGCTATATTGTACAGCGCCGCGGCTGTCCTGTCGTTGTCCCCGTTTTCGTCGATATACCGCATAAACAGCTTCAGCGCCTGGGCAAAGTTCTCTTCCTTCTTAAGATGCCTTACCTTGTTTTCTATACCTATATAGGAAGTCGTGTCCCTTGCCAGAAGCTCCTGCCTTATTTTTTCAAGAAGCGGCGCCGGAGTGCTCTCGTGCTTGAATATCTCTATTCCGAGCCTGAGATATTCATTGTAATGCTCATCAGACAAGGAAGACGTGTCTATCCTGCCGTATGCCTCGAACGCCCTCTTGCCGTTTCCCCTGAAGGCCGTCTCATAAATGTTGTCGAACTCCGTATACAGGACCTGCTCGTCATTCGAGGCATAGCGTTTTTCAAGGTCGATATATCTTGACATGGAATCGAGATTGAATGCCCTGTATATTTCGACAAGGCCGTGAATCCGCTCCCAGCGAAGGCTGTCCGACGAGGTGAAGATGCAGGAGATCTTTATTTCATTTGCAGAGGCCTCGATGTCGGCCGCATAGCGGTCCCTGCACTCTATTTCCGCATCCAGCTCCCGGAGAGCCTTGTCAAGCTCCGAATTCCGGCATCCGGATGTTAATATTACGGCTATAATCAGAAATGACAATTTCGCGCCTGCATGCATCTGTATCATGGATATTGATTATTTGTAATTCATATTTCACACAAAGATAAAAGTTTTGGCGGATTCCCACTCCTTTTTTTTGATATTTTTGCACCGGTCCCATTTGCATACAACAATTAAAGCATTTATAACATGAAGAAACTTATCATCGCTGCCGCAGCACTGGGAATGTGTCTCGGAGCGCAGGCCTACACAGTCCGCAATCATGCCGCCGTCGCATACATTGCACAGCAGCATCTGACACCTCAGGCAAAAGAAAAGATTGACGAAATCCTGCACGGAGAAACACTCATGGCTTACGCTTCATGGCCGGATTTTTACGTGAAAAGCATGCTGCACAAGAACGGAAAGCCGATCGCCCACAGTGTCAAGGTGGATCAGGATTTCAATCCGGTCAACACAAACGGCAGCAGAAGCGCATACAATGCAATAAAGGAGTCCGCCCGCCGGCTCGAAAATTATAAAGATATGCCGGACTCGGCAAGAATCGCGGATCTGTCGCTTATCATCCACCTTATCGCGGACATCCACTGCCCGAGCCACATAAGCTACGCCGACGGCCGCAGCAGGGCTATCAAATATGTCTTCTACCGCAAAAAGGGAACGGGCACGCCGAAGAAGGTAAACTATCATATCTTCTGGGATGACTGGGGGCTCGACCAGATTGTAAGCGGCGGCTACATGGATCTTGCCATGATTGCGGACATCTGCTCCGAAAGCGAGATACTTGACATCCAGAAAGGCAGTCTCGAGGACTGGGTTCACGATTCGGCCGTTTCATGCAAGGACGCGTATGACATAACTGACGAGGCCGACATCGATCTTGTTTATGTCGCCGGCAAATATCCTCTTGCCGTATCACAGATCCGGAAAGCCGGATACAGGCTTGCGGCATTCCTCAACGGACTTTTCAAATAAATACCGCGCATTATGTCGTCATTACTTATTTCAATGCTTGCCCTGGCAATAGTCCGGGCACCGGCGGACACGGTCCGTCAGGAATCAAAAGCCGGACATTCGGAGCGCAATATGATGCTGAATGCGAATGATGCCAACGTTCCGCGCGAGATCAATGTAGGACTCCCGGAAAGCAGCAGCGGCGCCTCCGTTTACATAAACGGGGCGAAACATGCGCTCGGACTGGCCAAATCGTATTACCATTGGGCAAACGGCAACGCTTATGAGAAGACAGGCTCGGTAAGCCTTATGGAAGCCGTGATCTCGACAGGAGTTACCGGCGTGGTCGTGGATTCGTACACCAGGCTCGGAAGCGATTCGCACAGCGGAATAATCACCATGGGCACTTCTACAAACGGCCTGATAAAGGCGGATGCCAGCTTAAGCGGTCCGATATCGCGTAAGAAAGGCTGGTATTACGCAGCCGGGCTTTATGCGAACTACGACCCGACGAATGTAAATGCCCCGGGCAGGACGTTCGTAATACAGCAGCAGAATTACAGCGCCGCAATTTCCAAACGCTGGGACAGCACCGCCTCGCTGAACCTCATATACCAGTTCTCGACAGGCAGGAGCGACTACGGCAACTGCTACAGCATGGCGCCTTTCGTGTACAACGGTGACGGCTCGGTCTCGGAGTACAACGGTTTCAGGATCGGCAGGGACTGCTATTTCCCGGCAGATGACAGCGTGGAGTGGATGGACCTTAAAACCGGGCAGATGCGCAAAGGGAACATAGGCACGCTGGAAAACCGCAAGGTACATGACATGTCACTGTACGGCAAGTACAATACCGCCGGAGGCTGGAAGCTCTCCGCAATCGCGCACATGTGCCTGTTGCAGCCGGGAACGACCCTGAAAAGTTCGCTGTCCGGCATAGATATCAGCGGTGACAGAGCGGTGCAGACAAGGCTTATGACAGTATATGACAGCCATTCCAATGATTTCGAGCTGAACGTCAAGGCCGACAGGAAGTTCGCCAGACACAACGTCAAGCTCGGCGGTTACGCCTTTTTCGTCAGGCAATACGAGGCCGGTTCCTCCTTCCGCTATGCGCACACGATGGTTCCGGACCCTGAAAGGGTGATGAACAGACAGTCCATGACATGGGATTTCAACAAGAGCGCCAGCTATATGGACGCTTCCCAATTCGGGCTGGTGGCGTACGGCTTCGATGAATGGACACCTTTAAGCAGGCTGCGCATACGCTTCGGCCTGAGGGCGAAATATACCTGCTACGGCATAGACACGGCCGCGAGGTTTGCCGAAGACGAGGGGACTGACATAAACAAGCGTTTTGACGGATTCAACCTTGCCGACCCGTCCATCAGCAAGATACGTCACATTTCAAAATCAGGGCTGGATTACGCCGCTTCCCTGCATTTCAACTACAGGATAGCAGGCCGTCTTTTCGCGGTGGCCGAGGGATTCTACAGCAAGACAAACAAAGCCCCTTCATATTATAAGAACGCTACAGTGCCGTCCGTGCGCCCTATAGGGCATGCGCTGGCAAGAGGCGGGCTGATGTATGACAATGAATGGATGGACTGCACGCTCATGGCATCATATATCACAAGCTGGAACAACGCCTCGGCAGTGAACGTGACAAAAGTCATCGCGGACAAATCCGAAACCCAGCTGTACACGGCCCAGTATGGAGTCGGCACTCCTGGAATCACCCTGGACGCCAATTTCCGCAAGGGAGGCTTCAAGATGCACGCTCTCGCTACATGGCAGGCGCCGCGCTACAAGAATTACGACTGTCATTTCGAATTCTCGGACGGTTCGGTCCAGGATATAAGCTATTCGGGCAATTACGTTTCCGGAATCTCGCAATGGATGCTGGAGCTTGATCCGTCATACAGATGGGACAAGGTGCGCCTGTGGACGAGCATAAGATATTTTTCCAGACAATACGCCAGCAGGTCCAACAAGGCCTGGTTCAACGGACGCTGGGAAAGTTTCGCCGGAGCCGACTACAATATAAACGAAAGGCACAAGGTGACTCTTGACGTGATCAACTTCCTGTTCCAGAACGGAGCCAAAGGCTCTATGGACATAGCGGACACTATCGAGGATGAGTCGGCTTTGAGGGGCATGGTGCTCGCCGGCACATACATGAGGCCGTTCTGCGTCAACCTGAGCTATACGTTCAGATTCTAAAAAATGTTATCTTTATCAAAATTTTAAAATCTACTATGAAAAAGTGTATTTTGTTTCTTGCCTCATGCCTGTGCCTTTACGCATGTTCAGGCAATGAAATCAGCTGTGAGTCAAAAGAGGGATATATCCTTGTGAAACAGTCAAAAGGAGCCACACTGGGCTACAGCCCCGATTCCGGAGTGAGAATAATAGAGGCTGACGGCTATGCATTCAAGGACCTGAACCGCAACGGACAGCTTGATGTCTATGAAGACTGGCGCAGACCTGTAGAGGAAAGGGCGGCAGATCTCGCCGCGCAGATGAGCATAGAGCAGATATGCGGCCTCATGATGTATTCGAGGTCCGTGCAGGTGGATTCGGCGGGCCTCACTGAGCAGCAGAGGGAATTTCTCGGCAGTGATTTCGTGCGTCACGTGCTTGTAGCTGCGGTTAAGGATCCTTATACGGCGGCGCAGTGGGCCAATAATGTGCAGGCATTCTGCGAGAGCGGGGAGTTCGGCATTCCGGCAAACAATTCCAGCGACCCGCGGAACTATACGAACGGCAAGGCGAATACCAGCACATACAATCATGAGCCGGACGGCGAATTCGATCCTGACGGCAGCAGCAACATTTCACGCTGGCCGCGCGAGATAGGGCTTGCAGCCACTTTCGACATGGATGTGATACGCAGCCACGGCGAGACAGTGTCGGCAGAGTACCGTGCCCTCGGCATCACGACCGCCCTTTCGCCGCAGGCCGATGTTTCATCAGAACCGCGCTGGCGCCGCTTCTACGGCACATTCAGCGAAAGTCCTGAACTTTGCCGCGACGTGGCGCGGCAGTATTGCGAGAGCTTCCAGACGACCGCAGGCAGCAAGACCGGCTGGGGAATGAATTCGGTGAACTGCATGGTCAAGCACTGGCCGGGCGGAGGAACAGGCGAGGCCGGCAGGGACGCTCATTTCGGCATAGGCAAGTATGCGGTCTATCCTGGCGACGGCCTGAAGTACAGCCTGATTCCTTTCGTCGACGGGGCATTCAATCTCCCGGGCAAAACGAAAACGGCCTCCGCCGTCATGCCGTATTATACCATTTCATACAATCAGGATCCAAGCGGCGAGAATGTCGGAAACGGATTCAGCCGGTACATAATTCAGGAACTGCTGCGCGACAAGTACAGGTTCGGGGGCGTCGTATGTACGGACTGGGGAATCGTAAGGGATTACATAAAACCTTACAGGCACCACGGCACTCCATGGGGAATGGAGACAGCGACCGAGGCCCAGAGACGTCTGAAATGTTTCGAGGCCGGAGTGGACCAGCTGGGAGGTGTCGCGTATGCGGGTCCGAGTCTCGAAGCCTACAGCCTCTGGGAAGAAAAATACGGAACCGGAAGCGCGCGTGAGCGCTTTGAACTGTCCGCACGCAGGCTGCTTGTCAACATCTTCAATGTCGGGATATTCGAAAATCCTTATGTTGACCCTGAGAAAGCCGCGCAGACGGTCGGATGCAAGGAGTTCGTCGCCGCAGGATATGACGCGCAGGTGAAGTCCATAGTCATGATAAAGAACAGCGGTTCTGCACTCCCTAAGAAAGAAAGGTTAAAGGTGTATCAGCCTCTCAGGCATGTTGGAGAAGGCCTTACCCATTGGCAGAAGCCCATTCCGGCGTATGACGAATATCCGTTCTCAGCCGAACTGCTCGGTAAATATTACGATGTCGTGTCCACTCCGGATTCTGCCGATTTCGCGCTCGTGTCCATCAAGACTCCGTACGGCCACTGGGGTTATCTCATGCCTGGCGAGGGAGAGGACGAGGGACGCTACTGTCCTGTCAGCCTCCAGTGGGGCCCGTATACGGCAGAATACGCTCGACAGACAAGCATCGCAGGCGGCGATCCTCATGAGGCATCGGCGAACCGCAGCTACAAGGGAGTCACCGAAGTGTCGTCCAACGAGGCGGACATGTATCTTGTGCAGCAGACAAAGAAAGCGATGGGCGGCAAGCCTGTCATCGTAGTAGTGGCTGTAGACCGCCCTTTCGTGCCTGCTGAGATAGAACCGTATTCGGATGCCATCCTGCTTGGGTTCGGCGTATGCAACAATGCCCTGCTTGACATAATCAGCGGCAGGTACGAGCCATACGGGCTTCTGCCGTGCCAGCTCCCCGCAAACATGAAGACCGTAGAAGAGCAGTTCGAGGACATTCCGTTCGATATGGAGTGCTACAGGGATTCTGAGGGCAATGTGTATGACTTCGCGTTCGGTCTGGACTGGAACGGCCCTATCAATGACCGCCGTGTCCGGAAGTACAAAAGGTAGTACACTCTGAAAACAGGCACATCCCCCCTTGGGAAACAGAACCGGGCAGGCGGCCTCACGGCGTCTGCCCGGTTGTCATGAATCTTCTTTCCTGTCTGTACGGGAAGGATTATTCCGTTTTGGGAAGGTTCGCCAGGGCCGCGGCGATATCCTCATCGGTCGGAATGATGTCGGTCATGATGCCGTCATTGTATTTCTCATACGCTGTCATGTCGAAATATCCGGTGCCTGTAAGGCCGAATACGATTGTCTTTTCCTCGCCGGTCTCTTTGCATCTGAGCGCCTCGTCGATTGCGGCGCGTATGGCGTGGCTGCTCTCGGGAGCCGGAAGAATGCCCTCGGTCCTGGCGAACTGCTCCGCTGCCGCGAACACATCCGTCTGCTCCACCGCGCGGGCCTCGAACAGCCCGTCATGATACAGCTGTGAAAGAATGGTGCTCATGCCGTGGAAGCGCAGGCCTCCGGCATGGCTGGCCGACGGGATGAACTGGCTGCCGAGAGTGTACATCTTCGCCAGAGGACATATCATGCCGGTATCAGCGAAATCGTATGCGAACCTGCCGCGGGTGAAGCTCGGACATGAGGCAGGCTCGACCGCGATAATCCTGTAGTCTGCCTCGCCGCGCAGCATCTCCCCTATAAACGGAGTGGCAAGGCCGCCGAGGTTCGACCCACCGCCGGCGCAGCCTATGATGATATCCGGCCTGATGCCGTACTTGTCAAGGGCGGTCTTTGTCTCGAGGCCTATCACGGTCTGGTGCAGCAGGACCTGGTTGAGAACGGAACCGAGGACATAGCGGTATCCCGGCTGCGACACGGCAGCCTCGACCGCCTCGGAGATCGCGCAGCCGAGACTGCCCGTAGTGTCCGGGAATTTCTCCAGGATACGGCGGCCTACAGCGGTCGTGGCTGACGGAGAAGGGGTCACCTTCGCGCCGTATGTGCGCATCACCTCGCGGCGGAAAGGTTTCTGCTCGTAAGAGCATTTCACCATATATACCTGGCAGTCAAGGCCGAAGAACGAGCATGCCATGCTGAGGGCGGTGCCCCACTGGCCCGCGCCGGTCTCGGTCGTCACTCCCTTAAGCCCCTGTTTCTTTGCATAATAGGCCTGTGCGATTGCCGAGTTCAGCTTATGGCTGCCGGAAGTATTGTTGCCCTCGAACTTATAATAGATCTTTGCCGGAGTGCCGAGAGCCTTTTCCAGAAAATACGCCCTGACAAGCGGAGAAGGACGGTACATTTTGTAGAAATCCTGAATCTCCCGGGGAATGTCTATGTAACGGGTATCGTTGTCAAGCTCCTGCCTGTTCAGCTCGTCGCAGAATATCGGCGCGAGGTCCCCGGCGCTCAGAGGCTGGAGAGTGGCGGGGTTCAGAAGCGGCGCGGGCTTGTTTTTCATGTCCGCACGCACGTTATACCACTGTTTAGGCAGTTCTTCTTCCGTCAGGTAAATTTTGTAAGGTACTTTCTTTTCCATAATATTCAGTTTTTGGTTTGACATTTCTTTTTTGTTGTTTTGGAATATTTCATACTTTATTTGCTGTCCCTCAATTGCTCATTCTTTCTATTTATTTTTTTGCCCTGCAATGGTTCTATTTTCTGTCCTGCAATGGCTCATCGTTGTGTTTCTTTCTTGTTGTCCTGAATAGTTCATCCGTTGTATTTATTTCTTGTTATCCGGCAATGGCTCATCCGCTGTGTTTCTTTCTTGTTGTCCTGAATAGTTCATCCGTTGTATTTATTTTCTGCCGTCCGTTCCCGGCCTCCGTCTCAGTCATGGACCGCCACGGCATGATACAAAAAAAAGCCGCCCGCGGATACGGACAGCCTTTTATAATATTCACCGCACCCCGCAGGGAGCGTCACTGTTTCTTTAATGCGCAGCAAAAGTCTGACCGTATAAAACTGTCAGACGCCACCATCGGAGGTTTGAAACGAGGTTGCTGCTTGTCATAACGGTGCGAATATAGGCAAAATCTTCGTCAGACCAAATTTCCTGAGGACAAATCGCACATAAAACACTGAAAACCGCCCGAAATGCACGTAAATATCCACTTAAAGCATAATAAATACCTCTCGAAGTATTGCTACGCCGTTTTTGCAATTATACGAAATATAATCGCTGTCACTACTAATAAAAATGTAGTTTTTTGCTATGCCCTTCTTAAACAGATCTGTAGATAGCAGCTCTTGTATGTCGTTTGCTGTTTTAGCCATGATTAAATCATCAATTAATTGTTGATACCTATTAATTCTCTTTTATTCTCTAAACAAATCTTCCGCTGTTACCACATTCTGTACGCTATACTGGTACATATTCGGTTTGATGCCAAACGGAGTAACCAATATGGTATGTATAGCCTTATGCCCTTTTTGCATCTCACGGCTCTTGACAGCGCGAGGTTTTATTACCTCACCATTCTTGCCGGTTATGGCGTCTATTGTAATCTGGTCGGAGTACTGATACCCAGCACCCATATAGGCGTAGTTGTTCGTCGCCCAAAAGATATTGACTTGTCGTTCCTCCGTGCTTAAAGTGTGGTCTTTAAGTAACGCTGAAAGCAGTTCGGGCGACCGCTTGAAAATATCGTTTTCCCGTATGTCGATTTGAGCTGATGCCATCATTGAATTCGATTTTCCTTTTTAATAACCCACCTGCCATCTCGTTTTCGTCCTTCTCGGGTCAAGATGCCCTGTTCTTTCAGTTGTTTCAGGTTCTTATATATCGATGAGCGTCCAATACCGAGCATTGCACCGAGTTCATCCATCGTTATGGTCGGCTTATCGGTAATAGCGGTCAGTATTTCCCGCTGTATTTCTGTAATTCGAAAGGCTTTATCCCTATTCGTTATTTTTTCTACTGCGATCGGACGTTTGAAAATCACGGTAAACATTCCATCTGTCTCAAATACAGGTTCAGGTAATCCTGCATCAAGCATATCCTTTTTCATTCGCGGGATGCCGGAGCCGACATGTTCGACCAAATGCATTCGGGTAAACAAGCCGAAAATCAACGGATTACGGGAAAGACTTTTGCGACCGAAGTTTTTCGCTACAACAGGCAACAAGTCTCCGGGATTGGTGATTTCCACACGGTCATCATACATCTCAATCATAATGCTCGCGCCCTGCTCATAGTAATCGCGGTGCGACAGCGCATTGATTATCGACTCTTTGAACACGCTTAACGGAATCTCCCAAGTCTCTTTGCGTGGCCCTGTTCCCTCCATTTCGTATGCGACCTGCAATTTGCCTTTCAGCCATTCAATCGCTCTGTTGTACTGCTGAAGCAGAGGCCCGCCAAAGGTTTTGTCATCCAAAATATAGACTTTATCCGTTCCCTTGAACAGCACACAGCGGATTACTGCGTGGAAATAGATGTTTTCGGGGTATTTGGCAAAGAACAATACGCCGCCGCTCTTTACACTGTCGTTCTCATCATAGACTTGGAGGTTCTCCAATATCTGCTCATCACTGACTCCCATGCCTATGCCGGCAGCATATCGGAATTCCCGAAAATTTTCTTCATCCAGTTCTTTGCCCAGATCCACTTTCGGAAGCGGTATGGCATCGAAATAGATACGGTCGTTTTTCT
>CAYLQE010000010.1:0-59470 GCA_964385835.1 uncultured Muribaculaceae bacterium | reverse complement strand
AGCCATATATTGCCTTTCCCGGTCTTGCCGAACTTGCCGCCGTGGGCTTTCGTGATGAGCGGACATGTAAGCGCGTATGCCTCGCCTCCGCATGTGCGGCGGATAAGCTCGGTGCCGGTGGTGATGTTGCCCCACTGGTCTGCGCCGCCAAGCTGGAGGGTGACGCCTTTGTTCCGGTACAGGTACAAAAAGTCATAGCCCTGCAGGAGCTGGTATGTGAACTCCGTGAAGCTCATGCCCTCGGAAGACTCGCGGCTGAGGCGTTTCTTTACGGAATCCTTGCTCATCATGTAGTTCACGGTGATGAGCTTTCCGATGTCGCGGGTGAAATTGATGAAAGTGTAATCCTTCATCCAGTCGTAGTTGTTCACAAGCTCGGCCTTGTTGGGAGCGTCGCTGTCGAAGTCGAGGAAGCGGCCCAGCTGCGCCTTTATGCACTCCACGTTGTGGGCGAGCGTCTCCTCGTCGAGCAGGTTTCGCTCCGCATTTTTCATTGACGGGTCGCCGATCATGCCGGTAGCGCCTCCCACGAGCGCGTAAGGCTTGTGGCCGCAGTTCTGGAAATGTTTCAAAATCATAATGCTGACAAGGTGACCGATATGCAGCGAGTCGCCTGTCGGATCAATGCCTACATAAGCGGAAGTCATGCCCTTGCTCATAGCCTCTTCCGTACCCGGCATAATATCGTGGATCATTCCCCTCCACCTGAGTTCATCTACAAAATTCTTCATTTTCATATTTATTGAGGATGCAAAGATAGTTAATTTTGTTATCTTTGTGCTCCGAAAAATGCCAAACACTTTAATTATTGTAATATGAGACAGAAAATCGTTGCAGGAAACTGGAAAATGAACACTACGGTTCCACAGGGTGTGGAGCTGGCGAAAGAGGTTGTCGCCCTCGGCGAGAAACTTACGGATTGCAAACTTGTGGTCGCTCCGCCTTTCACTCACCTTTATGCGGTGTCTGAGGTCGTAAAGGGCACAAAAGTGGGTCTCGGCGCGCAGAACTGCGCTGACCACACAAGCGGAGCCTACACCGGCGAGGTCGCTGTTGACATGCTCAAGAGCGTGGACTGCGAATATGTGATCCTCGGCCACAGCGAGCGCCGTCAGTACTACGGCGAGACAGACCAGACCCTCTGCACAAAGATCAAGCTCGTTCTTGAGAAAGGCATGAAGCCTATCTTCTGCATCGGCGAGGTTCTTGAGGAGCGCGAGGCCGGCAAACATTTCGAGGTTGTCGAGAACCAGATCAAGAACGTTCTCTACACCCTCACGGCTGAGGAAATGAAGAATGTAGTGGTAGCTTATGAGCCTGTATGGGCTATCGGTACAGGCAAGACCGCGACTTCGGAGCAGGCGCAGGAGATTCACGCATGCTGCCGCGCATGCATCGCCGAGAAATTCGGCAAGGAGCTCGCGGAGGAAATCACGATCCTTTACGGCGGTTCATGCAAGCCTTCTAACGCCAAAGAGCTTTTCGCCCAGAAAGATATCGACGGAGGCCTTATCGGCGGCGCCGCACTCAAGGCAGCTGACTTCATCGCTATCGGCGAGTCGTTCTAATTTCCCGGCGTGCGATGTCGCGCGCATACATTGAAACGCAGGCATCGCCTTCATTCACCATCCCCCTGCCTTGGATTATTCATGGCAGGGGGATGTCGTTTTATCGTAATTCTGATACCGCTATGCGGAAGACGGACATGTATTCACGCACTTCCCTCATGCGATATATCCATCAGGCCCGCAGAATCTGTCAGGATTCAATCACTTCCCAGCGGCCTCCGAAAGTCACAGAGCCTATACGCCGGATGCGACCGTCAGCCTTTAGTTTATCTTGTAATTTAGAACAACATTCCTTGTTCCGCAGCAAATTCTGCTGTTTCGTCAACAGGAGTTCCTCCACAAGAACATTTCACGTAAGGGAGGCAGTCGTTACATATATGTCCAATAAACCGGCCACAAAGGTTACAATTATATGTACCATACGGGGATGCGACAAAATATTCTTTCCCGCATTTAATACATTTTGCTTCTTTTCTAATTAACATATCAAATATTCTTATAATTCGGTTCCCCCAATCCGGGCAGTCTGTAGTCTGGTAACTAAGACTGAATAACAATAAAACTTTTGGCCCATACAGGAATTTAAATATATATTGTTATTAGTATTATGCCATTTACCTGTATATTTTCCATTTAAAGTAAAATTCGGCCTCTCGTAATGCACCCAATACGAGCCCCAATTATTGCCGTTATTTGTTTTTCTCTTAAGTCTCTCTCCGCAAGGGGTTCTCATGCACACCGAAGATCCGCATTTGCACCCTTTGGCACAGATTCTCTTATTATCATAATCCCAATAAAGAAAACCGCCTTTAGCAGGTGTGAGATTAAAGTTCGAGTATTTATGCCCTGCATTACAATTCATATAACTCCTCTCATTAGTATAAAATAATGAGACTCCGCCTTTGACGTTGCTAAAATACTTGGTCAGCAATTCCAGCCGTTTTACATCTTTCCAAAAATCATATCTTGCTTCATTTCCAGTACCCTGACTTGATACAAGAGAAATCTTCTGATTAGCCGACACAGTTCCAAATCTTTTAAGACAATTGCTGTTTTGGGCACTAAATGTTATCTCCCTTAGCTTATATTTCAGTTCTATAATTATAAATTCTGTTGTAATGGTATCCTCTAATACGACATCGAAATATGGAATCATGGCCCATTGGGAGTACTCGGTGTCAAAATCAGTATTCCAACCAAGCGGAAGACGATACTCCAAATAAACATGAAATCTATTACTTTGGATAGATTTACTATTGGCGTTAAATTCTCTTTCAAGCGTTCTTGCCACAAACATCTGCAGTTCCAGCTCATTGAAAAAGAGCTGGCAGCCTGATGCCAGATTGTTGACAATACAATCACGGACACCATCCGGAGTAAAACTATATGCCATCTTACTAGTTTATTTAATAGTTAAACATTATCTGATTCCAATTTATCCAAAGCAATCAAACAGACATTAGCAGTCTTTACTTTCTTTTCTAAGTCTCTTCAACTTGCCGATTATCTCTTTGGACACAGTCTTGCAATTCTACATTCTTCTAATGAGACTTCCATTCTCTTTCCTCAGTTCTGATTTACCGTTACTCATTGTTATAAGTATATCATTACCTGAGAATATGGCATTTACAGCACCGCTGCTGACGATTACGCGGATAAGACTTCCTGAATCCTTGCGAAGCTCAACCCTGCCTTTATCCGTAGTTACCAAAATCATTGATTGATCAGAGTTAATACAAGCATTTATAGCTCCGCTGCTAACGATTATGCGGATAAGACTTCCTGAATCTTTGCGGAGTTCAACCTTGCCGTTTTTTACAAATACGATGTTCATAATAATTAATAATTAAGCATAAGCATATTCTTATTTCGTTCATTTTTTATATAACAAATGGAAAGTATAAGTCAAAAAAATGACTCTAACACTAATTAATAAAATTCATACGACATATATTATAAAACAGTTTCTCCATACTGGTTTATAACTTGCATAATGTCAGTCACTCCTGCTTTACCAATCTCTGATGATATAGCTTTGATATTTTCACTTGACAATACTTTGATGCACCCATTTTGCATAGTCAATATTTCATCATACTTTTCCACAAGGGCATCGGTATCCTCTTTCCATGATAAATCAATTGCTTTATAATACTCAGAATATAATTTATATATTTTTTTTGATGCCCGTTGAAGTTCTTTTAATTTAATGTTATTATTAATAATTATCTGATGCTTCTCAGCAAGTTCACATGTGTCTGACAGTATCGAAATAATTGTTTCGTAATATTTCTGGTTATAATCCAAAGACCATGATAAGTTCTGATTATTAAACCATACAGAATATGGCTCGACAAGGTTTTTGTTATCTGTTTGTGTTACCTGCAGATTCATCCGGTTTATCTTGTCTATATTATCCAATAGGCTTAATGTATTGGTTTGAACAGAAATAATTGTTTCGTAATACTTCTGGTTATAATCCAAAGACCATGATAAGCTCTGATTATTAAACCATACAGAATACGGCCCGATTATCTCTGAACTGCCTGATTGCATTATCTGCTGATTCACTTGGTTAATATTATCTTTAATCATAAAGAAACTTAAAGTATTCTCTTTATTATCTAGCACCTTCTGAAGATTGTCTATCTTGGAAACGGGAGTCCATGCCTTAGCTTTACTTTGTATGTATACCCTATAACATCCTAAATCTTCTATATTATTTCCATACTGTAAAGATATTTCCTCATATATAGACTTAATATCTCTTAACTTACCCAAATAAAGTAAAATATCGTCTAATTTCTGGCTTAAAGATAAATATTTATTCAATGAACCTTCGAGATCGCAATAATTTATAGATAAATCGTATTTATTCAGAAACTTTTCTATTTCACGCCAACTGATATGAAAGTTTTCCTCGGCCATGGATTTAATATCTCTTTTTTTCTGGTCTATTGCACTGGATAATTCTTCAATTTCATCCAATACAGGATTGGTAATTTTTTGCAACGAATCAGGAGCAAAGGTTAATTCGCATAATATATCCAATTTATCATTTAAGTACAACTTGGTTTTATATGAATTGAATTCATTACCATTGCTCAGTACATTGAATATAAACTCTGACTTATATTTTGCTTCAGAGTCCTCCGAATCATCCACAAAACTAAAATCAGACAATTCGTATGAAATAATAGGGAAATATTCTTTAAATGTTTCCGAATCTTTAAAAAGTCTGGAGCGTAGTTCAAGTTCAGGCTCTGAACGATCCCTATATTGTTCTATATAATAATCCAATGTTTTACATTTACTTGCCTTGACAGATTTTAATTCACTGTCCATCGCCTCATTCACTTTCGCTGTCACAATTTCCTTGCGCGTGTCAGGAACATTATCAAGAATATATTTGTATCTCTTTGCCGCGATCATGCGTTTTTCAGCTGTTTCGACATCAACATAATGACGCATTTTATCGCTATAATCGTCAAATGTGATGTATTCGTGATCATAATCGCAATAAGCAAGATATTCAACTCTGAACCAGTGATAAGATAGTAGTTTTTCCGTCTCTTGCATGGTTTTTACGTTCTGCTTTTGGAACTCATGAACTGCGGATGCAATTTTCTCGTATTGAGACTTTGTAAGATAGACCTTTGCACGAAACTTATGTTCTATGTCTTCGGCCAAAGACCCTCCTCTACAATAATCCTGATATTCAGAACCTTGCCAAATTGTAAGATAGTACTCGTCATATTTATAATCGTAACTTATATACCTGGCAAATTCCATCAACCCTGCGTCGCAATCAATGGTTGTCATCTTGACTTGATTGTCACGTTGTTTGCTTTTTATTGTTTTTATCAAATTATCAATAAATTTGTCAATTCCATGATCTGAGATTCTCGCCAGTTCTGTCAAATATTCATACTTGACATATCTTGTTTTAGAAAAAGTATACCAACCAAGTTTTTTCCAGTTGATCTCATTTGAAAGAATTATACTGTAGGCTTTATAGCCTAGGTCCAATGAATCAGTGCACACATAATAGCCTTTTTCGTTTAATTGCTTTTTGCTGATTGTTCCTGCTGCATATTTCTTTGCCATTTCTCCCATATTACCCCCATACCCACTGATTCTAACACCATTCAGAAAATGAAAAATATTTTTATTCAAGTTCCATTCTCCTGTCATTTTGCCATCTGCATTAAAAGAACCTTTATAGTCATATATCCAATTATTATCATCAAAACCCTTACAATGATATGCACCAACAAAGATTGTATCTTTATATGTAACATTGGCCATCCTTAACTGATCTCCTTCCTTATAGTTAACGATAAAATTACCATTCGGATATCCATTCTTAAAGTTTCCCTTAAAAGAATATGTATCATTTTGAGTACTGCCATTAGACAACCTCCACCTGACATTTGCCAACATCTGTAACGGACCATTAATATTACCGTTGTTATGGGAACCGCTCAAGTTATAATCTATATTTATTGAACCAGTTGTCAAGATGTTAACCCTTATATTATTCAGCGACATATCACCTTTCATAGTAAATGGACCTGTAAGAATTTTCTTACCGTTATCACTGTATACACAACGATAAACATAGTCACCACTAAGTTCGTATGATAAACCTGCTAGAAAAGTATCGAAACGTTGCTCGCTTTGTGCATAAACCGTCATAGACACTATGGCAGCTAAGAATGTGATAATTTTCTTCATTTTATTTAACTGACAATTAAATATTATATACTTTAAATTAATTACGGTAAAAAGTCACAAAAGTTCTTTGAGAATATTGAGGATTAAGTAATTATAGCTATTTTTCGAGTCAACAGATTTGAATCTATCTTTGCCATACTAATGTAGAATGGCATATAAATATAAGGAAAATACGTGTTCTTTCAGCTTTTAGACTTCCTTGATCGCAACGATTTCAAATATCTCGCGAGGAAATACGGTGGAGACAAGTATGCCAAACAGTTTACCTATTACAATCAGCTTACGGTCCCGATATTCGTTGTGAAAGTCTTCGCGATGATGTTGTCCTGGTCACCAAGGCCCATGCATCAAAATCTTACCACCTTGGATTTTGCAAGCAGGCCGTCTGTATTTTACGCTTAATTGTCCTAGTCAAACAACTCTTTAAGATCCTTCAGATTCTCCATGATTTCATTCTTAAACACTATATCAAAGCAAATCTGATCCAGACAACCTTTTTTTGTCAATGCGTCATATGCATTCTGACGATTGTTTGTATTCTTTTCTTCACTGCTAAACTCATTGTACGGGTCAATACCCTTAATGCCGATAGTAAACGTTTCTTTTGTGCCAGGTGCCATTTTCAACATCTGTTTTATTACAGCATCGCATTCTCCTTCAAATACACTACGAAGTGAAACTGCTCCATAAACTTCAGCGGCGCAAACATCGCTTGGCATATACTTCATCTCGTTTTTGTTCCTGACGACAACCATAGTAAGAGTACCCTTGGCATAGCCAAGTTTCTCAATACCTTTTTCTTTCGCATCTGATTCGAGTTTATAAGACTTGACCGTATAGAAATCATCTAACTCATCTAATGATACATTCAATGGTGATGAAGAGTTGCAAGACGTCACAACAACAGTTGCAATGGTCAATAAGAATATAAACATGATCTTTTTCATAATCTTTTACCCTTTTATGTGTCGGGCGCAACTTTTTAAAATTAATTGAAATAATATTTTACAAAAACTCATGAATGACAATAGCTTCTTCATTTTCATAAAGTCAAGCCATTACATTAATTCATGTAATTCCGCATTTCTCTTATTAAGAGATACACACTCGCATTTATATGTTTGATTTTCAAATAGATATATTATAGCAAATTTGTTTTTGCTAAACAAATTGACATTTTTGCTAAACATTTTAGCACGGACTGTCATAATTAATACGGTTAAATGCAATATTTTACGTATCTTTGCAGTGAGAATGTGTATCTCTTAATAAGAGATGATAAAATTTGCTAAACAAATTACCTTATCAAATCCGTCAATCATTCCAATCAGGCTGACATGTTCATGTGGAGGCTTCAGATAAACAAGTTCCGGATGCTTGGCGGATATACCCGCTTGTTTAACAAAACGGATACTATCGTTATATCATTGTGTGATAATGTAATGGAATCTATCGCACTTCTCTTGGTAAGAAATGTGCATTTTTGAAAGGATGTCATAAACAGCGCCGGTTCAACGGATTAGGTTGCCAAGACATCATATTGCCCCGTATTTCGCCCAGCCATTTTGCCACGCCGTATTGCATTTGGTCTGCATTCTGATAAGAAATCTTAGTCTAAGGACAGAGCATTTCAGCAGATAGTTATAGAAACGAGGTCTATAGTCATCATCCTCAATATGAATATGTTGCTGACGCTCCACCAGAACATAACCCTTTCCCTTTTCCATCAGGAACCGTGTAATATGGATTAGAATTGCCTCTTCCAATGTGGTTTCTGTGAAAGCGGCATTCTGGTTGAGTCCAAGAAACTCGACGATTAACGGATTCTTGATAAAAACGGATTTCTCGCGCTAATAATCCGCGGTCAGTCCATTCATCTCTTCCATAACTTCATGTTTCTTTGCGTCAGGAGTTTGCAGCAGGCGATAATAATACTGAGAATCGATATTCCCTTTTAAGGGTGAGCTAATCCCACTGATCCTTCGATGCCGATCTCATATACCATTCCCTAACCTTAGCATCATTTCCGCGCATATAAAATTATTTCACTGCGACGACGAGGCCGAGATGGATTTCGGAATCCCAGAGCCAGACAAGGCCGTCGCCGGTCTTCAGGATTTTCCCGTCCTTGATCTCATAGGTGCGCATGCCGGAAGAAAGAGCGGAGCTGCAAAGGACAAGCTGCCCTCTGACGCTCTCGCCAGCCTCGCCGAGCGGCTTTTCGGTGCGGAGCACGTAATACTCCTGCACTGTCTGGACATCCAGGTCCTCGTTCTCATCCCGCTGGGTCACAGTCACACCGGCGCGGTAAATATTCTTCGTATTGTTAAAGCCGTATTGCAGATCTCCAGCTGAGAAATCTATCATCTGCTTGTAGCCCACCATTATGCAGACATCCGTCATTCCGGCGAAAGTCTCCTCGTCAGAGAGGGTATCCGGACCGTTGCATGACACTGCCGCCGTCATGACAGCCAGCGCAAGGACTGCCGCTGACGCGATGCCGGCCAGGGCCTTGGCGAGCTTATATTCAAAAGTCATTGCAATCATTCCACCGTATGTTTTTTGAAAACGTAGTCCACACTGCCGTCAGGCCACAACAGTTCAAGACGTATCTCGCCTGATGCCGCCGGCCTGAACGCCTTTGGATCCGGTATCATTACGCCGTCATAATACCACGAAGCGACGGCCCCGATCTCATTGCTCGCACGCAGTTCCAGCATCCCGTCATCCGAAGAAAGGACGATGATATAAAGCATGGCATCGTCTGCCGGCGGCTCCGTAGGAACCACAGGAATCGGGCTGTACAGATTCACGCAGGTAAATTTTATGGTGCCGTCCTCGATACGGATGTTGCGCAGGGCATAGTCCGATTCCGTGTCGTCCCAGAATTTCAGCTTGATCTTGGAATCTGATCCTATGGATGTGGCGCCGTAAGCCGGAAAGTATATTCCTTCTATATTGCCGCGGCTGCTCTCGGACGGATCGGTATCCGTACGGCCATCCGCCTCGACCAGGTCCGCACACTGATGTCCTGGATTTGCGTTCACCTCATTGTATTTCGTCCACCTGTCGGAAGATGACACGCTTCCGAAACGCTCCGATCCGGATGTCAGGTCGCTGCGCTTGTCGATGTGGTAGACCAGCATTCCGACCCCTGTTTCCCCGCTTATGCCGATATACATGTCCCAGCCGTCGGCCGCGCGCATCTCGAACAGATAATATTCGTTCCTGTCGGCAGGGTTGTACAGCGCATAAGAACAGTAATCCCTGTCACCCACCGGGTGCATGACATAATCGCCGGATGTCAGTTCCACCGGCTTGCCGATGCCGAGGCATTCCCTTTCTATCGAACTGAGGTTCGCGGGAGTGTTTCCGTTATTATTGTAATTTCCGGCAGACATGAGGGAGGTCACTCCCCATACGCCCGCGGCGGTGCCGCCGCTTTGGGCATAGTCGGTATCATAAAGATCGGCGATGCCGAAGTTGTGGAGATATTCATGGCAGAACGTGCCGATCGGAGCCATCACGGGATCGAAGCTGCCGGACGAGGAATACCTCCTGTATATCTCCGACGTGCAGGCATAGTTGTTCACTGACACGCCGTCCAGCACAAGTTCCTTCCCGTAATCGCTGTTGGTCAGGTTGTAGCTGTGGGACCACATGTATTCGGGATGCTCCCCCATGCACTGCGCTTCGTCTTCGCCGGCGAACAGGACGAACACATTGTCCACCATGCCGTCACCGTCGGAGTCGAAGTCCTTGAAATCCACATAAGGATCGGCCCCGATGCAGGCCTCCGCTATGAAGTTGCCGGCATAGCTGTCATTGCCGGATTCATTGTTCTTTCCGTAATACGCGCGTTCCATGGACACGGTAACGATATCGGTTACGACTATTTCCACAGATGCTCCCAGCTGGTCCTCGAGATATTTGCGGGCCGAGCCCTCCGCACCGAATGCCGTATAGTTGTCGGCAGTTAGCATATTGACTATGTTCTCTTTCGTATAGAAGAACGACACATCGCTGTACCGGGCCGGAATGACAAGAATCCTGTATGTACCGCCGTCAGCTTTCGTAAGGCGTGACGGTGTAAGTTTCTGCCACATGTATCCGCCGTTGAAATGGTTGTGCGGCGTGTCATGCTGCGCATGCGAGGGCATGCCATACAGGGCCGGGAGAAGCGCCGCCAGCATGCAGAAAAGTATTTTTTTACCCGCTTTCACGAATCATTTGCAATTTGGGGATGCAATTTAGCGTTTTTTAATTTTTTATGAAAAAAAATTGCGAAGTATGGAACTTTTTATCGTATCTTTGCCAAACAAATCAAGGTTTAGGTTTTAGTACACGGAAGTCGGTCCTTGCGGACCGACTTCATTCATTGAAAGACGAATCACAGTCAGGGTCCCGCCAAGAAATATTAATGTGCCGCCCTGATGACATATACCGGAATGCCATGGCTACAGAAATAGAAAGAAAATTCCTCGTGTGCGGCGATTTCATGCGCGACGTCACCTGCTCAGTACACATAATCCAGGGCTATCTCAGCCTTGACAAGGAAAGGACCGTACGCATACGCATGCGGGGAGACAAGGCATTCATGACCGTCAAAGGGCCGACAAACGGAGTGAGCCGCTTCGAATGGGAGAAGGAGATTCCTGCGGACGAGGCCGGGGACCTGC
The DNA here is from genome assembly GCA_964385835.1 of uncultured Muribaculaceae bacterium. Classification (GTDB taxonomy): domain Bacteria; phylum Bacteroidota; class Bacteroidia; order Bacteroidales; family UBA932; genus Cryptobacteroides. The sequence goes on along the minus strand of CAYLQE010000010.1, from coordinate 48,486 downwards.
TTCAGCTTTGCACGGGCGTCATAGACAAGACGCGCCACCTGGCGCCGGCCGGCAGCCACACTTTCGAGGTGGATGAGTTTCACGGCGACAACCAGGGCCTGATAGTGGCCGAGGTGGAGCTCGGAGCGGAGGACGAGGAATTCGAGAGGCCTTCATGGCTCGGCAAGGAGGTTTCCCACGAAAGAAAATACTATAACTCCCAGCTCATCATCAACCCGTACAAAAACTGGTAAATGGAACACAGATTATGTTGATATCAATGAATAACAGGAAACACGCTTTCTGCCTGGCAATCATTTGCATTGCCATTTTTTGCGGCAGCTGCGCTAACGGACTTCATGCCAAAGATAAAATAAAGATCGATGTCTATTCAAACCTGTATCTGTCCGGCAATACCGCGATAGGAAATGTGTTTGAAGAACTCGTAGCCGGTTATCACATATCGGAAGGCTCATTCATAGGTGCCGGTTTCATACACGCCGGCATGGCAAGAACATTAGGCGGAACGCTCAACTATTCGTATGTGAAAGCGTGGGATACTTCTTTACAGCTTGTTCCGAGCGTGGAGGCCGGAGTCTTGTACGGGAAGTTTTCCGAAGACTCCCCACAGGCAAAATTCATGCTGGATTTAGGGGTAGAGCTGAGGCAATGGCTTGGCCGTAAGAAATCCGCATTCTGCGGAATCGGCACAAAGGTGCTTTCCATCGCTGACGTTGATATCAGCTTATGGTGCGGACTTACTTTCGGAATGTCTTTCTGAATACCGGCTACTAAACAGTTGACAAGGCTGATAAAACAGCAATCACATGAACGGGGGGGCGTGATAAGAGCAGGAGCCAATATCGTCCGGCCGTCTAACGTCTGCTGCGGAAGAAGTCTTTCATGAGGGCGGAGGACTCGTCGGCAAGAACTCCTGATGTGACGGATGTCTTGGGATGAAGCAGGGTTTTGTGCGGGGCGCCGTCGGTCCGGCTGAAAACGGAGTATCCGCGCTTTGGGTCCTCCGCCCCGTAGACAATACGCCCGATCTGCGCCCATCCTAAGGCGGCGGCGCACATAGGGCACGGCTCGACAGTCACGTACAGGGTACAGTCATTCAGGTATTTACCGCCAACGGCGTCACATGCGGCCGTCAGCGCGATCATCTCGGCATGGGCGGTAGGATCGTTCAGAGTCTCGGTCATATTGTGGCCCGTAGCGATTACACGTCCGCCGCACACGACAACGGCTCCTATCGGAACCTCTCCCTTGTCGCACGCAAACCCGGCCTGGGCTAGGGCAAGCCTCATATATTTGATATCGTCATTCATATCGGATTTTTTAAGAAGCAGTCTGAATCCGCCGCCGGAATCCGGACAGCCTGCCGGTCCACAATCCCGTTCCTGAAAGTTACAATGCTGTCCTGGAAAAGCTATGGCAGCTGAAACAATGTCCAGAACAAAAAAGGTTAACCTTATCGGCTAACCTTCATTCTAGAATCTGTCCTCTGAAGAAACTGTGAGTTTCTTGCGGCCGTGACGACGGCGGGCTGCCAGCACTCTGCGGCCGTTTGCAGTGGCCATTCTCTCGCGGAAGCCGTGTTTGTTGCGGCGTTTGCGCTGTGAAGGTTGAAAAGTTCTTTTCATATCTTTAATTTTTTATTTTGCAAAATTGGGACTGCAAATTTAATTTATTTTTGGGAAACCGCCAAATTTACCACCAACTTTTCTCCAAAGTATTCGTCTTTCAGCACAGAATCCACCGGCCATGTCGATACTGAGGGCATCCTGTCGCCGTATTTCCTGCGGCAGGCCTCCAGTTCGGCGGAAATATCCCCGCCTTTCAGATAGAGGATGCTGCTGCCGAAACGTCCGTATACCCACGGCAGGAAATTGTCAAGGGCGGTAACGGCGCGCGACACCACATAATCCCATGTGCCGGGAATCTCCTCTACCCTGCCGTGCACGCATTCCACATTGTCCAATCCCATAGCCGAGGCCACCTCGCGGGCCACCATCACCTTCTTGCCGATGGAGTCGCACAGCGTAAAGCGGACATCAGGGAATACCGCCGCCAGAGGAATGCCGGGGAAACCGCCGCCGCAGCCGGCATCCAGCACCCTGATCCCTCCTGCCTCCCACGCCCGGAAAGCCTCAGGCCGTTCCTTCTCCAGATAGAATGCTATGCACAGGGAGTGCAGGATATGATGTTCGAACACGTTGTCAATATCCTTGCGTGAGATAACGTTTATCCTGGCGTTCCACTCGCGGTACAATGCGGCCATGCGTTCGAAATCCACCGTCCGGAACCGGTCCATGAAACCGTCCAGCCCCTCCGCATTGAAATATTCTGGCAGTCTTGTCATTTCAAAAAAAAGTTTCTACAGTTCATCTTCCTGCTCATCCATCTTGCGCAGCAGGTTCTCCTTGGCCCTCTTGACGCGTGTCTTCACTGTATTCAGAGGCAGGCCCGTGGCATCCGCCACCTCCTGATATCCGAAATTCTCGAGAAACACCATCTGGGCCACCTTCCTGTAAGTCTCAGGCAACCCGTTGATTGCATCCACAACCTTGTCGTACTCCTGGCTGCGTATCACGTCGCTCTCCGGATTGCCCGTAGGGGCCGCTATATTCTTCAGTCCGGCATTGTCATCGTCAATGGAATTCATCGGCATGTTGCTGCTGATCCGCCCGTAACGCTCGATATGGTCGAACGCCGTATTCCTTGCGATCCTGTACAGCCATGTGCTGAACTTGTACTCCGGATTGTAGCTGCTTATCTGCGAGAACGCCTTCTGAAAGCTCTCCAGGACCACATCCTCCACCTCTTCGCGCACAGGAACGAGACGTGACACATGAAGCCGCACGCCCGTTTTATAACGGTCGTACAGCACCAGAAAAGCGCTCTGCTCGCCCGAGGACGCCAGAGCCGCCAGCACGTCATCCGTATGATTAGTGAGCTTCAAGCCAGTTTTCTCCATAATCGCATTCGACAACAAGAGGCACGGACAATGCGATCACATTCTCCATCTCCTCCTTTATTACGGTGACAAGGCGCTCCACCTCGGTGCGCGGGGCCTCGAACAGCAGTTCATCATGTATCTGCAGCACCATGCGGCTCTCAAGAGCCTCGGCCTTCATCCGAGCCGCCACATTTATCATAGCCATTTTAATGATATCGGCAGCCGTACCCTGGATCGGAGCGTTCACGGCGTTCCTCTCCGCAAAGGCGCGGACGGTAGCATTGCGCGAGGCTATGTCCGGCAGATAGCGCCTGCGCCCGAAAAGGGTCTGTACGTAGCCGTTCTGCAGGGCGTCGGCCTTGGTCCGTTCGATCCATGCCTGAATGGTAGGAAAGCCCGCGAAGTAATCTTCTATTATCTTTTTCGCGGCGACACGCGGAATCCGCAGACGCTGGGCCAGTCCGAATGCCGATATGCCGTATATAATGCCGAAATTGGCAGTCTTGGCAGTGCGGCGCATCGGATCCGTTACCTCTTCCAAAGGCACTCCGAATATCCTTGCCGCAGTCGCGGCATGGACATCCTTGCCCTCACGGAAAGCATGTATCATATTCTCGTCGCCGCTGAAATGCGCCATAAGGCGTAGCTCGATCTGCGAATAATCCGCCGACACCAGCACGCTGTCAGGCGAAGAGGCCACGAAAGCCTTGCGTATCTCGCGTCCCCTGTCCGTGCGGATCGGTATGTTCTGCAGATTCGGGCGTGACGAGCTCAGACGGCCCGTAGATGTAAGCGCCTGATTGAAGCTCGTGTGGATGCGGCCGTCATACGGCGAGATCCATTCTCCGAACGGCTCTATATATGTATTCAGAAGTTTCCTCACCGCGCGGAATTCGAGTATCTCGTTTATTACGGGATATTTCTCCGCATAGTTCATCAGGGTCTCCTCATCGGTCGGATAGGTATAGCGCGCGTCTTTCTTCGGCTTCATACGCGGATCTATGCGCATCTTTTCGAACAGCACGGCGCCCACCTGCTTCGGAGAAGACACGTTCAACTCTGGCTCGCCCGTCATTTCCCTTATCCCGGTCTCTATCTGCTGGAGTTCGGCAGAAAGTCCCTTGGCGTACCGGTGCAGCTGAGACAGGTCCACACGCACGCCCTCACGCTCCATGTCAGCCAGCACGCGCAGCAGAGGCTCCTCCATCTTATGGTACAGGTCCCCGGAATGAAGCGACACCAGATCGTCCATGACCGCCGAATCCAGCAGCAGGATTACGACAGCCTCCTTGAATCGCTTCTTCGGCCTTGCCTGCTCATCCTCCACGACATCGAAAAGGCCCAATGACGGCTGCGCCGCTTCCTCCTGCACTTCATCCTCCATATTCACGTTCAGATAGCTGCGGCCCAGCATATCCACCTTATGGCTTTTCTCCGGATTCACGAGGTAGTGCATCAGTTCGATGTCATCAAGTACGCCGTTCAGCTCAACCCCGCGGTTGCGAAGCAGGTTTATGGACAATTTGAGGTCATATCCGCATTTCAGCACGTCCGCATCAGAAAGCAGGGCGGAAAATTCTTCCGGACTCCCTTCGGACACATAGAACACTCCTCCGCTCTCACATGCGGCCGTAACGTTCCTTACAGGCGCGAACAGGCCGTCTCCTTCCGGCTCCACTATAACCGCTGCCTTGCCGCTTGCGCGCGCCATGGAAACCAATGCCGCCGCATCAGCGACAGTCCATTCTATTTTCCTGTGCTCGGCCACCGTCTGAGCGGCGCTCTGTCCGTCGGCAAGGTGTATATATTTCTTAAGGGATGAAAATTCATAATGGTCGAAAAGCCTGATCGCCCGGGCATCGTGGGTTACGGCTATCTCCATGTCGGCGAGAGACGTATCTAAAGGGATGTCCGTCTTGATGGTTACAAGGGCGCGGCTCAGGCCGATATGATCCTTCGCGGCCTCGAATTTGGCCCTCTGGCTGGCAGTCAGCTCGTCCAGATGATCATAAATCCCCTGTACGCTACCGTATTTCTTCAGAAGTTTCGAAGCGCCGGTCTCGCCTATGCCGTTTACGCCAGGCACGTTGTCGGCCGTATCGCCGCAGATCGCGAGCATGTCCACCACCTGCGAAGGGCTGTCGATACCCAGCTTTGCACAGATCTCGGCAGGGCCAAGCATTTCATTGTCGGCGCCTTTGGTGCCTGGGCGGATCTGGCGGATATGCGGGCCTATGAGCTGGCCGAAATCCTTGTCCGGCGTCACCATATACACATCCACGCCCTGCGCGGCGGTGCGTACGGCCATCGAGCCCAGGACGTCATCGCCCTCGAATCCGGGAACCATGAGGACAGGTATGTCCAGGGCTGCGCACAGCTCCGTCAGCGGTTCCAGCGCCTCTTTCACGAGTTCCGGCGTCGCCTGTCGCGTACCCTTGTAATCAGGGTACATCTCGTGACGGAAGGTTTTTCCCGGCGGATCGAAGCATACGGCCATATGGGAAGGGCGCTCTTTCTCCGCAAGCTCCAGGATATATTTCATGAAGCCGAAAAGAATAGACACGTCCGTGCCTTTTGAATTGATCATAGGATGCCGGAAAAACGCGTAATACATCCTGAAAATCAGCGAATGGCCGTCTATAAGAAACAGTTTTCTTTCCATATTACGCAAATATAGTCAAAAAAGTTCACTACCTTTGTACAAATTGCACACACATGAAAAATTTCAGAATTATAAGTCTGGCCGCTCTCCTGATCTGCGGCAGCATGACAGCCCAGAACAGCGGCGGGCTCTCGAAGGAAGTACTTGACAAGGTATCGGAAGGATGGCAGGGCACGGCAGCCGACAAGGCTCTGCGCAACGCGTTGAATGCCGCATCGATCAACACCCTGGCAGTCAATGCGGAGAACGCGGCGATGACGGACACGGACTTTTCGGATAAAGTGAAGACAAAAGGCATCACCGACCAGAAGCAGAGCGGGCGGTGCTGGCTGTTCACAGGCCTGAACGTACTCAGGGCCGCAGCCATAGAAAAGCATGATCTGGGCGACTTCCAGTTCTCGCAGAACTACTGCTTCTTCTTCGACCAGCTTGAAAAGGCGAACCTTTTCCTGCAGGCCATTATAGACACGCGCGACAAGCCTATAGATGACCGTGAGGTGGACTGGCTTCTGAGCAATCCGATAGGCGACGGCGGCACGTTCACCGGCGTCGCGAACCTCGTGATGAAATATGGCGTGGTACCGGCGGAGGCCATGCCGGAGACATTCGTCTCAAACAGCACTGCCCAGATGTCCGCACAGCTTAAAATCCTGCTCCGTCAGGGTGCGCTGGAGCTGCGCAGAAATCCTCAGGGCGTAAAGGGCAAGAATCTGCCGGGCTACCTTCAGGACAAGAAAACGGAAATCCTCAGACAGGTATATCACGTGCTGGCGCTCTGTCTTGGCGTGCCTCCCGAAAATTTCACGTTCAAGGGCAAGACATATACCCCGCATGAATTCTATGCGGAAATGGTCGGCTATGACCTGAACAATGATTATGTAATGTTCATGAACGACCCGTCCCGCGAGTACGGCAAGGTATATGAAATCCAGTACGACCGCCATCTGTACGACGGGCAGAACTGGCTGTACGTGAACCTTCCTGTCGGGCGCATCAAGGAAATGGCGATCGCCTCAATCAAAGGCAATGACGCGATGTATTTCTCATGCGACGTGGCAAAATACCTCAACCGCAGCAACGGCGTCGCCGATCTGAAAAATTTCGACTACGACAGCCTGCTGGGCTTTGAGCATACAATGGACAAGAAAGAGCGCATCCTGACCCACTCCAGCGGTTCGTCGCATGCCATGACCCTTATGGCCGTGGATCTCAAGGACGGCAAGCCGGTGAAATGGATGGTGGAGAACAGCTGGGGCGCGAACTCCGGATACAAAGGCCACATCATAATGACGGACGAGTGGTTCGACAACTATATGTTCCGTCTGGTCGTGGACCGCAAGTATGTGCCTCAGGACATTCTCAAGATGCTGGAGCAGAAGCCGGTCCGTCTCCCTGCGTGGGATCCGATGTTCCTCGGCGAGGAATAGTCCCAGCATCATGGGACCCGTATTTCAGTGGATTCAGCCGGCGGGCCTGAGATTCAGGAATACGGGCCGCGTCATCCCGGCACGGGACATGACGGGACATGAATGCCGGAACCTGCATTCTGAGAGTCAGGATTTTAAATTGACAAATCCAATAATATATACTATATTTGCACATTGGAACTGAGATATGGTGTAACGGTAGCACTACAGATTTTGGTTCTGTCTGTCCAAGTTCGAATCTTGGTATCTCAACAAATAAAGAGACTCTTCGGAGTCTCTTTATTTGTTGAGATAATACCTTAATATTATTGGGACACGGCCCTTTTCAGTTATTTGCCGTCTGCAACTGCTGCATCTGGCATAAAATCTACCGGGAGAGCGACGTCACACACGGAGAAGAGTTTGCGTATTGTATTCAGATAAGAACAAGCAAACCGGCGGAATGAAAACAGGCCAGCTGAGGGAATGAATCAAAAAAAGTCTATATTTGCACAAAATTATAATGAAAAAACACCGTCCGGGAACAGCAGACGGACTTCTGCAATGGTTATAAGCGGAGTCCGGGATTATGTTTACCGGAGCAAGAAAGGCATATATGCAGTACCTGCCGGGGCACTCAGGCCCCAAAAAAGAATTGTAATATAAGTCCTGTTTTTTTTAAAACAGTTTCAGAAAATGCTTTACGACAGGCTGGAGCGATGAGCGATATTTTCAAAGAAACGATCACATTCGAGGATGCCGGCAGAATCGCAGGGCCGCAGGCTTTCAACATCATGCTGAAGCCTGCCGGTTCCCTGTGCAATCTCGGATGCAGATACTGCTATTATCTGGACAAGGCCGGAATATACGGAGGACACGAACCGCGGATGGGCATGGACATGCTGGAGACCACGATACGCGAATACATCGCGGCCAACGACGTCCCGGAAGTAACGTTCAACTGGCATGGCGGAGAGCCGCTGATCCTCGGACTTGACTTTTACAGAAAGGCCGTCGAACTGGAGCGGAAGTACGGCGAAGGCCGGAAAATCCACAACACCCTTCAGACGAACGGCACGCTGATCACGCAGGAATGGGCCGATTTCTTCAAAAGCGGCAGCTGGCTTATAGGCATTTCAATAGACGGCCCGGAGGACATCCACGACAGATACCGCAAGGACAAGGCCGGCGCACCGAGCTTTGCGAAAGTGATGAGGGGGCTTGAAATACTGCGCCGCACGGGTGTGGAGTTCAACACAATGTCCACCGTCAACCGGGCGAGCGAGGGGCGCGGCCTGGAAACATATCAGTTCCTGAAGGCGCAGGGAAGCCGTTTCATGCAGTTCATGCCGGTGCTCGAGCATGTGAACGGAGACGGATTTATCGTGCCTCCCGGATATCCCGGCGCGAAAATCGCCCGCTGGTCGGTCAGCGACATAGGGTACGGACGTTTCCTGTGCGACATTTTCGACCATTGGGTGCGCGACGACATAGGAAAATATTATGTCACCACTTTCGATGCGACTCTCGCATGCTGGGCCGGCGCCATGCCCGGAACCTGCGTGTTCGCCCCTACATGCGGCGGAAATTCGGTAATCGAGCATAACGGCGACCTCTACCCTTGCGACCATTTCGTGTACCGCGAATACCTTCTGGGCAACATCAGGGAACACACCATAAGGGAGATGATGGAAAGCGGCAGACAGGTCAGGTTCGGTATCGACAAGAGGAACACGCTGCCAAGAAAATGCCGCGCATGCGAATATCTTTTCGCCTGCAACGGCGAATGTCCGAAACACCGTTTCAATGTCACGGATAACGGAGAAAAAGGCCTGAACGCACTTTGCGCGGGCTACAGGATGTATTTCCGGCATGTGGCCCCGTATATGGAAGAAATGAAAAGACTCCTTCTGGCGGGAATGCCTCCGGCCCTTTTGTCAATGCGCCTGAAGACCGGCCTGTTCAAAGTTTCCCTTTAACCTCCGTCCACCGGTAATACGGGCCGCATACGGGTGTGCACCCCGCTATCTTCACTTCCCTCTCCTGAAACAGGAACTTCACGAGAACATCATCCGCGGCGTTCCTGTAAAGTATCATCTGGACATTGGAGGCCATAGGCATCATACGGAAGCCTTGCCATGACGCATCCAGATTCTCACAGTTGTACGAAACGTCATATCCTTCTATTCCAAGATGGCAGCAAAGGTCCATAAGAGGGAAATCATGTCCGAACCGAAGGTCCGCGGCATATTCGCCGCCACGGATCGCCTCATCCGCCTTAGCCACGAAATCGGCCACAGCAGGATTCCTGTATGACCTGCGGATGAAACCGGCCTCCTCGCTATAGCACTGGGTCATGTAGAGATGACGGTTGGAACGCACGAAATTGTAATAAAGCAGCTCAAACGGCAGAATACCGAAGATGCAGTCTTCCGCTCCGAGACAATCCGCTATCCTCGCGAGACGGAACATATCGTCCATCATCCTTCCCGCATCCGGAACCATCACCCTGGAGGCCTCCGGATCCTTGAACAGGACGGTGCGTATGGAAACGGTATCGAAAGCGGCATAGCGCTTCTCATATTCCCTGATCAAAGGCGTGATTATCGCACGCACGGAATCTTCCTTGTCCCTTATGCCCGGATTCGTCAGGTACTCCATGTATTTTTCCCCAGTATCCAAAGAAATGTACAGTTGCGGATTGTTCCGCAGCAGGCTGTTTGTAAACGCATTCTGGCTGAGGATGCATCTGGGCACTATGCTGGCCACGCTGCGGATTTTCTTTTCCCCATTGAAAACCGACGGGAAACGGCGGATCATGCGTTCCGCAATGGATGCATGCTCCGATATTCCCCTGGCAGTCAGCTGGTCCGTCATGTTCTCGGCCGAGGCTGCCACCAGACAGACTTCTTCATATACGGCCTCGCCGGCCGGAGTCAGCAGGCCGGCCGTACGTGCGGATTCAAGGCGCTCCCGCAGGGAGAGGAACCGGCCGCAGTTATTGTCGCGGCGGCAGCCGTGACGGCCGTAATGACTGACATAGAAAGCCTCGTATCCGTCAGGCGCAGGTGTATCCGGAGAATATGCATATTCGTAATGATGCATGTTGTTGCCGGAGCGGGAAAGGTCTTCTTTCAGCAGACGGACCGCCTCCGGATCATATTCGCCCTGCGCATAAGACAGAAGGCATGGAAACGCTATGATAAATGACAGAAAAGATATTTTTCGCATCGGGATAATTTTAATATACATTGGCAATTTACAAAATAATTCATACAAAACGTTATATTTGTACCTATGAAAGAGACCATCAGAAGCATAGCGGAAAGAAGCGGAGTCTCCACCACCACCGTTTCACGTGTCCTTAGCGGCAAGACAGAAAAATACAGGATCACCAAAGCCACGGCCGAGAAAGTGATGGCTGTAGCCAAAAGCTGCAACTTCGTGCCGAACTATATGGCCCAGAGCCTCAGCATCCGCAAAAGCAAGACCGTCGGCCTCTTGCTTCCCACATTGGTGAACCCCTTCTTTGCGGAAATGGCCCATGTCGCCGTAGGAGTTTTCAGGCAGGCCGGATATACGACGATCCTGATAAACACCACAGAGGACGAAAAGACATTCCAGGAAGGCATAACCACACTCGTATCGCGTCAGGTAGACGGGATCATCGCCGCCCCAAGCGGCACAGACGCGTCCCCGGTCGAAAAAATAGACAGGGACAACGTGCCTGTAGTGCTGATCGACCGCTTCTATCCCGGCAGCGAACTGTCATTCGTGACAACGGACAACTACCGTGGCAGCGTCGAGGCTACCAGATATCTTATCGAGCACGGTCATAAGAACATCGTCTGCATAAACGGCGCCGACAACGTAGTGCCTAACAGCGAAAGGCGCAGGGGCTATACCGATGCGATGAAAGAAGCCGGGCTGGAGAAATACATCTCCATCACAGGCAATGACTTCACCCTGGAAAACGGATATCTGGAAACAAAGCTGCTTCTGGCCCGCAAAAATCCTCCGAGCGCGATATTCGCATTAGGCAACACTATAGCCATGGGTGCGATGATGGCGATAAAAGAGGCAGGAATCAAGATTCCTGACGGAATATCACTGATTTCTTTCGACAACCAGCTGTATCTGGATTTTCTTGATCCTGCACTCACACGCATGGGACAGCCTATCGAGAAGATGACGCGCCTGGCCGCAAAGCTCCTGCTGGACAAAATGATAAAGAACGACCGCGAGAACACGCAGATAATGCTGCAACCGGAACTGATAGAAGGCAGATCCGTAAAGATCCTTCTTTAGCCGTACCGGTCAATACCTGTAGACTATCGTCGTTTCCGGTCCGGCAAAAGCGGAATGCGGTATTATCCAGTTCCTGACTTCCTCTCCGTTCACCGTGACCGATTTCACCGTGTCGGAATAATCCTTGCGGCCCTCGGTCCTGATATGAACGGCAGAATTTCCAAGTTTCATCGTGACATCGTCGAAAAGAGGCGATACGGCTATATATCCGTCAGTGCCTGGAACAAGCGGATAGAAGCCTAACGAGGCGAACATATACCACGCGCTCATCGCACCGTCGTCCTCATCCATTTGCGGAGCATAGCCATGAACATCGTTTCTGAAAGCCCTTCCGACATACGGTTCATCCCCGCAGTACAAATGGATATATGAGTCATCCGTAAGCAGACGGCGCACCGTCTCCTGCGTCCGCCCGGGATATCCGAACGCCGTGTAAAGAAAAGGATAATGGATATCCGGCTCGTTGCACTGGTTAAAGAAGTTTCCGGCAAAGAACTCATCCAGCTGTTCCGCCTGCAACGGATAAGGAACCCAGCGCGATGTCTTTTCAATAAAAGGGGCGGCCGCCCATCTGTACTGCCATTTGCTGCCCTGATACAGGCCGCTGCCTTTCACCTGAGCAAAGTCTGGCGTTATATCCATGAATACCCTCTTCCATACATCAGTGAACATCTCGTCGGCTTCTTTGGCATATTTCGCGGCATCATCCTCAAAGCCGAGCCATGCGGCGATTTTCGATACCGCCCACAGATCATAGGACGTCTCCATAAGATTGTCCGGTGACTTCCTGGGCGCCTGACGGTCCGCCTCGTATTTCATTCCTTCATATCCTGCCAGAAGCTCCGAAGGCCGCACAATCCCTTTCTCCACGGCATCCAGCAGCACCACAGCCGAATGCTCGGTACGTACCGTAGGGCAACATTCGTATTTCGTGGCCCAGTTCTCCTTGCCGGTCTCATATTGTTTCACAAGCGACCGGACAATGTCCCCCGTCACTTCGGGCTCTATTATGGAGAACATAGGGAATTTGGTACGGAACGTGTCCCACATGCTCCAGCAGCTGTAATATGTCCCGCCATTTTCCATTTCGTGAACCGCATTGTCAGTCCCCCTGAACCTGCCGTCGCAGGAAGAAACCGCCATAGGGCTGTGGTACAGACGGTACAATGAAGTATAGAAAAGCACTTTCTGTTCGTATGAAGCGCCCCTCACATCTATTTTCGACAGTTTCTCATCCCATGCGCGCACAGCCTCCGCAAGAGCCTCGTCAAAACCGATGCTCCCGGACTTCACCGATACTTTCCGCGCATCTTCCCGGCTGACGCCGGACACCGCGATACGCAGTTCCACGATCTCGGCATCAAAGTCCAGAACGGCTGTCGTGCCGTCGGATTCAAGCAGCCTGAACGGAGCGCTCGCCGTGAGGGTAAACCATTGCCTGTAAAGGCCGGCACGGCATACGGTCGCTGTCTGATACCACCCTTCTATGGTCCGGTCATCCACGACATTCCACCCGCAGCTGGAATCATGATGGTCAATCGCCGAATCGAAATCTATATACAGCATGCTGCCGCACCTCGAATCCGAAAAGTCGTACTGTTCGAATGCCGTATCAATGCCTGACGTCAGGCGGACGCGCACACCATTGTCGAATTCCGTCTCATAATATCCGGGAAAGGCAGTCTCGGAGGCCTTTACGATATTGAGAGGCACGTCCGCAAGGCCGGGCTTCACACGCACGTTTCCGCCGCTTCCGTTTCCTCCCACGCCGGACACCCTGTTGAGGGATATTCCGCTCGTAAGCGTATTGTCATAATCATAGCCCATATGAAGCGGAGGCACGGCATCGGGGCAAAGGCTTATCATGCCGAACGGGCAGCATGCGGCTGGAGAGACCATCCCGAAATCGCCTCCGGTGCCCATGAACACGTTCACATAGCGGGAATTTCCTCCCGCATGAATGCACGGGCATGGCACGGGAGCATTTCCGGCACGGCACACGGATTCATCCTCGTATATCAGCGCACGCACATATCTGAGTTTTTTGTCCTCGCGCGGATTGAGCACCCTGAAATGAACCTTGTGGCGGCCCTGCCCGAGATCAAAATTATGATAAATATGGTCAGGACTTGAATTCACTTTCTCGCTTATATGAATGTCCGGCATTCTCTCGCCGTCGATCACGACCTTTACGACAGCTTCATAGTCACCGTCGCGCATGCCGGCGAGACGTCCGGCCAGCACGATGCCGCAGCCGTCGAATTCCAGATCAAGATTGTTTCCGTGGAGCCACGCGCTGCGGTCGATGCTGACCGCCTCCTTGAAACGTATTCCTTCGAAACTCTTTTCGTATCTCACGGGCTCGACCGGATGCAAAGGGATAGTGACCTTTGACTTGCCGACACTTCCGCCATTGCGCCTGATCACCTCAAGGGCCTGGTTATAAGACATACGGTATACTTTATTCAAGGATATGTCCGTATATTCGAAAGGGACATCCTCTATTTCCTGTACGTCCGCAAGATATTTCCGCGGAATTGCATGGTAGCCTTTCATAGTGGCCAGCACGCCGCAGGCCGAAGCCGGATTGCAGTCTGAATCCTGGCCGCAGCGCGTGGCGATTTCCATCGTCCTTTCGAAATCTCCGCCGCCGTACAGCAGGCCTATGGCAATGTAAGCGCCGTTTATATCGGCGTCGATACGGAACTGGTTCCCAGGCTCGTCAGGGCAGTCGGCTTCCTGAGCGACGGCAAGCTCCTCCTGCACCATCGTCCATGTCTTGCGCCAGTCGTCAGGCCAGGTTTCCCACCATTTCAGAACGGAACTTATGCAATGGTAATAGCGGCTCTGCTCCGGAAGCACTTCAAGCGACTTGCGCACAAGCGTCTCCACGTCATCATAAACAAAGGCGAGGGAATACATAGCCGCAACCCACACGCCTCCGTACCAGCCGTCTCCGTAATTCATTATATGGCCTATGCCATCGCACCAGAAGGCGGCCGCGTTCACCATTGCCGGACTCATAAGTCCGGCGAAATCGGCCTCTATCTGGAAGTCTATGTCATCGGCATGGGGATTGTTTTTCCAGTATCCCGATTCCGGAGGCATTATTCCCTGCATGATATTGACCCTTCCCTGAAGGTTGGCATGCCATAGCGGATATTTCGCATAGGCGAATGCCTTTGCGAACTCTTCCACCGGAGCGTCCAGCCCCAGGCGGTCGAACACATCGACGAAGGTAAGGTCCATGTACACATCGTCATACAGGCCCGGAAACTTCCTGAAGTACCATTTTATATAATGTTCAGGCCAGTCTATTGAAATGGAATCCGGTATCATGCGCCCGCGGTAATAGAACTCGGTAGGGCCGCCGTAAGTGCATCCGATGGTCTGTCCGGCCCATCCGCCCTTGATCTTGTCCAGCAGGGTCTCATGGGTCATTGTAATCTTATCCCCGGCCTTGGAAAATCCGGAAGCGGCAAAAGCGAGCAGCGATATCGCTGCAAGAATGATCCTTTTCATTATAGATACGAAAATTCATAACGCAGTTCCGAAACCTTCGTTCCGCGGCTGAAATCAGTGCGTACGGCGCTGCGGATACTGCCGTTATCGTTTAATACATAAGTGACGTCATAGGATTCGGGAAGCGTGACGCCTCCGCATCTGCATGTCATCCCGGAAATCAGATGAGAGCAGCCCGGAAGTTCTGCGGCCACCCATACCGGAAACTCGCATGGAACAAGATATGCGGCAAAATTCTGCAAATCCGGCTTGTCGCAATAAGTGTAGACATACTCTATTCCGCTTCCGGAAACGGCCTTTGTCAGGCATTTGCTTGCGAATGCGGATTCCGTAGTTATGGCGATTGCCGTGATATCCCCGTCTTCCGCGGTATAGACAATCCTCTGCCGTACATCCGAAGAATATTCCGGACATTCATACGAATAAGCCACCCTGCACATAGCCGGAAGGTCGCCGGAATCCATGGTGAGGGTGCAAGACATGCCGTCTCCGCCTTCAGGGCCGTATCTGAGTACATCGCCATCTTCGCTGAAAGAAGCGCCGATAGTCCTGAAAGCATAAAGGTACGAGCCTGAGAGCCTCATGCCGGCAAGCCCCTCATAATCAAGTTTCAGATCGAACATAACGGACTTCGGGGCGGCATCCTCCCGTCTGATCCGGATCAGACGGCTGCAGTCGTCATATTCGTAAAAGAATGTCTGTACAAGGGTATTGCCGCAGAACACCGACACCGATTCCACCGGGTCATTTTCCATTTCCCAAAGGCTCTTGTCAGAAGGCCGGGGAGACGGCCCCGGTACCGGATGCTGCCTGCATGCGGCACACGAAAGCATGACGGCAAGGGATATATATGCAAACTTTCTCATAATACGCTATTTTTTAAGGACAATCATTTCCCCGTTGTCCATCCCGGCATAGTCCGGATAAGGGAAAGAACGGTTTCCGAATGCGGTATAGGCATAATACAGATAGTGATAGCCTATCCTGCGATATACGGTATGGTGATACTCGTTGCCATGAGTCGTGACGTACACCGGAGCGATGTTCCTCGTACATGGCATGTTCACATAATGCCTCATATGATCCGTGAAGTTTCCGAAGAAATCAAGAAAGATCACGTCAGGCTGCTCTTTGCCGGAAAGAAAGCCAAGGTTTCCGACTATGGAATTATCGCCGTTGTGGGCGATTCTCCATCCGTCCACATCCACATAATATACAAGGCACGGCTCTGTTCCCTGGGCAGACATTACGGCCGAAGCGCTGAAACCTTCAGAAATGCCGGTCAGATCCGCCATGCCGTCCTTCCACACGTATTTCTTAGGTGAGCTTACGCCCACCACAAGGTCGGAAGGCATGATTACCGGTTTTCCGGCCTCCAGCATCTTCGAGGCCAGAGTGTAATCGAAGTGGTCCTGATGTGCGTGCGTAAAGCAGACCGCATCGAGACAGCTTACCAGCTCGTCTATCCTTTCAACGCTTGCGAATCCGTAGTTATAGCATATGTCAAATGCCACACAGGCGTTCTTCGTGCGCAGAACAAAGCCGGAGCTGTACGCTTTTATCAGCTGAAGCTCGCCGCCGGAGGGCCTGGGGCGGGACAGACAG
Source organism: uncultured Muribaculaceae bacterium (assembly GCA_964385835.1). Taxonomy (GTDB): domain Bacteria; phylum Bacteroidota; class Bacteroidia; order Bacteroidales; family UBA932; genus Cryptobacteroides. The sequence goes on along the minus strand of CAYLQE010000010.1, from coordinate 32,042 downwards.
TCGAAAAGGCAGTCGCGCTTTACCTGTATATGTTTTATAATCATGTCTGAAAACTTGTCCGCCTGCTCTGACGGAGGAGTTATCGCATCATCGGCATTTTTCGATGAGCATACATGCACCGGATAATCCCACAGGCGCAGGATACCGCGCCTGATCCGCTCCATCCTGTCGTCATCTCCTTCAACGGGATGGCTGACACATGGCGGATATATCGCCTCCAGTACAAGACACAGGTCCGCTGTCTGGGAAATCCATTCGTAGGGTTTCAGGGCATGGACGGCCTTTATGCGCATAAGCGCGTCCTGCATGATATAGAACGCCTGCTCCCCTGCCGTCTCTTCCTGAAATCCGGTCATGAAGTCCAGCATCTGTCCGTAAAGCGTCTCATTGTCAACGGCTTTCCACTGGCGTCCCTCATTCTGGGCCGCAGCCCCCGCCCAAAGGAAGACGGAAGCCGCGGCGCATGTCATCATTCGTCTTATTGTCATTATCTGTCAGCGTATACAAGGTTGGCGTTCTTTGTAGAGCACTTGTCTCCGCCGTGCCCCGACCAGCTGCGTGCACGTTCGGCATCTATGCAGCGGACAAGCACCTTGCCTGCGAAACTGCTTCCGCTTACACCGCCTGTCGTCGCGACAAGATAACCGTCATTGAAGTTGAACGATCCCTGGTAGAATCCTGCCCCGCCGGCATTCGTCTTGTCCGTGGTCTTTGCGATACATTCCGCCTGGCCGCCTTTTTCGGATTTATAGAAACGGATCTCTCCCTCTGACTTGTCCCAGAAACAGAAGTAGCCGTTGCCGTCCCTGTCGCAAGGCACGGAGCCGAACTTCAGGCCGTCATCGCCTGCAATGCCGTTCTTGTACACGCAGGATCCGGCGGTAAGAGACGGTTTTTCATCATAGTACAGAACTGCCGCATTCGCGCCAAGGTATCCGCCCTGGGCCTGATATATATGTCCGTCCTCCGTAATGGAAGGTGACATGTGCCATTTGTTGCCGTCCTGGATGCCGGCGACAGTCTTTCTTTCCGCAAGGTCCACAGAGAAAATCGAATATCCGCTGAAATATGCCGTCTTCTGATCGGATGAGATGGCGCATGAAGAAAGGTCGGTAACGTATTTCTCGGCTACGATTGTATTTACCCTTCCGAGCTCCGAAAAGCGGGACCCGTCGAAATGATGGAATACGATATAGGTATTCTTCAGATGCATGCAGATATTGTCGTTCCCATATACGCCGAACTGCGCCTGGTTCGATTCAGGATTGTTCGTACCGTCATTCCAGCTGCGTACGGAATCTATGACATGGCCGTCGTTCATATCAAGGGCGAACAGTCCGCGCGGAGTCGCGCACATGAATACGACGCTGCAATCATTGTTGAAGCCGGCGCCGCATCCGCTGTACATAGTAGGGTTCCTGCCGACATTTGTCTCGAGCTGCTCGCTCTTCCACTTAAGGTCGCCGGACGAGGTGATGCAGTATATGCGTGACGAAGTAGGGCAGATTATATCGCCTGTTTTCGGATTCACGGCGATATGTCCTCCATTGTTGGCCGCTGTCTCAGATGAAGGGAAATCATATTTCCACCCTAATTTTCTCTCGTTGAGCCTGATTTCCAGAAGCGCACGTTTTGACCCTGACAGCAGTACATATGCCTTGGTGCCGTCCGGACTGAATACAGGAACGGTATTATAACCTCCGAGATCTTCCGGAATGTCGGTTTCAATATACCATTCCTCAGCCACGACGACAAATGATTCCTCCACGGTAACATCTCCGAATGAGGCCGTCATGGTGATGGTGTTCTCGCCGGCTTTGCCAACCGCGATTCCCGCATGTTCCCCTGTCTCTTCCTTGCCTTCATAAGTCCATTTCACGGAAGTCACTCCGGAATATATCCCGCTGTTGAAGCGGTATTCCGTTTTCTTTCCGGCATATATCGTGTCCTCGCCTATGACATACAGCGGTTCATCTCCCTTTACAAAATAAGACTGCGAGGTTCTGACTGAAGGATCCGCCTTTGAGGTGGCCGTAATGACAACGGCGCCCGATTTTTCAAGGAACGTCAGCTTGCCCAGTCCCTCCCCGGCACTTTCAGCCTTTGCTACGGTCTCATCGCTGGAAGTCCATTCCAGTTCTTTGTTGCGTGCGGTTTTCGGCACATAACTTATCGCGACGGTTTCCGAACTGTTCCTGTCTACGACCTTGGCCTTTTCCGATGCACCGGCAAAAGAAATGGAGCTGACGTTGTTGTCGATTACGGTTATCTTGCATACGGCCTCGAAACCTCCGTCATCGGTCGTTGCCGTAACTGTGGTCTCGCCGGCCTTTACGCCGGTCACTGCACCGTCCGCGACCGTTGCCACGCTTTTGTCCGCGCTAAACCATGTGACAGTCTTCAATCCGGCATCTTCCGGCATTACCGTCGCTTGCAGTAAGACAGTCTCGCCTATGCCTATGGTGGCTTCTTCCTTGTCCAGAGTCACACCGGTTACCGGCGTCGTGCTGGCGATAACGGTCACATGGCACTCTCCGGACACGCCGCCCGCCGTAAGGCGTACGGTCGTCTGTCCCTCCGCCACTGCCGTAAGCAGACCTTTACGCGAGACTTTCGCCACATTCGGGTCATCTGTCGACCAGACGGTCTCCTCGTAGACTGCGGAAGCCGGTTCCACCTCAAAGCGGAGCGTCTTGGTTGTTCCGACCGTTACCGTCACATCTGACGGATCGACATTTACCTTTCTGACCTGTGCCGGGTCTTCTTTCTGTGTGCAGGCCGCCAATGCGGCAAGCGCTGCGATCAAAGTGATTATTTTCGTTTTCATAATATGAATAAGGTATTAATATCCGTAGTTCTGCCTGAGCCTGCACCCCGGCACTGAGAATTCCGATGCCGGTACGGGCCATAAATAATCCCTGTCCTCATCCCAAAGCTTTTCAGGGAGTACGCGGTCCCCGTGAGCAATCACATTGCCGCTCCCCTTTTCATATACGCCGGTTATGGGACTGTTCCTGTTGCCAATCTGCGCCCCCTCATGCCAGCGCAGCATATCCCAGATACGCTGTCCCTCAAGGGCAAGTTCCACGGTACGCTCACGGCGTATCTCCAGTATCACGCCCATATTCCTGCCCTTGTCCACATTGGGATAATATGAAGCAAGCAGTTCATCCGGCCTGGCGTTGGCCTCGGCCACCGAAATGGCGGGCATGCCGACACGGGCGCGTATCATGTTCACGCTTAGGTCCATATCGCTTTGCCTGAGGGTTCCGAGCTCGGCTTTCGCCTCTGCGTATATAAGCAGGATCTCGCTATATCTCAGGATCGGGAAACATGCGTTCATGGAACGCGCGTCCGCGCTTTTGCGGAATTTTACGGGCTGCCAGCCTGTAACGGAGCATCCGTCATATTCCATGGGTCCGCCGCTGTCCAGTTCCTTGCATCCGGGGGTCCATAGAGTCTGGGAGAGCCGCGGATCACGTCCCTGGCATGCCTCGCTGATATCCTCGGTCCCGTATCCCGGCCTTGCCGCAATGCCGGAGCCGTTTACCATCTGGTAATGGTTCACAAAACGGGATGTGGCCCCGAGACCGCAGTCGCGGTATATGTAATCCAGGCATGACGGGCAGTCGGAAGTGTTGTACATACGTATCATCAGCGCTTCTTTCGGCGACATGGTCTCCATGACGAAAAGATTGCGATAGGCATTGGACGCCTTCCATGCCGGAGCCGAGTACACCTCGAAATTGCCGCTTGACATAATCAGTTCGCAGGCCCTGACGGCCTCTTCCATATATTCCTCCCACCCGTCTTCGCCGGAATATTTCAGGAAACTGCCTTCATACAGAGCCGAACGTGCGATAAAGCCGAGAGCAGTCCATCTGTTAATGCGCACCGGGATGTCGTACACCTCACCGGTCAGGCAATCCGCCGCATCATACATCTCTTCCATGGCCTGCATCATCACATAATCCCTTGAATTCGCGGCCTTCGGGCTGTCTGAAGCCCCGACGGTATTCCTGTAATAAGGGACATCGCCGAATTTGCGCACAATGTTGAAATAGAACAGGGCACGGAAGAAACGGGCCTCCGCGTCAAAACGTGCCGCCGCTTCCGCATCTTTGCAGTATTTCTCATTGTCGATAAGAGCGTTCGCCTGCCGCAGCACGGACCAGTCCCACGTCTGGACCGATGCGTCCCTCGTTCCTGCCAGGACCTCTGACGGTTCCGCGCTTACGAAATCATCGGCATCCGCCAGCATCGCTTCCTGTCCGTCAAACTCATTATAGCAATAGCTTATCCAGCTCTGAAGAGCGGCTGCGTCCTTGAAATAGTTCTCAGGATGCAATGCGTCCATAGGAGACTCGGGAAAACATGAGACAACCGAAAAAACAAGAAACGCCGGTACAATGATATTTGTATATCTTTTCATAGTTCGTCCTTTAAAAATTCACGGATAAGGCAGCGAGAATCCACATGGGATATTCTATGCCGCAAAGCCATACGTTGCGTGCCGCGGCACCTGCGCGCAGAGATTTCACGCGGCATGCCTCCGGCAGCCTGAAAGTATAGCCGGCATAGACATTCCGGAGACAGAAAGCGCCCTCACTGCCCACGCCGTCAGCATGTACGCCGAAATCGATTCCCCTCCAGGCCATATCAGTCATCATAGAATATTGCAGGCGGGGATCAGGAATGCCGCGGACCGCGGGACTATGGTCCGAGAACATCGCCTTTACAGAATAATGCAGGTCCCCGCATGCGTCTTTCCAGCCTAAAGACACATCAACGCCGAAAGAAGAAACGCTGCCGCAGTTCATCAAAGGGGCTTTATCGCCGAACATGGCGGAAACCACGGCGGCGGGATTTATCATGTCATTGACTTTCCTCGCATAAAGTTCCAATGAGGCGCCGAGACGTCCTCTTAAAAATACAGCGTCCATCCCGAGATTGTGGGTGTTCACCCTTTCCGCCCTGAGATCAGGCGATACCGGATAATCATACGCCGGGAAAGCGCTCAGTCCGCTTCTGTCAAAAAGAAAACCAGACATGCCGGCATCCGTGTTTACCGAGGCATAGTAAGCGAACATGGCACCGATACTCTGGTTGGCTATTGAAGAAAAGCCGTATCTCAGGCTCAGATTGCCTGCGGCATCCCTGTCCGCAGAGAAGAAGCCGCTTTCCGAAATATTCCACCCGAATTCCGCGGCATACGACGGAGCCCACCTGTGGGCTTTGGGAAAACGCGAGCTGCCGTCCTCACGGAAAGTGACCCTGACGCTATACTGTCCGTCATACGCATAAGCGGCATCCGCATAAAAACCGCATTGGAGATATCTGTTCTTTTTTTCTCCGACCTCGAAATCTCCGTCACCCATGGTCAGAACGGAGAAATCCGGATCCAGAAGATTGCCGACGGCAGCTGAAACCTTCTTGTGAAGTCCGGTCTGTATATCCGCCCCTGCGGATGCGGACACATGATGCAGGCCGGAGAACGTACGGTCCAGGTTCAGGGACGGCCTTATGTCGGAATCACTCAAACGCACTCTTGTCTCCTTATAGAAATCCTTGGCAGGCAGGCGTCCGGAGTCTCCTCCGGCCGCCACGCTTCTGTCCCTCATGAAGTTATAGTCATTGGAGAAAGCATATGACAGGTTCAGCGTGAGTCCCTCGGCGATCTGCGCCATGAAGTCATTGCGCATCACGGCATAATGCAGATCGGAATCCGTATATGAAAACGGGGAATATGCCGCAGGCACGGCATCATCCTTATCCATAAAAGGAGATACCGACTTCCTGTAAGTATAGTTCAGACCCAGACTGTAGCGCAGCCATTCTGTAATCCCGACGTTCGCATTCGCTGTGAACCCGGCCTTACGCATGCCGTTTTTCCCGGTACTTTCCGAAGACAAAGCGCCGGCGCCATGATAATTTCCGCCGAAATAATAGCTGAAGTTACTGTCTCCGCCTCCTGCCGATACCCTGTAATCATGCACAAGGCGAAGTCCGCCGGATTTTTCGCCTGTACCGGTCCCGGCAGAGGGGCCTGCGAATGCAGAGATTCCGGCAAACCTGTCCGTACCGGCCGAGGCCGTCGAATTCCGTGTAGTAATCACTATCGCCCCTGCGGCGGCCCTGGCGCCGTATACGGCAGCCGCGGCACCTCCTTTAAGGACCTTTATATCCTCTATGGCCTGCGGATCCACAAATTCCACAGGCATCTCCACTCCATCCACGAGAACCAGCACCGCACTTCCGCTTTCGGAGAAGCTGCCTCTTATTGTAATGCGGGGCACCGCATCATCGGAGGCCGAATCATAAGAGACATCCAGGCCAGGTACAAGCCCGCATAAGGCATCAGCAAGTGAAGACGCCGGAACATTCCTGACATACGCGGCATCCGTTTCCTCGGCTCCGGCTCCGACTCCGGCATACATCAATGCCAGCGTCGCCGATACCAATATCTTCATATATCCTTTCATAACAAGTTCCTTTAAAAATCTACGCCATCGTCCCATCCCGGATTCTGCGTCAGCCTGCCGCCGCACAGCGTGCGCTGTGCGGCAGGGACAGGCCACAGGTAGTCACGGTCCTCGTCAAAGACATAATTCAGGGTACTGAGCGCGACAACGTTGCCGCTGTACACGGCAGGAGTCTCAAAACAGCCGCTAAGGAAAATATCCTCCCCTATCTTAAGCTGTACGGGAGCATTTTCCGACGGCGAGTCAATATACAGTTCGACATCCGCTACGGAGTCTCCGCTGAGGTCATATTCGCCAGGACCGGGGAACCATACTCCGTAAAAAGGATTCTTGGCGTTATCTATGGAAGCGCCTTCGCGCCAGCGGATTATGTCCCACTGCCTGTGGCCCTCCATAACGAGTTCCACGGTACGCTCCCTGCGGATCTCCAGAATCGCACCGTAAGAGGAAGGATTTTTCCGCCTTACGTTCGGATAATAGGAATCCAGCAGCATGTCCGGGTCCGCGATGCTGGCCGCCAGATCCATTGCCGGAATTCCCGCCCTGGCCCTTATCACGTCAACGGTGTTACGTATGTCGGCAGCGGTGAGCGTGCCGAGCTCGGCCTTGGCCTCCGCATAAGCGAGCAGCACTTCCGGATAACGGATCACCACGGCATTGATATTCATAGCGCTGCTTCTTCCGATATCACGCATGAACTTCAGGGGGAAATAACCGGTAAGGGAACGCATGTTGAACGCGTCCGTTCCCGTATTGCCATACATGTCACAGGCTCCAGGTCCCCAGACGGTCTGGGCCATTCTCGGGTCCCTGCCGGAGAACGTCTCTTTGAATGTCATCTTGTCATAGTCCGGGACAGAGGTTACCCTGGAGCCGTCTTTCATAAGGTAATGATTCACGAAACGCTGCGTAAATCCCGTGGCTGCGGCCGGAATGTCCCTGTCAAGGGTATGGTTCATGCTCAATGAAGAACTGTATGCCCTGCAAAGGATTGCCTCACATGCCGGATATGTCGTCATGAAAAAAGCGTCCCTGTATGGCAGGCTGCCCTCGGAATACAGCGAGAACTTTCCGCTGCGCATCACGGCTCCGGCGGCATCAGCCGCCTGCTCCAGGAAGAACTCCCAGTCATCCAGATCATGATATTTGCGGAATGTGCCCTCGAACAGGCAGACCCTTGCCTTGAATGCAAGCGCGGCCCATTCTGTAACATTCGCGGACAGTTCATTCTTCTCCGTGCCGGCCAGGCCCTCCACCGCCGCATCAAGATCAGCGATTATCTTGCGGACCACGAAAGCGCGGTCATCCCTTTCTTTGTACAGCAGTTCCGCGTCAGTCGAGCCTATGACACGGTCATACCACATTATATCGCCCCACTGCCGCACCATGCTGAAATAAAAATACGCCCTGTGGAACCTTGCCAATGACTTGTAATAGCTGACAGCCTGCCTGTCTTCGCATATATCCGCATGCTCCATATAATAGTTTATATGTCTCAGCATGCTCCAGTCCCATGTCTGGACGGAAGGATGCAGGGTACGCGCGAAAAACGGAGCAGGCATCTTGTCTATCACATCATCACCCTCCATTTCATAGATGGTATATTCCGGCAATTGAGAATAGCAGCTGTTCAGCCATTGCTCATGAGACGCGGCGCTCCGGAAATAGCTGTCCGGAACAAGGCTGTCTTCCGGCACTGTCGTAAGGCTGCATGAAACCGCAATCAGCCCGCCGGCAAATATGGTCATATACTTTTTCATTCCTTACGGTTTTAGAAATTTATCTGGACGTTGAGCGTACAGGTGCTCGGAAACGCGAATCCGCTGCCGGTAGAAGGATAGTAGGCGCTCTGTACCGTAGCGAGCTCAGGATCGATGATCTTGCAATGTTTCTTGAAAGGCGACCAGTACCACAGGTTTTCGCCTATAAGGGAAATCCTTATCTTTTCCGCACCTTTCCTGAACCTGAAAGTGTATCCCAGACTTATGTTCTTGAGACGCAGGTAACCGATATTCTGGAGGTACCTGTCATTAGTCTCGCCCAAAGCGCTTCCGGGATAGGCCAGTTTCGCACGGCGGCGCGGGAAATAGGCATCCGTATTGTCCTCGCTCCAGCACATTGTCTCGAAATCCTTGTGTATGAATCCCGCCGAGGCAAGGGCGTACGGACCGAAGAAGTTGAATGACTTGTCTCCGTTGGCAGGATACCAGTCCTTGCGTCCGATTCCATACCAGAACATGGAGAAGTCCAGCCCTTTCCAGTCAATGTCAAAACGGAAAGAATACATGTAGCGCGGATTTGAATTGCCTATCACCCTCATCGGGATTGCCGGCTGTATTCGAGCCCCGCGATATTATCTTGTCTCCATTGAGGTCGGCATATATCACATCCCCGGCCCTGAGCCGGTTCTCTTCCGGGTTTTTGGCGCTGAACACGACGCCCTGGACCGGAGAGGAATTTATATTGGCCTGATATTCCGCCGCCTGTTCGTCGCTCACGAAAAGTCCTTCCACATGATATCCCCATATTTCGCCCAGTACCTGACCGACATAATGGTCGTTCAGCTGTTTCGTAGGGTTGTTGTAGCGTGTGATCACCGTCTTGCAGTCACCCAAGGTGCCTGTTGCCGAGAAATTCAGGAAATCGCCGCCAAGCCTGAAGCTGTCCTTGTATGTAAGATACAGCTCATAGCCCGTTGTACGCAGGTCGGCGCAGTTTTCTTTCGGGGAGGACGCGCCGTAGACGGAAGGCAATGTAATAGAATTCGTGAGCATATTCTTCGTATCGCGCACATACGCCTCCGCGGTAAAGGACAGCCTTCCCTGCAACATCCCGAGGTCCAGTCCGAGATTGTGTGTCGAGACCGTCTCCCAGGTGAGTCCGCTGGAAACCGGAGCGCTTACCGAAGACGTGACAAGCTTGTTCGTGCCGTCCAGAGTATAGTTCATAACCTTTCCAGCGGAAACTATGTCATAGTAAGGATAGTACGAGCTCATCTGCTGGTTGCCGAGCGCCCCGTATGAATAACGTATCTTCAGGTTATTGACCAGATTCTTCGCCGGGGCGAAGAATCGCTCTTCACTGATACGCCACCCGAATGAGGCGGAAGGGAAGAAAGCCCAGCGGTTGCCGGCCTTGAAACGGGAGGAGCCGTCGGCCCTGGCGCTGAACTCCGCAAGATACACACCCTTATAGTCATAATTTACGCGCGTGAAGAATCCGAGTGTCTTCAGCTGCCGTATAGCCTCGCTTATCACATAACCGTCCTCTACACGTGCAACTGCAAAAGAATCCAGTGTCTCGTCAGAAAGGTTCAGCGCCGTGATGGATGTGCCTGAATACCTGTAATCGAAATACTGGCCGCCGGCAACGGCTGAAAGATTATGGTCTTCTCCGAACCGGCCCGACCAGTTCGTAAAGAAATCCAGGTTATGCTCGCGTTCCCTGTTCATCTGCTGCCTGTACATATCGCGCATGGAGTCCGACTGGTTGTAATAATGGTATGTATATCCGGGGCCCATGCCGCAGCTCCAGTTCTTCAGCCTGTGCTCGTTTTCCGTATTCTTGAATGCAAAGGCATATGACACGGTAGCTGTCCAGCCCGGCAATATGGAATATTCAAACGAATTCTTGAGATTGTACCTGGCCGTATCCTTGCGGTTAGAACCGGAATGGGTAAGGAGCTGGCCTATACGGTTTGTCGTTATCGAAATGGAGCCTGACAGCTGTTTCACCTGCGTGACTGCGCTTCCGTCCGGATTGAAAGGCACGAATACGGGAGACTGGTTGATGGCCAGGCCCGTAATCAGGCGGTCCAGATCATCGGGGCCCGGATAAACGGTGAGATTCTCCGCGAAAGCGACGTTCGCCGTATATTTCAGACGGTCCGTAAGCTTTACGGAAACATTGCCTCGCAAAGAGTACGAACGGTAACGGTTGTCTCCGTGATTCTGGCGGAACATTCCCTCCTGATCATAGAAACGGCCCGCGAAGTAATAATCAGCCCTGCCGGAGCTGCCGGAAACAGACAGATTGTAATCCTGCTGCAGCCTGTTCGGGTTATACAGATAATCATACCAGTCCGTATTGCCGTAATACCTGTAATACCCGTCACTTCCCGTGATTACCCACGGACGGGAAGGATCTTCCGTGACATCGTTTCTCCGTTCCCACAGCAGCTTCATCTCCCTGTCACTTGCAATCACGCAGTTTCCGTCACGGGTCTTGTCATAGAATTCATTGGTAAACCGCACATGGTCATAGCCGCATGTGATGAAATCTACGGATGCCGTATTCCTCACAATGCTCAGGCCTGTGGAAAATGTTATGCCGGCCTTTCTTCCTGCGTCCTTTCCGGATTTCGTCGTTATCAGGATCACACCGGCGGATGCCTTGGCGCCGTAAATCGCCGAAGCGGAAGCGTCCTTTAGAATCGATATGCTTTCTATATCATTAGGATTCACGAACCTGAGATCCAGCTCCATTCCGTCCACAAGAACGAGAGGAGCACCGGCGTTCACGGATACGGCGCCACGTATCGTAAGGCTCTGCGAGCTGTCCGGATTGCCTGTATTCAGGGTAATGTTCAGGGACGGATCCAGTCCCTGAAGCGCCTGTGTAGCCGATGCCACCGAACGTTTGTCCAGTTCTTTCGAACTTATTGCGGACACCGAACCCGTAAGGTTGGCTTTCCTGGCCGTACCGAAACCCACGACGACAGTCTCGTCTATCATCATGTTCTCGCTTTTCAGGAATATCCCGACGCGGTCTCTGCCGTCCGCCGTGAACTCATAAGTCTCATATCCGAGTGCCGACACTATGATGTCCGCCCCGTACGCGACTCCTGAATCCAGAATGAATGTACCGTCAATACCGGTAACCGTACCTGCCTGAGTCCCCTTGACGATCACGGCTGCCCCTGCCACCGCCTCTCCGCTTTCATCCTCGACCACACCGGAAACCCTGACGGTTGAAGGCTCCTGGGCCCCTGCATGCGCTATGTACGCGAATAGGGCCGACAGGCACAATATGATTCTGCCGTATCTCATGATCAGTTGCCCGAAACTACGATTAATGCCAGACCGGCTATGAAGAAACAGAACATGGCGCACAGCAGTCCGTACACCGTCCTGCCCGCACCCTTGAATTCCTTCCATATGAATACGCCCCATATAGCCGCTACCATAGGCGCTCCCTGTCCCAGGGCATAGCTGACGGCAGCGCCGGCCTTTCCGGCGGCGATATAGCTGAGCGCCGTGCCGAGACACCAGATGCAGCCTCCGAGCATACCTGTCAGATGTGTTTTCACGCTGCCCGCGAAATACTGTCTGTAAGAAACGCTTTCGCCGGCAAAAGGATGCTTCATGACAACGGTATTGAAAACAAGATTGCTGAGCAGGACGCCTGACGCGAAGATGACGGTCGCCGTATACGGGGTCACCTTGCCCGCCTGAGGGCAGGCGAAATCCGCAAGATCCATGGCTCTCATTACAAATGAAGAGAAGAACGACATCACAATCCCCGCTACAAGCGCCAGGGCCACGCCTTTTCTTTGGTTTTTCCCTGACACTGCGGCACTGCCCGCATTCTTTCCGGAAGCCACGCCGTTGAGTATCACCGCCAGCACCACAAGGAACACTCCTGCCGCAAGAAGCGGAACATCTGTCTTCAAAGCGCCCTGCCCCGCCTCCACGGCAAGATTGTTCACCACGCCGAGCACAAGGGCCAGACCGCAGCCCAGAGGAAAGGCGACGGACATTCCGGCTATTGAAACGGACGCGCTGAGCAGAATATTCGAAAGATTGAAGATCACGGCTCCGAAAAATATCCATCCCAGATTGGCGGCATCGGCCTGCAGAAGGTCAGGAATGAAAGAACGGCCCTCGCTTCCCATGCTGCCTGCCGTGAATGCCATAATCAGGGAGAACAGGAACATGCCGGCGACATAATCCCAGTAAAAGAGTTCGTATCTCCAGCTTCTGGCCGCGAGTTTCTGGGTATTTCCCCATGAACCCCAGCACAACATGACCACAAAGCAGAGAACGACTGCCAGAGGATAACTGTTAACGATATACATAATCTTTGTTCATTTAATGTCTTTTCTGAAAGGGATGGAGCTCTGGGTACCCGGCTTGCATACAGTCAGGGCGGCGGCCCTGGTCGCAAAGCGGGCGGCTTCCGCGAGGCCGAGCCCCTCGCAGAGCGCGACGCAAAGCGCTCCGCAGAAAGTGTCTCCGGCAGCGCTCGCATCCACGACATCCACTTTCAACGCCGGTATCTCCTCCACCATTCCCCGGGTATATACGGCACAGCCCCTGCCGCCGAGAGTCATGACCACATCGCCCACTCCCATTCCAGAAAGCTTGCGGACCGCCGCCGCGGCATCGTTTGTGATGCCCGTGAGGATCGCCGCCTCGGTCTGGTTCGGAATAAGGATATCAATGTATCCGAATATCTCTTCAGGGAGCCTTACGGCAGGAGCGGGATTAAGGATCACGGTCGCGCCGGCCTCATGCGCTATGCGGGCGGCCTTTAACGTGGATTCCACAGGAATCTCCAGCTGCAGCATCACATAACCGGCATTTTCCAGCTCACCACGCACCGATTCTATATCATCCGGCGTAAGATCGCCGTTTGCGCCGGGCGCCACGCTGATTATGTTCTCCCCTCCTGAGTCAACCATTATCAAGGCCATGCCGGACGGCCTTTCACTGTACAGGATATGGGAAATGTCTATACCGTCACGGATATAGCCTTTCAGGGAATTCTCGCCGAAAACGTCACGGCCCATCTTGCATATAAAGGAGACGTCCCCGCCCATTCTGGCAGCGGCCACGGCCTGATTCGCCCCTTTGCCTCCCGAATACATATTGAAGCTGTCGCCAAGAATCGTTTCGCCCGGCGACGGCAGTTTCCCGGCCTTTACTGTCATATCGGTATTGCTGCTGCCTACCACGACTATCTTCTTCCTTGTTCCAATCATTGCATTTTGTGTGCGCAACCGATTGTGCACATCGGCAAATTTAAAACTTTTTCTAATCCGCACAAGGGCTGATGGGAGTTTTTATTCGATTTTTTGCGTTTTTCAGCGATATGACAAGGCGGATCCGATGAAAAATACCGGTATTTTCTTCTGAAACTCTCTTGAAAACGGCACTGCGAAAGAGCTTGCGCAACTGTTTTTCACCGCGCGTCCGTCCGCTGCGGCCCGCCAGCACCGGCCTGATACGGGTCCCCGGATAAAGAAATCCGCCTTTGCGTTTTCCCGACATCCCGGCGGGAATTGATGCGATATTGCATGAAAAAGCCGGCAAAAAGCAAAAATAATAAACGGATTTGAGAAAAATTCCGTATCTTGGACACTCTGTAATTTCAGCCGTGAAAAGCTGGGGCGGAACGCCGGAGAACGGCATCCGCGTTTTATTGCAGGGACAGAAAAAGGGACAAAATCGATCAGGAAATAACCAATTAAATTGTATTATGCATAATATAATGATTAAAATCACCGGATTATGTATTGCCATAGCTGCGTCATTATCCGTCTTTCCCGTGTCCGCACAGGATCTGACGGCACAGCAGGGCGCTGCTGACAGGCCGGTTTCAAATGTTCTGAGCGGAACGGTCACCGACTCATACGGCGAACCGCTGATCGGTGTCGGAGTGCTCGTCAAGGGTACGGTCACCGGCACCAGCACGGATCTTGACGGAAATTTCTCCCTTACGCTTCCGGCCGGAGCCGTGGACACCGTCCTGGAGTTCTCATGCCTGGGCTACAACACGGTGGAGATCCCTGTCGGGATGCGCAGGACATTCAATGTCACGATGCAGGACGATGCCATCCTCATAGACGCCACCGTCGTGACCGCGCTCGGCATCAAGCGTTCCGAGAAGGCCCTTTCATATAATGTGCAGCAGGTCAACGCGGACGCCATCACGGCCAACAAGGACGCAAACTTCATCAACGCACTCAACGGCAAGGTCGCAGGCCTTAACATCAACGCCTCGTCTTCCGGAGTCGGCGGCGCTACAAAAGTCGTGATGAGGGGTGTGAAATCCGTATCCAAGTCTTCAAACGCCCTTTATGTCATAGACGGCGTGCCTATGTACACATCGCCCAGGGAGGGAGGCAAAGAGTTCGATTCGCAGGGCTCGTCCGACCCTATCGCCGACATCAACCCTGACGACATCGAATCCATCTCCGTGCTTACCGGTGCCGCCGCTGCCGCCCTTTACGGCTCCGACGCAGCCAACGGCGCGATCATCGTCACCACAAAGAAAGGAAAGGCCGGCAAGGTTTCCGTAACCGCCACCGCAGGCGTCGAAGTGATGAATCCTTTCGTGCTTCCGCGTTTCCAGAACCGTTACGGCACAGGCGACCTCAACTCCTCTATCGGCTCGACCGTGCGCAGCTGGGGCAACCTCATGAACAGCGCCAACAACCCGAACTACAATCCTGCCAAGGATTATTTCCAGACAGGCTTCGTGCACAACGAGGGCGTGTCCGTATCCATGGGCAACGACAAGAACCAGACCTATCTTTCAGGCTCGGCGCTCGACTCGTACGGCATTGTTCCGAACAACGGATATCACCGCTACAACTTCACTTTCCGCAACACCACTTCTTTCCTGGATGACAAGATGCACCTTGACTTCGGCGCAAGCTACATTCTCCAGAAAGACCTCAACATGACGAACCAGGGCACCTACAACAACCCTCTGACCGGCGCATATCTTTTCCCTCGCTCGAACGACTGGGATGCCGTGAGGATGTTCGAAAGGTACAACCCGACGAGAAAGCTCTATACCCAGTATTGGCCTATAGGCGACGCCGGCATGACGATGCAGAACCCTTACTGGATAAACTACCGCAACCTGCGCGAGAACAAGAAAGACCGTTTCATGCTCAACGCGTCGCTTTCATACGACATCCTCGAATGGCTCAACATCGCCGGACGAGTACGCATGGACCAGTCCTTCACCACATATACGGAGAAATTCTATGCGACCACATTCCCGCAGCTTACCGAGCTGTCGCAGAACGGCCTCTATGGAATAACCGAGATGAAAGAGCGCCAGATCTATGCGGACGCCCTTCTGAATATCAACAAGCGCTTCGGCGACGACTGGACACTCACGGCCAATGTCGGCGCGTCAATTTCCGACATGTTCTATGACTCGCTTAAGAACCGCGGCCCTATAGCCGACGGAGAGATCACGGATGAGAGGCCTGGCTATCCGAACCTGTTCAACGTGCAGAACATCAGCAATTCCCCTAAGACCACAAGGCTGCAGGAGGGCTGGCGCGAGCAGACGCAGTCGGTATTCGCCTCTGCCGAGATCGGCTACAAAGGTGCATATTACCTGACCCTCACCGCACGAAACGACTGGCCTTCGCAGCTTGCCGGCCCGCACTCTGTAAAGAAATCATTCTTCTACCCGTCGGTCGGAGGTTCCGTAGTGCTGTCGCAGATAATACCGAATATGCCGGCGGAGCTCGAATATGTCAAGATCCGCGGTTCATTCGCTTCGGTGGGCACGCCGTTCTCGCGTTTCATCGCCAATCCTATGTACGTATGGGACTCAAGCTCCCTTGTATGGAACAAGACAACGGAGTATGAGTCTTACGACCTGAAGCCGGAGCTTACCAATTCATTCGAGGTCGGCCTTACCCTGAGGTTCCTCAAGGATTTCAGCTTCGACATGACATATTATCATGCCAATACGCTCAACCAGACTTTCAATCCTTCTACTCCTGTAGGCGAATCTTCAAGCATCTACATCCAGACAGGCGACGTGCTCAACCAAGGTCTGGAGATGAATCTCGGATTCAACCACACATGGGGCCTCTTCACATGGGACACGAACTATACGCTCTCGATGAACGAAAACAAGATCATGTCTCTGGCCGAAAATGTGCGGCTGGTTACAGGAGAGATTTTCAATATGGACCATGTGGACATGAACGGCATGGGCCAGGCACACTTCATCCTCAAGAAAGGCGGTACGCTCGGAGACCTGTACTCGCTTACGGACTTCCAGTATGACAGCAACGGCGATATCTTCATAAACGAAGACGGCACGGTGGCGACCAGGAGCATCCAGAATGTAGATGAGTACGTAAAGCTCGGCAGCGTGCTTCCGAAAGCCAACATGTCGTGGAGGAATGACTTCCACGTGGGCAACTTCAATTTCGGATTCCTCATCACCGCGCGCATCGGAGGCATCGTCTTCTCCAGCACCCAGGCTTACCTCGACTATTACGGCGTATCCGAGGATTCCGCGCTCGCAAGGGATGCCGGCGGAATCTACATCAACGGCAATGACTGGGTGGACGCCAACAAATGGTACAGCTCCGTCGGAGGATCCAACCCTATACCTACCGCATACACATATTCCGCTACGAACGTGCGTCTCCAGGAGGCTTCGGTGGGATACACCTTCCCGCGCAAGATGCTCGGAAACGTATGCGAGATGAATCTGTCGCTTGTCGGACGCAACCTGTGGATGATCTACAACAAGGCTCCGTTCGATCCTGAGTCCGTGGCAACGGTAGGCAACTATTACCAGGGCATCGACCACTTCATGATGCCTTCGCTCCGCAATTTCGGTTTTAACGTAAGACTCACTTTCTAATCACAGGCAATATGAGACAGAATATATTTAAAGCCGGAATTGCCGCAGCATGCGTCATGCTTGCGTCATGTACCGGGAATTATCTGAAAATCAACACCAACCCATACGGCATAGGCGACATGTCCGCCGACGGCTACAACATCGGCGCGGCACTTGCGGCGATCAGCGGCACAGTGGTCTCTACGGATGTCAATACGGCCCAGTTCACTGACTGCCTGCTCGGAGGCCCTATGGGCGGATATTATTCCACTACCGGAGGCTTCGAGAGGACGATCGACAACTTCAACGCCACCGACGACTGGACAAGGGTATTCCTTGCCAGCGACAGGATAATACCTACCCTTTATACGAACCTCCGTGAGCTCAGGAGAATTACCGACGACGAGGTCACTCTTGCCATAGCAACGGTAATCAAGGTTACCGCAATGCACCGCGTGACCGACACCTACGGTCCTATCCCATATTCGCAGATCGGCGTGGACGGCAAGCTCGCAGTCGAGTATGATTCGCAGGAAAAGGTCTATGACGGGCTGATCGGGGATCTGAACGACGCGATCGCCACATTGACCGAGAACCGTCTCGGCTCGATCTCGCCCAAAGCCGACCCGGTATTCGACGGCACGGCAGAGAAATGGTGCAGATTCGCGAATTCACTCAAGCTGCGTCTCGCCATGCGCATCGTCTATGCGGACCCTGCGAAAGCGAAGCAATACGCCGAGGAGGCCATAAATCATGAAATAGGCGTGATGACCTCGAATGCCGACAACGCGGCATTGAAGCCATCGGCTTTCGGCGACAAGGGCAACCCGCTGTACACCGCAATCAAATACAACCAGATAGCTGGCACGGACACCGGAGGAGACACGCATGTCGCAGCCGACATCGTAAACTACATGAACGGATATGAGGATCCCCGCAGGGCCAAGTATTTCATACCGTCGACGTTCCCTGGCGTAACCTACGCAGGCATAAGGGTTAGCGTAGTGAAACCGTCGCTCGCCTCGGCCGGATGCATGTATTCGGGCGTGAACATTACTCCGTCCGACCCCGTGGTATGGATGAATGCCGCAGAGGTAGCGTTCCTCAAGGCGGAGGCGAAGGCTGTCTTCGGCTTCGACATGGGTCCGGGCAGCGCGGAAGATTTCTACAACGAGGGCATCAGGCTTTCGTTCGGACAGTGGGGAGCAACAGGTGCGGACGCATATCTTGCCAATGACACGCTCGTTCCCGGCGCATACGTGGATCCGGCAGGCCTGAACAGCTACGCCACCCCTCTTACCGACCTGTGCGTGAAATGGGACGAAGCCGCTTCGGCAGAAAAGAAGCAGGAAAGGATCCTTATCCAGAAATGGATCGCCAACTTCAACCTCGGAAACGAGGCATGGGCCGACCACAGGCGCACCGGCTATCCTAAGTTCTACCCTGCCTCGGAGGCGGGCAACAAGAGCCTCGGAGGCATAGTCGATTCCGGCTTCGGCGCAAGAAGGATGCCTTACCCTCAGTCCGAATATACGAACAACAATACGAATGTAATGGCCGCTGTATCCTCATACCTCGGAGGCAAGGACAACTATGTTTCCCGTTTATGGTGGGATTGCAAGCCGGGCAATGACAAATAATGAATGACGATATGAAAAAGATATTTATTCCGATTTTTGCCTCTGCGCTTCTCATTACTGCCTGCAGTGACTGGACAAAGCCTGAAAGCCTGCAATACCGTCCGGTGAGCCCCGAAGCTCAGGATCCGGAGGCGTACGCGAAGGCCCTCGCGGCCGTCAAGGCATACAAGCAGACAGAGCACGACATCATGATCGTGACAATGAAAGGCACGTCAGAGACACCAGTGGCACGTCCTCAGCATCTTATGAACATGCCGGACAGCGCGGACATCATATGTGTAAAGAATGCGGCCGGGCTTCACCCGTCGCTTGTCGCCGAGATCTCGCAGGTGCTTGATACCAAAGGCACCAGATCGCTCGTGTTCGTGGACTATACCGCGATAGACGAGACATGGACGGCACTTGAAGACGCCAAGGCGGACAACGGCCAGCCGGCCGGAACAGCCGCAGAGGCCGAAGAATATTTCCGCACGCAGGCCATGGGCCAGATCGCCGCTTGCGGCGAATACGGCTTCGCCGGCCTTGTCATATCATACGAGGGCAATACAGCTACCGAGATTCTCACAGCCAAGCAGAAAGGCTTCCTCGCGGCAGCGGCGGCGTGGCGCGATGACAACAAAGACGCCATCCTCATTATCCGCGGCAGCATCAGGAACATCAATTACACTTCTTACAAAGATCTCATCGACAGCGCCATGTACCTGATGGTCCTGGCCGACGAGACAAGCGCTCCGGGACAGCTGAACCTGCTTGTACCGAGGGTTATCGGCTACTATGCGCCGACCGACCGCGTGATTATGGAGGTGTCTGTTCCGTCTGCGGATACTCCGGAGCAGAAAGGCGCCACCCCGCAGGTTGCGGCACAGTGGGTTCTTGACGAGAAAGAAAACAAGACCTTCACCCCTCGCGGAGTATGCGTCGGCAACGCCAATGACGATTATTACCGCCAGGATATGATTTACAGTAACATCCGTCAGGCCATCTCAATCATGAATCCTGCCGGGGCAGAATAGAGCTATAACATGAAGAACAGAACAACAATGCTTTTCGCCGCGGCGGCAATAGCCGTCTGCGGATGCGAGACAGAGGAGAAACTTCTCACCAATCATCTTTTCCTGTCTGCCGACACATACAAGAATGAGGTAAGGGTTGCTGTCGACGAGGGTATCACGGAACTTTCAAAAGAGATGACGGTGGCACTGGCCTCCCCTCTCGCGGAGGATATCTACGTTTCGTTCGCGGCATCTCCGGAGCTGCTCGCAACATACCGCGAGGCCTATTACGACCAGGCGGCGGAACTGCTTCCGGCCGATCACTACAACCTTGACGGACTCAGGACCGTCATTAAGGCCGGCGATGTCAGCAGCCAGGCCGTCAGCATCACCTTTACCGGTCTGGGCGAAGGCCAGGGGCTTGACTACAGCAAATCGTATGTCCTGCCCGTAACCATACAGTCCGACAGGATCGAAGCCCTGCCGAGGGCCAGGACAATGTATTTCGTCGTAAAGGAGGCTTCCCTTGTAAACATCGTGGGCGACATGACCTCGAACTGCGCATGGCCTGAGTGGGGCGGCTTCGACAAGGTGGAGCATCTCGAGCAGCTGACAATGGAGGCCCTTGTCAACTGCCACGGATTCAACAACAAGGAAATCGAGACGATAATGGGTATAGAGGACCACTGCCTTATCCGTATCGGAGACGCGCAGCTCCCGAAGAACCAGATCCAGATCGCTCTTTCGGCAAGGGATGTGGACGATGCCACGACATACAGGGGCAACCTTACCGACGTTTCCCTCCAGCTCCGTGCGGACAGGTGGTATCACATAGCCATGACTTTCGACAAAGGATATGTAAAGGTATATCTCGACGGCCGTCTCAAGGTAGAAAGGGACTGCTCCCTGATAGGACAGAGGCCAGGCTCCGACGGACAGATCGAGAACGTATACTTCACTTCCGTCAATTTCAAGGTGCCGCACAGCGACGAGATGGACAACAAGCCTCGCTGCTTCTGGATAGGATACTCATACAACAACGAGCGCTATCTTGACGGAATGATTGCGGAAGCCCGCGTCTGGAACCGCGTCCTTTCCGCAGAGGAGATAGCCGCTCCGAACCATTTCTACAAGCTGTACCCTGATGCGAAGACAGGCCTGTACGATCCGAGCCTTCTCGCATACTGGAAATTCGACGATGGCAAGGGTACCGTAATAAAAGACTACTCCAATTACGGAAACGACCTTACCGCCGACCATGAACTGCCATGGTATCCTGTAAACCTTCCAAAATAGAGAAACGGAACATATACACTACAAACTATAAATTATTTATGAGATCAAAAAACATTTTCAAATGCTTTGCGGCTGTCGCGATGGCCGCATCTGCACTTGTCTCCTGCCAGAACAAGGTGGCCAACACCCTTGGCGTGGAGCCGTCTTCACCGCTTGAGTTCCTCGCCTACGGGAATGAGGATGTGACACTCAAGGTGACGACTGATGCCGGCGAGTGGGATTACACCGCACCGGATTGGATTGAGGCAACAAAGGGAGGAAACACCCTCGTTGTGAACGTTAAGGACAACGATACCGCCATGGAGCGCCTCGGCCGCATCGTTTTCACTGCCGGCAACGCCCAGGGCGTAAGCGTGATTGTAACCCAGTCTGACAAAGGCGGTGTGAAAACAGGCGTGAGCGGCGTGCTCAACAATGTTTCCGGCACCGGCTCTATTTTCGTAGGAAGCGAATCATCCGTTACGGTTCCTGTAAACTTCTCTATCAAGACAGCCGTTGCGAACGACGTCACTGTCTCCGTTTTCGTGGACGAGCCTTACCTTGCCGAGTACAACTATCTCAACGGCGAGGACAACCTGCTTTTCCCTGCACAGAACGTTAACGCAGGCGAGCTTGTAATCAAGGCCGGCGAGACCGTTTCCAACACCCTTGAGATCACTCTCGAGACTTCAGGCCTCGATTTCGGAACAGGCTATCTGCTGCCTCTCCAGGCAAAGGTAGTAAAGGGCGGCGCTACCGTTTCCGGCGATGACAGCCGTGTAAACGTCATCATCATGAAGCAGAACCCTAAGGCTGTCAAGAACGTCCTCTATTTCGAGGTCAACGACACCAACCCTCTGAACGCGCTCGAGTACAAGATGTCCGACGGATCGAACTTCTTCGACGCTGTAATTCTCTTCGCCGCGAACATCAACTACAATGCATCGGACGATGTGGTTTACCTCCACAACAACCCTAACGTACAGGCTCTGCTCGACGAGAGTGACGTATATCTCCAGCCGCTGAGAAAGGCAGGTATCAAGGTTTACCTCGGTCTGCTCGGCAACCATGACGCGGCAGGTCTCTGCCAGCTCTCAGACTGGGGTGCCAAAGAGTGGGCAAGAGAGGTCGCTCTCGCATGCAAGACATACAAGCTCGACGGCGTAAACCTTGATGACGAGTACTCAGGATACCCTGACACAGGCAACCACTGGTTCACCTCCAAGTCATCTGCGGCAGGCTCACGTCTTTGCTACGAACTCAAGAAAGCGATGAAAGAGGAATGCTCATGGCCTACCGAGGTATCATACTTCGCATATGGCTCGCTCTATACCTGCAGCAACGTGACTGACCAGGAGACAGGTGAGACACATACTCCTGGCGAGTTCATTGATTTCTATGTAGCAAACTACGGCGGTTCTACATCTCCATATTCAGACCTTACATACGCAAACTGCAGCTTTGCATCAATCGAGTGCAACCGCGGCAGCGGCAGCATAAGCGAGACTTCAGCAAGAAATGCAAAGGAAAACGGCTATGGCTGGTGCATGTGGTTCGCGTTCGACCCTTCGGGCACAGGTGGAATCAGCGCGAACTACAACCGCGTTAAGAGCTATATGCAGGCTTTCGCCAAAGGATGCTATGACCTTGACCTTGTAGAGCCTACCGGAGTATACCACAAGCTCGGCGAAGGCAAGTATGATCCTAAACGTTATGATCTTTAATTAATGACACGATATTTTATGAAAAGAATTTTACTTTTTGCAGCCGCCGTGCTTACGCTTTTCGGCTGTCAGGAGAAAGGTCCTGTAGCCACTGACCTGGTGCAGATCTCGTCCGAGAGCAAGACAGTCGATGCCAACGGAGGTTCTTTCTCTATCTTGGTAGCCAGCCATGCGGACTGGACTCTCGCTTCTGCCGAGAGCTACAGCTGGGTAACTCCGTCCGCGACTTCAGGCAAAGACGGCGACATCGTCAATTTTGTCGTAAATCCTAATACTACAGGAAGCGATCTTGAGGCAAAATACGTATTCACACAGGGTACGTCAAATGCACAGCTTGTCATCAAGAGCCTTTCCACACCGGGCGTCTCGCTTGATGTCGATATCAAGGAGGCCGTTGTCGACTACAACAGCGGCGAACTCAGCCTTATCGTGTCTACAGAGGTGGGTTACCGTGAGATACAGCAGAGCATCGCTTCCGGCGAGCAGTGGCTCAAACATGTCGTTACCCTTCCTGGCGAAAAAGCGAATACCGCACAGATGGTGTTCTCTTATCCTGCCCTCACCGGCCTTGATGACCGTGATGCGGTAATCACAATCTCTGCAGATGGCGCGGCTGACGTTGAGGTAAAGGTACTTCAGGAGGCAAAGCACGTCCTCTATTCCGAGAAATCTTTCTATACTCTTGCTGTGGCAGGCGAGACCGCGGTTATCCCTGTGATCTCGAATGTGGCATACAAGATCGAGATCGAGCAGGAAGGCAACTGGCTTTCTGCCGGCACTAAGACATCCGAAGGCATTCCTTTCACTGCAAAGGCGATGACTTCTGGCACAAAACGCTCCGCGAACGTCAAGTTCACCCAGACAGACGCGAAGGCTGGCGAGACTCCTCTGACCCTTACAATCACCATCACCCAGGTAAACGTGCTCATCTCATGGGCTGCCGACATGACAGGCAACCGTCTCTTCCCTAAGTGGGACGGAACAGCCGAGAAGCTCGGAAACGCAAAGGCCGTTACCCTCGAGGCACTGGTAAATGTCAGCGAGTTCCACTCCGAAATCAGCACTTTCATGGGTATCGAGGGACACTTCCTGCTCCGCTTCGGTGACGCAGGCGTTCCTATCAACAAGCTCCAGGTGGCTACGTTCAGCGGCAACTACCTCGTTGACTACACATTCGAGACCAACAGGTGGTACCATATCGCATGCACATACGAGATCAACGACTCTTACTATGCGACCGTGAAGGTTTATGTGGACGGCGAACTTAAAGGCGAGAAAACCAACTGGTATCTGAGTTCATGGAGCTGGTCTTCAGGTTACACCTACGGCGTTAACTTCTCTCCTGCATGGAGCTACGAGCCAAGCGGCAACCGCTGCTTCTGGATGGGCTACTCTTACGACCAGAACCGTGACCTCAGGGGTCTGATGACAGAGATCCGTATCTGGAACAGGGTTCTCTCAGAAGAGGAGCTCAATGCAGCCGACCACTTCTACACAGTAGAGCCTGACGCAGAGGGACTTTACTCTTACTGGAAGTTCACCAAGGGCTCCGGCGAGACTGTAGAGGACGCCACAGGAAACGGCAACAAACTCTACGGAGAGCTGAATATCCGCAAGCAGGGCTCTGACAACAAGGGCGATGCCGGCATCAACTGGATTGAGGTCGCTCTTCCTGACAAATAGCAGTTTCTGACTATCGTACGGGGCCGGACCGTTTTGCGGCCCGGCCCTGTTCCGATATAAGGCAAATCATTGTCCGCCATCCGGCGGCGGATGGCGGACTTTTTACCATAAACATTTATCTGATGAAGCAGATCAAAGCATTTTCATTCACTTTGTTCGCAGCCCTGTTCATTTTTGCCGCGGACGCCTGCAAGGAAATAATTACCGGACCCGACGGCATACTGACGGCGGAAAAGACGGAACTGTCATTCGGGGAAGAAGCGGACAGGCAGTATATAGGCATCATGTCCAACCGTGAGATTGCCGTAAACGTGACCAGGCCGTGGTGCACGGCAAGAATCACGGATGCGTCAGAATATCCGGGACGCGAGGCCGTATCCGCCTCCGCATGGCTTGAGGTGTCGGTCAGCCGGAATGAGATGACTGAGAAGCGCAGCGCCACTGTCATACTGTCCGCCTCTGGATGCGACGACATTCTGATAACTGTAGCGCAGGATGAGGCGAGGCCGCCGAAGAGCGGCACATGCGATCTGCTGTCATTCAGCATAAAGAAACAGGACGGTCTGAAAAATGAGATCGTCTTCAATCTGGACGAGACAGGACGCACCCTGTCCGCGAAATATCTCACATGGATAAGCAGGAAAGACCCTGAGATGCTTGTCCCTGTTTTCACTACAAACGGAGAGAGGGTTCTTGTGAACGGGCAGGAAATCGTCTCCGGCAGGACTCCCCTTTCTTTCGCCGATGATTTTATCCTGACCGTGGAGGCCGAGAACGGCGACACCAAGGAATACTCCGTAAGCCTCAACTGTCCGCAGATAAACAGGGAACTCCCTGTGCTTCACATACGGCCGGACGAGCTTGTTTCAAGCAAGGACAGATATGTCCAGACCTATATCGAGCTGTACGACAAGACTCCGGAATCTACCGGAGAGGGATGGTGGGACAGCGCGGAGAAAGGAAAAATAGAAATGCGCGGACGCGGCAACTCGACATGGGGGCTGCCGAAAAAGCCGTTCCGCCTGAAATTTACAGAGGAGTTCAGTCCTATAGGGCTTGACCACGCCAAGGAAAAAAGCTGGGTGATCATGGCGCAGGACATGGACAAATCCCTGATAAGAAACTGTATAGCGTTCGAATACTCACGCATATTGTTCAATGCCGCTGAAAATTACCATGACAGCAAGGCGCTTAACTTCACGCCTTGCCTGCGGCTTGTGAACGTTTATTTTACCGGTAACTATTACTACTCCGACTCAAAGCAGAGCAGATATCTTGACGGAGAATATTTCGGAGTATACCAGTTCAGCGACCAGATGCAGCGCAAGCCGGGACGCATCGCGGTCGAAAAGCTCAAGGCCGCTGACGGCAGCGACCCCGACAAGATTACCGGCGGCTATATCATAGAGACAGACATTCACGAGGGCAACCGCTATTCTCCGGTAAAACGTATCAAGATGACATACAAATATCCTGAGAATGACGATTACGACCAGGCCCAGTATGACTATATAACCGATTTCATCGGAAAGGCGGAGAATGCCATGTACGGCAGCAACTACAAGGACGCGCAGAACGGCTGGCGCAAATATTTCGATGAGAAGACCATGGCCGACTATATCATCCTTAAAGAGCTTGCAGGCGACATGGACGGCTTCACCAGCACATACATGTACAAGCGCAGGAGCGTGGACAAACTGTTCTTCGGCCCCGTGTGGGACTGCGACAAGGGCTGGGACAATGATGTACGCGTGCCGCACAGCCAGTACCAGCCGCTTTCGAGCCTCATGATACATGCCGGATTCTGGATGCCGAACTACGTAAGCGACGACTGGTTCCAGCATGTATGGAAAGATGAGACATTCCGCGCGTTCGTGGCGAAGCGCTGGGCCGCGAAGAAAAGCGAGCTGCTCGCCGCGACGGACAGGATTCTCGACGAGATGCCTGCTGCGGCGGCGAAAAGCATAGAGGCGAACTTCACCGTATGGCCGTTCTATTATCAGTACAGCAGCGAGGCCAAGATGCCTGCAAAAACCTATCCTGAAGAAATCGAGCGCATACGCTCCCTCACAAAGCAGCGCGCCGAACTTCTCGACCGGCTTTTCAACCAGTAGCCGTGGCTGCCGGTGTGATAAGATTCTCGTAAAAATCACTATCTTGCGGAGCAAAATACTGCCATGGATAAGAAAACCCTTGAATTTGTAACGTACTGCATAAGCAAGCTTGCCCAAACGTTGAAACTGAGCCAGAGCGATGTTTACGCCCGGCTTAAACGTTCCGGTATTCTTTACGGGTATATAGTTCCGTCATATGACGTACTTCATACGTTCAGTTCACGTTATCTGATAGACGACCTTACTGACTATATGAAAGAGAAAGGAGTATTGCCACAATGAAACTATATCATTCTTCAAATATTCCTATTGAAAATCCCGATATTGTTCATTCCCGTGACTATCTGGATTTTCGTTGATGCCGTTTCAGGAGCGGTTATAATTGGGGATTCCTTAGCCCTAAAGGCCTGAAATCCTAAAAATGCTGGCGGAGGGTTTTGAAAGCGGAGGTGCGCCGCAGCTCGCGCAGCGATTTCTCGCGGATCTGACGCACGCGCTCACGGGTGAGGTCCAGCTTCTCCGCGATATCCTCGAGAGTCCTTTCCCCCTGTCCGTCAAGCCCGTAGGACATCACTATAACCTCGCGGTCACGCGGCTTGAGCACTGAAAGGGCCATCTGGAGGTCGGAAGCCAGGGACTCGTGGTCGAGACCGCTGTCCGTAGCCGCTGCATCCCTGTTCGGAAGCACGTCGATAAGCGATGATGAATCGGCATCGTCCTCGAACGGAGCGTCATACGACACAGGCTTGATGGAGACATTCTGCACCTCGCGCACCTTGCCGAGCGGGAAATCAATGATCTCGGCGATCTCCTCATCGCTCGGATAACGGCCATGCTCCTGCTCGAATGCGGAAATGGTCTTGTTGATCTTGCCAAGAAGGCCGATCTGGTTCAAAGGAAGACGCACCATGCGGGAATTCTCGCTCATGCCCTGAAGAATGCTCTGGCGGATCCACCATACGGCGTATGAGATGAACTTGAATCCGCGGGTGGCATCGAACATCTCGGCAGCCTTGATAAGTCCGAGGTTGCCGTCCTGGATAGCGTCGATAAGGGCCACGCCAGAAGACTGGTACTGCTTCGCCACCGACACCACGAAACGGAGATTCGCCTCTACAAGCCTCTGCAACGCGGCCTGGTCGCCCTTCTGTATGCGGATAGAAAGCTCCACCTCCTCGTCAGGTGTAACCATTGGAATTCTCGATATCTGTGCGAGGTATGCCTCAAGGCCCTCGGTTCGTCTTGTAATGGAATTTGTAATCTTCAGCTGCTGCATATCGGTCTGTACCTTTAAAACGGGCGCAAAAATAGCATCTTAAAATTCTTCAACAAAACGAAATATCTATTGCATATTAAAAATCTTTGTATAGAATCGAAAAAAATCATGTTTTAACGCGCCTTTACAAAGGCTGTATGCGAGATTTTTACTATATTCGGGAATTGTATGGCATTTATACGTATGGAAACTTCAAAACGCATAGTATGGATAGACTGGATGAGGGTCCTGGCCTTTTTTCTTGTACTGGTGGTTCACAGCACCGAACCTTTTTATTTCGGAGGCAAGGGATGCTATATCGCCGCCGGGTCAGACTTGTACTGGATCGCTTTCTTCGAGGCCCTGTCCAGAAGCTGCGTTCCTCTTTTCATCATAGCGTCCGCATATCTTTTGTTCCCGCTGCGTTATGATGCCGTGACCTTCGCGAAAAAGCGCGCCGTACGCATACTTGTCCCTTTCATGATATGGTCGGTATTCTATGCCTTTTACTGTGGAGAGCCTGCAGACAATCTCAAAGGCCTTCTTCTGAATTTCAATTATGCCGCCGGCCATCTCTGGTTCGTCTACATGCTCATCGGCCTTTATATCATGATGCCGCTGCTGTCGCCATGGGCCGAAAAGACCGGCAGGAAAGAGCTTGGCATATATATAGGAATCTGGTTTGCCACGACCCTTATCCCGCTCGTGCGCGATGCGGTGTCAGGTCATGAGTTCGCAGGGATATACGGCCCTACCGGCATTCCGAATTTCGCACGCTTCCCGCTATGGGGTGAATGCTCATGGAACGTATACGGTACCTTCTATTATATCAGCGGCCTTATAGGCTATATGCTCATCGGGCTCTATCTGCGCAGGTTCGGGTCCGGGATTACGTCAAGACAGGCCTTCGCGGCAGGCATACCGTGTTTCGCGGCAGGCGCCCTGATAACAGGCGGAGGGTTCATACGCCGCGTGCTCATCAGTTCCGGCGGCAGTTTCCCTGTGGAAACGGAGATCCTTGAGGGAGCATGGTGGGAGACCACACTGGCCTACGATTCGTTCGGCGTCGCCATCATGACGGTCGGGGCGATACTGATGCTAAGCCGCATTAAAGCCGGCGGAAAATTCTACCGCGGCATAATATCGCCTGTATCGAAAGCAAGCTACGGAATGTATCTCGGCCACATGACGGTGCTCGCCGCATTCTCAGGCCTTTTCAAAGGCGCGATGCCTGTGCCTTGCGCCATAATCTGCACCGCGGCATGTTCGGCCGTTGTCGTTTCGATAGCTGGCGTCCTGCTGCAGCGTATACCGAAAATCGGAAAATACATAATAGGATAAAAAGCACATATATATGAAATTACGTTATTTGGCACTCGTTCCGGCCGTCATTTCGGCAATCGTCTCATGCGCCCCGCAAAGCGGCGCGGTCACCGATCCGGTGGACTATGTAAACACTCTGACAGGCACCCAGAGCACATACTTCCTGTCTTCAGGAAACACTTATCCCGCGGTAGCGATGCCGTGGGGAACACATTTCTGGACCCCTCAGACAGGCAAGAACGGCGACGGATGGACGTATGTCTACACCGCGGAAAAGATCCGCGGCATCAAGATGACGCACCAGCCGAGCCCGTGGATCAATGACTACGGCCAGTTCAGCATCATGCCGGTGACGGCGGAGGCCACCACGGACCAGGACAGGAGAGCCAGCTGGTTCTCGCACAAGGCCGAGACCGCAAAGCCTTACTATTACGGCGTATATCTCGCTGACCACGACACATACGTGGAGCTAACCCCTACCGAGCGTGCGGCGGCATTCCGTATCACCTATCCGGAGAAAGAGCAGTCTTACCTCGTTGTGGACGCACAGAAAGGCGGCAGGATATGCAGCATGGAAGACAACAGGATTATCGGCTACACGACCACGAACCACGGCGGCGTGGCCGACAACTTCAAGGTATGGTTCGTCATAGAGTCAGATACGGACTTCACCAGCAAGGCCGTGGAAGACAATGACGGCTGTCCTTGCGCCCTGGTGGGCTTCCCTACCTCGCGCGGCCAGCAGGTCGGTCTGCGTGTGGCGGCGTCATTCATCAGCGAAGAGCAGGCCCGCGTGAACCTCGGCGAGCTTGGCGGCGACAGTTTCGACACCCTCTGTGAAAAAGGGCGCGCGAAATGGAATGAAACCCTCTCCCGCATAGAGGTGACGGATCACGACATAGACCATCTGCGCACATTCTACAGCTGCCTGTACCGCAGCGTGCTGTTCCCCCGTGACCTCAGCGAAGTCACCGCGGAAGGAAAACGCGTGCATTTCAGTCCTTATGACGGACAGGTCCATGACGGCTATCTTTTCGGCGACACAGGTTTCTGGGACACTTTCCGCTGCCTTTTCGCGCTGGTGGATCTGGTATATCCGGAGCAGGCCGTAAAGATGCAGGAAGGCCTTGTAAACGACTATCTCGAGAGCGGATTCCTGCCGGAGTGGTCAAGCCCGGGACACAGGGGCTGCATGGTCGGCAACAACAGTGCTTCGGTAGTTGCGGAGGCATACTTAAAGGGCCTGCGCGGATATGATATCGAGACTCTCTGGAAAGCCCTCGTGCACGACGCCCATGCCGTTCATCCTACCGTCAGATCATCAGGACGTCTCGGCTGGGAATATTACGACAGCCTCGGTTACGTGCCTTGCGACGTCGGCATCAACGAGAGCGCTGCGCGAACCCTCGAATACGCATACGACGACTGGGCTATCTGGCAGTTGGGCAAGGCCCTGGGCAAGAGCGAGGAAGAGCTGGAGCCGTACCGCAAGGCCAGCATGAACTACCGTAACCTGTACCGAGAGGCGGACAAGCTCATGGGCGGCCGCAACGCCGACGGAAGTTTCCCTAAAGATTTCAATCCCGTCAAGTGGGGCGGCGATTTCACGGAAGGCAACTCGCTTCACTACAGCTGGAGCGTATTCCACGACCCTGCCGGACTCGCGCAGCTGATGGGCGGCGCGAAAGAATTCGAGGCCGGTCTGGACAATCTGTTCAACATCCCTCCTATATTCGATGACAGCTATTACGGCTTCACGATTCATGAGATACGCGAGATGCAGATCATGAACATGGGCAATTACGCCCACGGCAACCAGCCTATCCAGCATGTCCTGTACCTCTACGACTGGTGCGGGACGCCGTGGAAGGCCCAGAAGCGCATCCGCGAGGTAATGGACAAATTCTACACTCCGCTTCCTGACGGCTACTGCGGCGACGAGGACAACGGACAGACTTCGGCGTGGTATGTGTTCTCCGCGCTCGGCTTCTACCCTGTGTGTCCGGCCTCATGCGAGTACGCGCTCGGCACGCCTCTGTTCGAGAAAGCCGTAATGCACCTTCCGGGCGGCGATGTGACAATAAATACGAAAGGCAACAGCCGCGAGGCATGCTATGTGAAGGACCTCAGGATCAACGGACGCAGCTACAGCAAGAATTATATCACACACGAACAGCTGCTCGGCGGCGCGCGTCTCGACTTCACGATGAGCACAGTCCCTGACACCGCAAGAGGCACATCCCCTGACGACGCCCCTTACTCCGAAACGAAATAGATTATCGGATTTCCTCGCAGAGGAGGGTCGCGGAGGTGCTGCCGATAAAGCCGGCTGTAATGACGGATATTCCTATAGCGTACCATAGAGCGTGAACTTTAATCGGAATTTGCCTGTACAAGGTCAGCTTGTACAGGCAAATTCCAGTTGTCAATACAAAAAAATGTAGGGAGACTAAAAATTTTGAAGAAGCATGTGACCGGGTTGAAACCGCTGTTCAATCAGTACCGACGAGAATTGAAGTCCGTCTCTGCGATGAAGACCGTAACCACTTCGACCGCAGTTTTCGAAGTTGGAAAGATGTATTCAAACACAATCCCATTGTCTTTATCTGCACTGGTGTCACCGTCGGCATCTGCCTTATAGGAAGCTGGGCGTTGTGCAACTATGCTTCCTATAAAAATCAACAATACGAGCAGCGTGTCAAGGAACTTGAAAATTGATATCAAGAATCCACCGACGCCATTGCCTTCGGTCAATTCTACCGCGAGAACTACCCCAAGAAATACCGCGAATGGCAAACCGGACGCTGGCAACAAGACATCGCCTACCGCGACTCCCTCCTCCACGCCAACTCCCTCGATCGCCAGAAACGCCACTACGAAGCCCAATAATGATAAAACCTTCTTAGGATGATTGATATGTGAAGAAATTTCACTAAATTTGCA
>CAYLQE010000009.1:0-66272 GCA_964385835.1 uncultured Muribaculaceae bacterium | reverse complement strand
CGGAAACCTTTGACTGTCATATCCTGGATGTAACGGATGTCCCGGCAGTACAGGGTATGGTACATGATTCTTTTAAAAATGCGACAGCCTTGTCGATACCGCGTTTCAGATCCATCGGATTCGCGCCTGCGGTCACGTTCTTGATGCCTTCGTTGATAATCGCCTGGGCGAGAACAGTAGCGGTGGTTGTGCCGTCGCCGGCCTGGTCGTTGGTCTTGGAAGCGACCTCCTTCACCATCTGCGCTCCCATGTTCGCGAAAGCGTTTTCAAGTTCGATCTCCTTTGCAACGGTCACGCCGTCCTTTGTTACCTGCGGAGCACCGAATTTCTTGCCGATAACCACATTGCGGCCTTTAGGACCGAGGGTCACCTTCACTGCATTTGCCAGAGTGTCAGCACCCTCTTTCATGAGGCTGCGTGCATCGCTTTTGAATTTGATATCTTTTGCCATGATGATTTGATTTTAAAGTCTTTCCGGATATTGCGGATTCAATTAAAGGATAGCAAGGACATCGCCCTGCTTCATGATAAGGTATTCCTTGCCGTCCACCGTAACCTCGGTGCCGGCATATTTGCCGTAAAGTACGGCATCGCCTGTCTTCAGCTCCATTGGCTCGTCCTTCTTGCCCGGGCCGACCGCCACGACGGTGCCCTGCTGAGGTTTCTCTTTTGCTGTGTCAGGAATGTAAAGTCCTGATGCTGTCTTGGTCTCGGCCGCCTTAGGCTCGACAACCACGCGATCTGCTAAAGGTTTAATCATTTTTATAAGTTTTTATGCGTTTTCTGTCATTCAGGCCGTCTCCGGCCACGGAAATGCAAAAGGCAAATGACATGCCATTCGGATGCGGCCGCTTTTTTCTGCCAAATTGTCAGTAATAATAAAAAAAAATCCGTAAGTTCGCGGAATGAACACAATCAAGACAGGCTCCTCATGGCATACAGACTTACCGGATCTTCAATAGCAAGGGCGGCGGCAGCCGCTATGCTTTGCGCCGCCGCGCTCTGCATGGCCTCGTGCAAGGTGCAGGACACCGCAGGCAGCACCCGCGGCGAACTCGAAAAGGCGCTCACGGAACTCGACGCCGCAATCGTGAAGTTCGCGGAACTGGACCAAAAGACGGCCCGCGAGCTCGAGATTCTCGGCAATTCGTTCAGGAGGGAAAAGAATGACAGCGTGAAGCTGGCGCTCTGCGACAGTCTCGCGGAACGCTACAACAACAGGAACACGGATTCTTTAGCGATGTTTTCCGAGCTTATGATGCAATATGCAGGAAAACTTGGCGACAGGGACAGGATAGTGAAGGCGGAGCTGCACCTGTGTTCGGTATCGCAGCTGAAAGAAGACTTCCTGAGCGCGCTGAGAAGCTTCGAGGCGATAGACACCACGGGGATTTCGGAAGATGTCATCCTGAAATGCTACAACAAAGGCATTTCCATCTATTATTCCCTGTTCGTCAGGGCGTTCAATTCACGCATGGACATATACCTGAACAGGTCTGCCGACTATAACCTGCTGAAGATAACCGAGCTGCGCAACGCATACCTGCAGATAGACTCCACCTCGTTCGACGCCAGGCTGATAAAGGTATCGGACCTCAGGGACAACGAAAGATACACCGAAGCCCTCGCCATGCTCGAGGAATCTGAGCCTTATGCGTCGACGGTATGGCAGAAGTCCCAGTTCCACCGTTACAAGTCGGTCCTGTACAACTTTCTCGGAATGCAGGACGAAAGGGCCGTGCAGCTCGCGCTCGCATCGAAATACGATCTTCTCGGATGCTCCGCAGACAATCTGTCGCTCATAGACCTTGCGAAATACCTTGCCGGAAAAGGAGAGATCGGGCACGCCGTGGAATACGTCACTCTGGCATCCGGAAACTCTTTCAGGCTGAAACATGCGGCGAGGATGGCCTACAGCGAGAGCGCCTCGCGCAAGATCATGCAGCTCGTGCTTGAAAAGCAGAAAAGGACGCACAAGACCCTGCTTTACGTGATATCCGCCCTGAGCATAATGCTTGTCGTGCTTCTGCTGATAATGTACTATAGCTATAGGCTGAAAAAGCAGAGGACGAAACTGCTGATGCAGCTTCAGGAAGCCAACGCCATCAAGGATACCTATCTTTTCAAGTATATGACAATCGCCTCGGACTATCTCGACAAGGCGGACGAGAACCACAAGAAAATGCGCAAGCTGATGCGGTACAACAAGACGGACGAGCTGTACGCGATACTCCGCGGATCGTCATCGTTCGAGGAAGAAAGGAAAAATTTCTACAAGGTGTTCGACAATCACTTTTCAAACGTATTCCCGAATTTCCTGCATAACCTCAATGAAATAATGCGTCCGGAGCACAGATACGGACTGTATGAAGACGGTACGATGCCGACCGAACTGAGAATGCTCGCCGTCATGCGTCTCGGCATGACGGACAGCGGGCAGATCGCAAGATTCATGAAGTGTTCCCTGTCCACCATATACACATACAGGAGCAGGGCGGCCGAAAAATCGCTGCTTTCAAGGGCGGAATTCGAGAAAAAAGTCAGGGAACTCCCTTTATAATACTTTGATTTGCACACAGGGAGCAAGCAGCGAAAACGGCACTGGAAGAGGTTCCAGTGCCGTTTTTATTTTATACATACTTTGATTTCCCGCACACATGCGGATAACGCATACATTATAATGATAATTTTGCAAAGGACAACCAAGACCGATCAAACATGAAAAAACCGACAAATGCCATCCGTCTCGCCGCAGGCGCCGCACTGTTCCTGACGCTGTCGCTTTCGGAACAGCCTCTGCGCGCACAGACCATAGAGGTGAAAGGCAGCGTACTCGACGAGAACGGAGAGCCCCTGGCCGGAGCCGGGGTCGTGGACAAGAGCCGAACTGCAGCCGGAACCGTCACGGATGCCGATGGCAGATATGCCATAAAGGCGGACAAGGACGGCTTCCTTGAATTCTCATTCATCGGCTATCAGACCATGCTTGAAGCAGTATCAGGCAGGAGCGAGATAAACGTAAGGCTGAATCCAAAGACGACAACCCTCGACGATGCCGTCGTCATAGGATACGGAACATCGAGGAAGGGAGACCTCACGGGAAGCGTAGCCGTAGTCGATGCGGAGACGCTGCAGGACAGCCCCGCTTCGAATGTCGCTTCCGCGCTTCAGGGAAGAGTCGCCGGAGCGGAGTTTACGTCACAGTCCGGAGCACCAGGAGAGGCCGGAACCATACGCATACGCGGCACGAGATCCATATCCGCCGGCAACGGCCCGCTCATAATCCTTGACGGGATGACGGATGTCGTGGATGACCTGTCGGAGATCAACCCTGCAGACATAGTGTCAATTTCCGTACTGAAAGACGTATCGTCCACCGCCATATACGGTAGCCGTGGAGCAAACGGAGTCATTCTCGTCACGACTTCCGCCTCTTCTTCCGCAAAGCCGTCGGGCTCGTTCAGCGGCAGATTCAATGTCAAGGCCGGCGTATCATCCATAGCCAACGGCATAGACATAATGGATGCAAG
The DNA here is from genome assembly GCA_964385835.1 of uncultured Muribaculaceae bacterium. GTDB lineage: Bacteria > Bacteroidota > Bacteroidia > Bacteroidales > UBA932 > Cryptobacteroides. Next base: position 62,742 of record CAYLQE010000009.1, on the reverse strand, counting down.
CGAGATCGCGCAGTGGCGCAACATGGTGTACTACGCCCGCGAGCTGTGGAGCGAAAGCGCAGTAAATCCGCCATACAGCGACCCGGATGCGCTGGGAAAGGGTACGGACTGGGTAAAGACCCTGAGCAGGAACGCGGCATACCAGGATTATTACCTGTCACTTAAAGGCAGCAGCGGAAGTTCAAGATACTCGGCTTCTTTCGGCTACAATAACGAGCAAGGCGTGATAATAGGCTCCGGAAACCAAAAGATTTCGGGAGTGTTCTCGTTCTCCACCAAGCTGAAACCGTGGCTTGACGCCGGCATAAGGGCTTCCGTGACAGACACCAGGACAGACAATACGAACGCCGCGATATCCGGAACGAGCGCCAACGCCGCCATAAACCTGAGCCCGATACTTACGGTCAGCGACGAATGGAACCTGTACGGCTCCGACGAATCAAGCGGCGGCGCGATATTCGACAACCCTTACCTGAAAGCCACGAGAATGGAGAACTGGCTCAGGCGCAACACCATAACATTCGCCCCGTATGTCAAGGCGAACATAGGCAAACATCTCGTGTTCAACTCTAAAGTATCATACGCGAGAAACAACACGTGGACTTTCAGATATTCTCCGTCGGACCTGCCTGTGGCAGCATACAACAGGCTCGGAGGAACGGCGTATCGGGGTTCGTACCTTAAACAGACCGTAATCAACGAGAACACGCTGACATGGAAAAGGAACATCCGCAAGAACGCTCTCGAGGGCGTGGCCGGCGTGTCATACGAGAGGAAAAAGATCGATAGCGAAAGCCTTTCCGGTACGGGATACCTCGATGACGAGGTGAAATACAACAACATGGCCGGAATACACGATTACGGCAACCTCGTGCCGAGAAGCTACCAGACCATAACCCGGAAATTCTCGGCATTCGGCAGATTCAACTGGTCTTACGACAGAAGATACTATGTGACGGCGACATTCCGCGCTGACGGAGCGTCCAATTTCGCAAAAGGCAACAAATGGGGATTTTTCCCTGCCGTGGCGTTCAGATGGTCGGCCGTAAACGAAAAATGGTTCAAGACGGCGTTCTGGCTCAACGACCTTTCGCTGCGCCTGAGCGCCGGCCAGTCCGGCAACGACGCGATTGCAAGCTACATGTCGCTTGCCACGATAACGCCGGGAAAGACCCACTGGACATTCGGCGACAAAAGGGAGATGGCTTACACGCCGTCGAAACTCGCAAACAGCAGCCTTACATGGGAGACTACCGATTCATACAACATAGGACTGAATTTCGAAGCGTTCCGCAGCCGTCTGAAAATCGAGGCGGACGCATATCTGGCATACACCCATGACCTTCTGCTCGCGATGAAGACCTCGCAGGTAACGGGATACGACACCTATTTCAACAATGTCGGTTCTACAAGAAACATAGGAGTGGAAGTCGGGATCACCACACGGAACATCGAAGCCAGGAACTTCAAATGGTCCACGACGCTCACCGTATCGCACAACAGGCAGACCACCGTTGACGTCGGCACGGACGAGACGGTGCCTACATACATAAACCCGCGCAACAGCAGCCAGTATCTGTACGGATACAAAAACGGCTACCCTGTAAACTCCCTGTGGGGATTCCAGTATGAAGGGGTATGGAGAAGCGCGGAGGAAATAGAACGCAACCGCAGTACCCATGCCTACACCTCCGGCCACATGTCCGCAAGCGTAAGCGAGAATCTCGGACGCTCGAAATATGCGGACATAAACCATGACGGAATACTCGACGAGAATGACGTGGTGTATCTCGGATGTTCGGACGCGATAGTTTCCGGCGGTTTCCAGAACGATTTCAAGATAGGCAAAAGGCTGACGCTCGGAATATATTTCACGTATTCCGTCGGCGGACAGATATACAACCTGTCCGAACTGTACCTGGGCACCGGCTCCGCCTCATACAACAAATACAAGTATATGCTGCAGGCCTGGACGCCGTCCAACCCCGGTTCCGACATTCCGGCGCCATACAGGGAAGACCTTTACGGATGCTCCCGCTTCATCCATGACGCGTCATATCTGAGGCTGAAGACCGTGTCGATAGACTACAACATCCCTCTTCCGAAGCCGATAACAAAAGCGATCAAGAAACTTACGGCGGGCATAACGGGCGAAAACCTGTTCCTGCTGAAAAAATACAACGGATTCGACCCTGACGTAAATACCTCGTCATCGGTTTACAGGCTCGACAACGAATCACTCCCCCGTCCTAGAACTGTCATCGGCAGGATTTCAGTATCATTCTAAAAACATACGGCATGAAGAATCTTTCCATAACAATGCTTCTGACGGCATTCTGCTGCATGTCATGCGGAATGCTCGACGAAAAGAACACTACCTACGCGACATCCGGCTACTACAACAGCGCGGAGCGCATTAGATCCGGCCTGAACGGATGCTATGACCCCGTTAGAAACATATACACGGCCAATTTCTTCCTGCTGACGGAAGCCGCCACGGATATCATATTCCTCTCGTCATACACCCGCCCTGACGCAAACTGCGTCATATCACCGTCCAAGCCGTGCTTCGGCGCGACCGTATGGAAACAGGGCTATCTGGGAGTGATGCGCACCAACGAGATGTGCGAGGCCATCGAAAAGGCCGAGTCCGCCGGCTATATCGGCATAGACGAATACAGGCTGCTTTACGGAGAGGCCGCGGTAATGCGCGCCATGTACTGGTACGTGCTGACCTCTACATTCGGGGACGTTCCGTTCTACATGCAGGCCGTCACAGAGGAGAACCGCGCGGAAATAGAGCATCTCGGACGTACTCCGGCAAACAAGATAAGGGACATCATTGCCGACGAGCTTCTGGACATCATCCTGCCGGAAAGCCGCGGAGGAATGCAATACATGCCGCTCAGGCGCTCTTTCGACGCGGGCGGCGACTTCCATGCCGGAGCCGCGCTCGGCCTTATGCTCGCCGGCAAGTTCTGCATGTGGAACGAACGGTGGGAAGACGCGATACAGGCATACGGGGCGCTGGAGGACATTTACGGGCATTATACAGAAGATCCTGAGCGCTTCGGGCAGGACTATCCTCTGACGGACATACCTTTCGGCAAAAAGTTCACGAAAGAGAGCATATTCGAGATATCGAACGACGTGCAGGATTACGGTGCGCAGGAATATTACACCCTCGCATCGTACACGACACCTTCACGTTCAAGTTCGGAAATCACGGATGACGATGACCAGGACAGTTCGGCCTCGGCCGTATCGAACATATACGACGGAATACGCCTGCCTGACATGAGCGACAACGCCAGGACATACAAGGCAGCGAGGCCGACGAAATATTTCTACAGCGAATTGCAGCCGTATAACGGCAGCGACCTGCGCTCGGGCGAATACTCGGCCGGGGCCACGGCTCCGAGAGGCGGCTCCGGAAACCTGGCATGGAGATGGCCGGGATATGACGGGAGCGACACATTCATGGAAAACTATTCGGTAAAATGGTTCAGTTCATGCAAAAGCGCCGCGAGCCGTCCGTGGCTCGGAAACAAGTTCTGGTGTCCGGGCATGCACTACCACAGGGATTCGAACAATCCGAAAGTGTTCCGCTACGCCGGCGCCCTTCTCAACATGGCGGAGGCCACGCTTATGGCCGGAGATGCCGACCTGGCTTGCAAGTACCTTAACATCATACGCGTACGCGCCGGACTGCCACGGACAAGCGCGGACATTTTCTCATACGGCACGGATGACATACTTGAAGAGATCCGAAGGGAATGCGCGAGAGAGCTCTTCGGCGAATTCCAGAGAAAATTCGACCTCGTACGCTGGGGAATATGGTATGAAAGGACTTCCGCCTATACCAACAGCGGCTACCTGCCGTCATACATAAAGCCATACCACAGGTACTACCCTATCCCGTCGGACCAGGTCGCGTATTCGGAAGGGGCCCTGGACAATTCAGAATATATGGAGGAATAAGACATGAGACACATACTGCCTATTATTTCCGCATCGCTTCTGCTATGCTCCTGCGTTCAGGAGATAGAGAAAGCGCCGGTTTACGAACTCGGATGTCCGGACCGCACGTTCGCCGCGCCTGCCAGTGCCGGCACCGCGGAATTCACGATATACGCGAACGGAACATACAGCGGCACCGTAAACGATGAATGGCTGAGCCTGCCGGAATCGGAGGATACCGTACTGTCGGGAAGCGGCGACGGCACGCTGAGCATCCGTTTCAGCGGCAACCCCGGCGACACGAGGACGGGCACCGTCACCCTTTCATTGGGCACGAGGAGCATCGACCTTACGATAATCCAGAGGGGCGAGCTCACGAAAGACGAGAGCATAACCGCCTCGCTGACTGCGGCCTCGTCATCCACCCTCACATTCTCATGGGGAGAAGGGACAGGCACGGAGGAGAATTATTCCCACCCGTACTGCTTCGGCCTTTACAGGGACCCTGAGCTTAAAGATCTGGTCGTGCGCCACCGCACCGAAAGCGCTTCATCCATCTGGAACAAGTCAAGGCCTGCGTTCACATTCGCCGGGCTTGATGCGGGCTCCACCTATTATTTCGCGGCGATAGATTCGGTGACAATGTGCAGAAGCGAGGTGATAGAAGCCGGGACCTCCGTTTTCACGGCAATCATGCCGTCACAGGCGCAGGCCGTGCCGGGAGCGGTGATACTTGCCGAGGACTTCTCGGAAATCCCGTGGAACGGCGACGAGGTGAACGGCGCGGCTGGTTTCAGGAGCGCGGACATATCGGCTTTCGCCGCGCCTTCGGGAGAATTCCCTGAAGGCGGCCTGGGAAACAGGTCATTCGAATGCCTGCTTTTCGACAGCGGGACCGGTTCGCTCGGCGAGGCGGTGTCAGGAAGCCGTCTTGCCCTCTGGGGTGCCACCGGACAGGAAAATGCAGCGGCCAACAGGAAGAAAAACGTGTTCGCACGCTCAGGATACGTCAAGCTGGGAGGATACAGCTATGTATCGGGACTTGTCACTCCCGCCATGAGCTGCATCCCGGAGGGCAAGACGGCGAAAGTCCGGCTGAGCTTCACGGCATCGCGCTACGGCACGGACAGCCAGTACATGCTTGTACGCGTGGCGAGCGGCGAAATGAAAGACCATCTCTTCACGGTCCTGTCGGCAAGCGACCGCCAGTTCGACATAAAGCCGCAAGCCGGCTGGAACAGATATACGCTTGAACTGGACAACGTGAGGTTCAACTCACACATAATAATCGGTCCGGACGAGAAGCGCGCCGCATCAGGCAACGGAAAAGTGCAGCACAGGCTTTTCATAGACGACATCACGGTGGAAATCATATCGCTTGACGATGACAACGGCCTTGAAACGGGAATCGAGGCGGAAGAGACGGCAGTCACCTCTTCGACCGTTACCGTGACATGGGGCGAGGCAGGCAGCCCGTACTGGTTCGGGCTGTACAGGGACGCCGCCCTTACGGAACCTGTGATAAAGTTTCAGTCGGAGGCCGGGGATGCCGTCTGGGGCAACAAGAAGCCTAAATTCACATTCGCGGGGCTCGAAGCCGGCACCGCTTATCATTTCGCTGCGTTCGACTATGTGAACGGAACAAGAAGCGATGCGGTAGAGTTGCGTACCGAGGATTTCACGCTTGTCGGGCCGTCGGACGCAATATGCGCCGAAGGCGCGGTCATTCTCGCCGAGAATTTCTCGGAGCTCGTTTACGGCGGCGACGGAGTGAACGTCGCGGCAGGAGCGGATGCCGGCGGGCTGCTGTGCAAACAGGATAAGGAAAGCCTGCTGTGGACGGACGGGGCCATGTCGGGGAAACGTCTTGAAAAGTGGGCAGCGCTGTGCCAGGAAGGAGATACGAGGAATGTCGTTCTCGCGCGTCCGGGTTACGTGAAGCTCGGAGGATACAGCTATACGGCGGATCTCGTAAGCCCAGAGCTCGGATGCATACCGGCGGACAGGAGCGCTAAGGTCAGGATAACTTTCACCGCAAGCGGATACGGCAGCGACAGCCGGAACACGATAGTCTCGCTTGTAAAGGGAACGGCAGAGAACAACCGCTTCACGGCAGAATCCCGTACCGACCGGCAGATAGACATTGAAGCGGAAACGTCATGGAACACCTACACGGTAGAATTGGAGGGAGCAAGGCCGGACTCGAGGATTCTCATAGGTCCCGATTTCGCCAGATCAGGAAAAGGAAACGGAAAGAGCCAGCACAGGATGTACCTCAGGGACATAAAGGTAGAGATAGTGGAGCTGTCCGAATATGTGGAAGCCGGCATAGAGGCCGAATGCGTATGCACGAGCTCGTCAACGCTCACCTTCGCATGGAGCAAGAACGGCAGCGCATACGAATTCGGCCTGTACAACGACCGTTTCCATACGGAACCCGTGCTTGTCTATACAGCAAAGGCGGCGGAAGCCGCATGGAGCAAGGCCGACCCTGTGTTCATCTTCACCGGGCTGGATCCAGGCAGGACATATTGGTTCGTTGTCCGCGATGCGGACGACAGCACTTGCAGAAGCAGGACAATTGCCGCAACGACCGACGCATTCAAGGTCGTGGAGCCGGACAAGGCGCAGGCCGCACCGGGAGCCGTAATACTTGCGGAAGACTTCTCCCAGCTGATATACAACGCAGACGGACGTGGCAGCCGTCCGGCCGCCGGCATCAACCCTGACGGTACGTTCTGCGACAAAAGCAAGGAATCCCTGCTGTGGTCCGACGATACGACATCGGGCGAACGTCTGAAAAAATGGTCACTGCTGTGTCAGGAGAATGACACAAGACGCGTGGCCCTCGCACGCGCGGGATACATAAAGCTCGGCGGCTACAGCTACACGGCGGATCTCGTGAGCCCTGAGTTCGCGTGCATACCGCAAGGCTGCAGGGCAAGAATCAAGGTATCGTTCTCCGCGATAAGGTACGGAAGCGACAGCGTCAACGCGACGGTGACCCTCGTGACTGGAACGGCGGAAGACAACAGATTCACTCCTGAATCATACGACGGCATCAGCTTCGACCTCGGCACCTCGCAGGAATGGACGGAATACAGCTTCGAATTCGAGGGCGCCGGCCCGGAATCAAGGATCCTCATAGGTCCTGACTTCACGAAATCCGGAAAAGGCAACGGAAAAAGCCAGCACAGGATGTATATAGATAACATAAAGGTAGAGATAATAGAATTATGAAAAGGTTTTTCAAGGCTTCGGCGGGAATAGTATTGCCGTCGATGCTGGCATTCACGATGTGCATTTCTTCAAAAGAGGCGGTCGCAGCTCCGGAAGAAAACGACACGAAATCAGCGATAAGGGTAATGTCTTTCAATGTACGCTCGGATATCGACGGACAGCTCTCCGACGGCAAGAACAGCTGGGTGTACAGGCAGGATGCGGCCCCGGCGATGATCCAGGACATAATGCCTGATGTCTGCGGAATGCAGGAAGTAAGGCAGCACCAGCAGTACAGCATGGAGGCCGCCCTGAAAAAATACCAGTTTATCGGGGTGGGACGCGACGACGGCCTGAGCAAGGGCGAGCGCATGCTGATAATGTACAGCAAGAAGACGATCAAGCTCATCGACTGGGGCACGTACTGGCTGTCCGAAACTCCTGACATACCGTCGATAGGATGGGACGCCTCGTACAAGCGGACGGCGACATGGGCGAAAATGAAGCATCTTCCGAGCGGGAAAATATTCTTTTTCGTAAACACCCATCTCGACCACAAAGGAAAGCAGGCGCAGAAAAACGGCCTGGCCCTCATAGTGGAAAGGATCGCCGCCATGAATCCTGACGGATATCCGATGGTGCTTACCGGAGATTTCAACGTCCTACCCGACGATGCGGTCCTCAACGCGCTCGACGGCAAGATGGAAAGCGCAAGGAATGCCGCCGGCGACACGGACATGAGGAATACGTTCAACGGCTTCGGAAACGGCAGGGACAGGATCCTGGACTACATATACATAGACGGATTCACGCAATGCAGGAAATTCAGGGTGATACGCGACAGCTATGCAAACGTGCCTTACATATCGGACCACTACCCCGTATATTCCGACCTGGTGTTTTAGGCCGTGCGGAAAGCAGCAGATAAACAAGCATTAATTCATATACAATGATGAAAAAGAATATTGACAAAACGTATGCTCCGCCCGTTGCGAGAGAATATGTGATCAGCCTCGATTGCTCCATTATGCAGGGCTCGGGCTCCAACGAATCATACAATGACAAAGACGACCTGAGCGACCTTTGGGATGACGGCTACTGGGACTGAACATTTTAGAATTACAAGCATGAAGACTATAGCAAGACACTTTCTGCCGGCAGCGATGATCCTGCTGTCCGCAGCATGTATAAAAGAAACAGAAGCTCCCGTCACTCCGGAAATGACGGACATGGTATTCTACGGACATTCGGAAATTCCTGAGGCGTCGAAAACGGCGCTCGGCGACGGCTATTCCGTATTATGGCAGGAAAACGACGCGATTTCCGTATTCTCAGGGACCGGGAACGGCAGATTCGAGGCCGCCGGGATCATAGGAGACGGAAAGACGGCCTTATTCGAAGGCAGCGCTTACGCGGCCGGGACATATTATGCGCTATACCCGTACAATGGGACCGCGACGATAGACGGCACTGCAATACACACGGAACTGCCTGCCGTGCAGAAGGCTGTCCCGGGCTCGTTCGACCCTGCGGCGGCGCTCTCGGCGGCAAAGACCTCGGACGACTCGTTCTATTTCATGAATGCCGGCGCAATCGTCGGATTCTCGGTAAAAGGGACTGACGTCGAATCGGTAACGCTAAGCTCCGCCGACGGCATGACGCCGATGGCCGGACAGGCATCGGTATCCATGGAGGGCGACACCCCAGTCATGACCGTAGAGGGAGCGCACGGAATAAGCATGAGCGGGCCTTTCGAGGAAGGCGAAAAATATTACTTCGTGACAGCCCCTGGCGAATATAACGGCCTGGCACTGAGATTCACCGATACGAAAGGGCGCTTCTGCGTCAGGTCCATGACAAAGAAAATGGACATAGGCAGGTGCGGCAACAAGTGGCTCGGCGAAATCATTATTCCGGACACGGCCTGGAAAGAGGAAGAAAACATTGGGGCGGAGTGGACAGCGTCCACATCGTCAACCCTCACGTTCTCATGGGGAGAAGGCACGGACACGGACTCTAACGGCTCTCATCCTTATGTCTTCGGTCTGTACAGGGATAAGGCCCTGACAGATCCGGCCGCAATATACAATTCCGAAAAGTCATCTCCTGTATGGGGCAGCCGCAGGCCGGCATTCACGTTCGCGGGTCTGGAACAGGACACGGAATACTGGTTCGCTGTCACCGACCCTGTCACAATGTGCAAAAGCGTGGCGACAGAGGCTAAGACAAGCGCTTTTGCCGTCGTATATCCGTCAGAGGCGCCATGCGCCGAAGGCGCGGTCATTCTCGCCGAGAATTTCTCGGAGCTCGTTTACGGCGGCGACGGAGTAAACGTCGCGGCGGGAGCCGACCAGAACGGGGAACTTTGCGACCAGAGCAAGGAAAGCCTGCTGTGGGCAAACGGAGCCATGGCCGGAAAACGCCTTGAAAAATGGTCCGCGCTGTGCCAGGAGGGAGATACGAGAAACGTGGTGCTCGCACGTCCGGGATACATGAAGCTCGGAGGATACAGCTATTGCGCTGATCTTGTAAGCCCTGCCCTCGAATGCATCCCTCAGGGCAAAGAGGCGAAGGTAAGGGTCACATTCACTGCAAGCAGGTACGGCAGCGACAGCCGGGATGCGGTTGTCTCTCTTGTAAAGGGAACGGAAGCAAACAACCGTTTCACGGCCGGATCACGGAACGATATCCGCTTCGAGCTCAATGACAAAACCGGATGGGCAGAATATTCGTTCGAGTTTGACGGAGCGGACAGCGAATCGAGAATACTTATAGGAACTGATTTCGAAAAATCCGGAAAAGGAAACGGAAAGAGCCAGCACAGAATGTATCTCGGTGATGTCAAGGCAGAAGTTCTCCTTATTTCGAAAACTGGCGGCATCAATGCGGAACCTGCAGGCGCAACATCGTCCACGCTTAAATTCAGGTGGACAAAGATCGGCAGCGAGGCTTCCTATAACGAAGCGTACAGTTTCGGGCTGTACAGGGATCCTGAACTTACAGATCCTGTGAACGAGTACACGGTTACTGACAATAGCGTCTGGAACAAGCGCGACCCGGCATTCATATTCTCCGGGCTTGAAAAAGGCAGGACATATTATTTCCATGTAAGCGACAATGACAATCCTGACTGCGACAGCGATGTAATATCCGCAACGACAGAGAAATTCGAGCTTGTGGAGCCGTCCGGAGTACAGACGGCAGCTCCGGGGACCGTCATACTCGCGGAAGACTTCTCGGAATACCTTTACGGAGGCGACGGCGTTGACCCATATAAGGCGGCCGGCATCAGCGGGCCAGGCGGAGCGATATGCAATTCCGGAAAAGATACCGGATTCGGAACGCAGGCGCTTCTGAAAGGCTGGTCCGTCTGCGGAGGAAACGCCTACAGCCGTCCCGGATACATGAAGCTCGGAACAGCGGGGGCATCCGCAGCGATAGTGACACCGGAGCTTTCATGCATTCCTCAGGGCAAAGAGGCTAAGATAAAAGTTTCGTTTGATGCGGCAAGGTTTGGAACCGACAGCCGGGATGCTGTAGTATCCCTTGCGGGCGGAACAGATGATAACGGCAAATTCACCGCAGATATCAGAACCGACATACAGTTCATGCTTGATGAGTCTGAAGAATGGAACACATACTCATTCGAGATTGACAGGGCAAGGAGCGATTCGAGAATCCTCATCGGTCCGGACCTCGGCACGGGGACTGAAAGCGGGCGCAGGATGTTTATCGACAATGTCAGGATAGAGATTACCGGACTTTCGGACACAGGAATCAACGCCGATTTCATTGCAGCGACTTCCTCTACGCTGAAGTTCAGGTGGCACAAGACAAACAGCGCGGATTACAGCAAAGAGGCATACACATTCGGGCTGTACTCTGATCCGGAATGCAAAGATGAAGTAAAGGTTTATTCTTCAACTGCAAGCCAGAACAATATATGGCCGGACAAGACCAATCCCGCGTTCATATTCGGCGGGCTTGAACAGGGCAAGACCTATTATTTCCGTGTAAGCGATGCAAATGACGCCGGATGCAAGAGCAGCGTAATAGCGGCGGCTGCCGGAACATTCGCAAGAGTGCCTGTTCCTGGCGATGTACAGGATGTCACCGCAGGGACAATAATACTTGCCGAAGACTTCTCTGAATTCCTGTACGGCGGAGACGGCGTAGGCCCATGCACGGCAGCCGGAATCAACAAAAGCGGCTTTGTCAATTCCGGCAACGACACCGGCATCGACATGAACGGCTGTCTCAAAAACTGGTCTCTTCTGTGCCAGCGTACTGACAAAAATGACAATTACACACGTCCGGGATATATCAAGCTCGGAGGAGGAAGCTATGTCTCCGACCTTGTCACGCCGGAACTTTCATGTATTCCAGAAGGCAAAGAGGCAACAATCAGGGTGACATTCTCTGCCGCAACTTATAGCAAAAACGAGAAGAAAGAATCCGTCGTATCCCTCGTCAAAGTAAGCTCGGACAGCCGTCAGTTCACTACAGATGAGATAGAATCCACAATCAGGTCCTATAAGTTCAATCTTCCGTCAGCAGTGGAATGGAACACTTACAACTATGAATTCGACGGGGCTACAAAAGATTCGAGGATAATTGTAGGTCCGGATGCGGATACTGCGAATAGCGGCAACGGCAAGAGCCAGCACAGGATGTTCCTCGACAATGTAATCATTGAGGTAATCAGCATAAACGATATCCTTCCTGAATAAAGAATATGAAACGGACAATAATGACAATCGCGGCGGCATTTTGCATTGCCGCCGCGCTCTCCGGACAGGAGATCACGCAGGAGCACAAGGACAGGGCAAGGGAACTTGTAAGCCGGATGACCCTTGAAGAAAAGATCGCATATATCGGAGGCTCGCAGGACGGATTCAGGATAAGGCCGGTGGAAAGGCTCGGAATTCCTGAGATAAGGATGGCGGACGGGCCGCAGGGCGTAAGGAACGACACGAAAAGCACGCTGTTCGCATGCGGGGTGGCCGCTGCCGCGACATGGAACCCTGACATGGTATATGAAATGGGCACGGCCCTCGGTCAGGACGCCCGTGCCCGCGGAGTGCACATCCTGCTCGGCCCTGGCCTGAACATATACAGAAGCCCGCTCTGCGGCCGTAATTTCGAATACATGGGCGAAGATCCGTTCCTCGCCTCGCGCATGGCCGTAAACTATATCAAAGGTGTGCAGAGCCAGGGAGTAATGGCGACAGCCAAGCATTTCGCCCTTAACAACCAGGAATACGACAGGCACCATGTCAGCTCGGACGTGGACGACAGGACGCTGAACGAGATATACCTGCCTGCTTTCAAAGCCGCCGTACAGGAAGCCGGCGTCGGCTCCATAATGACAAGCTACAACCCTGTGAACAACGTGCACGCCGCCGAGAACAGATTCCTCATAAGGGAAACGCTCAAGAAAGGCTGGGGATTCGACGGATTCGTAATGTCTGACTGGACCTCGACATACACGGCGCTCGGATGCGTAAGGGGAGGCCTCGACCTTGAAATGCCGAAAGCGTTCCTGATGAATGAAAAAAACATCATCCCCCTGATACGCTCCGGCGTCATAAGCGAAAGCGACATAGACGAGAAAGTGCAGAACATATTGCAGACAATCATAGCTTTCGGATTCCTCGACAGGCCGCAGAAAGACGAAAGCATATCCGAAGACAATCCTTATTCGAGGGATGTCGCCTACAGAATGGCATGCGAGGCTCCGGTGCTGCTGAAAAACGACGGCGCGCTGCCGCTCAAGGCCGGAAAGAAGAACAGAATTGTCGTAATGGGACCCAACGCCGGCAGAATACCGTGCGGAGGAGGCAGCGGAAAAGTGGATCCGATATATTCCATTTCGCTCGCGCAGGGAATGACGCAGCTCGGAAAAGGATATGAAGTGCTTCATCTCGAACCTGCGGAGGGCACTGATTATGCCTCGGCAGAGAACATAGCCGCGATAGAAAGCGCAGGGACCGTCATAGTTTCGGTAGGCTTCGACACGAAAACGGAGAAAGAAAGCAAAGACAGGACATTCACCCTGCCCGAAGGCCAGGACGAGCTGATAGAATTCGCGCTCGCGCACAACGGCAATGTCGTCGTTGTCATATATGCCGGAGGAGGCGTCGACATGTCCCGCTGGCACGACAGGGTGTCCGCTATCCTGCTCGGCTGGTATCCGGGACAGGAGGGAGGGCTTGCCATAGCCCACATGCTTGCCGGCAGGATCTCGCCGTCCGGCAGGCTGCCGATGTCCATAGAGGCAAGGCCTGAGGACAATCCCGTGTCCGGCAGCTATTATCCAAAAGAGGCGCCCACAAGACGGGGCCTGACCAACAGGAGCGTAACCTACTCGGAAGGAGTGTTCATGGGCTACAGGGGATATGACAGGAACGGGACAGCGCCGCTCTATCCGTTCGGACACGGCCTGACATATTCCAGCTTCGTATATTCGGACCTTGAAGCAATCGGAACGGAAAACGGCTTCGACATATCTTTTACGCTTGCCAACAAAGGAAAGTACGATGCAGCAGAGACCGCACAGCTCTACACCGGCGCCGTATCGCCGTCAGTGCCGAGGCCGGTCAAGGAACTCAAAGGATTCCGCAAGATCTTCATAAAGAAAGGAGAAAGCCGGAGAGTCACGATACATATTGAAAAAGAGGCGCTGGGATATTATAGCGCCTCTGAAAACGGTTTCACCGTAGAAAAGGGGAAATACAGGATCATGGTCGGGGCTTCCTCCGCCGATATCAGGCTGGAAACCCTGATCGAAATTGATTAGAACGAGAATTTGACCATTGCCTGCACGCGGTGGTTCGCCACCCAGTGCAGGTTGCCGAGGGACAGACCATGTTTGATTCCCTCGTTAACTTTTCCAATATCATCGCCTATCACAGCCACCTTGCTTCCGAATTGCGTTGCGGTGAGCATGTACTCGATGCCTACGGTGAATTTGCCTATGTTGTAGGTAAACTCAGGCTCTATACGGAACATGCGGTTGATCCATGAATGCTTTCCGGCCGCCGACACTCCGTTCTTGTTGTAATAACCCTGATACACGATAGGAAGCTCCTCTTTTGTGCCGAGATTCTGCATATAGCCTAAGAACAGGCTGCCGACATACTTCTTGCCATAAGACAGGCTCACCCATGTGTCGCTGGTATTGAGCGGAACATACTTGTATCCGTCAGGCCATGTATACTCCACATAGCCGCTCATAAGGTTGATATGCTCGCCCGCCTGGCCGATCACGGTCTTTGCCTTGGCGGTGAAAAGATCTTTCTTATACTGGAGATATACGAATCCCAATGATGCGTTCATTCTCTCCTTTACCCTGGTATCGCCCACAAAATTGCGCGGCTTGATACTTATGAAGTCATAGCCGATGCGCCCCAGGAAGCCTCCGTGCCTGTAGTTCACGCCGGCATAGATCTCAGGCGTGCAGCTGTTTTTGATATAATCGGCCGAAGCGCCGTCAGGACCTGCGGAAGTGTACTGCATCTGCCATATGAGAGCTCCTGTCAGCGACAGTCCGTTGCCGAACGAGTATTCCTCCGATACCAGCGGCGTACGGCTGAAAGGTCCGAAAGGCGCGCCTGTCTCCAGAGAATAGATGTCAGGCATATCAGCAGCCATAGGATGCCATGCCTGTCCCACCTTGAGGACCGAAGTCTGTTTGCCGCCGCGGCCGAGCTCAGCGGCCTTCATCGTTACGAACGCCTGGCGCATACGGAGCTGGGCCGTACCCGTGCTGCCCGTAAGGCCGGCATAAAAGTCAGCCTCCACTTTCGCGCCGAATTCCAGGCCCTGGATCTTATATCCGCTGACGTCCAGTCCCACACGTGAGGTAAGGGCAAGGAAACGGAAAGAACTTACAGCGTTCTTGTCATCCTTGACTTCGCTGCCCTCATACACGAAATCATTGTCCTTCGGAGTCCAGTAGTACAGATCGCCGCTGCCTGCAACGCTCGCACGGCTGTCGTACGCGAAATAATTGCGGATGAAGCCATATACTGAATAATGGCTTTTAAGATGCTCCTTTGCCGCCTCTTTTTTAGATCCGGCTTCATTTGCAGCGGATGCCGGGACGCAAAGTCCCAGCACCGCCGCTGAAATCATGATATATCTTTTCATTTCAGACTGTCTGGTTATAAACTGCTTTGAAATGTCCGTCAGATTTCTGCAGCAGGTCAGAAACCTACGAAAATCAGCACCGCATAGCCGAGCACGAGGCCCGCGATACCCATGATGATGCCCATCTTGGCCATATCCTTTGTCTCGACAAGGCCTGTGGAAGAAGCGATCGCGTTCGGAGGAGTAGAGATAGGAAGGATCATCGCCACGGAAGTGGAAATCGCCAGACCGATAAGCAGGGCTGCCGAGCCGCCGAATGAGCTGAGGTCCACTGCAGCCGCCACTGTCGCGAGAATAGGGAGAAGCAGGTTAGCAGCCGAGGTGTGTGAAAGGAAGTTGGCGATTGCATAGCCAACGATTCCGGAAACGAGGATCACGACGAGAGCCGGCATTGTCGAGAACGGAATGGTATCCACCAGAACCTTCGCGAGTCCTGTCTTCATGAGGGCGGTACCGAGAGCGAGACCGCCGGCCACCATCCAGAGAACGTCCCAGTTGATCTCCGCGAAGTCCTTCTTGGAAAATACGCCGGTAGCCACGAAAATAGCGAAAGGAATCAGAGCCACCTCGTTGGAATTGAGGTTGGTGATTCTCTCAGGAATGAGCCACAGCACGATAGTCAGGACAAATGTCGCGGCCACTACCCAGAAATGGAAATCCTTCTTCTTGTCGGCGTTGATCTCGAGCTTGATCTCCTTTGCCTTGAAAGGGAAGAAGAAAAGGAGGAACGCCCATGCGATAAGGAGCATCACCAGCACGAAAGGCACCATGCGCACGCACCACTCGCCGAAACCGACCTCGATGCCGAGGTTCTCTTTCAGATAGCCAAGGGCGATAACGTTAGGAGGAGTGCCGATAGGGGTACCGATGCCGCCGATATTGGCGCCGATAGGAATAGCCAGGGCGAGACCGATCTTGCCTTTGCCGTCAGCAGGGAGGCTCTTGAGCACCGGAGCGAGGAACGCGAGCATCATTGCCGCAGTAGCGGTGTTGCTCATGAACATCGAGAATACCGCCACAACGAGCAGGATGCCGAGCAGGACAGTCTTCGGATTGGTGCCGAAAGGCTTGAGCAGAACTTTTGCCAGAACCACGTCAAGGCCTACCTTTGTCGCCGCGATCGCAAGAACGAATCCGCCCATGAAAAGCATGATCGTAGGGCTTGCGAACTGCGCCATGAAATCCTTGTAGTTCACCAGAGTGCCCACATTGTCGCCTTCCACGAGGAATTTGAATGCGCCGTTGGAGCAGGTGAAGATAAGCAGCACCATCGTAATGATGGATGTGGCCCATGCCGGAACGGCCTCGATGATCCACATGAATGCCGCGAAAACGAAGAGGGCTATGGTACGCTGCTGTACCAGGGTAAGGCCCTCGATGCCGAACCATTCGACTGGCATCACGAAAAGGAATACCGCGAGAACCAGCAGAAGAGGCAGGATCACGCAGTTTTTAAGGTTAAGTTTTTTTGACATAAAATATTTTTTTAAAACACTTTTTTCAAACGGGATGCAAAGGTAAGAATTTTATTTAACAAATTACATTTGCGGCCCTGTCATTATTATGCAAAATATCAGTACCTTTGCGTATATTTATAAAAGTGTATTGAATCAAATCGAGATTTTATGGAAAAGATCAGAGTAGCGATAGTGGGTTACGGCAACATCGGCCGCTATACCATAGAGGCGGCGCAGGCCGCACCGGACATTGAAATCGCAGGCATCGTGCGCCGCAGTCCGGATCCGGTCCCATACCCTTACAAGACGGTAACGGACATAGACGAGCTCGGCAAAGTGGATGTGGCGATCCTCTGTACCCCGTCCAGGAAAGTGGAGGAAGCGGCCCTCAGATATCTATCGAAAGGCATAAATACGGTCGACAGCTTCGACATTCACAGCCAGATATGCCGTCTGCGCTCCACCCTGGCGCCGGTTGCCGCCGCCAACGGAGCAGTGAGCGTGATTTCGGCAGGCTGGGATCCGGGCAGCGACTCGGTAGTGCGCGCCATGCTGCAGGCCATCGCCCCTAACGGCATCACATATACCAACTTCGGCCCCGGCCGCTCGATGGGCCACAGTGTCGCGGTACGTGCCATTCCAGGCGTCGCCGACGCCCTGAGCATGACAATCCCCGTGGGCACAGGAATCCACCGCCGCATGGTATATGTACAGATCGAGGACGGCGCTGATTTCAAGACGGTCGAGGCCGCTGTCAAGAGCGACCCTTATTTCGTGAATGACGAGACCCATGTCATCCAGGTAGCCGATGTCAATGAGCTCAACGACGTGGGACACGGCGTAAACCTTGTCCGCAAAGGCGTTTCAGGACTCACGCACAACCAGCTTTTCGAGTTCAACATGAAGATCAACAATCCCGCCCTTACCGCCCAGGTGCTTGTCTGCATGGCCCGCGCATCTATGCGCCAGAAGCCCGGATGCTACACGATGATAGAGATTCCTGTCATCGACTATCTCTGCGGCGATCGCGAGAAACTGATTCACGACCTGGTATAATCATATCTTAGCCAAAGCAATAAAATGAGCGCATTTGTCATTGAAGGAGGACGCAAGCTGTCCGGAAGCATCGTGCCTCAGGGTGCGAAGAACGAGGCACTGCAGGTAATAAGCGCCGCCCTGCTCACATCAGAGGAAACGGTGATAGAAAATATTCCTGAGATATCGGACGTAATCAACCTCATATCCCTGATAGAAAGCATGGGGGTCAAGGTGAAGCGCATATCCAAAGGATGCTTTTCCTTCAGGGCCGACGATATCGACATCGGATACGTGCATACGCCCGAATTCATAAAGAAATGCGCGGCGCTGCGAGGTTCCATGATGATTACCGGCCCTCTGCTGGCGCGCTTCGGAGAGGTTTTCCTCGCCAAGCCGGGCGGAGACAAGATAGGACGCCGCCGCGTGGACACGCATATACTGGGCTTCATGAAGCTCGGGGCCTCATATGACTACGACGCAGACAGAAAGACTTTCCGCCTTACAGCCCCGCAGGACGGTCTGAAAGGCGCTTACATGCTGCTTGACGAGGCTTCCGTCACGGGAACGGCCAATATCATTATGGCATCCGTGCTCGCAAAGGGCACGACCGTCATCTACAACGCGGCATGCGAGCCGTATCTGCAGCAGCTGTGCAGGATGCTGGTACAGATGGGCGCCAGGATTCAGGGCATAGGCTCCAACCTGCTCACCATTGAGGGCGTGGAATCACTCGGAAGCGCCCGTCACCGCCTGCTGCCCGACATGATCGAGGTAGGCTCTTTCATCGGCATGGCGGCAATCACGCAGAGCGAGATTACAATCAAGGACGTGGCATACAAGGAGCTGGGCATCATCCCCGAATGCTTCCGCCGCCTCGGAATAAAGCTGGAGCAGCGCGGAGACGACATTTTCGTGCCGGCCCAGGAAAGCTACGAGATAGAGTCATTCATGGACGGATCCATCCTTACGATATCCGACGCGCCGTGGCCAGGTCTCACCCCTGACCTACTTTCTGTGATGCTGGTGGTCGCCACCATGTGCAAAGGCAGCGTGCTGATCCATCAGAAAATGTTTGAGAGCCGTCTTTTCTTTGTAGACCGCCTTATCGACATGGGAGCGCAGATCATCCTGTGCGACCCGCACCGCGCGGTTGTGATAGGCCACGACCACAAGCTTCGTCTGCGCGCAGGCAAGATGCACTCGCCGGACATACGCGCCGGCATCGCCATGCTGCTTGCCGCCATGAGCGCGAAAGGCACTTCCACAATCGAGAACATCGAGCAGATCGACCGCGGCTACGAAGACATCGAAGCCCGCCTCAACGCCATCGGCGCCAATATCCGCCGCGTGGAATAGCATTTACGTAACATGCGCAGGCCGTCTCGCAAGAGGCACGGCATGACAAAAGGCAAGAACAAACAACAATCCGGTCCGGCAAATGCCGGACCGGATTGTTTCCGTGATTCCGTCGGGATTCGAACCCGAGACCCACAGCTTAGAAGGCTGTTGCTCTATCCAGCTGAGCTACGGAACCATTCACCCTATGAGGGACTGCAAATTTAGCGGATATTGAGGAATTTACCAAATAAATTATTTAGCGCGGCGCCCTGCCCATTCAAGGCCGAGAACCAGGGCTATGCCTGCGATGCACCAGAGCACGGCAGCAAGTATATGAGGATCATTCTCCACTCCGAGAAGAGGATCCGCGGACACATAGCTGTTCCACGGCCACACCTTTACCAGCGATCCGAGCACGAAACCGCTGAGCGTCACAAGGGTCTGGCGTTCCCATCTGCCAATAAGATAATGCAGGAATTTAGCGAACGCGAGAAGCCCGACAATGCAGCCGAGACCGAACACGCACAGCGTCAGTATGGCATTCCAGTCGAAAGTCAGCACGTCTGTTATTACCTTCATTATATATTCGTACTTGCCCATCACCAGCAGGATGAAGCTGCCGCTGATGCCGGGCAGGATCATGGCGCAGATGCTAAGAGCGCCGCATATAAAGATAAACCACAGCCCGTCAGGAGTCTGCATCGGTGTCATCGTGCAGATGAACACGCCCAGCGCCCCGCCCAGAAGCAGCCAGAGCACATCCGTAAAGCCCCATTTCCTGATTCCCCGGAGCATAATCACGGACGACGCGACGATAAGGCCGAAGAAAAACGCCCAGGTCTGTATAGGCGCCTTTTCCAGCAGCACGAGCATCAGCTTGGCGAAAGAAAACATCGCTACCAGCACGCCGGACAGTACGGCGCAGAGGAAATTGCCGTCGATATGGCGCCACACCTCCCTGAACCGTCCCTTGAAAAGGGCCTTCACCGCAGAAGCGTCGAAATTGTTCAAAGAGCCCACGAGACGGCTGTAAATACCTGTTATAAAGGCTATAGTACCGCCTGACACGCCTGGCACGGAGTTCGCCGCGCCCATGCCCAACCCTTTCAGGAAGAGCGAGACCAGTTCAGAAATCTTCATGCTCAGTTTTCAATAAATGTACCTCCGTTAGCCTCGATAAGGGCCTTTATCTCATTCTTGGCATCCCTCCAGCGCGGGATGTCTATCTTGGTGCCTATCACCTCCACCACTTTTGCCGAAATGATGGAACCCACCTCGCCGCACACTTTCAGCGGCATATCCAGCGAATGAGCGTAAAGGAAACCGGCTGCATAGGTATCGCCCGCACCCGTGGCGTCTATCGCCTTGCCTGGCCATGCCGGGATGAAATGTTTCTCGTCCCCGGACTTCACCATGGACCCGGCCTTGCCGAGCTTCACTATGGCTATCTTGCAGTGCCTTGCGATCTCGTCCAGGGCATCTTCCGGTTCCATGCCGGTGAACGCCTTGCTTTCGCTCTCGTTGCAGAACACTATGTCTATATATTTGTCCACCATCTCGTGAAGGAAGATGCTGTTGCTCTCCACCACATTGTACGAAGCCATGTCGATCGATATGATGCAGCCGGCCGCATGGGCGAGCTCTATCGCGCGGCGGCAGGTGTCATGGTTCTGCACAAGATAGCCCTCGATATGGAAATAATCGTAGCCCTCGAACATTTCCGGGGTCAGATCCTCTGGCACAAGCTCAAGAGCGGCGCCAAGATATACCGCGAATGTACGTTCCGCATTCGCTCCGGTGATGAAGACCATGGCGCGGCCGGAAGAATTCTTTCCCTTAAGCAGGGTGGAATGTATGCCGTACTGGGCCTGGTCGCTCTGGAAAAGATGTCCGAGCTCATCATCTCCGATCTTTCCTATAAATCCGCTGCGCATACCGAAAATGGATGTGCCTGTGATCGTGTTCGCCGCGCTTCCGCCGGCCACGTACTGTACTCCGATCCCGCGCAGGCGCTGCCAGATGCGGTCGCCGGTCGTCATGTCTACATGCTGCATGCTGCCAAGCGGCAGATGGAACTCTTTGAGCAAAGAGCTGTCGGGCAACTGAGCCAGAATATCGGTCAGTGCGTTTCCTATACCAAGAATACTTTTCATTACATGAGGTTTAGGTTACAAATTTAGCAAAAAAAAGAGTATATTTGTCAGTTATGAATACCAAGAAGCCCGTAAAATACATTCTGTCCCTGATTCTGGCGGGGGTGCTGCTGTACATATCGTTCCGCGGAATCAACTGGGCGGACTTCATCGGCGGCATGCAGTCTTGCCGCTGGAGTTTCGTGCTGCTTGCCATGGCCGCCTCCGTGCTTGCTTTCTATTTCCGCAGCAAAAGGTGGCGTATCCTTATAAAGCCTTTCGACCCTCAGATCGACACCCTGACAACTTTCAACGGCGTGAACATCGGATATCTGGCCAACTTCATCTTCCCGAGGGCTGGAGAGGTGATAAGGTGCGGATTTGTCAGCCGCCGCAGCCGAAGCCGCCACAAGAATGACCCGGAGAATTCCGCAAGTTTCGAGAATGTGCTGGGCACGGTGCTGCTGAGCCGCAGCTGGGATATGGCGATGGTGTTCATACTGATAATACTCCTGCTGGCCGTACGCCGGACACAGTTCGGGGAATTCTTCTCGGACCACCTTTTCGGACGCATCACGGACGGCATAAGCCTTAAGACGGTCCTGTGGGCCGCTGCGGCCGCGGCCATACTGGCCGGCGCCGCATACGCAGCGCACAGGTTCAGGCACAAGAGCCGCATCCTGCAGAAGGCGGTTGGATTCGCAAAGGGTCTGGCGGACGGCTTCAAAAGCTGCCTCAGGATGAAAAACAAGGCCGGATTCTTCGCATACACCGCACTTTTGTGGCTGATGTACTGGCTTATGAGCATGTCCGTCATCTGGGCCATGCCGCAGCTTGCGGGCATGACATGGGTCGACGCCCTGTTCATCTGCCTTGCCGGCAGCGTCGCATGGATGATTCCGGTACCGGGAGGATTCGGAGCATATCACGGAGTCGTGGCACTTGCAATGACCGCCGTTTACGGCCTGCCCCAGAGCACGGGTCTGCTGTATGCCACGCTCAACCACGAAGCCCAGGCCATAACGATGGTGGTCTGCGGCCTCATTTCATACGCAATAGAAGTAACTTCAAGAAAACAGATATGAGAGATCTTTACATTACCAATACGCTGACGCGTCAGAAAGAGCTTTTCAAGCCCGTGACACCCGGAATGGCCGGACTTTACGTCTGCGGTCCCACGGTATACGGCGACGCCCATCTGGGCCACGCCCGCCCTGCGGTCACATACGATGTGCTCGTAAAACTTTTAAAGGACATCGGATACAAGGTGCGCTATGTCCGCAACATCACCGACGTTGGGCATCTTGAGAACGACGCCGACGAGGGAGAGGACAAAATCGCAAAAAAGGCGCGTCTGGAGCAGCTGGAGCCTATGGAGGTGGTGCAGGAATACACCGAACGTTACCATGAGGCAATGCGTGCGCTGAATGTAGCCCCTCCTTCCATCGAGCCGCGCGCATCCGGACATATCATCGAACAGATGGACCTCGTGCGCCGCATCATAGACGCAGGCTACGCATACGAGAGCAACGGCAGCATATATTTCGATGTCGAAAAATACAACAGGGACCACCGCTACGGAGTGCTGAGCGGCCGCAATCTCGATGATACCAAAGAAGGCACGCGCGAGCTGGACGGCCAGGGCGACAAGCACGCTCCGTTCGATTTCGCATTGTGGAAAAAGGCCGCTCCCGAGCATATAATGCACTGGCCGTCGGAGTGGAGCGAGGGTTTCCCCGGCTGGCATCTGGAATGCTCCGCGATGAGCGCGAAATATCTCGGCAAGGAGTTCGACATCCACGGCGGCGGCATGGACCTGATGTTCCCGCATCATGAGTGCGAGATCGCGCAGAACGTCGCGTCTAACGGCACAGCAGGCGCGCACTACTGGATGCACAACAACATGATCACGATCAACGGCAAGAAGATGGGAAAGAGCCTTGGCAACTTCATCACCCTGTCAGACCTGTTCAACGGCAGCAATGACGTGCTCAGCCAGGCATACAGCCCTATGACGATACGCTTCTTCATCCTGCAGGCGCACTACCGCAGCACTCTGGATTTCAGCAACGAGGCCCTGCAGGCGGCGGAAAAGGGACTTGCAAGGATGCTTCAGGCAGGACGCGACCTGAAAAACATTCAGGCAAAAGGCGGCAAGGGCGGAAGCACAGAAGTGAAGCAGCTCTATGAGAAATGCTACGAGGCTCTGTGCGATGACCTGAATACGCCTGTCGCCCTCGGACATATTTTCGATGCAGTACGCATAATCAACAGCGTCAGGAACGGACAGATGCAGATATCCGCCGAGGACCTGGAGTATCTGAACAGGATATTCGCCGATGTGCTGTATGGAATACTCGGCATCAGGGACGAAGGGGCATCCGAAGGAAAGAGCGCGAAGGTTATCGACGGCCTCATGAAAATGGTGCTCGCCGAGCGCGCGGAGGCCAAGGCAGCCAAAAACTGGGCGAAGTCGGATGAGATCCGCAACGCCTTAGCCGAGCTCGGCATCAGCGTGAAGGACGGCAAGGACGGCGCGCAGTGGAGCATGTAACGGAACAAAACATACAAAATACGGCAGCAAGTATATGAAATTCATTTCGTGGAATGTAAACGGCCTGAGGGCAATATGCGGCAAGGGGGACCTGCACCGTTTCTTCGATCAGGCGCAGGCCGACTTCTTCTGCCTTCAGGAGACGAAGCTGCAGCAGGGGCAGCTGGACATTGAATTCATGGGCTACCAAAGCTACTGGAACTATGCGGAGAAAAAGGGTTACAGCGGCACTGCGGTCTATACCAGGCACACTCCCCTTTCCGTTGCCGGAGGAATAGGAATACCGGAGCACGACAGCGAAGGGCGCGTGCTCACCCTTGAGATGCCGGATTTCTATCTGGTATGCTGCTACACCCCGAATTCGCAGGACGGGCTGCGGCGCATAGATTACCGCATGCGGTGGGAAGACGATTTCCGCGCATATCTGTGCGGCCTTCGGGACGGAAAGAACGGGAGAACTCCAAAAGGCGTGATCCTGTGCGGCGACCTTAATGTGGCGCACAACGAGATAGACCTTAAGAATCCGGCGGCGAACCGCATGAACGCCGGCTTCTCGGATCAGGAGCGAGGCAAGTTCGGAGAGCTTCTCGCGGCGGGGTTCACCGACTCTTTCCGCTATCTTCATCCGGACACAAAGGACGCGTACAGCTGGTGGAGCTACCGCATGGCGGCCCGCGAAAGAAACGCCGGGTGGCGCATAGACTATTTCGTGGTCAGCGACAATCTGGCCCCGCGCATAGAAGAGGCGGCGATTCACAACGAAGTATTCGGATCGGACCACTGTCCGGTGGAGCTGATACTTAAGGACTGACATTGATAGACTGACTGTTATGGAAACAAACTACCGCGAGAGACTGGCCCGTCTTGTGATGGTGCTGATTATACTTGCAATTGCAGGAACCGTGTGCTGGTACCTGGGAAACGTGCTTACCTACATAGCCCTTGCCCTGGTAATCACCTTGATATCGCTGCCTTTCAGCAGGCTGTTCTCGAAAATACGGATAGGCAGGTTCCACTGCCCCGCATGGCTCAGCTCCATCCTGTCCATCACATCGGTATTCACGATATTCGTATGCCTGCTTACCCTGCTGGCCCCGCTCGTGAATGACGTGATAAGCGACGTGTCAATGGCGAACGTAAGCGACCTGGCACGCGCGGTATCCGTGCCGCTGTCCTCATTCAACGAATGGGCGAGGGGCGTCTTCCCTACCCTGGGTCCGGATTTCAGAATCGAGAACATAGCGATTTCCGAACTTCAGAAAGTATTCGACGCCGGAATGCTTACGGACTTTGTGGGCGGCGTCACGTCATTCGTGGCAAATCTGGCCGTCACCCTTTTCGCCGTCGTGTTCATCTCCTTCTTCCTTATAAGGAATCCGTCGATGTTCGAAAAGATTCTGATTGCCATTGTTCCGGATGATATGGAGGAAAAGATCCACAGGTCCGTTCACGAGATAGGAAATCTGATCTCACGCTATTTCATAGGAGTGACGGTCGAGGTCGCCGGAGTGTGGCTGATCAATTTCATCGGGCTCTGGGCCATAGGGCAGATGGGGTTCAAATATTCGCTTAGCATCGCGTTCCTCGCCGGCATACTGAACGTGATTCCGTATGTGGGTCCGCTTATCGGAGGCGTGCTTGGAGTCAGCCTGTCGCTTGTGATACATTACGCCGGGGCTGGAGTATACGGCCTCAGCATCGGTTTCCTGCCTTTCCTGCTGGTTCTGGCAGCCATTTTCATATTCACCCAGCTGATAGACAATTACGTTTTCCAGCCGTTCATCTATTCCAGCAGCGTCAAGGCCCATCCGTTAGAGATATTCATCGTATTTCTGATCGCAGGCGAAACGGGAGGCATGATCGGCATGCTCGTCGCAGTTCCGGCCTATACGGTGCTTCGCGTCATTGCCCGCGAGTTTTTCGGCCACGTCAAGGCCATCCGCATGCTCACCTCGAAAGACAACGGATAGTGTACCTGACTTACAGGGATGCCTGCAAGCGCGAGGCATAAATCCGTGAGGCATAAACTAAGGTATCAGGCGGAAGGATAAATAAAAGCGGACCGGTCAGGAATCTGGCCGGTCCGGTTCATTGTGTGGAAAAAGTTATTTCGCAGCCTCAACGGACTGTTTACGGAACTCTTTCATTGCTTTCATGATCTCGAGAGCGTTTTTGCGTGCGCGTGCGCCTGCGGCTTTGTTACCTTTCTCGAGCTGTGCGGTAGCGTTCTTCTCGAACTCCTGGCACTCAGCGATGATTGATTTTACAAGTGCTTCCATTGTATTAGAAATTTATTGGTTAATAATATTTTGCTTTTTGCCTCGCTAAATTATGTATTTTAGTCACAGCAAACAAATTTTTCACGTAAAATCTGCAAAATTAGCCTATTTTTTACCCGCAGGATGATGTGTAATTATATTTTTCTGCCATGTTCCGCTGTCAATGTGGGTATAAATCTCAGTCGTGAGAATGCTCTCATGCCCCAGCATTTCCTGCACGGTCCTCAGGTCCGCCCCGTTCTCTATCAGATGCGTTGCGAAGCTGTGACGGAAAGAATGCGGCGAAACGGTCTTTGTCACTCCCGCTTCGGCCGCCTGTTTCTTTATCATCCCGAACACTGATATACGGCTGATCCGCTGCCCGAACCTGTTCAGGAAAACATGCCCGTCATCGAAGCCGCGCGGACGCTGTTCAAGATAGCGGTTCACGGCCTCCACAGCCATCTCCCCGACCGGCACTATCCTCTCTTTGTCGCCCTTGCCGACAACCCTTATAAAGCCCTCGTCGAAATAAAGGTGCGACATCTTAAGATCTACAAGTTCGCTTACGCGCAGTCCGCAGCCATACAGGACTTCCAGCATGGCCCTGTCCCTGCATCCCTGCCATGTATCCGTGGATACCGAGCCGATAATGGCCTCGACCTCTTCCACGGACAGGACGGACGGCAGATATTTGCCAAGTTTCGGCGATTCTATCCTGTCGCACGGATTTTCCTGTATGATATCTTCAAGGACAAGGAATCCGAAAAAACTGCGCAGGGAGCTCAGCAGGCGGCTCTGGCTGCTTTTGGCAGGTTCTTCCCCGAAGCCCGGGCCCGGTTTCTCCACGCGTCTGAACTCCATATACCGCAGTATGTCGTCGCTGTCCGTATCGGCGGCGTCCTTGCCGGTCCAGTCCAGAAAGGCCGACACGTCTGAAACGTACGATGCCACCGTATTCGGTGACATCGCGCGCTCTATTTTCAAATGATAGGCGTAATCTTTACAAAGTCTTGTATTTCTCGCCATATTCCATCTGCTGCGACAGGAAATCATCGCCGTAGACCACCTTGTAATCCACGACCTCACCCTTTCCGTCCGTCACAGGCTCGATTGAAGGATTGATAAAGCCGCTGTACGGCTTCAGTCCGAGACCGGCATAACGTTCAAGCACCTCTTTATGAAGTTCGGGATCTATATTCACGGCATATTTCTCCACCAGGTCTTTGCCTGCCTCGAAATCGCCCGTGCTCTTGATACGCTGTAGTTCGCCGAGAAGCTCGCCGAAAAGCTCGCGCAGACGCGCATAGTCATTGATGACGAAATATGTCTTGCCGTCGCGCACTTTCTTTTCTATGACATTTTCAGGAGCACCCTTCTCAAGGCACCATTCCGCGATGAGCTTGCGGTTCTGCATGTGGCTCTCGGTATTAGGACGTCCCAGCTCGACACGCGTGAACTGGGTCATGAGACCGTTGCGTATATAATTGTCATAAGCCGCCTTGTATGCCTCCTGACTGCCGATTATGCCAAGTTCCACCAGTTTCGGATCCGCGATATAGTAAAGGCCGAAGATGTCGGCACGCGCCTCCTCGAGGGTTGAAGAATATTCGCCGAGGGCATTCGGCGGAGTGATAGGCAGAAGCTTGCCGGAGCCGTGGCCCAGACATTCGTGAAGATCCGTATGAACCTCATCCGTAAGCGCCGCGAACTCTTTCGCGCGTGCGATCTCAGCCTCGTCCCATGCGAATTCGCTGAGAAGGCTTTTCGAACGTTCCTTCGCCGCACACGCATAAGCGTTGGTGATATTGGCAATGGTAACGGATTTGCTGCCGTAATCCCTGCGGATCCAGTCCGCATTCGGAAGATTAATGCCTATAGCGGTAGCCGGATAGTCGTCACCGGCGATGCATGTGACGTTGATTACCTTGGCGCTCACGCCCTTGCACTCCTTTTTCTTGAAAAGATCGTCCATAGGGGCGTTGTCTTCGAACCACTGTGCGTTGGCGCTCAATGTTTCGGTACGCTCCGAAGCGGCATTGTCCCTGATGTTCACGATTCCCTCCCATGAAGCCTTGCGTCCGAGAGGATCATCGTAGTCCTCTATAAAGCCGTTCACGAAATCGACCGTGCAGTCCAGGTCACCGACCCATTCCACATTGTATTTGTCCCATGTGCGCAGATCTCCGGTGCGGTAGTAATCCACAAGTGTTGCGATATACTGCTTCTGAAGGTCGTTCTCGGCATATTCCGCCGCCTTTTCCAGACATTCGCAGATTTTCTCTATCGCAGGTCCGTACAGGCCTCCTGCCTTATAGACCTCCTCGCGGATGACGCCGTCCCCGCCTTTGACGAGTTTGCTGTTCAGGCCATAGGATACAGGCCGCGGATCACTCGGGTCGGCCATGGCGTTATAAAAGGCATTCACCTCGTCTTTGGTTACACCTTTATAAAAGTTCGCTGCCGATTTCGCCACGATATCGCCTTTTCCCGTATATATATGCTCAGGATAACGGGCCGGATTGTATATCACATCCAGAAGATCCGCATCGGCGCATCCGGCCTCCTGCATCAGGGACTCGAAATAATCCTTGCCGCATGCAGGGGATATCTTGTTCTCCGCATAATGGTGATGGATTCCGTTGCTGAAAAACACACGTTTCGCATAAGTCATGAAATCCGCCCACTGCGGGTCCGCATCCTTGGGATCATGGGTCCTGATGATAGACTCGAGAGCATGGCGGACCTCAAGATTCCGCTCGCAGTTCTGGTCCCAGATTATGTCGCGGCCGTATTTCGCGGCCTCGCTCAGATAATATACATACTGCTTCTGACGCAGTGACAGATCCTCGAAACCGGGAATGCGGTATCTGAGAATCTGGAGGTCAGCGAATTCATCCGCAAGATACCTGAATTCCCCTTCCTGCTCTTTCTTTGCACATCCCGCCGCAGCGGCGAGAAGAAGCGTTGCTGTCAACATTTTTGCCGTTAATTTCATTTTCATTGTTGTTAAAACCGTACAAATATAATAAATTCGCGGCATGAAAGGAAGAAAAACCATATTGCTCGCAGCCCTCGCAGCGCTCATTCCCGCACTTTCATCGTGCGAAAAAAGGATTCACGGGAACCCCGGCGGCGATGGCAAGAACGCGGCTGAGAAAATATTCATAATATATTCATGCGGCCACAACAACCTCAGCAGCTCCCTGCTCGTCAATATAAACGATATATGCAAAACCTCGCCGTACTGCAATTACGACAGCTTTTACAAAGTGCTCGTATTCAACCACAGGGCCCAGGGGTCGGACTATTCCAGGCCTGTCGACCCGGTGCTGATGCAGGTATACCGGAACAGCAGAGGAGAAGCCGTGCGCGACACCCTTAGGATATTTCCGTCAAAGACATACGATGAAAACGGCACGCCTTCGCAGGAGGGCTACACAGGGTCTGACCCTGAAACGCTCCGCGAGGTGCTGGAATATGTGAAAGAGAACTACCCTGCAGGCGAATACGGTTTCCTTTTCTCATCGCACGGCACCGGCTGGCTGCCGTACAACTACTACAGCACAGGAAAGTTCAGCACGAAATCCGCCGGCGCCGACTACTCCGGAAACCGCACCATGGGCGTACCTTCGGAAATGGATGTCAAGGATTTCGCGCAGGCGATACGCGACAGCGGCATGCACATGAAATACATCCTGATGGACGCCTGCTTCATGGGAGGCATCGAGGTGGCCTACGAGGTGCGTGACCTGTGCGACTACCTGATGGTCTCCCCTGCCGAGATATGGTCCGGCGGATTCATGTACAGAAAGATGCTGTCCCATCTTTGGGGAAATGCGGAGCCGGATCTGCATACTATGTGCGAAGACTATCTCGGCATGTACAGCCAGGCCACGATAACCCTTGCGGACTGCAGGAAGCTGGAGCGTCTGGCAGCCGAATGCAAGGTTCTTTTCGAGCGCTACCGCAGCGACATGAACGCCGTGGACGAAAGCGAAATCCAGGGCTTTTTCCGCAGGGCTTATAACCCTGAGGACGAGAAGCACTGGTTCTATGACCTGCGCGACATATTCATAAAATCCGGAATCAGCGACGCCGCGCTGGCGGACTTCGACAACGCGCTGGAGCAGTGCGTACTGTATGCCGGCCATACCGACACCCTTTTCGACGGGCACTATTGTCTCGCATACTGCGGATTCAGCATGTACCTTCCATGCGTGGGAAATGCGGAACTTGACGGTTATTACAAACAATTTCAATGGAATAAGGACACGGGACTTGTTAAATAACATTCTTTTTCGTACCTTTGCGCTCCCGTTAAAAGCGTAATGCTTTTGGTGCAATGGGGTCTTTCCGCGGCGCAGTGCCCGAAAGACTGAGTAACACATTTTAAATTCATACACAATGAAACAGATTTCTATCAAAGGCAATCTTCGTACAGCCGGCAACAAACAGGCTGTAAAGACAATCCGCCGCGCAGGCAACGTGCCTTGCAACCTTTACGGCGCAGGCCTTGAGAACATTCTTTTCACGGTTTCCGCAAAAGATCTCAAGACCCTCACCCACACTCCGAACTCATATATCATCGAGCTTGATCTCGAGGGCAAGAAACAGCTCTGCGTCCTTCACGAGGCTCAGTGGCATCCTGTAACCGACGAGGCTCTCCACGTGGACTTCCTCGCTGTTGATCCGCAGAAGCCTGTGACCATCGACGTTCCTGTAGTAGTGACCGGTCACTCAGAGGGCGTGAAACTCGGCGGCAAGCTCCTTGTTTCTTCACGCAAGCTCAAGGTTTCAGCAATGCTGGAGAACCTGCCTGACACCCTCGAAGTGGATTCTACTCCTCTGGGTATCGGCAAGCAGATCATCGCAGGCGACCTCCACTACGAGGGCGTGAACATCGTTTCACCTCGCGCTACAATCATCTGCTCCGTACGTCCTACCCGCGCTACCGCACAGGCGGCTCAGGAGGGCAAATAGTATCACACCTGTTTTCTGTCCGGTATCATGAACTATCTTGTAGCAGGTCTCGGCAACATAGGAGCCGAGTACGAGAATACCAGACACAATATGGGTTTTATCGTATTGGATGCCTGGGCTCAGGCATCCAATGCTGTTTTTTCATCCGGCCGTTACGGTTCAGTAGCCGAGGCCGGTTTCCGCGGCCACAAATTCTTTCTCCTCAAGCCGTCCACATACATGAACCTCAGCGGCAAGGCCGTAAGGTACTGGATGCAGGAGAAAAAGATACCGCTGGAGCGGGTCATCGTAATATGCGACGACCTCAATCTTCCGTTCGGGGCCGTCAGGATGCGCACAAGCGGCTCGGCCGGAGGCCATAACGGCCTGAAGAACATCGAGGAACTGACAGGGTCCGACGCATACACGCGCATACGTATCGGCATAGGAAACGGCTTTTCGCGCGGCGGGCAGATAGATTTCGTGCTCGGACGTCTCGGCGAAGATGAAATGCAACAGATGGACGGCATTTCCGCAAAAGTGATAGAGGGTATCAAGCTGTTTGCCGTGCAAGGTGCGGGCAAAGCCATGACGGTACTCAACAGCAAGGCGGCCTCCCCTGCGCTGAAACCTGCAGAATAAGTTTATGAAAAGACGCAAGAAACTTCCGAATCCGCACACTCTCAGCCCGGACTTCATGAGCAAGAACAGAGAGTCGAAGCTTCGAACCAATAAGATAGTCATACGTCTGAACGACCATGAGATGCAGGCTCTCAAACGTTATCAGGAGATAGTCAGGGGCAAGTCACGCTCCGGAATCTGCCGCGAGGCCATAATGGAAAAAGTGATAGCCGTGCTGGAAGAGAACCAGCCGACGCTGTTCTGAAACACGCACAGGAGAAACCTCCTGCCGCTTGCCTGAATTCCCTGTCAAAACAGTTATCCCTTAAAGCAATTCTCCCTTAAAACAATTCTCCGAGGACCGCAAGGCTGCGTATCCTGAGAGGCGATTCCAGATGTGACTCCAGATATTTCAATATCCGGTTGCATATACCCGTGCGCTGCGCGCCGCTCATACGGACAAGCATCGCCGAGGCGAAATCACCGTCCATGCACCGTGCCACAAGAGGGGCGGCATCTTCCACGAACGGCAGCAGGTCCTGCATCTGAGGGCTGAATCCCACGGCCCCCGCGAAATCCAGCAGGAAACGTATGTGAAAATTCGAATAATCCGCCTGCATCTCGTTCAGAAGCAATATCTCGCAGCGGCACCACTCATAAAGCCCCGGTTCCTCCGTCCTTTCCTTCACTGCCCGGTACAGCACCTCGGCCATAAACATGGACACGGCATTCTTTCCCATGGACAGCCTTATTCCGGATAGAGGCACGCGCTCGGCGAAAGCCCTGGCGGCGAACAGCTGCGAACGCGGATTCTCGACGATTTCGCAGGAAAGTATGCTCAGGGGCTGGAAATACGCCATGAGCCGGCTTGCATCCTTTACCATAAAGCTGCGGCGGCCGTAATTCTGCGACAGCGTATGCAGGATTACGGATTTCTCGCCATAGCGGGTATAGTGCAGGACAATTATTTCATCGGGGTATGTCATCGCTGCAAAATTACTCAAAAATATCAGTATATTTGCGTTATGGAACTTATTTTCGGCACACAGAACAAAGGCAAGCTGGCCGAGGCGAGGATGATATGCAGCCGTCTCGGAAAGAAATACGGCATCGATGTCACCGTACTGCCGATGCCCGAAAAGGCTGATATCCCCGAAGACGGCAACAGCTACCTTGAAAATTCCGCGCAAAAGGCGGAATGGATATGGCGGCGCTACGGGAAAAGCTGCTTCGCGGACGACTCAGGCATGGAAGTTGCGGCATTGGACGGCGCGCCCGGCATACACACGGCACGCTACTGCGACAGGAACTTCACCAGCGGCATGGACAAGCTGCTACATGAACTGGACAAGGCAGGAGCAGTGACGGCGGAACAGAGAAAAGCCGCCTTCAAATGCTGCATCACCCTGATTCTGTCACAGGAAGACGCTCCGCAGGGGGTTCCATACGGCGAGGTACTCGCTTTCGAAGGAGGCTGCGACGGCAGGATCAGCGACAGGAAATGCGGAAACGCGGGCTTCGGCTTCGATCCTGTCTTCATAGCTGACGCCGCACCCGGGCTGTGTATGGCCGAGCTTGACGATGAACAAAAGAACAGCATTTCGCACCGCGCTCTTGCGCTGGAGGAAATGTTCCGCTATCTGGCGGATCATAAACAATAGGATTATGAAAAGATTTGCATGTATGATCATGGCCGCCGCACTGTGCGGGGCCGCGTTTGTATCGAACGCCCAGAGCAAAAGCTTCAAGCTGGGGCAGTGGACTGAAATACAGAACAATATAGTACGCCACCTTGCTATGGCGTATGTGGACTCGCTCCCGGCGGACAAGATGTTCCGCGCAGGCATCAGCGCCATGCTGGAGGAGCTCGACCCGTACACGGTTTACGTGCCGGAGTCAGAGCAGGAGAATTTCGAGATGATGATCACCAACACTTACGGAGGCATCGGGGCAATCATCTACAAGCCTGAAAAGGAAGGCTTCGTCATTATCAACGAACCTTACGAAAACAGTCCCGCGGCACGCGCGGGCCTGCAGTGCGGCGACATGATAATGGAGATTGACGGCGAGAGCACGTCCGGCCTGGATGCGGGACAGTCAAGCTCGAAGATGAAAGGCAAGGCCGGTACCGATGTGGTGTTCAAGGTAAAGAAGGTGCGCACGGGAGAGGAAGTCGAGTACAGGATCACCCGCGAGCGCATCCACATGCCTAATGTGGAATATTACGGGATGCTGGACGACAGGACCGGCTATATATATCAGAACCGCTTCACAGAAAACGTGTCGGAGGAAGTGAAGAATGCCGTGCTGGATCTGAAAAAGCAGGGAATGGAGCGTCTGGTGCTGGACCTGAGGGGGAATACAGGCGGACTTATGGATGAGGCCGTCAAGATCCTGTCGCTGTTCCTGCCGAAAGGCACGGCGGTGGTATCGTCAAAGGGAACCGACGGGGAGACCGTATACAGGACCTCAGGCGATCCTGTCGACGTCAATCTGCCGCTCATGGTAATGGTGGATTCCGGTTCGGCATCGGCGTCTGAGATTGTCAGCGGTGCGGTCCAGGATCTGGACCGAGGCGTGATCGCCGGCAGGCGCACTTTCGGCAAAGGACTGGTACAGAGAATATTGCCTGTCGCATACAACGGACAGCTGAAAGTCACAGTGGCTAAATATTACACACCTTCGGGCCGCTGTGTCCAGGCGAAGGATTATTCGCACCGCGCCGAGGACGGCTCGGTAGGCGACATTCCTGATTCGCTCATAAGGGAGTTCCGCACCGCCAAGGGACGCATCGTAAAGGACGGCGGCGGAATCACTCCGGACATCATCGTCGAAGCCGCTCCGTTCAACCGCATCACATACGCTGTAGTGGCCGGCGGGCTTGCCGCCAACTATCCTCTGGAGTACGTAAAGAAACATGAGGCCATCGCTCCGGTGGATGAATTCCATCTGAGCGACGAGGAGTATGACGAGTTTGTGGAGTGGGGAGCGAAAGAGGCATTCGACCTGCGCAGCGAGAGCGAGACATATTACGACCTGCTGGTGGCGCAGCTGAAAAAGGACGGCATGTATGATGATGCCGCCGAAAGTCTCGCGGCACTGGAGAAGATAGTCAGAATGGAGAAGAAAGACGCGCTTATGCGCAACCGCGAGGCTATACGTCCGCTTCTGGAAGAAGAAATCGCAGTCCGCTATTATTATCAGCCGGCGGGCATAAAGATCCGTCTGCGTACCGACAGCCAGCTGCACGAGGCATTAGGCAAATGGGAATAAAATCCTGAGAAACCGACAGATACAATTACGATGAAAAGATATGCGATTGTCGCGGCGGCTTTCCTTTGCATTGCCGCCGCGGCACAGAACAAGGTCCAGGAGGCAGCGGACAGGCTGAACGGCGCAGAATTCGCGTCATGCGGTTTCGGCGTCGCGGTAATGTATGACAACGGCGAGCGCATCGCCGGCATCAACATGGAGCGCAAGATGAACCCCGCCTCGAACATGAAGGCGATCACCACAGGTGCGGCACTTACCGCCTTAGGACCGGATTACGTATGGGAAACGATGCTGGCGTACAGCGGAGATATCAGCCGCAACGGCACCCTGAACGGAGACCTTTATATAATAGGCGGCGGAGACCCGATGCTGGGCAGCACACACCCCGACGCCTTTCCGCTGCGGGATTACTATTATTCCGGCTGGGCGCAACTTATGGAAGAAGCCGGCATAAAGGCCATAAAGGGCGACATCATAGGAGACGGCTCATGGCTTCAGGGGATGCGCGAGGATCCGAGCTGGTGCTACGATGACCTTGGCACATATTACGGCACATGCGCCAGCGGCCTGAACTTCTATGAGAACCGCCAGAGCTTCAGGGTGAACGCGAAAGACCAGGCAAAGGGAGAAAAACCTTTTATCGAACCCGGATTCCCGTACACTCCGTGGATAAGCTGGACTTATGACTGCACGGTGGGTGACAAGGGCAGCGGAGACCGGCTTTATCTCTACACCTCAGAACGCGACAGCACGGCCGTGATACGCGGCACCATCGGGGCAGGAATAGAAAAAGAGGTGCATTTCAGGAACAACTGGCCGGAGCGTGCGCTGGCCTTAGATTTCAAGACATGGCTGGAGAATGAGAAAGGCATGAGAATAAGGGGTGTGGCAGCGGGCGTTGTCTGCGGCAGCGATTCCCTGAGCGTCTCTTCAATGGCAGGCGGGCTTACCGAGCTGGGATCTGTGAAAAGCCCTTCTTTGAAAACCGTGATCACCCGAACCAACAGGGACAGCAACAACCTGTTTGCCGAGCTGCTGTTCAGGACGATGGGCATGGAGCTGGGCGAAGGCAGCAGGGCGGAGGATGCGAGAAAAGTCATGCGGCATGTGCTCGCAGAGCAGTGCGGCGTGCCGTTCACCCCTAAGGAACTGATCATTCAGGACGGCAGCGGACTTTCCGCAAAAGACAGGGTAAGTCCCGAATATATGTGCAAATTCCTGCGCTCGATGATGAAAAACGGAGACCTGTTCCAGGTTTACATGGACAGCATGGTGAAATACAGCGGCCGCTGCCGTTACAAGACCGGCTCTTTCACTGGATGCCGCTGCCTCTGCGGCTATATGCTGCCTTCGCAGCCAGGCGGGCGGACAATAGTGTTCAGCATCATGGCAAACAACTCCGAACTGTCCGTCATGGAAATAGACCGCATCGAAAAATCCCTTCTCGAGGTCATCGCTTCAGTTAACTGACGAAGTCTTGACACCCGGAAAGGGATTTCAGTATGTAGCCCCGAGCAGAATCGAACTGCTATCTAAAGTTTAGGAAACTTCCATTCTATCCGTTGAACTACAGGGCCTTGTATGTCAAAGACGGAGCATCGCACGATATGCGGAAACTCCGCCTCCGGACCAGCGGAACAGCCTTACTCGGCTTTCTTCTCGATGATCTGACGACCGTGATAGTAGCCGCACTCAGGGCATATACGGTGTGAGATTACTGTCGCGCCGCAGTTAGGGCAGGTTGCCAGAGTCGGAACGGCAGCCGCGTCATGTGTTCTTCTTTTATCTCTGCGCTGTTTAGAGATTCGGTGTTTTGGATGTGCCATAATATATTACTTTTAATTTTTCTTACTGTTCAACAAGTCTGCCAGAGCTGAAAACGGCGAATCGGACGGTCCTTCCTCCCCTGCTGCCGGGATATCACCTTCTGAAAGGTAGTCAAGAGCGGCCTTGTCGCATTCCCCTTCGCTGTGGAATCGCTGGAGGGGCAGAGCAAGCAGCGAAAAGTCGTAAACCTCCTGACTGAGGTCCATGATATCCGAACCTTCCGAGAGGAAGACCTCTTCCCGGTCATCTTCCAGAGTAGCGTTTCCGCCGTTCAGACGAAGTCTGAAAGATGCGGAAGCGGATACCGGCATCGCGACAGGAGCGAGACAGCGGTCACACGGAACAGTGATCGTGCCGTCCATATCGCAGTCGATATCCACGTACTCCGGCCCTTTGTCCACTGACAGGACAACGTCAAGACCGGCGTCGAGAATCTCGTTGTTTTCAAATCTTGCAAAGAACTCTTTATCTGCGTATCCCCGGAAAGAAGTCTTCCCGCGGGACAGTCCATTTACTGATATTGCAAAGTCGTTTCTATTCATAAACGGAACATGAGCCGACAAAGGTAATAAAAAAAATCCTTATGTCAAAGATTTATTCTTCATCCTCGGCGATATTGGTGTCACCCTGACGCTTGCGGGCGATAGGGTCAAGCAGGATCTTGCGGATACGCATGGCATGAGGGGTCACCTCGACCATCTCATCCTCCCTTATGTATTCCAGCGCTTCCTCGAGAGAGAAGCGGATCGGAGGAGGCAGCATCACTTTCTCGTCAGAGCCTGCGGCGCGCACGTTTGTAAGTTTCTTTGTCTTGCAGATATTCACGTTAAGGTCGCGCTCGCGTGTATGCTCGCCCACTACCTGGCCCATGTACACGTCCTCGCCCGGATCGATGAAGAAACGTCCGCGGTCCTGCAGCTTGTCCATGGAATAGGCCACGCTGACGCCTGTCTCCAGAGACACGAGCGAGCCGTTGGTCCTGCGCTCGATGTCGCCTTTGTACGGTTCATAGCCTTTGAACCGGTGCGCCACTACAGCCTCGCCGGCCGAAGCGGTAAGCAGATTGGAGCGAAGCCCCATAAGGCCGCGGGCAGGAATATCGAACTCAAGGTGGGTGCGGTCGCCCCTGGTCTCCATCTGGACAAGGGCTCCTTTGCGGCGCGTAGTGATCTCAATGGCCTTGCCGACATACTCCTCAGGCACATCTATTGTCAGCGACTCCACAGGCTCGCACCTCTGGCCGCCCACCATCTTGTCCAGCACCTTAGGCTGGCCGACCTGCAGCTCGAAGCCCTCGCGGCGCATGGTCTCTATAAGCACCGAAAGATGCAAGACGCCACGCCCGAACACAACGAACGAATCCGCGTTCAGGCCCGGCTTGACCCTGAGGGCGAGGTTTTTTTCAAGCTCCTTGTCCAGACGCTCCTTAAGGTGACGGGATGTCACGAATTTGCCGTCTTTACCGAAGAAAGGCGAATTGTTGATGGTGAAAAGCATGCTCATCGTAGGCTCGTCCACCTCGATAGGAGGCAGGGCCTCAGGATTCTCGAAATCCGCGACGGTATCGCCGATCTCGAATCCGTCGAGACCGACAACTGCGCAGATATCTCCGCACTGCACCTCTTCGACCTTGCTTTTGCCCAGGCCGTCGAATACCATAAGTTCCTTGATGCGCTGCTTCTGCACGATGTCATAGCGCTTGCACAGGGATACGGGCTGTCCTGCCTTCAGGGAGCCGCGGGTTATCTTTCCTACGGCGATACGGCCCACATACGGGCTGTACTCGAGCGATGAAATCAGCATCTGCGGAGTGCCTTCCGCAACCTGCGGCGCCGGAATCACTTCAAGAATCGTATCGAGCAGCGCCGTGATATCGGTAGCCGGCTCCCTCCAGTCCTTGCTCATCCAGCCGTTTTTAGCACTGCCGTACACGGTCTGGAAATCCAGCTGTTCCTCTGTGGCCCCGAGGCTGAACATAAGGTCGAAAACCTCCTCCTGCACGGCATCCGGACGGCAGTTCTGCTTGTCCACCTTATTTATCACGACAATAGGCTTCTTGCCCAGGTCGATGGCTTTCTGAAGCACGAAACGTGTCTGAGGCATGCAGCCCTCGAAGGCATCCACCAGCAGAAGAACGCCGTCGCACATGTTCAGCACGCGCTCCACCTCACCGCCGAAGTCGCTGTGGCCCGGAGTGTCGATAATGTTGATCTTCACCCCTTTGTAAGGTACGGATACGTTTTTCGCAAGGATAGTTATACCGCGTTCCCTCTCCAGATCATTGTTATCCAACACAAGCTCACCCAGTTTCTCCTGATTGCGCACCAGCGATGCCTGGTAAATCATTTTGTCCACTAAAGTCGTTTTGCCGTGGTCGACATGAGCGATTATAGCGATATTTCTGATATCCTGCATATCTTCTCCTTCTTTAAAATAAAAAACGCGCAAATTTACGATTTTTTTTGGTTTTCATCAATAAAGCCTTATCTTTGTAATCCACTTTGCGCGGGTGGCGAAATGGTAGACGCGCTAGTTTCAGGAGCTAGTGGGGTAAAACCTGTGTGAGTTCGAGTCTCATCTCGCGCACGAAAGATGCCGGCCATAATGGCCGGCATCTTTGTATCTGCTCCGTACATTTTCAGCACTCAGGCGTCGTTTCCCGGCAAACAGCTGATATATCATTTCTCTATCAGGATATCTATCGGCTTCACAACCATATCGCTATCCTGACGCCGGCATTTGCCAAGCCATTTGTTAAAATCCTCGAACGACAGGACAGGAACCCCGCCTTCGCCTCCGGTATCATTGGGCCTGACAAACCTGTTGGGCGAAAATACCACATAAATCCTGTTGGCCTCGCTCGTCCCGTCGCAAGTCAGTTCATATTGGACATCATCCTTAAAAAACATATAAGGCCTGCCGCCTTTGATATTGAAACTGCCGTTTTCATCAGTGTAATCCGGCAACAGCCGAAGAACGCCGTCACTGCAATACAGATAAACAGCCACGAAACCGGAAACCGGGGAGAGGAATGACAAATAAAGGTCGCTCCCGCTCTTGAATTTCTGTCCTTTTTCCAAAACGCCGCTGTTTCCGCAGATCACTTCGGCATCGAAATCGATCTTGCTTTCCTGTATTTCCCTGATTTCTCCGCTGATTTTCACCCTCACCACAAGCATATTCTGCTCAAATGACGTATTGACATCCGGACTTCCGATAGTGCGAAGCCATTCTCCCTTGACCTCAGTTTCGCCAATAGAGAGATACTCGTCCGTACTTTTTCCAATAACACTTATCACATCGTTTCTGACAACAGTCCCGAAATGCTGTGCGATGATCTCTGTTTTGGCCTTATCAACCGCCGTCTTCTGCGCCTGCTCAATCGACATATTCAACGGCGCGTAATATACATATTCTCCGGTAACCCTTTTCACCTGCTGTGCAAAGATTATCGGAGAAAACGTACAAAGGCCTAATATTGCCATTATCCTCAGTTTCACCGTCCTGGCTATTCCTTAAGACTGTCCCACATTTTATCCAGCTGTTCGTGAAGCTCCTTGCCTTTTTCTTCAAGTTTCCCACGGATGACGGCCTTTGCCATATCCATAGCCATTTTCTCATTATATGCGATGCTGACGCTTACTTCGACATTCTTTTTGCTTATCTGTCTGTAGCATTCCGTCACTATGAATGTTCTTCCGAGTTTTTGGGCGATGAGTGACTTGCCGGCCTGAACGGCCTCATTTATTGATGCCGCATCTTCACTGGTTATCTGTTGGTTTCCGAGAGTACTTTCCGTAAGAGCCGTAACCTCAGTTGAGATCAATCCCGCCAGTTCGATCTTGGCGTTATTGATAGCCTGCATTCTCGCGGCATCGTATACCGCACCTACAGCCTTTGCTTCTCCTATGATATATTTTGGAAGCCCTCCTTCTTCATACTCATATTTCATATTGAAAGCCTTGTCAAGCTGTTTTTCCAATGGCAATTGGCCGGGAGCGACAATCCAGCCCTCCTTTTTCAACGTCTTTGCAGCTTTGGTCGCTTCCTTGCTTGCACGTGCATTCAGCTCCGAACGGGACAATCGTGCAATCTGTTTACGCTCTTTAATTGTTTCTTTTGTTGTTTGTCCTGAAGCCATAGCGCACATACATAGTGCTGATACGGCAAATAATAAAATCTTTTTCATATTGTTATTGATTAATATAGTTTCATCGATTTCCAGTTCTCCGCGAGACTTGAAGATGCGGTTACAGTAGGCGTCTGGCTCTTAGAGTTTTCCACTATGGATTTCCGTCCGACCTGAGTCGTTACAAATTCGGAGATTTGTCCGAGAGTCGCCTGCCCTTTGGTTTCCTGCAGGATCTTCAGGAGGAAATAGGTAAACATTCCGTGGCCTTTTTCATTGTACGGATAAGCCGTTTCATCACCTGTCGCAGCAGACATGACAACCATATTGCCCTTTGGATCAGCCGCCTTTGCCTTGATTGCCACACCTCTGGCCGATGCCATCATCTCTCCATTTCTTTGCGCTCCGGAGAAGCATGCGTCCAGAAAGACCAGCGATGATTTCGACTGGGATTCCCCAAGCGAGGCATACAGGTCGCTCAGCTTGTAGCCAGTAGAAGGGTTGGAACCGCTGCCGTCAACTGGCAGAAGATAGGCGTCTTTCGAACTTTCATCAGGGATTCCATGGCCTGCATAATAGAATATTAGCTGGGCCTTGCCGCCATATACTTTTGAAATATCCGTCAGCCAGTCAATTTCCGCCTTCATATCAAGAAAGGTAGCATTCGTGCAGAGACGTATATTCTTTTCCGGGATTCCGAATGTCTTCTTGCAGTATTCATAAAATGTCTTTCCGTCATTTACCGCGTAATCCACGGCTTTCTCACGACGATAATCCTCATTCGCGATAATTACGGCAAAGGTATTTTCAGATTTGAATTTTGAAACCGGGATATTGGTATCGACATCTGAATTTGCAAGCGCCCTCTCCTTGCGCGATTCAATTATCTGATTGCCGCCGGCCGGGGTATTCGTATTCAGATTGAAGTTCACATTATCAAATGTATAATCGATATCAACGAATGAAAACTGAAGCGTTGCCGTGTTTTTGTAAGAATAGCTTTTGCCATTCTTTGTAAAAGTCATTTCGGCCAATCCGAGGCCGTCCCCGTCAATGCAGTACACACAGTCATGACTGTATGAATTGAAGTCGCCCGCAAAACTTTCAGCCTCATTAATAGGAACCGGCACAAGCAGTTTGCCGAATTTTGAATCAAGCATAAGAAAAACCTCATTGTCGGCATCATAATCGCCGAGTGTCAATGTAGTCTTTATGTTCTTGCTCTGTTCGTCGATATATTTCTTCTTGGCTTCCGTAACCAGCTTGTCAATCAGTTTCTTCCTGTTTTCGTCGGTTACTCTTGACTTCCATGCATCCGTCTTTTCATATTTGCCTTTCAGCTGCCACTCATTTACTTTCGTTTCAACATATTGTTTTGTGAAGCCCCGGAACGATGACATCGCGGATGCCATGCTGCCGTACCATTCATTGTCTTTACTGATGAAACCGGATTTTACTGCATCACTGACTGCAGCAAGGCCGTTTTTAAATGGCTCCGCCTGAACATATTTAAAAGGAATGACCGATTCATCGTTCGTATTTATATATCCCCATCTATTATACATCATGACTGCAGCCAAGCCCTCCGAGAAAGGGCATGCGTCTTCATATTTATATGGGATAGCGATTTTGCCGTCCTTCCGGATAAAGCCCCACTTCCCGTAAAGCTTTACACATGCAAGGCCGTCGCCGAACGGTTTCGCATCATCGAACTGAGGCTTTATCACCCATTCCCCGAACTGTTTGTAACCCCACTTGAACCCTTCCTGAGCAGGAATGTAATCGGAAGTCACATATTGCTGTTGCAGTGCCGAAATGTCATTAGAGGCATAAGAAGCAAGGCAAAGCAACATGAAACATATAGTTGTCAGAATGTTTTTCATAACCTGTTTAGAAACTTATTCTCAAAGATAATCCGGATACGACATTCATATTTGACGCCAATACAGGGTGCGTAACGTCTATGTACGGGGACACATCAAATTTGTATGCCACCCCATTCACATCCCTATAGTATAAGTTCTTTATTTTCGCGGCCTTAGCAGCGGAGATTGCAGACCAGGTGGCCGTTCCGGCCCAAACGACAAGCATTGGAATGGCAAGTTCATAAAACCATCTTGAACCAGAACCGTAATATGTAGTATTGCCATATCTATATGAATATGAATAATCATAATGTGTAAATGAACAAGGAAATGATACCGCAAACAAGCATGTCTGTAATATTCCGCATCCAACCTGGCATCCTGTTATGTACTGTCCTAATCCTGGCAAGAAAAACGAGGCCACTCCCATGAGAGCAGGATTATATCTGTCACCGGCTTGATAACCATAATAGTCCCTTGCGGAATACTTGTATTTAAGTTCCGAATATTTAGGCTGCTGAACATTATGAAATACATTTTGTTCTGCTATTGCGGATATTGTTGAGTTCTTTACAGTAGACAGTGCTTGGGAACGTGGCTTGTAATAAGTTTTATTAAATGTAATTTCACCTTCACGGAACTCTAAAACGGCGCCATCCTCTGTGGTCAGTTTATAACCTCCTGCGGTTTTCTCGACATAGGCAATAATTGTTGTACCATCTTGAAGGTAAACTTTTTTCAGCTTATCCTTAGCCTGTGCAGACATAGCGATACTGAATACAAGAAACAGCAAAAATGCAATAATTGTTTTTTTCATAAGCAATAGAATTTTATTTAGTTAAACTTTTTAGCTAAATTAATATCCCGACATAGTCGTTAAAAAGCCGGGCTCCTATGGCTTAGTTAGTAATGGTAATATACACAAAGATGTGGAGCCGTTTTCGTAACTTCCACCGAACGTTCTGGACAGACGTACCCAAGAAGAAACAATCGTACTCCACACCCGACCGATATGAAGTACACAGTGGCAAGAGGGCCACCGGTCCACATAATCACAGACAGGCGGAGTGTTTACGACCGAGCCCTTGGGTTGAAAATTGTCCAGATTTTCAGTGAGGCAGGCGAAAAACACCTTCGCAATATGTAACGCTACATTGCCGTAGCAACGGCAAAGGTAAGAAAAAGAATATAAACAATCAAAAAAGAGATGTCTTTTCAGCGATTTCCGAATACCTGACAATCGTTTACTTTCACCATAATTTCATAGGTATCGATATGGATTTATCATATTAGTTTCATAATATGCACCATAGTATCGCCGGCCAAATACAACTCCTCAAAGACAGAAGCATGCAGACGACGAAGCGGAGAACCTGACAAACTGCCGTAAAAAGGGAGGACCGGCAATCGCCGGCCCTCATCTGCATGATAATTATGTCATTATACGGACTAAAAATATGTCTTGACTGCAAAAAGGAACTGATCTATGAAAATGCGTTTGAACGCAGCGACATTGTTCTGTTCGTAGAACATCAGCATGGCTTTTTTGTAATCAACGGAATCTACCGTGCGGAACGAAATGGGGCAGTAACCGTTGGCAATCAGAATGCCGTTGCTGACGATGCGGGCTGTACGTTTGTTTCCGTCGGTGAACGCCTGAATGTAGCTGAGCAGCACAAGAGCAAGCAATGCCTTTTCGAAAATGTCCGGCTTGCCGTTTATCAGTCTGACCGTATCTTCGAGTGCTTCGCGTATCTGAAATTCATTGTCAAGCGGGGTATAATTCGTTCCGGTTATACCCACACGCCTGTGGCGGATATTTCTGTCCACGCCAAGTTCTTTTGTCAGCAGGGCATGAATTTCCTCAATTCGCGCGACGGTCAGAACTTTAAGATAATCCGGCACATCAAGAATAAAATCGAGAGCATCCTTGTGATTCAGCAGCATTACTGCCTCTTCTTTTGTCTTGCCGCTGGCCGTCTGCTTCTCTTTCAAGAGACGCTCGGTTTCCAGCAGTGAGTAGGTGTTGCCCTCTATCTGCGATGATTTCCATGACAGGTCAATGCCGAGACGCTCCATTTCTTTCCGGTATCCGGTATCGGACATA
Source organism: uncultured Muribaculaceae bacterium (assembly GCA_964385835.1). Lineage (GTDB taxonomy): Bacteria > Bacteroidota > Bacteroidia > Bacteroidales > UBA932 > Cryptobacteroides. The sequence goes on along the minus strand of CAYLQE010000009.1, from coordinate 17,851 downwards.
TCCGAAAGATGCTTGCGGAACAGTCGTTGCGCTTCATAGAGCGTGTCTGTTTCTTCGGCGGTAAACAATTCAACCTTTGGCAGAATACCGTTTATCAGGTCGAAATTGAATGTTTCCTGAATCCTGCGTTCGTCAATATCCTTGTCGAAATAGGTGTCGAGATTAAGCTCCATCGTGACATGCGCCTGCGGAGTCAGACGATAGCGCGTAGCAGGTCCTCGTCCGATCACCTCGATATGACCGTTTCTCACAGCCTCGGCAATCTGCCGTTTTAACGTGGCGGCACTTGGAGGATTGGACAATGCCGCTTCGATTTCTGTCCTCGATGCCTCCGTTTTGTAGTGGAGGTATTGTAATATTTCGGTGTATGGAGTCATGTCTTTGTTCTATCGGCTCAAAGTTACTCAATTTTTGCCATATATCGGCTCACGATGAGCCGATATATAACGATTTTTGTCTTATTTTGAGCCGATAGGCCGAAAGCGGAGAACCGCACCTGTCTCGACAGCCCTCCTAAGGTTCTTGGAGGCAGATAACGGGAAAGATCTCATTGTGGAGTGGGGGGGGATGACTGTGGAAGAATTAGCGGAATACCTTTCTCTGCGCCTCCTCGTAATAATACGAATAATCCAAAATTCGGTAATCTGGCTTTATTTCGTTCGGTAATTTGTACAATCTCCGAAAAACAGATTGTACCAGCCCCAAAAAGTAGACACAGATTTTTTTAGTTAATACTTATTTAGCGAAGTAGACATCTGCGATGTTTTCTGTGTTTTTCCATTTACAAAAGTAGACATTTCTGATGCTATAACTATATTTTCCCAGTATCAATCCTTTTGCATCGTCTTTAACAGATTCACCCATGACAATTTCTCCGGTTCAGAAATGGCGTTATTCCGGATATTCTGCCATTTTTTCGATTAAGAAGTGATTTTTTGTGCAACAGTAGCATTTTTTTCGATTAAGAAGCGTGTTTCACGGTAATTTTTTCGATTAAGCGGCCATCCTGTTCAAGTCGCATAAAGCAAGCAGTTTTATGATGATTTTTGTTGCATGGAAATAATTCATTATATATCAGCGCATTATCAACACAACAGGCAGGGAATTATTTCCCGATTAAGTCAAGGCAGATTATCAACCCATTAAATAACAATCACTTACAATTCAATCAAAATAACACTTTGCAACACAGATTTGCACCGTCAGACATCCATAATCCGCTTTTTATCATTGGTATCCGGATAAAAATCACTATATTGCGAAGCGGGCATTACAGTTCCGCCCCATATTGGAAAGCACCGGCCACATACGGAATAAAGACAAAACCAACATATTAAACCATACTGCCATGAAACGGATTCTGACATTATCGGCCGCCATTATTGCGGGCTTTTCGGCTTTCAATGCCGTTGCACAGGAGAGTACACAGAAGAAAACTGACAGCAGTACGTTAGAGTATCCAGGCGAAAGATGGGCCGCCGAATGGAAATATGCTTTCTCAAAAGAAGGAATAAAAGAGTGGAAACCTGAATTTACCCTGAGATACCAGCTTGGAATCCACACTTCCGGAGCCATGCTTTCCGGAGGAGTACGGTTTGATGAGAAGCGTACTTTATCGCTGTTTGTCAGTCACTTCAACCCTCATCTCGATTATGCTCCCGGCGATCTATATATCATAGGCACCGGCATAAACTTCCGCAGATACTGGCATTTCGGCAAGCGCAAGATATTCGCATTGTACAGCGACCTCTACGCAGGTGCAGGCTGGATATACAAAATCACCGGCAAATACAGCTACCGTGATACCGAAACAGAACCGGTGGAAGTCATTAAGGACAATGTCGGAGACATTACATTTATAGGAGGCTGGCAGCCTGGCGTAAGGATCAGATGCTACAGGAACCTGCACATATTCTTCGGCCCCGTATTTGCCACAGACTGCCTCGGCGGACATGTCGGAATCGGTTTCTGACGCAGATGCGGCCGCTTGCACGGATCCGTGGCGGCAAAGATAAAACAGACAAAAGGAGAAGTAACAGCCTAATAACAAAAAGCTGAACCTCAACGGAAAACAAGAAAGAGGGTGAACAAAAAGTCGGAATAACTCTCTGAGAATTGAAAGTTCAGTGGTAAGGTGTGGCCGGCCTCACCGAGAAATGAGGCAACGGGGCTTGACTAAAAAGTATTAGTCAAGCCCCGTTGCCTAAACATAAGTACGCACGGTTGCCGGAAATATTGCCTGGCAACGGCCGTACAGCCGGAAGCGCCGGTTTATTTCAGGATAATTGCGACATTTGTCTTTTCGGTGACAGAAGCCTCAGGAAGCGTTATGACCGCCCCATGTGCAGTAGCCTCAACCGGCACCGCGGTACCGTTGACTTTGGCAGAAGCCACCTTCACTCCCTCCATAACCACACTGTACCGGCGCGTCTGCGGCGCGCCCTCATAAGAGCCCTGACGCGGATGCACGGTAAGGGTGACGCTCTTTCCGGCGCTCTTCTTCTCGATAAGCGTCGTGGCGAAATCGGTATCGTAAGCCTGGCTCTCGCCGTCATCCTCATAATGGACGTATCTGCATGAGCCTGCGCCCGGAACGACAAGTATGCGGAGGCGGTTGTCGGCCTGCTGCAGGTTCTGGATACCCTCCGCCGCAAGAGGAATGAGCGCTCCCGCCTTTACGAACCACGGATTCTCGTCTATCGTGTAATACAGGGTTTTGACCGTGCCTCCCTTGTATATGCGGTGATGAGCCATATCATACCAGTCATCGCCCGCAGGGAACCACATCTTCAGCTCCGACTTGCCGGTAGCCTTGTCCATCGGGTGGCACACCGCTGCGGCAAGTATGTTATCGCCGAAGAAATGCTCCTGCCTGTACTGATACGCCTCCTCGGTCTCCGGATAGCTGTAATACAGCGGACGGCAGATGCATACGCCCGTATCATAGCACTGGCGCGCCGCATCATATATATAAGGTGTAAGGGCATAGCGCAGTTCGATGGCCGCCTTCATGAATTCATAATGATCCTCATATTTCCATATACGGCGCTCCAGAAGATCGGAGGTTGTGCTGTGCGTCTTGAAGATAGGGGTGAATACTCCATATTGCAGCCAGCGCGTATAGATCTCCGGATCGGTAGGATGCTGGTTTTCCTTGTGCTGGAAATGTCCTCCGATGTCATGGCCCCAGTAGCCGTAGCCCACGTTCGATGCCGTGGAGGTGAAATAAGGCAGATACTCCAGCGTGGTCCAGTCGTCATACGTATCGCCGCTGAATCCGAGCTGATAGCGGTGCGAGCCCAGACCGCCCCAGCGGTGATAGATCAGAGGACGCGGCGCAGCCTTGCCGAGAGACACGCTCTGGCGCACCTTGTCGTTGAAGAAAGTCCAGTTGAGCCAGAAAGTATTGCTCAGGTCCTTCACATAGCGGCTTTCCTTCCACTGCTGCCAGTCCAGCCACCAGAAATCGACGCCCTGACGCTCCAGAGGGTGGATAACGCTGTTGAAATATGCGTCGGCCCATGCCTGCTGGTCCATGCGGAAAGGCACGGGAGCGCTGTATCCCGGCTTGCCGGCAGGCTTGCCGACGCCTGCGAAGCGGTACTGTTCATCGCCATATACATACCCCTCGGGGCCGTCATAGTCGCCGCAGGCACGTTGCAGATAATCCTCGCGGAACGTATCATAGCAATCCTCGTAAGGACGTATGCCGGATGCAGGATGCAGGTTCAGGGAGGTCTTGTAGCCCATGGAATGAATCTCGCGCAGGAAGCCCTCCGGATCCGGGAAAAGGTCATGGTTCCACGTATATCCGGTCCATCCGCGGCGCTGGCCGAACTCATCGCGGCCAAGACGCTTGTTCATGGCCTGCCAGGTAAGATGCCAGTCCATGTCCACGATAAACACGTCTATAGGGATCTGACGCTCGCGCATCTCGCGCGCAAGGTCCAGCAGTTCCTGGTCAGTATAGGCCCAGTAGCGGCTCCACCAGTATCCGAACGTGTATTTCGGAGGCAGCGGCACGCGGCCGGCCACCTTTGTAAAGTCGGAGAGAGCGGCCTTGTAGTCATGCCCGTAGGCGAATATGTAAAGGTCCTGACGGTCGCCGTCAGGACGGCAGGCCACCCATTCTCCCCAGTCGGAACCGTTCTTTTCCAGAACATGGCGCCCGCTCTCGTCCACGATAGCCCAGCCGTCACGGCTAAGGATGCCGTATTCCAGATCTTTTGTATCGAAAGACACATTGTCGAAACCGGTGCACCCGTCAAGAGTGCGCGTCGTGCCGCGGAGATTGGCCGAGCCGTCAGCGCCGGGCACCCACTTTACGGTCTTGCCGTTCAGCTTGAAAGACACGGAAAGATTGCCGGAATCGAATCTGCCGCCTCCGCCGTACACCAGGGTCACGGCATCTGTCTTTATTACAACGCCCTCACCTTTCCGTGTCACGCGGAAAAACGGCACTTCCAGATTCCTGTTGACTATAGCGAGCGAGGCGCGGTCCTCGAAAATCCCGTCCCCGGCCCACTCCATACGTATCAGGCGGTCCGTAAGGACTGTAAAGCGGGCGTTGCCGCATATTACCTGCGCCTTTTCGTCTGCCACGGGATTCATGGCCGCATAAACGGATACCAGCCCCGCAAAAAGGGCTGATATCAGAGTCAATGACTTTTTCACTTTGTAATCTTGTATTTTTTAAGAATCCTGAGGATAGGTTTTTCAATGGAAGCCTCCCACAAAGAATAGCCGTGATCGTTAGGATGCACTCCGTCGGCCGTCGATGACTCGCCGTTATGCAGGGCAGCGTCAGGCTTTATGTAGTACACGTCCTTGTACTTTTTGCATGCGATAGCCATAAGGCTGTCCGAAAGCGCGCGGCGGCCGCTGAATTCCTTCGAAGCCTCGGTATCGAAGTTTTCCTTCTCCCAATATATGGTCCTCTGGAAAATAAGCGGCTTGCCCGGATGAGCCTTCACCATCCTGTCGATGAAAGGAAGCAGACGCTCGCGGATCATAGGGATATCCGGATTCGAGAAAGGATCGAACACATACGCGTCAGCCTCGACCTGCTCGATGACATCGGCAAAATAAGGCTGCATCTTGCAATTGCCGCTGAATCCGAGAGTGATAGGCTGGAGACCGGTACGGCGCATGAACTGCACAGGGTAGCTCATGCCCGAGCGTGCGGTGCTTATGCCGTGGGTGAAACTGCTGCCGTGGAATACGATCTTATGTTTGAAAGGCGATTCCAGCGCCTCTAACGATGCATTCTCGGGAACGCACACCTTGCATGAGTAAAGCTCGCTGTACAAAGGCAGATAAAGGAGACATTCCTTCTCGCCCGGAGCCATATTCCGCACTATCTTTCTGATTTTGCCGTTGTCACCGGAGCCGAAGCCGTAGTCGCACATGCCGGCCCATGTCCAGACGCCGTCTTTCTTTATATAAAGGTCGAAACCGCGGTACGAGCGGTACGAACCACCGCTTCTGTAGCCGAAAGTAGCGCTCACGGCGATTGTCTCGGCATCCGTCTTGAACAGCACGGCAAGTCCGGCAGGCACGCGGCACTGCACGTTCTCTCCCTCGTTAAAGCCTTTGAAACGCACCGTGTCGATACGGTGGTAAGGATTCGGCGTGTCGAAAGCCTTTCCAACGAGGGTAAGATCCGAAGCCTCGGTCATCTTCCATCCGTCCTGCGCGCAGACCGTTGCAGCCGTCAGAACCGTAGCAAAAAACAAAAAGATTTTTTTCATATTTATTGATGTGTTAAAAATGTGCGGTATATGCTAAAAGAATGTATGTATCGTCAGGCCGCTGCGCAGCTTCGGCTCGAACCACGTGGTCTTTGGCGGCATTATCTCGCCGGCATCGGCGACCGCTATTATATGTGCCATCGTCACGGGGCAGAGGGCGAAGGCCACGGCCATTCCGTCCTCATCCACCATGCGCTGCAGTTCCTCCAGTCCCCTGATGCCGCCAACGAAAGAAATCCTGCTGTCGCGGGTAAGGTCCGTGATTCCAAGCAGCGGCCCCAGCACAGTGCGGCTCAGTATCTCTGAATCCAGGCTTCCCACAGGATCCGTCTCGTCGCACCTGCCGTCTTTAAGCGTCATCCTGTACCATTGTCCGTCAAGATACATGGCGAACTCATGCTGACGCGCTGGATGAAAGACGCCCCCGCAGTTCTCGATATAGTAGTCCTCTGACAGCGCGGACAGCAGTTCCTGCCCGGAAAGTCCGCCAAGGTCCCTTACCACACGGTTGTAGTCCATCACGCGAAGATGGCTCTCGGGAAAACACACGGCCATGAAGAAATTATATTCCTCATCGCCGCAATGAGCCTTGTTGCGCCCTGCCCTGTGCATGCCGGCGGCGGCAGCGGCAGCGCTGCGGTGATGGCCGTCGGCGATATACATCACCGGAATGCCGGAGAACGCTCGTGTAACAAGTTCTATATCAGCGTCATTATCAACAACCCACAACCTGTGCCTGAAATTGTCGGGAACGGATATGAAATCATATTCAGGCTCCCCTGCCGCGATACGTCCGATGATGTCCCCAAGCTCATCATTGTCCCTGAAGCACAGGAAAACCGGCTCTATATTGGCATCCTGTATCAGTATATGCTTCATCCTCTCTTTTTCCTTCGCCTCGAGCGTAAGTTCATGGCGTCTGATGACGCCGGAGGCATAGTCTTCCGTACAGGCGCACAGCACTATCCCGTACTGGGTGCGTCCTTCCATGGTCTGGGCATATATATAATAGCACGGCTTCGGGTCGCGTACCAGAAATCTCCGTTCCTGCCACGTGCAGAAGTTGTCGGCGGCACGTTCGAATACCCTGTCCTCCCCTTCTCCTGCTATCGGCGTGAAATCAATCTCGGGGCGCGTGATATGCAGCAGGGATCTGGGCCCGGCGCATTCCGCGGCCTCGCGCGAACTCATGACGTCGTACGGGAGGGACGATACTTCTTGCGCTATTTCTTTGGGAGGACGGAGCGCGGCGAACGGGCGTACTTTTACCATAGGTCAGTTGATTTTGTTTATACTGCCTGCTTTTTCCGCTATTCCTGCGGCGAAGGCCGCGGATGCGGACAACGGCACACTGACTGTCATGCGGCACTGCAGGTCGAAAGTTTTCTCCATGATTTCCACGCCAGAGGACTTTATGAATTTCTGTACCTCGTTCATCTGCATGTAATCGAAGATTATCTCATACATGTCGCAGGCCGTCTTTACGATTATTTCTGAATTCGATATGGCGTCTTTGGCAGCCTCGCGGTATGCGTTGATAAGGCCGGGAACGCCGAGCAGGATGCCGCCGAAATAACGGACCACCACAACCAGGACATCCTTGAGCCCCGCGCTGTCTATCGCCCCCAGTATCGGGCGGCCGGCGCTCCCGGCAGGCTCGCCGTCGTCATTCGCCCTCATTACGGCCCCGTCATATCCGATGCGGTACGCATAGCAGTGGTGGCGGGCGGCGTGATGCTCCTTTTTCAGGGCGTCTACCAAAGGCTTGATCCGGTCCTCTGATGACACCGGATATATATATGAGATGAAGCGGCTGCCCCTGTCCTTGAAAAGGCCTTCGGCGGCTGATGCGACGCTGGCATACCGGTCCGGAATATTTCCCTGAATGGACTGCATTACGCGAATTTACATATTTTTAAACAAAAATTATCACGCAACGGCGTTTTTTTAGTATCTTTGATTTAGAAAATCACGTAAAAATGACATACAGATTCAAAGTTTCACTGCCCGGTATAAAGGGATTCGCGCGCGTATATGAGGTAAACGGCAGAAATACATTGTATCAGTTTCACAAACAGATGGTTTCCGATATGGAATTCCCTGCGGACCAGATCGTGCTCTTCAAGGCATTCGACAGCAAAGGCGAGCTAAAGGGCAGATACGCCACTTTCGACGTGGGTGACGGCAGCATAGACAACATCACCATCAATGCAATCGTCGGAAACGGCATCGCACAGTTCACATATTTCTACGACACCATATATAAAAAGAGTGTCAGTATCATTTTCGAGGGAGAAGGCAACATCGGCTTCGCCCTGCCTACCCTCGTAGACAGCAAAGGTCCGAACCCGGAAGCCTTCCTTAACGGCTATGTAGCGTTCGAGGACCTGCCTGCCGAACAGCGCAAGCGTCTCGAGGATCCCGAGAACGAAGAAAATGACTTCGATGACGAGGATGATACGGAGGAAGACGACGGCGACGAAGACGGCATGGAAATCTACGGCGAGGACGAAGAATAATCCGCAAGGGTCATGTCACCGCGCAAACTCATCATCCTGCTTGGCCCCACTGCCGTAGGCAAGACGGAGTGGAGTCTGGATCTTGCGCGCAGATACGGCTCCCCTGTGATATCCTGCGATTCAAGGCAGTTCTACAGGGAAATGAGCATAGGCACCGCCGTCCCGACGGCAGAACAGCTGGCGGCGGCAAAGCATTACTTCATACAGAACCGGAGCATACACGACGGCCCGTATACTGCCGGGCTATATGAAACCGAGGCGCTTGAACTTATAAACCGTCTTTTTGAAGAAGGGCACGACACGCTGGTGATGACCGGCGGCAGCGGCCTGTACATAGACGCCTTATGCAACGGCCTGGACGATTTTCCGCAGGCGGACCGGCAGCTGAGGGAGGAACTTTCAGAGAGGCTGAGGAGCGAGGGCATCGAAGCGTTGCAGAAAGAGCTCGGGGCCCTCGACCCGGAATCCTATCACACCATAGACATAGCTAACGGCCAGAGGGTTGTCAGGGCTCTGGAAGTGTGCATCATGACAGGCAGGCCGTTCTCTTCGTTCAAGACGGATACGAAAAAAAAACGCGGATTTGAAATCGAGAAAAAGGGATTGATACGGCCCAGGGATGTATTATACCGGCGCATAAACGACAGGGTTGAGCGGATGTTCCGCGACGGTCTCGAGGAAGAGGCCCGTGACCTGTACCCGCACCGTGCCCTGCCTGCGCTGCAAACCGTGGGATACAGGGAGCTGTTCGAATGTTTCGACGGCGCCTATGATGCCGCAAGGGCCATGGAACTCATACAGAGGAATACCAGACACTACGCGAAGCGGCAGATAACTTGGTGGAGACGGGACAGGGAAATCAGCTGGAAGGAATTGTAAATCCACCGCCTGTTGCGATTTCGCCAAAAATCATTAAATTTGTCAGTCAGTGTATTAAAACTTATTAAAGAATTCATCATGGAACATTATCTTCACGCATTGGAAAAGACCCTCAAGAGGGACTGGAACCACATTGCCCTGAGCAACTTCAGAGGCAAGGACTGGACATTCGAAGATTTCGCCGTACAGGCAGAGAAGCTTCACATCTTCTACAATGCCTGCGGCCTGCAGAAAGGGGACAAAGTGGCCCTGTACGCTGCCAATTCCGCACAGTGGGCAATATCATTCCTTTCTGTCGTAACAAACGAGAACGTGATCGTGCCCCTTCTGTCGGAATTCCGTCCGGAGGACGGCACACAGCTCATAAACCATTCCGAAAGCAAGATACTGATGGTCGACAAGGATACGTTCAGGAAGCTCGACATGACGCAGATGCCGGACATCCTGGCGGCAGTGCTGATCGACGACTTCAGCCTCGGCTACGCAAAGGACGGCAAGATAGAGGAGGCGTTCGCAGGCGTGGATGCCGCGTTCGCGGAGAAATATCCCGGCGGACTCAAGGCTGAGGATGTGAAATATCCTCACGACAACTGGAAGGACCTTGCGGTCATCAACTACACTTCAGGCACAACCAGCGCGCCGAAAGGAGTAATGCTCCTTAGCGAGAACATCAGCTCTTCCGTAGACTTCGCCATACGTCACATTCCATGCAGCAGCGAGGACCAGATCGTCTCCATGCTCCCTATGGGCCACATATACGGACTTGTATTCGAGTTCCTCTACCCTATCAGCTGCGGCGTACACGTGACATATCTCGGCAAGGCCCCTGCAGCATCGACCCTGCTGAAGGCGGTGGGCACGATACGGCCTTACCTTGTGATTACCGTACCGCTCGTAATGGAGAAGGTGTACAAGTCCAAGATCAAGCCTACGCTGGACAAGCCTGTGATGAAGATCCTCACCGCAATCCCTGGCATAAGGCAGCTGCTTTACTCGGTAATCCGCAAAAAGCTCATCGAGGCTTTCGGCGGCAAGGTGCAGCAGTTCATCATGGGCGGAGCGGCTCTCAATCCTGAGGTCGAGAAGATGTTCAAGGCCCTCAAGCTGCCTTACACTGTAGGCTACGGAATGACCGAGGCGGCCCCTCTCATCGCATACCGCTACTGGACCGAATATGTCCCTACCTCATGCGGCAAATACCTCGATTGCGTGGAGGTGCGCATAGACTCGGCGGACCCTGAGAACATCCCCGGCGAGATCCAGGCGAAGGGCCGCAACCTTTGCGCCGGCTACTTCAAGAACGAGGAGGCTACGAAGAATCTTTTCACGGAGGACGGATTCCTGCATACAGGAGATCTCGGCGTAATGGACAAGGACGGAAACGTATTCATCAAAGGCCGCAGCAAGAACATGATTCTGTCGGCAAACGGACAGAACATCTATCCTGAGGAGCTCGAGGCCGTGATCAACAGTCAGGATTATGTGATCGAGAGCGTCGTCACGGACCGCAACACAAAGCTCGTCGCGCTCATCTATTTCGATACCGACGCCGTAAAGAAAGCCGGTCTCGACGACGAGGCGTTCGCAAAGTACAGGGACAACCTGCGCAAAACCGTCAACAGACTCCTGCCTAACTACAGCCAGATCGGCAGCATTGAGGTCGTGGACAAGCCTTTCGAGAAAACGCCTAAAATGAGCATCAAACGCTTCCTTTATCTGTAACAACAAACAAACTGAAATAACATGAAGAACAAGATTCACGAGCAGTTCGAAAAGCACTTCGGCGGCAACGGCACATTCTACGCGTCTTCGGGACGCATCAACCTCATCGGCGAGCATACCGACTACAACGGAAGTTTCGTATTCCCGGGCGCCATCGACAAATGCATCATGGCGGAGATACGCAAGAACGGCCTTGACAAGGTGCGCGTATTCTCCCTGGACATCAACGAGTACGCGGAGTTCGGCCTTAAAGAGGAGGACGCTCCTTCACAGAGCTGGGCGCGCTATATCTTCGGAGTATGCCGCGAGATTCAGAAAAGAGGCGGCGTGATCGGAGGCTTCGACGCGGCGTTCGCAGGCAATGTGCCTCTCGGCGCCGGCCTTTCTTCGTCAGCGGCCTTAGAGAGCACTTTCGCATACGCCCTCAATGACATGTATGGCCTCGGCATAGAGAAATTCGAGCTCGCACGCATAGGACAGAGCACGGAGCACAACTATTGCGGCGTAAAATGCGGCATCATGGACCAGTTCGCTTCCGTAATGGGCAAGAAAGGCAGCCTGATGCGTCTGGACTGCAAGACAATGGAGTTCGAATACTTCCCGTTCGATCCGAAGGGCTACAAGCTTGTGCTCGTGGATTCACGGGTGAAGCACGAACTGGCAGGATCGCCTTACAATGACCGCCGCAACTCATGCGAGCGCGTGGCTGCCGCGATAGGAGTGGAATTTCTCCGCGACGCATCCATGGAGCAATTGCAGGCTGTAAAAGACAAGGTTAGCGAGGAGGATTACATGCGTGCCGAATATGTAGTCGGCGAGACCAAGCGCGTGCTGGATGTCTGCAAGGCTCTCGAAGAGGGCGATTACGAGACTGTCGGCAAGAAGATGTACGAGACCCACTGGGGCATGAGCAAACTTTACGAGGTGAGCTGCGAGGAGCTTGATTTCCTTGCGGAGGTCGCAAAGGAGTGCGGCGTGACAGGATGCCGTATCATGGGCGGCGGCTTCGGAGGATGTACGATCAACCTTGTGAAAGATGAGCTTTACGACACGTTCATAAAGAAAGTCGTATCGGAATTCGCCGCGAAATACGGCCACGAGCCTAAGATCTATCCTGTAGTGATAAGCGACGGCGCGCACAAATGCGAATAGCCGCCTGAAAAGACGAACCTCAGACAAGACCCTCCGGAAGATTCATCGTGAGGGTCTTTTTATTTTCGTCCATTCCTATGATGAGATCCTCGTGAAGCGGGATCATGGCCTCTCCATCCGGAGTTTCTACTATAAGGCATGGATTGCCGGGAATGTCCTCTATGCCTGTAATGGCATAAGTGCGTGACCGGTCCGAATCAGCGCGGGAAGCCCCGGAACGGGGGCTGTCACAATCACAGAGGCTGGCAATATCACCGGAGCCACCACAATCACAGGAGCTTACATAATCACAGGTACCGTCACCGCAAAGCCCGTCATCACAGGGTCCGTCATCACAGACACGCAGGGTCCAGCCTGTAAAATCCATAATGGCGTCATCATCAGGATCCCCGTCGCGCATGTATATGTCGCGCCCTGCGAGCTCCTCGGCATCTTCCTGCGTTACCGTATCCGTGAGATAGGCCAGAATCTTGTTTGTTCCGCGCCTCCTGACGGAGGAAATGAAATAAGGAACCGGCAGTTCATCGAAAAAGATGAACACCGGTTCCTTTTCATCCATGTCTGCGGCATCCGTTGCGGAAAGGCTGATCACTACCTGTCCATCCGTGCCATTTGATTTCAGCACCTGACCAATCCTGTAGAATCGATCCGCTTTCTGCATGTACCGCGACTGAAGGGTTTACTTTTTGGCGAGAGCGGCTTTCTTGGCAGCGATCTTTTTCTCTGCCTCGGCTTTCCATGCAGCGTATTTTGCATCAGCCTGCTCCTGGGTAAGAGCTCCTTTCTCTACGCCGCCCTGAAGGTGCTTGCGGAGAAGGACTCCCTCGTAAGAGAGGATACGGCGTGTAACGAGAGTAGGCTGGGCACCTACATTAAGCCATGCAAGCGCACGGTCCGAGTTCAGGACGATAGTCGCAGGGTTAGTGTTAGGGTTGTAAGAGCCGATCTGCTCGATGTAACGGCCATCGCGTGGTGCGCGTGAATCCGCCACTACAATGTGATAGAATGCGAAATTCTTTTTACCGTGGCGCTGAAGACGAATTTTAACAGCCATTGTGATTCTGTTTTAATAAGTTAATAATATACCTGTCGCTTCTAACTCGTAAAAGCTTACAAATTTAGCAAAATTCCGCTATCTTTGCAAAACTAAAACATAAACAAAACACAAAAAACATGAAACGAATCATTGCAACATTGGTTATCGCGGCCGTATCGGCCATGAGTCTTTTTGCAGACAACAACGTGAAGAACGTAAAGATGAACAGTGCGGCCCCTAACATCGAGGGAAAGTACTACATTAACGACGAGGACGGTACCGGCTACGCAAAGATCTACAAAGCGAAAGACGGCACATACCAATGCCAGTCAGTTGACGGCAAGCCTGTCTATGACAGCAACGGCAAGCTGAAACTTGACGTCTACAGCCAGAACGAGGAGTTCCGCAAGATCCCTGTTCACGAGGCAATTCTTGTTTTCGGCCTGAAATACAATCCCGAGAAGAAAATATGGGAGGGCGGCAAGATACATCATCCTTCAAAAAGAATGCTTAAGGCCAACTGCGAGGCTTACTTCGTAGGAGACGGCAAGACCCTTTGCCTGTTCGGCAATATAGCCGGCATCGGAACAAAGCGTTTCTGGACAAAGATCGAGTAATTGAGTAAAAGAACGGCTGCAAATATGGAAAATAATTCAAACTGTCGATAAAAATTTTGCAGAATTAAAAATTGTATCTATATTTGCAGTCCCAATGCGGAAGTGGCGAAATGGTAGACGCGCTACTTTGAGGGGGTAGTGGGAGTTTTCCTGTGCGAGTTCGAGTCTCGCCTTCCGCACGAAACAAAAAATCCGGCTTATTGCCGGATTTTTTGTTTTATACTAAACGCCTGGCGCAAGGACATTTCCAGATCAAACAGGTTCGTCTGGTTCAGGAAATGGGTCCTGGGAAAGAGACCGTCCAGCCGTTCCAGACTATGCAAGGTATGAGATGGACACGAAGATGTCCGCACTCGGTTGGCGGCACATATTATCATTGTAATGTCCAAAAATGTTTTACTGCTGCCGGATATGGTCCAGCAGGCCTTTGCAGCCGGAGAGGATATCCTGATACGAGCGCTCGAAATCCCTCGTGTACCATGGATCCGCGACATCAGGACAAGCGAATTGTCCGGAGGCCGGCGCGGACGAGGCATATTCCATCAGCATGTGCACCTTGCCGGAACCATATACCTTCTCACGCCCCACTATGCCGGAAAGCAGGGAAACGTTATGTCTGTCCATTACTATTATCAGATCGTATTCATCGAACTCGGCCTGAGTGATCCTGTGGGCGCGATGCCCGCCGACAGGAACGCCCTTCCGTAAAAGGACGGATTTCGTGGCCGGATACATTCCGTTTCCGCTTTCTTCAGACGATACGGCAGCCGAATCTATCAGGAATTCCTTTTCCAGCCCGGCTTTCTCCACCAGATCCTTCATCACGAATTCGGCCATCGGACTGCGGCAGATGTTGCCGTGACACAAAAACATTATTTTCTTCATAACGCAGAGATATAAAACAGGTCTTGCCGACGGCATCAGTGTTTCATAAGGTCCAGCGCCTCGAGGCAGCTTTCCACCTGGCTTACAGTTTCCGGGCCTGCAGGGCACATAGGGAGACGGAACTCGTTCCCGCACAGTCCCATTTTCCATAACATGGTCTTGACCGGTATCGGATTGCTTTCCACGAAGCATACCCTGTACAGTTCCCTCAGGGTGCGGTCTATGTCCTCAGCCTCGCCGAACCTGCCTGCGAGGGCGGCACGGGTCATTGCGGCCATCCGCTCCGGAACCACGTTGGAAGCGACGCTTATGACGCCCGCCCCGCCGGCCTTCATCATGCCGAGGGTAAGATCGTCATCGCCGCTTATCACGTGAAAGCCTTCCGGCGCAGCATTTATAATCGCCTCCGCCTGGGCGAGGTTGCCAGAAGCCTCCTTTATTCCGACGATTTCAGGAACTTCGGCAGCGAGGCGCAGTACGGTCTGCGGCTGCATGTTCACGCCGGTTCGGCCCGGTACATTGTACAGGATGACAGGCTTGCCGGCAGCGGCGGCCACGGCCTTGAAATAGCGGTACATGCCCTCCTGGGTGGGTTTGTTGTAATAAGGCACGACGATAAGGAAAGCATCGGGGCCGTAAGGCTCCAGCATCCTTATGTTTTCTATGGTAAGTGAAAGCGAGTTGGTGCCGCCGCCCACGACAACGGGACGGCCGCAGGACTCTTCTTTCGCTATTTTCAGCAGTTCTGCGCGCTCGGCGTCCGTCAGGCACGGGGTCTCGCCGGTGGTGCCCAAAGGCAGAAGATAATCGATTCCAGCCGCGACCTGGCGGCGTACCATGGCCCTGAATGCATCATAATCCACCTTGCCGTCACGGAAAGGGGTGACAAGGGCGGTGCCGCAGCCCCTGAGGTCAATCATACGTTCCATATCAGAAAATCAGGTCCCTGAATTCATGAACGCCGGTAATGCCGTCATTGTCGAACATCCGGGCGGCGAATACGGCTCCTTCCGCGAATCCCTTGCGGGAAAAGGCCTCGTGGGTGATTGTGATCTTGTCGCTCTGTCCTTCGAGAGTCAGTTCATGAATGCCGGGAACCTCCCCTATGCGGCGGCTCTCGATAGGGCATACGCGTCCCATTCTCCGCGCAACTATCGCCGCCATAGTCGCGGCCGTACCGGACGGAGAGTCTAATTTGTGGACGTGGTGGGTCTCTACGATTGACGGCTTGTATCCGGCCTCGGCGAGCTTGTCCGCGGCAAGGTCCATGATTGCGAACGCCACGTTGACGCCCAGGCTGAAATTCGATGCGTATATCATCGGGGTCCCGCATTTCTCGAAGTAAGAGATAATCTCGTCCGCCATAGCCTGCCAGCCAGTGGTCCCGATCACGGCAGCCTTGAAATTATCCGCGATAAACCTGTAATTTGCCTTGAACGCATCAGGAGTAGTGAAATCGATGCATACGCTCTGAGCGGCAAGCGCCTTGTCAAAATTCGCTACATTTTCGGTCGTGCCGGCGCATTCAAGTCCCTTTTCATTGAGGACTTCCTCGATCATATGGCCCATCTTGCCATATCCGCTAATTACCACTTTCATTTTCTATCAGATATTTATGGGTTTCGTTCAGCACGGTGTCAAGTGACGACCTGGAGACAACGAAACTTATGTTTACGAAAGAAGCGCCCGGACTCACCATATATATGCGGCAGTCCTGAAGCGGCGCGAAATCATTTGCCAGAATCGCATTCAGTTCGCTGGCCGAACTGCCTATCGCCGATATCTGGGACCGGGTATCGTCCGTCTTCATCTCCGCGAAGCTCCCGAGAGCCGCCTCTATCTGCGGCAGACGTTCCCGGCTGAGATCGTCCACGGTGATGCTGATGCGCGAATTGCTGGTGCTGATAAGGTCCACGCCCACTTTGTTGTCGCTGAGCGTGTCGAACACCTTCTTAAGGAAGGTATTGCTGTCCATCGGGCATACCGGCGTCATTGTGAGCACAAGTATCTTCTCCTTGTAGGAAACCGACCTTATGCTGTCCGACACCATATCGTGAGGCAGGATCACGGTATGTTCTCCGTCAGGATCGGAAGTATTCAGCACATATACGGGAATGTTCCTGTCCTTGGCGGGTTCGAGGGTGAGAGGGTGGAGAACCTTCGCTCCGAAATGGGCCATCTCGGCCGCCTGCTCATACGAAAGCCGCCTGAGGCAGCGCGTGGTGGACACGCGCCGCGGGTCGGCTGTCCTTACGCCGTCCACGTCCGTCCAGATCTCTACCGCCTCGGCATTCAGGGCCCTGCCGATAAGAGAAGCGCTGTAATCGCTGCCGCCACGGCCAAGAACCGCCGCCTTGCCGGAGCCGGAGGCGCAGATGAAGCCCTGGGTGATTATGGCCTGAGGAGCATCCGCCCGGCCCGTTCCGAGCCCGGCTGCCGCCACGGCCTCCGGCACCCTTTCATATATCTCGTCCAGGTCAGGCTCCGATTTCAACGGATCGCCGCCCGCGACTATCATGGTGCGCGCATCCACCCATGCGGTCTTTATGCCGGCCGCGTTAAGGGCGGCGCAGACCACCTTCGAACTCATAAGCTCGCCGCACGATATTATCTCCGCCTTGCCGCGGTCGCTGAGTTCTCCCGATACCTTGGCGGCGATGAAATCCACAAAACCCTGTATTTCTTTCTGAACGGCTATGCTCGCCTTAAGATTATCGGAAAATATCTCGCGTATGACGTTGAAATGCCTGTCACGCAGAGCCTTTATATTTTCCTTGAGCGCATCTCCGCCCGAACATATCCTGTAAAGCAGGTCGGTGACTCCGGAAAATGCCGAGACAACCACTGCCGGCTGACGGTCCAGACGGCTGCGGACTATACCTGCGACCCGTGCAATGGCCTCAGGGCTGCCTACCGATGTACCGCCGAATTTGATTACTATCATTCCTTGAACTTTAAGCGGCAAATATACTCCAATTCCGCGTAATTCTCAAGGCTCGTCCATGAATAAGAGGGGTATATAAACGAAAAAACCGCTCTTGCGAACGGTTTTCATGTAGTCCCTACTGGAGTTGAACCAGTGACCTCTACATTATCAGTGTAGCGCTCTAACCAACTGAGCTAAGAGACTATAGTGCAAAGCGGTTAGAAGCTTTGCTGATATATAAAATAAGAAAGACTGTACAAGCAACATGCCTTGAACAACACCAAGAAGCAATAGCGTCAAGTGTCGCGCTCCAAAAAGGAGGTGTTCCAGCCACACCTTCCGGTACGGCTACCTTGTTACGACTT
>CAYLQE010000008.1:0-71628 GCA_964385835.1 uncultured Muribaculaceae bacterium | reverse complement strand
CCCTCGTCGATGAACGCCTGCAGGTAGTCCCAGTCCGCGGTGCGCTCCACCTTTGTATAGCCTCCCGGAAGCCATGCGCCCAGCCATTTCACCTGCTCCTCGACCGAGGTCTTGAACAGCACGTCTCCGCACGTAGGCCTCACGTCTACCACGATATCTGTGAATCCCGCATCTTTCGCCTTTGCGAGATCGGATGCGATATTCTCCTTGCTGTCGGCGAAATCAGGGAAGTTCGCGGATGCGTCCACCCAGATGAAACGCGGTTTCTCGTCAAGCTTGCCGCTTGACGGGAATGTATAGTCAGGCTTTTTTTTCTCACATCCTGCCGCTGCACAGCACAGCGATAAAAAGATTATCGCGGATTTTAAAATTGTCTTTGTCATGTTTTTTCCTGTTTCGTTTGATTGGCACCTGCATCCCCGGTCAGAGGGATGCAGGCAAAAGATTGTTACTGCTCGATGCAGTCGAACTGCTCGGCGCGGATAAAGCCCGTGTTGCCGCCGATCCAGTAGAGGTAGAGGAAGTAGCCGTCAGGAGACTGGGTAAGCAGAACATCGGCACTTGCCGTACCTACCAGTCCGCTGAAGCTCTTGCCGGTCGACCTGTAATAGAGGGCAGGAGATTCATCGTATGAACCCTTGAAGTTGTTGCGGTCGGAAGCGTCGAACATCAGTACCCTTGTTGAACTGTAGGTAAAGTGAGAGCCTCCGTATACAGCTACATACGGATTGCCGTTGAAGTATGTGCAGGATACGTTCGAGAAGTTAGAGTTGGCATCCCACTGTCCCTGCTCGATGAGCGCTACGCGTGAGTTTGTAGCTCCGTCGATCCACTCCAGTCCGTTGAGAGAGTAGTGGGCCTCGAAATATGTACCGTTCACATCGGTAGTGAGGTACTCTACATCCACGTTGCCGCCGTTCCACTTGCCGCAGTCGTTGATGGTGATCTTCTCAGGCTCGCCCCATACGCCGCCTTTGACGATGATGCGTACGAACGAACTCCAGTTAGCAGGACTTGCCCATGCCCATGTATTGACAGTGATGATGGCATCGCCTGTGATATCGCCGCGTGCGGAGATATGCTGGCCCATGCGGGCTCCTGAAGTGTTGGTCCATGTCAGTTTCTCCTGCGGAGTGCCGTGAACGTCGTCGAGAGTGTAGAACTTCATGGCCATTCCGGCTGTCGCGTTCGTGCAGAGGATCAGATGTCCTGCATCGTCAGAGCAGATCGCGCCGCCGCCGTTCGTGCCGTTCTGGAGGTTGATGCCGCCCATGTTGACGTTACCGACTTTCACGCCGGTGAGTTTGTTGATGTATACCATTTCGTCGACACCGGAGCAAACCACAAGATAGTCACCCATGATGCCCATGGTGTAGTTCATGGTGCCTGTCATGCCCCACTGATCCCTGAATGTCTCGGAAACGAAGAGGTTCTTCTGGCTTCCCTCGCGGATACCTGACTTGATCTTGTTTGGAACGTTCTTCTTCACTGTGTAGACTTTCTTGGTGACTCCGTCGAAAGCGGTAACTGTAAGTTTCACGTCCTTGTTGTAATCCAAAGCCGCAGCCGAAGGATCAGGGGAGATTGAAGCGTGGTATGAGATCTGGTATGTAGCCTTTGCAGGCGCGATGTCGCCGAGAGCGATGATAGATACCTCTGCCTTGTTCTGGTCGATTACGCCTGTAAGGCCGAGATCAGGAAGGGCGAATGCCTCAAGCTCGCACTTGTCGGACTTCTTGATGTTGCCGGTAATGGTGAAATTGTGTTTCGAACCGTCAGCGCGTGTCAGCGTGAAAGAATGCTCTTTCGTAAGGTCGAGCGTGCCGAGAGGAGGATCGATAAAGCAGTTGTCGTCCAGGCTGGCAGTAACGCGCATCTGTGTGATTTCGACCTCATCGGTAGTATTCTCAGGGAAGAAGTACGGGATGTCGATCACGATGCGCTCCTGCTCTGCGCTTGTGACGTATGTTGTGAACTTGGCCTGTGCGTCGTTCTTGTATTTGCCTGTTGCAAACTGTGCGGAGACGCTGTTCAGGCCCATGTTAACCACTGAAGGAGTAAGTATCTCCGGCTGGTGGCAACCTGCGACAACGGCCAGCATTGCCGAAGCCAATATCTTTATGCTGTTTTTCATTGTTTCTATGCTTTAAATTATAACCACTCCGGGAACTGCGTAACTGCGCTGTTGTTGCTGAGCTCTGTTTCCGGAAGCGGAATACAATAGAGTTTCTCTTCGAAGAGGCGGTCCTGGCCGTCGCAGTCCACGTAAGTGTAGGTGTACGCGCCTGACATTGCGTCGAGGGTGATCTTCAGACCGTGCACACGGCTGTCAGGGCCGGTGTATGCGATGTGGGCAAGACGCCAGCGGCGCATATCCCAGTAGTGGTGACCCTCGCAGTAAAGCTCGATCTTGCGCTCCTGACGGATAGCCTCCATAAGACTCTCGCCTGATTTGTTCGAATAAGGCAGACCCACGCGCTCGCGGATTCTCTTTACGTCGTTATTTGCAGATGTCGCGTCATCCAGCATGTAGCATGCCTCTGCGTGATTGAGGATGACCTCCGCCAGACGGATCGAGATCCAAGGCTGCGTGCAGTACTGTGAATAGTCGGTGTATTTCTCGTTGAGCATCTTGCGCAGGTAGTAGCCTGTTGTGGTGCGTCCGTCAAGCGGCGTGCCGTCGTTGAAGGTAGCGTAGCCGTCCTTGCCGCCTACATAAGGCTGGATGGTACGGCCTTTCCACTCGCTGCCGTTGTAGAGCACGGATGCATGGAAACGAGGCTCGAGCTGTGCGTAAGGAGGTGTCTGGGTAGTGCCCTCTTCTGTGTGCCATGCGGTCCAGTCAGGGAAGCCGCCGTTGGCATACTCATAAGATTCCACCATTTCCTGTGTAGGGGTCGCGCGTCCGCCCATAGTCACGTTGTCGCCGCCAGGCATGAACATACGGTCCCATGAGTGGTTAGGTCCGCTTACCAGGTAGTTGTACTCGAGAATGGATTCTGTGTTGCCTGAACGTACAGAGGTGAACGCCTTTGCATAATCTGCGGCATTCTTGCCCGGCATAAGTTCGTAATCAAGCTTGAACACTTCCTCAGCCGCCTCTTTTGCGGCATCCCAGCGTTTTGCATAAAGCATGGCGCGTGAAAGCAGTGCGTATGAAGCGCCTTTTGTTATACGTCCGACCTCGGAACCTGTCCATTTCTCAGGCAGGATTTCAGCTGCGAACCTAAGGTCTTTCTCCACCATGTCCCAGCCTTCATCCTCTGTAGAAAGGGCCTTGTAGTCGGTGATGGCGAGCAGGTCCTCGTCATAAAGGATCACTTTAGGAGTACGCTTGAGAAGGTTCCAGTAAAGAAAGCCGCGGAAGAAGCGTGCCTCTGCCTCATACCTGTCGTATGTGTCCTTGTCAAGCCATGTTCCGTATTTCTTGAGGCTGTAAAGGAACTCGTTGACACGGCGGATACGGTCGTAGCTGTTGTCCCAGTTGCCGAAATGGAATGCGGCTGTAGGTGCGCTCAGGCCGCCTTCAGCGAATGCGATCCTGTTAGGGAAACCGACATTGGTTCCTTCAACGTTCGAGCCGAATTTGAGAGTTTCGGTAAGACCGTCAGTCAGTCCGACCTGCGAATCCTGCGTCTCGTAGCTTCCGTAACGGCTCAGATACGCATAGAATCCGTTGATGTACTGTGTGATATATGTTTCGTCACTCCACACGATCTTTTCCGATACCCTGTCGGTAGGGGACATGTCGAGCCATTTGTTGCAACCGGTCATCGTGAGCGCCGCAACTGCAGAAACTATTATTATAATGTGTTTTTTCATTGCTTTTGAATTTTGTCGGTTAGAACGTAATCTCAAGTCCGCCCACTACCGTACGCTGCTGAGGATAGTAACCGTTGGTTACGTTCGGCCACTCAGGGTCGACTCCTTCAGGCAGGCCTGACCATGTGAACAGGTTGTTGCCCTCAACGTAGATTTTGAGTTTCGACATCTTCATCTTGCTGATCCATTTCTCAGGAAGCGAGTAGCCCAGGTGAGCGGATTTCAGACGAAGATACTTGCCGTCGCGGTACCAGAATGACGATGCATGTGCATTGCTGCTGTTTGGCGGCGTGAGAGAAAGACGAGGATACTGCGCGTCAGTATTCTCAGGTGTCCATGAGTTCTCGACAAGATAGCGTGGAGCGTTCGCGCCGGCCTTGAAAGGACGGGTGAAGATTGTTGAATCCTCGTTCCAGTTGTACCATGTACCCATAAGCGAAACGTCACAGAGAGCGGCACCTACGAAGAGGATGTCGAGTTCGAGACCCTTCCAGCCAGCATTGAGGTTCAAGCTGCCGTTGAGCTGAGGACGCTGGCCGCGGCCGATGTATGCGCGGTCCTGGTCGTATGTGATCATACCGTCACCGTTGAGGTCCTTGTACTTGATGTCGCCTACCTGCGGACGCATGCCCACGATGTATGGAGAGTTGTCGATCTCTTCCTCGCTCTGGAACAGGCCGTCAGCGATATAACCCATTGTCATATAGCGTGAGTGGCCGATATGTTTCGCATAGTCAGGGGTATTAGGGCTGTCCTGGTATTTAAGCCAGCGGTCCTTTGCCCATGTCATGCTTACTGTCACTCCGTAAGTGAAGTCCCTGCCGATGCGGTTGCGGTGGCTGACTTTCACGTCGATACCGCGTACATCCTGAGAGTTGTTGTTCACGTAAGAAGCGTAGTATCCGCCCATAGAGGCAGGCTTGCCGCTGTTAGGCGCGAGGATGTCGAAGATATAGTTATAGTATGCATCGAACTCGATACCCAGTTTTCCGCTCCACATCGAGAGGTCGAAACCTAAGTTGTACGAGTAGTTGCGCTCCCATGTGAGAAGCTCGTTCGCAACCAGGGATGTCATGATGCCGTTCTGGCCCACGCCTCCAAGGACTACGTTAGGGTAGCTTGCCACGTTGCTGAATGTGCTCAGGTAAGCGTATGCGCTTGAACCGCCGTCATCACCGAGAGAACCGAATGAAGCGCGGATCTTCAGATTGTCCACGGCTGTGCGTGCAGGACGGAAGAACTCCTCGTCTGAAAGACGCCATCCGAGGGAAACTGAAGGGAAGAAGCCCCAGCGTTTGCCGCTTACGTTTCCGATGAATTTGTAAGAACCGTCATAACGGCCTGAGAACTCAGCCAGATATTTGTCGGCATAGTTGTACTGGCCGCGGAATGCGAAACCTACACGGCGGTTTGCGTTGCTTGTTCCGCTGATAGGTTTGTCGGCCGGAGATGTCGCGTAGCTCAGCTCAGGAAGCTCCTTGAAAGGAATGTCCTTGCCGGCAGCGGAGAAGCTGTTGCTCTTGTATTCGCGTGTCTCGAGGAGAGCCAGCAGGTTGAGGTGATGTTTCTCAACGAAAGTGTTCTTGTAAGAGATGCTGGTCTGTGAGGTGATGCGTGTGCCCTGGCTGAGACCTTCGGTAAGGTTGGTTGTCTTCTTGCCCGAGCTTACGTTCGCGTTGTTGCGCGGATCGGAAGCCATGCGGTAAGTGATTTCGTCCGAGTCGCCATTAGGAACGCTGGCCGCCATCACGAAGTAAGGTGTCGCGAGGATCTTTGAAGTCGTCATCGAACGGTCGTAAGAACCGAGTACCTTGAGGCTCAGGCCTTTCACCCATGGAATGTCCCACTGCAGGGAAGCGTTCGTCTGTACGGCCATGGTCTGCGACTTTGAATATCCGGACAGCTCGGTAGCGGCTACAGGGTTGATAGTGTTGCCGTAGTTGTTCAGGCTCGCCGTAGGCATGCCTTCGTAAGTCATAGGAAGGTACGGATGCGCGTAAGCCGCCTGCTCCGCGATGGAAAGCCATGCGTATGACGCACCTGCTCCTGAAGAACCGCCGGCAGCGAAGCCAGGGGTCATCTGGTCGCCGATGTTGCCGGCAACGCCCATCTTGAATGTCAGGTGTTCGATCTTGGACTCGACGTTCAGACGGAGATTGTAGCGTTTGTAGTCGAAGTTCTTGATGTTGCCTTTCTGGTCCATGTAGCCCAGGGATGCGAAATAGTTCAGACGCTCATTGCCTCCGGTAGAGGTTATGCTGTGCTGCTGGTTGATGCCGGTTCCGAAAATCTCGTTGAACCAGTTTGTGTTGCCCCAGCCGTTTACGCCTTCTTGCATCATCTGTACATGCTCTTTGCTGAAGATAGCCTCCTTGCCGTCCATCTCCAGGGCTTTGTTGTACCAGTATGCGTAGCCGGGACCGTCGAGGAACTCAGGATACGAAGTGTTGAAGGAGGCGCCGCAAGATCCCTTGTAGCTGAGCTGCATCTTGTCCTGCGAACCTTTCTTTGTAGTCACGATCATTACACCTCCCGCACCTTCAAGACCGTAGATCGCTACCGCGGCACCGTCTTTGAGCAGGGTTACAGACTCGACGTCGTTAGGGTTGATGTCGTTGATTGAACGTGGAATGCCGTCCACGATGTAGAGGATGCCGGCTTTTGAACCACGGATAGTCATGGAAGCCTGGTCAGCGCCCGGCTGGCCTGAGTTCTGCACTGAGATCAGACCTGTCACGCGGCCTGTAAGGCCCTGCGAGAGGTTTGTCATAGGCATCTTCGCCAGCTCTTTGCCGTCAACCTGGGATACGGCGGCGGTAACGTCGGCGCGGCGTGATGTGCCGTAACCGATTACCACCACTTCCTCAAGGCGTGCGGTGTCGTCCTTAAGCGTGATGTTGATACGGGCCGTACCCTTCTCGACAGTTGCGGTCTGTGACAGCATGCCGATAAAAGAGAAAACGAGCTTGCTTCCTGCAGGTACGTCGATGGAGTAGTTGCCCGCTGCATCGGTTGTCGTACCCTTGTAAGTATTCTCGATTACGACGGCCACACCGATAAGCGGACTTCCGCTCTCATCGGTCACCGTACCTCTGACTGTGGTCGTCTGTGCCATTGCGGCGTTGCCGACCAGAAGCAAAGCCAGTGTCAGGAGACATGACTTGGCTGCCAGAGCATTCCGGAAATTGGAGAAAAACTCTTTCATAGAAATTTATAGTTAGTTATTGATTTGGGTGTTCTTGCTGTCAAGTCCGGCGGCCACACCCTCTGCGAGAGGCTGCCACCAGTTACGTTTGATGATGTGCATAACATCGAAAATCATCAGGCCGTCGGTATCGGCGAGGGCCTGGGCGATCGCACGCGAGAACTGTGCGCTGTCGCCGGAATACTGCTCTACGTAAAGCGAACCGATGACAGGAACGTCTCCGCATGTGAGCTTGCGCGCCCATTCGGCTCCACCCTCGATGCAGTACCAGTAGCTGTGCTCGTTCGTCATTCCGGCTTCGGTGCGCTGGCCTACGGCTCCGTTGGCGTTGTCTACCTCTTCCTTGGTCACAAGGGTATAGTAGAGGCCTGTCATGTATACATCCAGAAGATCGGCGTAGCCTGTGTTGCGGTACTCAGGTGTCGCCCAGCTGAAATGTTCGGAAGGGTCGAACTGAGGGCTTGCCCAGTTTACGCCGACATAATAATAGGTAGGATACCATGCTCCGGTGTAGTCGCCTATGATAAGGTCAGGATTCACGCCTTTGAGCACCTCATGGCTCTTCTTGACAAAGGATTTGATGACGCTTGCGCGCCACTCGACCCATTTGCGGAACAGAGGTCCTTCTTTCCATTTCCACACGCCTTTTGGATCTTTCTGCCAGTAGAGGATGTCTTCAGGGAAGTTGGCAACCTCGACGCCTGCATAGGATTCGAAGAGTTCTTTTGAAAGCTCGCTGAAATCGGAAGTGATGTCGTCGAAGCGCACGCGGTCGAAGATTATGCCGTCCACCTCAGGATATTTCTCGGCAAACTCACGCAGGATGTCCAGCTCATACTCCTGAACCTCTGGATTTGCCGGATTCAGCATGCCGTTGTAGTTTGTCTTGATGCTGCTGATCGGAACTATTCCGTCAGGGGTGGATACCAGCGACTGCCATGCTGCATGCTCGCCGTAGATGATGCCCCGGTCGAAATAGTTGTGGCCGCCGGCAAAGATGTTGAGCGATCCGAAGACGCGCAAACCGAGTTCATGGCCTATGCGGATGTAGTTGTCAAGTACATCGTAGTCCTCTGAGCGCGGAACACCGCCCCATTCGTACATGAAAGGGGCGTATGCGCTCTTGTAGACTGTTTCTCCCATGATTGATTTCACGTCGACCACCGCATCGGTGAAACCGGCCTCCTTGCATTTCTCCAGATAAAAGCGGATGCTGTCCGGATTGTTCGACAAGGCGAAGTTGGCCTCGCAGTCGAACCACATGTAAAGCCGTTTCTCCGGATTTCCTGCCTTCGGTGTGCAGGAATATGCGACAAATGTCACACAGAGAAAAAGTAAGATTTTTTTCATTATGATTTTGTGATAGTGTTTAGTTCGCTTCGGAGATCACGACAGCTGTGGATATGCTGCGCTGTACGATTTCTTCCTTTGTGCCTGTGTCGCTCGGACGGTTGAGCACTTCTCCGTTGAATCCCACGATTGTGGACGATCCGCCGCCGTCAAGGTTCACGGCGTTTGTGACTCCTAAGGAAATGAGCTTGTCGGCCAGCTCAGAGAGCGTGTAGCCGGCGCTGCCGCGCATATTGCGTCCGTCACATACCAGAAGCACGAGCTTGCCGTCCTCTGTCGCGCCTATTGCCGTGCGCGGCTGGCGTGACGTTCCGGCGATTCCGCCGCCGTCGAACGCTTCTTTCCAGTAGTTCTCGACAGCCACGTTCTTGCCGTTCTTTACGAGCATAGGGCCGCCGCCTACAGCCTCGCGGGGAGTCCACGGCTTGGCTCCGGGATATTTCGATGTAGGAGGGTCAGGCATGTAGGTATTTGTCCTTTCGTCATTGTCGAGGGCTGACGGGAAAGCGTAAGGGCTGTTGCCCTGGTCGAGCACGCAGTATATCCATTGGGTCTCGAAATCGCCGTTGTCAAGCTGTCCGAATGCCGAGCGTACCGGATACACTGTCTTTCCGTTACGTTCGACTACCTGATTCTCGATGGATTTCACCTCGCCGCCCGAGATAAGCAGGCTGAGCGAGTTTCCGGCCCACCAGTAGCCTGCGTTGATGGTTACGTAAGGTTTGCCTTTGCCTTCAGCCGCGAAATCGGCATGGATGGCTGTCGGCTTTTTCTGCTTTGGCAGATGCACTGCATTGAAGCGCAGCTTCGGGTTCGCCTTCATGTCGGCTACGGCCACAAAACCGATGCACTTCTTGCCGTTTGACAGTTCGTCGGAAAACTCGGTCACGCTAAGTCCTTTCGGATAATCGGAGTTCTCGTCATCCTTCTTGTCATCGTCTTTGTCCTTGTTTCCTCCTGAAGGGAATGTATATTCAGGAGTTTTCGACGAATTGCAGCCGCACGAACATAATCCTGCCGTTATGCACATGGCAAGGATCAGAATACGGGGGAGTTTCATAGTCATCTGACTGTTGTTTTAGTTGGTTTGTTATGTCCTTAAAATAAAAGGTATTGTTTTAATTTTTTATCGTACCCGACAAATATAATAAAAAATTTTATTTACACTTATGTTTTCGTGGAAAATATTTTATTTTAGCTGATATTTGTGGAAAAAATATTGCGAATGTGACGGCGTATAATAAAATGCAGCTTTGTCTAATCAGTGCCAAGAGACCCGAATATGGTTGCCAAATAAAATTTTTTATTTATATTTGCAATGCAATTGTAAATTTTTAATAACAGGGCCGTTTCGCCATTTTTCAGCTTTGAGCAGTTGCCGGATCTGCATCCGTCGAAGCCGGTGTTACGTTGTGCAGCCTATCTGTAAATAATACAGCGGACTATGAATCCATCAGTTTCCAGACAAGAGGAAGAACGGAACAAGACTTCTCTTATCAAGCAGCAGATTATAAACCAGTACGTGTTCGGAGGAGATTCGAGTATCGCCGAGCTCAGCAAGGCGCTGATGCTCAGCGTTCCTACCGTTACCAAGCTCATCGGCGAGCTTATGGCGGAGGGACTGGTGAAAGATTACGGCAAGCAGAGCAACGTAGGAGGCCGCCAGCCGAATATTTACGGACTTAACCCCAATGCCGGCTACTATGTCGGCGTCGAGCTGCGCAGGGACACTGTGCGTATGGCGGCCGTGAACTTCAAGGGGCAGGTAGTGGCGGACGGCGAAGAAAAATACATATTGTCGGACAATTCCCTCAATTCCATAGACCAGCTTTGCGGGATAATACGTTCTTTCATAGCGCGCAAGGAACTGCCGAAGGACAGCATCCTGGCAATAGGCGTCAGCATCTCCGGACGCGTGAACTCAGAGACGGGATACAGCTACAGCTATCTGTTCGTGGAGGAACAGCCGCTTGTGATGATGCTCGAGGAGCGTCTGGGCTACAGCGTATACATCGAGAATGACACCCGTGCCGCGACGTACGGAGAATACATGTCGGGAGCCGGAAACAACGAGAAGACGATGCTGTATGTCAACGCGAGCTGGGGACTCGGCCTTGGAATGATTCTCAACGGCAAGCTTTTTTACGGCAAGTCCGGCTTCTCGGGTGAGTTCGGGCATTTCCCGATGTTCGACAATGAGGTGATATGCCGCTGCGGAAAGCGCGGATGTCTTGAGACCGGGGCCTCCGGAGCGGCAGTCCACCGCCTCTTTCTCGAGAAGCTCGGCGAAGGACGCATATCGATGCTGTCGGACAAGTTCCGCAAAGGCGAGAAAATCACCCTCGGGGACATTCTGGAGGTAGTGCTGAAAGAAGACGTGCTGGCTATAGAGATTATGGAAAATGTGGGCCACACTCTCGGCAAGGCCCTGGCCGGCCTTATCAACATGTTCAATCCGGAGCTGATAATCCTGGGCGGAACTCTTGCAAGCACGCGTGAATACCTGATGCTGCCGGTAATAAGCTCGATCAACAAATATTCCCTGCGCATGGTGAGCAAGGATACGCAGATCACATTCTCCAAGCTCGGGGAAAATGCCGGAGTCGTGGGCGCCTGCCTGCTGGCAAGGAGCAAATCGCTGCGCCTGCTGTAGCACGAAACAACTGAAACCAAACTGAATAACATAATGACAAAACAAGAAAAAAAGATCTCACCGCTGCTATGGATTCCCACCGCATATTTCGCGATGGGACTTCCGCTGATTCTGCTGAATCTCGTGGCCCCGCTGATGTTCAATGATTTCGGAATCAGCGATGCCAAAGTGGCTTTCTGGACATCATTACTGATCCTTCCATGGTCGCTGCAGCCGCTCTGGAGCCCCCTCATGGAAATGTACAGGACAAAGAAGTTCTTCGTCGTGGCGACGCAGCTTGTCTGCGGCGTGTCCCTGGCCCTTGTAACCATGGCCCTTCCGCTGCCGGATTTCTTCCCTTATGTCGTGGCTGTCATGACGGTAATCGCATTCAGCGGCTCCACCCACGATATCGCTCTCGGAGGCGTATATATAGAGGAGCTTTCAAAGACGCAGCAGGCGCGCTATATCGGCTGGCAGGGAGCTTTCTACAACCTTGCCAAGGTGACGGCGATGGGCGGACTTGTGTATCTGGCCGGCGTCCTTGAGTCCCATATCGGCGCCCTGTACGCATGGATGACTATCATGGGAATATGCAGCGCGATACTTACATTGCTCGGACTATGGCATCTGCGGGTGCTTCCGGGCAGCATGAATTCCGCAGTGCAGCGCACAAACGGCAGCGTTGCGGACACGATGCGCGAGACGGGCAGGGTCTTCGTGGAATTCTTCCGCAAGAAATACATCTGGATCTATATCGCATTCATCGTCTTCTACCGTTTTGCCGAAGGACTTGTCATAAAGATAGTGCCGCTGTTCCTGAAAGCGTCTGTCGCTGAGCAGGGCATGGGCCTGACAAAGAGTGACATAGGCCTGTATTACGGTACGTTCGGCGTGGTGGCGTTCATCATCGGCTCAATCCTGGGCGGCTACTTCATATCATGGAAGGGCCTGCGCAAGGCGCTGTTCCAGCTCTGCTGCATATTCAACTTCCCGTTTGCAGTCTATGCGCTGCTTGCATGGTTCCAGCCGTCGAATCCGGTACTTATCTGCGGCGCTATCGTATTCGAGTATTTCAGCTACGGCTTCGGCTTCGTGGGACTTACGCTGTTCATCATGCAGCAGGTGGCCCCGGGCAAGCACCAGATGGCACATTTCTCTTTCGGCTCGGCGCTCGCCAATCTCGGCGTAATGCTTCCGGGCATGATAAGCGGCGTTATCAGCGATGCTATAGGCTACAGGTCTTTCTTCTTGTGGTCGCTGCTCGCTACCGTTCCAGCGCTCCTTATCACATGGTTCGTTCCTTTCACATATCCTGACGAGAAGGAAGCGAAGGAAACTGCCTCTGCCGAAGCATAAACGAAGCGGCATATCGCAAAAAAGTTCCGGACTGGAAAACCAGTCCGGAACTTTTTTGCTGTCTTGGGTAACCGTCTTATTCGATTACCTTGATCTCTCCGTAGTAGTATGCGTTGCCCAGGCCGAAGAGCATTACCTTGCATTCCGATATGATACCTCCAGGGATGGCTTTAGGGGTCGTAACCCTCCAGTTGCCGCCGATTACAGGTGTGATGTCAGCAGTCGAACGGTCATAACGTACGCCGTCGATCCATGTCACGGCCGAGAATGAGCTGCCGAAAGCCATGTAGTAATTGTATCTCCACTCCACAGCGGGAACCTCGCCCATGATGTCGTATTTGTCAGGGCCGGCAATGCCTTCTTCCGATGAGAGGTAAAGCAGGCAAGGGTCGCCTGAAATGTCCAGAGTCGCCGATCGCAGTGTGGCTACGGTGCCGGCCTTGTCTTCATAGACTACGTTTACAGGTCCCGGCATGCCGGACCAGCTGCCTTTGGTGTTGATGTCGCCGTTATTCAATGTGACGTCGAACTCAGTATCGTAGTAGCCTTTGTCGTTCCACTTGAACGTAATCGAACCAGATGCTCCCACGCGGCTGTTGTTGTCGATATAGACAGGAACGGTAGCCGACTGCTCGAGGTCGAGATATTCCATCTTGAACGAGAACGGATATTGGGTCTTTGCCACATCGAACGGCTTGCCGTTGAGAAGCTGTTTCGAGCCTATATAAATCTCCACGAGTGCGTTGCCTCCCAGATCCACATAGTTTTTCACAGGGGAGAGCGAGTATGTGAACGTCATGCCCTCGTCCCATGTGTTCTGATAGAGGAAGCCGCTGCTGAAAGTGCCTGATTCGTATATTTCGCGGCTCTGTACGTAATATTTCATCTGGCCGTATGTCGGCCTCTCTTCCTCATTGTTTTCTTCCACAAGCTGCGATTCCATAGAGAATTTCAGGGTCTTGCCGTCTGCGAAAACGATGTCTCCCTCAGCGTGCATGTTCCGGCTGCCGTCAGTGTTGTCCGTGAAATAAATGGTTATCGTACCCTTGCTCACAGGATCGTCAGGGAAGCCAAGGTAATTTCCGCCGTCAATAAGAAACATCTCCAGTTCCGTATCAAGCGATGCGGTAAGATCGAAAACGTATTTGCCTGTTACGGGATCCGTCACAGACGGGTTGTAAAGGCTCATCTCATCGATTGTGACGAAGAAAGCTTTGTCATCATCCAGTATATCATCCATATCCCTGTTTTCGTAAGGGGAGGCGATGATTCCGAAATATTTCATTCCGTCTTCACCCGCACATGCGGCGTGTACGGACTTCAGCTCAACCGTCGTGCCGTTATACTTATAATAATTGCCGTCAGGTTCGGTTTGCGCGACGTGCTGGAGTTCGCCTTGCAGATATACGCTGAACCGGATGTTCTTGCCGAGAGTCACGAACTCGCATTTTATGTCGAGCGTGCCGTTCACCAGCTTTGTCGAGAGCTTGCCTTCCGATATGGAATTGCTGCCGCCCTCGATCAGAAAGCCGTTCTTCTCGTTGAACTCAGGGCGTCTGCTTATCACGCGTGTGCCGGTGTCACCGGCATCCATCGTTGCGAGGTTTATCTCGCT
Source organism: uncultured Muribaculaceae bacterium (assembly GCA_964385835.1). Taxonomy (GTDB): domain Bacteria; phylum Bacteroidota; class Bacteroidia; order Bacteroidales; family UBA932; genus Cryptobacteroides. Next base: position 57,645 of record CAYLQE010000008.1, on the reverse strand, counting down.
GCCGACAGCGGAAACCGGGAATGTGATTTCGGTGCAGTCGTCCGCGCTGCTGAAGTCCTGTACGGCGGAAAGGCCTTCCCGTGCGGAAAAATATGCCGTCACACTGCCTGAGGATTCACAGATCAGGACAGAGCCTGCTTTTGTCTCGGCGCCGCCGTTGAATGCCCATGTGTTGGCTGTCTGCGCTACCGGTTCAGGTTCCGGAACCGGATCTTCTATACAGGCCGTGACCGTTGCGAGGCATGCGGCCATGAGGATGGCCGGATGAATGTACTTTCTCATAATGTAGATATTTTCGTTAATATTATATTTTCAGTGCCGGTATATGCGGCGTTTTCGTCCGCCGGACCGTCTTGCGGCAGCGTTGTGCTGCAATGTCGCATAAACAATATTCTGCAAATATAGCTATAATTTCGGTATAGGGACGCTTTTTTGTGACAGAAAACTGCAAATAATGTCTCTTTCTCATTGAAATTGCCTGAATTATGGGTATTTTTTCGTAACTTTGCAACTATTAATGTTATTTTATAAATTTTAACCCCCAGATTATGAAAGGAATTAGGTTATTTTACGCTGCCGTCAGTATGGCTGTGCTGTCGCTCGCGTTCTCGGCATGCAAGGATCCGGTCAAGCCTCAGCCTGGCACGGTTCCAGCAGTCGGCGTTACAGCCGGAACCGCCGGCAAGTCGACACTGTCTTTTACCGTATCTTCCGGCAACGCCCTGCATTGCGCGTGGGCTTGCGTCGAATTGGGAGAGGAGATTCCGGGCGCGGAGGAGATTCTCTCGAAAATCGAGAACGCCGTATCGGTAACGGAGGCGACGCTTGTCGAGGTGTCAGGCCTCAAGCCTGAGACAGAATATGTCATCATAGCCGCCGCGAGCGATGATAAGACATCGGTACTCTCGGAGCAGATCACCATGACGACCCTCGAAGAGAATGTCATTGTCCTTGACAATGCTTTCGCCCAGGTGTATTCTGGCAATGCGGTAATACTTTTCGCCGATGAATCGGAAACTTACGTGCTTGCGCTCGATATGTATTACGGCAAGGACGAGAGGTGGCTGCCTGCCGGCACTTATCCTATCGGCAAGACCAACGGCGCCGAGGGCACTGTGGACCTCAGCGCGGAATACACACAGTTCATACTTCCGAAAGAGGACGACAGGAAAATCGCAATCAGCGGCGGTAACGTTACCGTGACGCTTGACGAAGAGAAGAAATATCATTTCACCGTCGAGCTCGTTACAGAGGAAGGTCCGTTGAAGGCCGTATTTAACGGAGATATCAACGGCTACAACTTCTCATACGATTTCACGGCTACATCTGCCAGACGTATCTATCCCGACGAGGTGGCTCCGGGCGAGTTCCTGATCAAGCTCAATGACGAGGACTGGAACTTCGAGCTTACTCTCGATCTCTTTTCAAGCAATACGGGCGCTACACAGCTGCCTGCCGGCACTTATACTGTCGGCGACGGTTCGGTAGGCTCCGGAAGCTATATGGAGATCATGAAGCCTTATTATGAGAAGGAAACTTTCGCTTCAGGTACGGTCGAGGTCAAGAAGGACGGCAATGTCTATACAATAGGTGTCAGCCTGACTGATGCGGACGGCTTCAAGATTACCGGTACATTCAGCGGTGAAGTCGGCTATATGGGAGAACCGGCCGGCGAGATCGTGATGCAGAGCGCAAGCGCGGCTCTGGGCGGAGGCCTCGGAACCTTGCCTCGTGAGGCGGCCATCAGGTTCTTCAGGGACGATGATATTCTGGAGCTTGCGGTCCTTTATGACCAGAAAGCCAAATATTTGCCTGCTGGCAAATATACCGTTGGCAGCGGCGAGACACCTGGAACAATCGACAACTCCAACTCCGACTATACCTATTTATGGTATAAAGAGAATCTGTACGATATCAAGAGCGGCTCGATGAACGTGGATATCGTGGGCGACGAGTATGATATAACGATGCAGCTGTCGACTTCGGGCGGCTATTACAAAATACGCTACAAAGGCAAGATCGACGGCATCAATTTCTTCTTCGACCTTTCGTCCATGTCGGAGGCAAGGCGTCTGAAACCGGAGAACGAGGCTGACGGCCAGTACCGCATCAAGCTCATCAACGCGCCTGTACGCACGCAGGAACTCATCCTCGACTTCTTCGCTGACCCTGAATCAGATACCCTGCCTGAAGGAACCTATACCGTAGGCACTGATAACAAAGCCGGTACGCTGGGACCTGAGAGCGTGTTCACCGTCACTTCTCCAAACAAGACAAGCGACAGCTTCGCCAGCGGTTCAGTTAAGGTAAGCAAAAAGGATGACGATACCTATACGCTTGACATCAGGGTGGCAAACGCCGACGGATACGAGTTTATCGGTACATACACCGGAAATATCCTCGACATGGTACGTGAGGACGACGAAGATCCGGCCGACAGGACAGTCTTCACTTTCACACGTTACAAGAAAGGCGTATGCAAAGACCAGAAGAACGCATGCTTCCTGCTGATCAACGATGACAACAGCATTCTGGGAGTAAACTCCTTTACTGACGGAAGCAGCTTCCTGCCAGCCGGCACTTATACGGTCGGCGAGGGTACGGACGCAGGTACTGTCCAGCTTTGCAACTTCAGCTATCTGAGCTATTATGTCAACGGCAAGTCGACGAAACATCTTATGACCGAGGGTGTCATGACCGTGAAGGTCGAAGGGGACATCTATACGATTATCTTCGATTTCACAGCTGATGACGTTAAGTACCGCGCGAAATACAAAGGCGAGTTCATTACATTCTAAAGGAGTTTCCTTTACCTTAATATGACGGGGCCGCGGTGTCAGCAAGACATCGCGGCCTTGTTTTATATCAGGACGTTCAAAAAACGTAAAATCGGTCGTCGGGATGAAATGTTTCAATTTGTAACTTTATTCCGGCTTTCGTGACGACGGCTGATGAAAATGCTGTCAAATATTGCGAAAATGTAAGCCATGCGAGTTTCTATAGCCTGCTATCGCGTTGACTGAATGTGCCTTGTAGCGGCCCGGGCATTTGTTTTTACTGTTTATATTTCATAACTTTGTTGCCGTTTTTTTGTAAAATGCCTTGAATGAAGAGATTTGAAACATTGATTGCCTCACTTGTGCTCTGCCTTTTACATGGCGGCGTGACGGCCTTTGCCCAGTCCTCCGTAAAGGTAAGCGGTACGGTGACTTCCTCGGAAGACAACCTGCCTCTTGCCGGTGTGACGGTCATTGCAGGTCCGGGTATAGGAGTGTCCACGTCGGCAGACGGAGAGTACAGTATCGAGGCCGTTCCGGGTACGAAACTGGTGTTTTCATCCATCGGTTTCCTCGATGAAGAGTTTATGGTAACTGCCGGACAGCCGGAGATATGGCACGATGTCGCGATGCAGGCCGAGAGCATGCGTCTTGACGATGTCGTGGTGATAGCTTACGGCGTAAGGAAAAAGGGTACGATCACCGGTTCGGCCGCGACGGTAAAGTCGCAGCAGGTGGAGAATACCCCTACGGCGGCCTTCGACCAGGCACTGCAGGGTCAGGTGCCGGGCCTTATGGTATTGTCAAATTCCGGCGAACCGAGCTCTTCCGCCACTATGACCATACGCGGTACGAACTCTATAAACTCAGGTACGGCTCCGCTCTATGTGCTGGATGGCGTGGCCATTTCCGCTGCGGATTTCAATACTGTCAATCCGTCCGATATCGAGAGCCTTACGGTGCTGAGGGACGCTTCCTCCACCTCAATATACGGAGCACGTGCCGCCAACGGCGTGATTGTGATCACGACGAAGAGGGGACGCCAGACGGACAGGCCTGCCATAAGCTACCGCATGCAGCTCGGATTCTCTGACATTGCCCATGGGAACTGGGACCAGATGAATACGGAAGAACGCATACGCTATGAGAAAGAAGTGGGACTTACGGACGGCAAGGACTATAATATACTGTCCATGACGGACGTGAACTGGCTCGATGCTGTGTACAACAGTGCCGCCTTGCTGCAGAGCTACGACCTTTCGGTGTCAGGTGCTACCGACAAGACGAATTATTATTTCTCAGGCGGTTACTATGATCAGGAAGGCATCGCTCCAGGGTCGGATTTCAAGCGCTATTCGATGCGTGTGAATTTCGAGCAGCAGGTGGCGAAGTGGCTGAGAATGGGATCGAACACTCATATTAATTACCAGGGTATAGAACAGGCTGACGAGGGCGATTACACGCTCGTGACTCCTATCTCCGCCGCCCGTTTCATGCTCCCTTACTGGAATCCTTTCAAAAAGGACGGGTCCCTCGCCTCGATAAACGACGGCTCATGGAAAGGACAGGGGCAGAACCCTCTCGAGTGGCTGCAGAACAACCCGCGCACATATAAGAAATACAAGCTGATGTCCACCTTGTTTGCGGAGGCCGCGCCTGTGAAAGGCCTGACCATACGTTCGCAGTTCGCTGCAGACTATTCGCACAACACCGGATTCAGCAAGTCCAATCCGAGCTATGCTCCTAACCAGGAGGACGGAAGCGCGTCGAGAAGTTCATCCGACGGACTTTCTCTGAATATAACCAATACCATAGGATACCAGTTCGACCTGAAGGACATGCACTTCTTCAATTTCCTTGCCGGCCAGGAAGGAGTGACTTATCATTTCGAGAGCTTCGGCCTGACGACCGGCGGCCAGAGCAATGACCTGCTCACTGACATATCCACCGGTACGAGGGCGAAATCATGGAGCAGCGTCTCCGCTTCCGACTATTCTCTGCTTTCATTCTTCGCACGCGGCGAATACAATTATGATTCACGCTATTACGCTGAGTTTTCCGCACGTGCCGACGGCTCGTCGCGCTTCGGATCGAAAGGCCGTTTCGCAGGTTTCTGGTCGGCCGGATTCATGTGGAACATGAAGAACGAGGCGTTCATGCGCGAAATGTCGTCATGGCTCACGAATGCGCAGGTTTCATTCAACACCGGTACTTCCGGCAACTCATCCATACCTAACTACGAGCATCTCGCCCTTGTCGGCGGAGGCGTCGATTATGTAGGCAATGCCGGCGTAATCCCTATCCAGCCCGGCAATGAGGATCTCGGTTGGGAGTCCACCTGGACGACTAACCTCGGACTGCATTTCGGATTCTGGAACAGGCTCGACGTGGATCTCGAGTTTTATGACAAGGAGACTTCGGACATGCTTATGATGGTCCCTCTCTCATACGCTACCTCGAACGGTTACGGATACAAATGGGACAACGTGGGAAAAATGAGGAATCTCGGTGCCGAACTGAGTGTCAGCGCGACAGCCGTGGCTTACCGTGACTTCTTATGGACCGTCACCGCCAACGTCGGCTACAACAGGAACATGATAACCGAGCTTTACAACGGGGTTACTGAGTACGAACCTGCGAACACAAGCACCAAACTTGTAGTGGGACAGCCTCTCAACCAGTTCTATCTCAACCGCTTCTATGGAGTGAATCCTGCGAACGGAGATGCGCTGTGGCTTACCGCGGACGATGAGATCACTACGGTGCTGCGGGATTCGGACAAGGTACTGACCGGCAAGAGCGCCATTGCTCCATGGCAGGGCGGTTTCGGAACGTCGCTCTCATGGAAAGGACTCTCGCTTAACGCGCAGTTCAGCTGGGTGGCCGGCAGGTACGTGATAAACAACGACCGCTACTTCGACGAGTCGAACGGCCGCTTCATGGCCTATAACCAGTCGCGCCGCCTGCTTGACAGGTGGAAGGAACCGGGAGAAATCACCGACATTCCGCGCCACGGTATATACAGCGAGTTCGATTCGAGACTTCTTGAAGACGCTTCGTTCCTGCGTCTGAAAAACCTGACTGTCAGCTATTCGCTGCCGGCCGCGCTTCTCCGGAAAACGGTCGTGCTGAGCGGACTGAGGATTTATGCCCAGGGACAGAACCTGTTTACCGTGACAGGCTTCTCAGGACTTGATCCGGAAGGCTCGTCCAATATGTACCAAGCGGCATATCCTATGTCGCGCCAGTTTACCTTCGGTCTGGACATAACTTTCTAAAACCGTGAATATGAAATCATTGAAAAACAGAATATATTCAGTTGCACTGGCTGCCGCCGCTTTTCTGGCCTTGCCGTCCTGCCTTGACAAATATCCGGGCGATGCCATTCTGGAGAAGGATTCCATGAAGACATTGTCCGACGCTGAGCAGACGCTTGTCGGAATATACGCTTCTTTCAAGGACGGCGCCCTGTACAGCGGCTATCTGACATATCTTCCGGATCTTCAGTCGGACCTCGTGTATGCGGTGGAAGGCTTCTCCAATACGCACGGCGATATCTGGCAGTGGAACATACGCACCACGAATGACGAGATAGAGACAGTGTACGCCTCCCTTTATTCTATAATAGGCGAGTGCAATTTCTTCCTTGAAAAGGTGGGCGCCCTGCGCGGATCCCTTGTGGACGATTCGCAGATAGAGACTCTCGACAGCTGGACCGGCGAGGTGTACTGCGCGAGGGCCCTCGCTTATTCCGAACTTATCAAATGCTACTGCAAGGCTTATCCTCTTACTGGCGACGCATCACAGCCTGATTCGCGCGGAGACGCCGGGACGGCTGCCGGAGAACTTGGAGTGGTGCTGCGCGATTCCTACTCTAAGGAAGAGACTGCCGTACGCTCGACCCTGCAGCAGTCATGGGACTTCGTTCTGGCTGACCTTGCTAAGGCGGAGGAGCTGATAAATGAGGACGAAGACAGCTACAATGCTATATGGCTGACAAGGGCCGCGGCCCATGCGTTGCATGCGAGGGTCGCCCTGTATATGGGTGACTGGGAGAATGCCGTGAAATATTCGACCATGGTAATCGACAATCAGGCTGCATCTTTCGAACTTGCAAACGCCAATGTGACTTACACTACCGATGCAGGCGGCAACGCCGTGAGCTATTACAAATACATGTGGGACTATGACTCTTCATTCGAGATAATATGGAAAATTGCTTTCCAGACCACTTCCTACGGAGGCGCCCTCGGACGCATATTCCTGAACTACACCACGGACTATACGTATTACTATCCGGACTACGTGCCTGCAAGCTGGGCCCTGAACCTGTACGACAGCGCCGACCTGAGGGCTTCCGCCTTTTTCGCGAGCGTGCAGACCGGATATGCGAGCGGGCTTACATGGCCTCTTCTTGTGAAATACTACGGAAACAGGAACTTCATTTCAAGCGCGAGGATCTATCACGTGAATATGCCGAAGGTCCTGCGCCTGTCCGAGCAATACCTTATCCGTGCGGAGGCTTATTGCCACCAGAAGAAATGGAGCGCCGCGTCGGCGGATCTCACGACCCTGCGCAAGGCGCGCTACAGGTCCGGAGGCGGTATCTCCCTGAACGAGAAGGACTGGCTTGACAAGATCTCGGACGAGCGCGTGCGCGAGCTGTATATGGAAGGCTTCCGTCTCAATGACCTGAAACGCTGGGGACGCGGCTTCACGCGCAAGGCCCAGACGGGCTCCCTCGAGCAGGGCAGTTCGCTGAAGATCGAGGCCGGCGACTACAGGTTCGTATGGCCTATACCTAACCATGACATTGAATCGCCCGGAACGGCGCTCGTACAGAATCCGGGATATGAGGGATTGTAATCAGAACTGATATGAGAAAAGAATATATATTGAAGCGTTTGCTGCTCCCGGTATCAGCCGCCGTCGCGGTATTCTGCGCGGCAGCCTGTCATGAGGATGCGGACACCCTGACGGCTTCCGGAGCCGGATATGTGATGTTCGCCGATACCCTGGCCGTATATCCCGTGACCGAAAACGGTACATTCAGCGTGCCGGTGGTCTCGACATCGGCAAAGGATTATGACAGGACATTTGCCGTGGAGGTAATCGACAAGGGCAGCAATGCGATAGAGAACTACCATTACCGCCTGAGATCGAATACAGTCGTGATCCCTGCGGGCAAACTGCGCGCCGATGTAGAGGTGGAGGGAATATACGGCAATATCGCCGCCGACGATTCCCTGGGCTTTACGCTAAGGCTCGTGATTCCGAAAGAGCTGGAGATGCCGGTGTACGGTACGGACAAAGGCTTCGCGGTGGAGACAAAATGCGTGCTTATGAAGATATGTCCGTTCGACATCAATACTTTCAGCGGATTCTGCATGCTCAGCTCGACCTATCTTATCAACTATTCCCTTAACGGCTCGTATCAGAGGCTTATCTGGACTGAGCCGCACAAGACTCAGGAAAACACTATCGTATGCCACGACTGGATGTATGACGGCTACAACGTGAACCTCACGCTGGCTACGGAAGACCCGATGTCTCCGGAGGTGAGTGTAGAGAAAGACCAGGTGATAGGCGATGAGTGGACTGCCTTCGGAATCATCAGGGGCGACAACAAGATACGTGTCGCTACCAGTCCGGCATATCCGGCCTTTTACTACGGCTGCCGCAATTACCTTACCGTATCGTTCCGCGCTTACGTGACCGAGCTTGGCGGAGAGTACGGAACTGTCGGACATTTTTACGGAGTGATGGAATGGGTCAGCGATGAGGAGGCCTACCGTCTTATGAAGGAAGACGGAATGACTATGGCGTCGATGCCTCCGGGCCACCCTCTGCACAAGGCTTCCAAACAGGTATTTTAATTCTTTTTATTAATTATAGTCATTAAAATTACAGACTTATGAAGACAAATCATTGGAAAATGGCATCCGCCCTTCTTCTGGGGCTTGCCATGTCATTGGCTTCATGCGTGAAGCCGAAACCTGTGGATGAGGATCCCGTCTTCCCGGAGCAGGTTTACCAGACCCTCGAGCAGGGCGAAAGCTATACTCTGAATTTCAGTCCTAACCTTCCTTGGACTCTTTCAATATCAGGCGATACCCAGTATTTCCGCATGCTTTCCGCAGGCGAGCCTCTTCCTGAGGTGAGCGGACAGGCAGGAGAGCACAGCATCGAAGTGGAGGCTGTCGTGGACGAGACTGATTTCGAGCAGCGCCAGTGCACTCTTACGATGACAATGGGCGGAAAGTCCGAGCCTGTCGCCGTCTTCACACGCAACGGACGTGACAGGATCTTCAATCTCTATCCTGTGGTGACAGGAGACGAGGGCTTCGAGTATGCGGATGACGGCTTCGCGTTCGCTACTGAGCCTGCAACTGATTTCAGCCTCTATTTCGACGGCAACATTTTCCAGACATACATCAAGGTCGAGGCTAACTTCGACTGGGCCCTTAAGGATTTCCCTGAGTGGGCTGATGCAATCGAGTTCGAAGGCCGCTACGTGACTTCGGGAAAGGCCAACGTACCTGCGGTGGTATGCCTGCGCGGCGTCAATCCTAAATATCCGCTCGACGGAGCAAAGGACAAGCTCGGCTTCGTCGTGAATTCAAACCCTGAGGCTCCTGAGGCTATCGGCACAGAGTTCACTCTTTCTATCGGAGCCGTGAAGAACATCTTCGCCGTGACAGCTCCTGCCGAGGTTCGCTTCAACGCCGCAGGCGACTATTACAATGCGATGATGGGCGACTGGCAGGAAGGAGTGGCCGCAAAAGGCGAGGCGACAGGCATCGACGGCGTGCAGATCTTCGCGGTAGCGAGAAACTCATACGGCTCTTATGACATCGTGGGCACTTCAAAGGACTATCCTTCGATCAGCGGCGGCTGGGTGAACATCTCGATTGCCGCGGATGACGATTCCGATGTCCTCAAGACATGGAATTACAGCATCACGGTGTCCGAGAACACCGGAGCAGCCCGCAGTGCGGAGATTATCGTACTTCCGGGAACAATTACCGTAAAGGATCCTGAATTCGACCTGTTCACATATTACGGAATCGCATCCGAGTACAGCGATTATGTGTATACCGTCCTGAACCAGGATGCCAAAGGCGGCGGAAATGTCGAGGGAGGAATGGTTTCCGCAGACGCGGCCAAACTTGCAGCTGCAGGCGCGAAACTCGAGAAACTCGACCTCAAGGCTTATTATATGGAGTATATCGACGATATATTCCAGGTAGGTGAGGACAATTATTACATGCTTACCGTGACAAAGCCTGAGGGCCACTACGAATTCAAGTATGCGAAAGAACTGTGGAACGCAGTTCCTTATCTGGCCGAATGGGGATATCCTTCCGTTGACGAGAACCCTACATGGGTTACCGACATGACCGACAGCTCGTTCGACCTCAGCTACACCTCTGACCAGCAGTGGAACATGTTCTTCCTCGAGCTGCAGACAGGAAATGCAAGCGGCGATCTCGAGAGTTTCGCCGTGATCCTCGTCTACTATGATCCGGACGCTGAGATCGAAGGCGGAGAGGATGATGGCACGAACCTCGCTTATTTCCTTTATCCTGATTATGTGGACGGTGCGACAATCAAGAAGCTCTCATCTGATCACGAGCTGTACGAATATATCTATTCGGAAACTTATTGCAAGGAGATATACGAGCTTACCTATACCGTCGAGGACCCTTCAATGCCTATCCTTAAGATTGACGCGAACTATTCAAGCATCGTGAACTGGAATGATGACAGCTGGCTTGACTTCGATGAGGAGGACGGCATGATCTACATATCCATGCAGGCGGAAGAGCGCAGCCAGGGCATTCTTGTATTCCAGGATACATCGGCCGGATACCCTATGCCGTCGCTTGTGATCCTCTGTACGCTTGACATTTAGCGAAATTTCCCCCGCTCCGTGCGGGCGGGGGAGTTTTTAAAAAGGAAACTGTATTGAATATTGACAGTCCGGCTATAATTGATAAAAATAAAGAGATATTTTTGATATGAGAATTTCCAGGTTTGCCATAATGCTGATGACGGCGGTTCTGGCTGTCTCCGCCCTTGGCGGCTGCCGCGTTAAGGAGCCGCATGGAGCGGGCGATTATGGTTACGTGCAGTTCAAGCTGTACAAGGCCGCCTCGTATATGCCGGCCTCGAAAGCTGCGGACATAGACTGTCTCTCCGACATAACGAAGGTCAGGGTTACAATGAGGTATCAGGGTACGACCCTCAACCAGACCCTTGTGTTTTCCGCCGCGGACAAGCAGGCCGCGGAGTACGGAATACGGAGCGAAAAGCTGCAGCTTCTTGTGGGCGACTATCAGGTGCTGTCCTTTACCGTGTATGACAGGAATGATACGGAAGGCCCTACGGTGACAGATCTCGCCGTGCCGGAGTTTTCCATCACCGCCGGAGGAATGACGGTGCATGACCTGACGGCGGACTCTTCGGTCGTGCCGTCGCGCGGAAACGTGCGCTTCACCGTCGTGAAGGACATGGGCGGACTTGATGCGGTGCAGACCAAGTCGCTTGACGACCATACGCTTGACGAGGCGAAGTACGTCACGGTGCGCGTTGAAAGGACATCCAACAACGTACAGACGGAATTCGTGCGCATTCCTGTAAAATTCTCGGTTCATTTCAATGATGATGACGATGATGCCAACATATATCCGGACGGCTATACCGCCGATAAGGATTTCGGATACCAGACGTCTTCCCTGAGGGCGGATTCCCTTCTTTATCTCGCGGCAGGAGAATACAGGGTAAGGTCGTTTACGCTTCTGGACAAATACAAGTCCGGCTTCGACACGAGAAGTTTCGACCGCTCGTCAGCTCCGGTATTCATGGTATCCGACAACAGGACGACCGATGTCAAGGTGCCTGCGGCACTCGGAATGAGCGCTCCGTATCTTCAGGATTATTATGCCCTGTATGAGATATGGAAGTCTCTCGACGGACCTAACTGGTACTACCGCGGAGAGAGCTATCCTGCCGGCTGCAACTGGGATTTCAACAAGGATCCGGACCTGTGGGGCGATCAGCTCGGCGTGCGTCTTCACAGCAATGGCCGCGTCGCTTCCATAGATGTGTCTGATTTCGGAATCAAAGGCGACCTGTCTCCTGCGATCGGACAGCTAACGGAGCTTGTGCAGCTTTATCTCAGCACGCACAACGACAGGAACAACTATGACTTCACCGACCCAGCTTCTCCTGAGACGCTTTCGCGCGGACGTATGGAGCGACACAAGAAGTATATGGCGGAGAATTATCCCCTTACACAGCTGTCCGAGCCTATCGCTTTCGGCTTCGCGGAGAAAAAGGAATCCGTGCCAGAGGTTGCCCTGCATGGCAAAGGCTATACTGAGAGGCAGATATATGCGATGGAGCGGGCGGGAGGCATACGTCTGCACGATACCAATCCGGGAGTCCTTACAAGCGGACTTACTTCTCTTCCTGAGGAGATCGGCAACCTATCCAAAATGGAATACCTGTTCGTTTCCAATTGCAAGATAAGCTCGCTGCCGAGCCCGGAGGCCATGTCGAGACTGACATCGCTTACGGACTTCGAGATGTACAACTGCCATGAGCTGGAAATGGATGACGCGGCAGTAGCGTCGCTGTCGGCCCTGCCGTCGCTTATTTCCATAAACGTAGGAAACAACAACCATTGGACCCCGCAGCAGTGCAGGAACCTTATCGCCGGCCTTGCCGGTGGCCCGAGCGCAGAGAAGATACAGATCCTTTATTTCAACAACAACAGGCTCGACGCCATACTGCACAAGGATTTCAGCCGTTTCAAGAAGCTCGGGCTCCTTAACATGGTGGATAACGAGATCGAGACGGTGGAACGTCTCGGAAGCGACATTTCAGTCGTACAGCTGTATCTCGACAACAACAGGATCAAGGAGATTCCGGACAATGAAGGGGACGAGAAGTTCTGCAACATGGACGATATGGAGACATTCTCCGTCACACATAACATGCTGGAGGCTTTTCCGGACATTTTCGACGCGAAGAGCATTTTCACGATTACTTCCGTGGATCTCTCGTACAACAATATTTCCCGCGTGTCCGGAGGCGGGAACTTCAAGGGCATAAACGTCAAGACCCTGAGCCTTGCCAGCAATGCATTCAAGACATATCCGCTGGAGTTCACGCACAGCAATTCAATCGTGTCCGTGTACAATTTCCGCGGAAACGGCATGTCGAAGATCGACAAGGACGCTTTCGACTACACGAAGCCGAACAGGGACAAGCTGACATATACCCAGACATTCGACTTCTCATACAACAGGCTGGATGACCTGCCTGACACTTTCGGCGACTCGGCTTTCCCTTATCTTTACAGCATCGACCTGTCGTACAACGCGTTCAGGAACTTCCCGTATGAGCCGCTGAATTATACCAACCTTACCGCATATGCCGTAAGGGGACAGAGGGACGACAACGGCAGGCGCATCCTCAAGGAGTGGCCTGTCGGATTGTACAACCACAGGGGACTGAGGGGATTCTATATCGGGTCCAACGCATACGAACGTATCGACGATACGATCTCGACCCTGATCTACTATTTCGACATAAGCGACAACCCTGATCTGGAATTCGATGCTTCCGGTATCTGCTACGCATGGCGTGCAGGGGTCTATATTCTTATCTATGACAAGTCGCAGAACATTCTCAATTGCCCTGAAATGCTTAACTGATAAACGGATACGGATATGAAAAAATACAGTACAGTAATTTTTGCCGTGGCGGTCGCAGTGCTTGCTTCCGCATGCAGGAACCTGCATCCGGAGATTCCTTTCGCGACGGGTGACAGCGAGCTGGCTTTCGGAGCCACAGGCGGACGCAGGGCCGTGGAGATATCATCCGACGGAGAGTGGGTGGCCTCTTCCGGCGAGCCTTGGATCACGATTTCTCCTGCCAACGGACGCGGCAGCGGCTCGTGCAATGTGATAATAGATTCGTCGCTTGTCCTCACGCAGAGGACCGGACGCGTCAATATAAGAAAGGTGAACAGCGATGAGATTGTAAGCATCGCCGTCACCCAGGAGGGTTTCGATTATTCTATCACTCTGGACAATGAAAGCGTTTCCGTGCCTGAGTTCGCGGTTCTCGACAAGAGGTATTTCGATGTAAAGGTCAGGGCCAACATCCCTTTCGACGTGAAGATTCCGGACAATGCCTCATGGCTGACGCTCGACAGGTCGAACAAGGAACTCGAACTTGACAGGGGAGTGCGTCCCCGCGACGTGAGGGTACGTTTCAGGTGGAACGTTAGTTCGCTGCCGAAGGAGCGTATCGCAGAAATCAGTTTCGTTCCTAAGGATCCGTCAGCGGTACTGGCGAGACAGGACGTGCTTACAGTCATACAGAATGCCGCCGAGGAAATCACGCAGGACCGCCGCGGAGACTCCCTTGCGGTTATGGGAGTAGGCCGCTCCGTAGGAATATGGTATGAATACGATACCTCCCTGCCTATGGACAGGTGGAGCAATATCGTGCTCTGGAAAGCTGAGGATATCGACTATATAAGGCAGTTCGTCGCAGATGACAGGGAGCATCTTCTCCAGGACAGGAACGCTCTGGAGCAGGACAATCCGCTCAGGAATCTGGGCGATGCCGAGTATCTGGAGGCTGTGGCGCAGTCATACGTGGGCCGCGTGCGCTCCGCTGGATTCGCCATGGTCACGACGCGCGAGGCATTGCCGCAGGAGGTGCAGTATCTCAGGGCCGCCGAGTCTCTGTCTTTTTCAAGCAATACGAACACCTTCCTTCTGGACCTCAGCACGGGCACGGCCCTGAACAATCTTACCCAGCTCAGGAGGCTGTCCGTACAGGCATACGGACTTACCTGGCTTGACAATGGGATTACCGCACTGAAAAACCTGGAATATGTAAATCTGGCAAGCAACAATTTCCAGACATTCCCGGCCATGCTCACGCCTGAGAATTTCCCGCGCCTGCATGCCATCGTAGCCAATGCCTGCCAGCGCAATGTAGTTTATGACCTGTCGAATACGACTAACAAGGAATTAGGCGGATTCATCGACGACACAAGTGCCGGCTCGGACAACGCTGACGGAATATGGAAGAGATTCCTGACCTGGGAAAAGCTCGATACGCTCATTCTGTCGGTCAACTATCTCCAGGGAAGCATTCCTGACGATGACGCCGTAAGGAGGCTCGGCATACGCGATTATACGGAAGCGGACAGGGGCGATTCCCTGACTGTCGACTTCATAAGGCTCGGCCTGCCGCGCGTTATGCCTAACATGAAGAGGTTCGCTATAAACTACAACAGGGTAAACGGCGAACTCCCTATGTGGATCCTGTATCATCCGAATCTCGATTACTGGATGCCGGAGACCTTCATATTCTCACAGGAGGGCACGGACCGGAACGGTGCGGCCGCCGGATTTGCCAACGTGCCGGTGAGCCTGAACAACTACAGTACGGTCCCGGGCAACAAGGGAAGCTACTATGACATTCATCCATATAAACTTACTGACGAATAATGAATAAATCTCTGTATATATTGTGCGCGGCCCTTTCCATTTCCGCGGTATCGTGCCGGATAGATGACCCTGCCGGCGGACCGGAAGGAGGAAAGGTGCATGTAGCAACGGTTCCCGATGATGCCGTCGCGGGTGAGCTGCTCGTGAAGTTCGATCCGCAGGTAAGCGCGATTCTCGACAATCTGCTTCCTGCGACAAAGAGCGGCGGAGCATCGCGTTCGGGCATCGTAAGTGTCGACGAAGTGCTGGACCTTATAGGCACATATCAGATAGAGCGCGTGTTTCCATGCAATCCGAGGACAGAGAGGAGTTCGCGTGAGGCCGGCATGCACCTGTGGTATGTGGTGCGTTTCGGAAAGGAATTCACTCTCGATGAGGTCGCACGCAGGCTGTCTTCGCTCGGCGAGGTGCAGCAGGTGGAGCTGAACAGGACGGTCAAGAGAGCCTATACCGGTAAGGCCGTGCCTTTTGTGCCCGGTACTATGGTGACAAAGGCAGGCACGGGATTTTTCAATGATCCGTACCTGCCATACCAGTGGGATATGGTGAACGAGGGCAATATGTTCATCGTCAATGACGAGGGCGAGACCGTGAACAAGTCTGTGGCAGGCGCGGATGTCCAGGTGATGAAGGCCTGGGAGAAATGTACCGGCGACCCTTCGGTCGTCGTGGCCGTGCTCGACGAGGGTGTGGACTTCAGCAATCCTGATCTGCTGCCGAATATCTGGACCAATCCGGACGAATCCGTATACGGAGGAAACGAGGATGCGGACGGAAACGGCTATCCTGGTGACAGGCACGGCTTCAATTTCGTAAGGAACATTGGAATCATAACCACAGACGATGTGGACGACTCGGGACACGGCTCGCATGTCGCGGGAGTGATCGCCGCGCAGAACGGCAACGGTTTCGGAATATCCTCAATAGCTGGAGGAACCCCGGACAGCCCGGGCGTGAAGATCATGTGCTGCCAGATATTTTCGGGCAGCCTTTCCACTTCGGCGCTCGCGCAGGTAAGGGCTATCAAATATGCCGCCGACAACGGGGCGGTGATTCTTCAGTGCAGCTGGGGCTATATCTCGGGCGCGGCCAACGGCTATATTTATGGCCAGGGATATTCTGATGACGAGATGTGGATGGCGTACAGCCCTATAGAAAAGGTGACTCTCGACTACTTTATCCATAACGCCGGTTCGCCGAACGGAGTGCTGGACGGAGGCATCGCTGTCTTTGCCGGAGGCAATGAGAGCGCCCCTATGGCATGCTATCCTGGAAAATACGGCGATTATGTCTCGGTGGCCGCCACTGCAGCGGACTGGACTCCTGCCGCATATACCAATTACGGCCCGGGTACTGATATCTGCGCGCCGGGAGGCGACCAGGACTATTACTGGGATTTCACCGACAAGGCCGCCGGATACAAGAGGGGAGAGCGCGGCTGCATTCTTTCGGTACTTCCTAAGCATGTGTCTGAAAACGGTTTCGGCTATATGGAGGGCACTTCAATGGCCTGTCCGCATGTGTCCGGAGTCGTCGCCCTCGGACTTTCATACGCGGCCAAGCTGCGCAGGCATTTTACTGCCAGCCAGTTCAAGGAACTGCTGTATGCGAGCGTGACTCCTGCCGCAGACATAGAGAAGACATGGCCTTCTGTCAAGATGTACAAGGACTTCGCCACCGAGGTGGAGAATGTGCCGGCTTCCATGAACCTTCTCAATTACAAGGGAAAGATGGGCGTGGGCCAGGTAAACGCGGCGAAGCTGCTCGATGCGATAGAGGGGGCCGGCACGCCGATGACCTTCCCGAACATATATGTGGCCGCGGGCTCATGCGCCGTCGTGGTACCTTCAATTTATTTCCAGCAGGGAACGGCAGCTTACAATGTCACTATCCAGGATACTTCCGTAGCCGGATGCTCGTATGATGCCGTCACAGGCAAAATGACATTCACGGGACTGAAGGAGGGCATGACGAAAGCCGTCATATCCGCGGGGACGGAAAGTTTCGCTTTCGTGATAACTGTAAGGCCGGATGCCGGCGGCTATGGATGGCTGTAGGTATCCGGGCCATGATTTGCAAGTCTTCCTTAAGAGTATGACAAGGTTTCGCTTACAAGTATTTCTGCTTTGCATCGTCCTGTTGCATGCGGCTGTGTCCCATGCGCAGATCAGGACCGTGCCGAAGGAGTTGCTGGACAGCATTGCCAACCCTGCCGAGGACGTCAGCGGATCTTTCATGAAATTCGAGACGAAAAGGATTGTCACAGGCATAATCGAGGAGGACGGGATTCCTCCAGTTTACGGTTTCCGTTTCGTGAACGTGTCGGACAAGCCTTTGGAGATAAGGAATATAACGTCCTCGTGCGGCTGTATCGTGGCAGAGTGCTCTGCTGCGGCGGTAAATCCGGGAGACAGCGCTGTGGTGAGCGTGACATATTATCCGAAAGGGCATCCCGGCAGATTCGAGCGCAGGATATTCGTATACACCGGAACTTCCGGGACCAGGCCTGCCGCGGTGCTGTATCTGGATGCGACGGTACGGCAGGGGAATGACAGGAACTACCTGTATCCGCACAGGCTGGGACGGATAAGGATGAAAGTGAGGGAATTCACTTTCAGGAGCGATATCAGGGATGTGGTGTGTCTGGATTTTCTCAATACGGGAGACACTCCCGTCACTCCGCGCGTCGCCAAAGCCATGCTGCCGGACTTTATAGGGGCATGGTGCGAGACTCCGGATGTCGCCCCTGGAGAGAAAGGGGAGATATGCATATCCTTTGATCCGGACAGGTACGCCGCCTCTCAGGCCGGACGTCCTGCGGGGGCGGCAGTGACGCGGGTGCCGCTGATTCTCGAGGGGCTCGGAGCCTCGCCGCGCGAATCGTCCATAACGTTGAATATTGACTGAACAAGAATATTATGAAGAATATATTTAAAATCGCATTTCTGGCTGTAGCCTTGTCCGCCTTTGCCGCATGCAATAAAGATGTGGAAGATGTTGTGGAATACCTTGATGTTACCGCAGGCAATCTTGCCGGTGACTGGAAACTCGAGACATGGAACAACGGCCTCGCCATGGATGAGGGAGTGGCCGTGTATATCAGGTTCATCCGCAAGAATTCCAGATATGAGATGTATTCCAATGTAGGTTCAATGGAATTCGTAAGGCGTACGGGCGATTTCGTGATCCTGACCGATGAAACGGAGGGCTATGTCATCCGCGGCAATTACGACAATACGCTTAGCGAGGAATGGAACCACAGATATGCCGTGCGCCTGACTGACAAGCGTATGCAATGGACCGCATGCGACAATCCGGCTGATGTGTGCGTCTATGTAAGGTGCGACATTCCTGAGGAAATCGTGTCTGCCTTCGCTCCTGCGGAGTAATGAATGGCAGGCTCCTGTGCCGCCGCGCTTATTCTCCGGAGCGGATTATTTTATACTTCTTGCCCTTTACGGTGTCGAATCCGGTGAGGTAATATGTCCCGAACGGCGTTTCCTGCTTTCCGGATTTCGCTTTCAGGCCTTTTATTCTGACAGGGCAGTCGGTGCGTAAGATGCAGCGCTGTCCGGATTTTGAAAGGATTTCCGCCGATTCCAGCCTGCCGTCTTTCCATTTCATGTCCACGGTGAAGCCGCCGCGTGCGCACAGTCCGCTGACAGATCCTGAATTCCATGCGGAAGGAAGTGCGGGAAGCAGGTGCAGCTCATCGTTGTGGCTTTGCAGCAGCATCTCGGTCATTCCGGACAGCGCGCCGAAATTGCCGTCGATCTGGAACGGAGGATGCGCGCAGAACAGGTTTGGATATGTGCCGCCCCTGTAGTCTTTCTCCAGAATGCCGTCATCCACGTACATCAGAAGGTTGCGCAGCAGCCTGTGGGCGTGATCCCCGTCGAGAAGGCGGGCCTGGAAATTGATTTTCCATGCAAGGGACCATCCTGTGCCTCCGTCGCCGCGAAGTTCAAGCGTCCTGCGGCAGGCTTCGGTCAGCTCCGGAGATCTGAAAGGAGAGATGCGGCGCCCCGGATGAAGGGCGAAAAGGTGCGAGACGTGACGGTGGTGCGGGTCTGAACCGTCATAATCGAGGAACCATTCCTGCAGATCGCCTTTTTCTCCTATTTTCAAAGGATAAAGACGTCCGAGGGCCTCCTGAAGCCTGCCTCTGAAGTCTTCGTCCGTATCCAGTATTTCCGAAGCCGCGATCGTATTGGTGAAAAGGTCATGGATTATCGACATGTCCATTGTCGAGGCCACGGATACGCTGTATTCCTTTCCGTCCTCCGCCACGAATTTGTTCTCCGGCGAGGTGGACGGGGCTGTGACCAGATAGCCGTCCTTGTCTTCGACAAGCCAGCCGAGGCAGAAAAGCGCTGCGCCTTTCATCGCCGGATATGCGCGTTTTTCAAGATAATCACGGTCGCAGCTGAAAAGGTAGTGCTCGAAAAGGTGGCGGCACAGCCATGCCCCTCCCATGTACCAGTTCGCCCATACAGGATCTCCGATACCGCGGTTCCCCACAGGATTGGTCTGTCCCCATATATCGGAATTATGGCTCATCGCCCATCCGTCAGTGCCATAGAAATTGCGTGCCGTCACGCTGCCGTTGGATGCGGCGTCATTTATGAAATCTATAAGAGGTTCGTGGCATTCGGCAAGGTTCGCTGTCTCCGCAGGCCAGTAGTTCATCTCGGCATTTATGTTTGTCGTATAGTTGCTGCTCCACGGCGCCTGGAGATGATGGTTCCATATTCCCTGCAGGGTGGCCGGAATGCCTCCGGGACGCGAGCAGGAAATAAGCAGGTAGCGGTTGAAATTGTAGTACAGCTCTTCTAAAGAGTTGTCGCTGCCGCCGTCAAGGTAGGCGAGCATGCGCTCTTTCGTATCCATCCCGTCGTGATTCACGGGATCATCAAGGGAAAGCCTCACTCTGTCGAAATAGCTCCTGTAGTCTTCGATATGTTCCTGTTTCAGCTCTTCATAACTCCTGCCTGCGGCATTCTCAAGATGGCTTTCCATTATGGCTGTCTCGTCTTTGCCCTCTGTCTGCGGGTCTTTGTGCATGCTGTTGAAACTTGTCGCCGCGCTTATCAGCAGTACGGCGGAATCGGCGCCGCGGACCTCGACCGTTCCGTCCGAAACAATGGTCTCGCCGCCCTTTGCGAGCGCATCCAGACCAAGCGAGAAGCGCATGCCACGGTGTCCGTCCCTTTCATATATCACAGGCTCCGGCGAGTATACATAGTGCGGATCAGCATGGACAGGGGCCGTTCCGGTCATTACAAGCCCCGGCACAGGACCGCCGGATTCCGATACCGTATTGTGCAGCAGGCTTGAAAGCGATACCTTGAAATCAAGCGCTCCTTTCCTGTCTGCGCTTATTTTCATGGCAATCACCTGGGACGGCGCGGATGAGAATATCTCGCGCGTATATCTTACTCCGTCAATCTCGTATTCTGTGACACTCAGCGCGTTGGCAAGGTCGAGCCTGCGGCTGTAGCCCTTTATGCCGTCCGCCACGCCGCATGTCTCTGCGGCATCATTGGCGAACGTGAGCTTTACATCGGCAAGAGGCAGGTATGACTCGGTATAGTCTCCCTGCATCAGACAGCACAGGTCCTGTGCCGTCTTCCAGTCCCCCTCGAAAAGCGCTTTCCTGACGGCAGGCAGATACGACGGCGCGTCAGGATTCGGATTCAGGTCCGCCGGTCTGCCGGACCACAGGGTCTCTTCATTGAGCTGCAGCAGCTCTTCATTCACTCCGCCGTAAACCATGGCGCCGAGCCGTCCGTTTCCTATCGGAAGGGCTTCGACCCACTCCGAGGCAGGCCGGCTGTAAATGAGGACGGTGTTTTTATCGGGAGAAATGCGTCCGCATGATACGGAAGCACTAATTGATGCGATTTCCGCAGCGATAATAAGGGGATACAGGAACCGTTTCATAATCTGTCTGTTGTCTGACACAATGTGTATTCCGCTAATATAAGCATAAATCCGCGGATAACGGAGCAATCTGCGGAACTTTTGCCTGAAACAGTCAGGAAGCGACCTTGAAACGGCTGGAAAACGACCGGGAAACGGGCAGATATCCCGTTCATACGATCTTATGGCCCCTTATATATTAGAGCGTCTGCCGGGATGCGTCCGTCATGCATCTGCGGTATCGGATATTTCCAATGCCACATTTAACGGCCTTGCCGCGCTCCTGTCCGGTAAAACGCCTGCCATGCAGGGGGCGCCGGCGATTAATCCGGAAGCTTCTTTTATAATATAAAATTGGCTATAGAATAAGCAGGACATTAATTGGACGGACGATTTTTTTTGACAAATTTGCAATGTTGACTATCAGGACAGTCTATATTTTATAATGTAAAAGATAAATAATGAAGAAAATTCTTTTAGCACTCCTTTTCCTGCCTGTTTTCCGGCTGGCATTCTGCCAGACCGCGGTCATCGTTAGCGGAACGGTGAGCGACACTTCAGGGGAGGCTCTTCCGGGGGCGATCGTCTGTGTCACGGATCCGTCGTCAGCTTCGGTCAAGGCGTCCGTAATGGCGGATATCGACGGAAAGTACTCCATCGAATGCACGGGCGGCGATGTGCTTGTCTTCTCGTACCTCGGAATGAAAGACGAGCGCGTGAAGCCGGAGGGCAGGACAGTATGCAATGTCGTGCTACAGGCCGACGCCTCGGCGACACTGGACGAGTCGGTGGTAATCGGTTACGGTTCGGTGCGCAGGGAGGACCTTACGGGATCCGTATCGAATGTCAGGACCGGTGATATCAAGGATGTGCCCGTCACGTCCGTGGACCAGGTGCTGCAGGGCAGAATCGCAGGCGCCGATGTCATGACGACTTCCGGCGAGCCCGGCGCCACGACCTCCATACGCATACGCGGCACGCGTTCCATAACAGCTTCCAACGAGCCTTTGATCGTCGTGGACGGCGTGATGGATGCGGTAAGCGACCTGAATGACATAAATCCTGCCGACATAGAGGATATATCGGTCCTTAAGGACGCTTCATCGACGGCGATATACGGTTCAAGGGGCGCGAACGGAGTCATCCTCGTGACTACCAAGGCTTCCGCCTTGAATGTCAGCTCAAAGCCGAAAATCACCTTCAAGGCAGACGGCGGAATCTCCATGCTGCCGTCAGTTCCGGACCTGATGAACGCCGCCGAGTATGCCATATACAGAATGGATATAACCGACTGGGAAAGCAACCGTTATGAAACGCCAATCTCAGGCAAGCCGATTAATGACCCTCTTTCAAGAGGCGAGGGCACGGACTGGATCAGGGAGGTGACGCGTCTTGCCCCTTACCAGAACTATTATATCTCGCTTTCCGGGGGCAGCGGCAAGACCAGCTACTGGACATCTGCAGGATACAATGACAATCAGGGCATTCTGAAAAAGAGCGGCGAGAACAAGCTGTCTTCATCTTTCAGCATATCCCACAACCTTTTCAAGTCGCTGAGGGTAGGCTACAAGGTGAGCTTCACTTTCCGCCATACGGACAATCCGCTGACGAGAATCGGCGGTACCGGCTGGTACAACTCCGCCCTTTATCTTTCTCCTTCCATAGGCCCTGAAGATACATACAATCCTTACTATTACGAGGGAGGCATGATAAACACGCCTGTCAGTATCATAAAATATACTACAAACTTTTACAAGCGCTATTTCCTTAACCAGAGCGCATGGGCTGAGGCATCAATAGGCAAGTGGATCAAATGGAAGGCCCAGTATTCGTATTTCAATTACAACCGTTTCCTTTACGGCTACACCTCCTCCAAGCTCCCGGCCAAGGTAGACGGCGCCGGCGGCGACGGCAAGAGGGAGACTTACCGCGAAGGACGCCACTCTTTCGAGACTACGATTTCTTTCAAGCGCGACTGGAAGAAAGTGCATTATCTGGATGCCGTGGCAGGCTTTACAGGCGTCATGTTCAACAGCGAATACCTTTATCTCGCCGGCTCGGGCTACCTTGTGGATGACATGATGTGGAATGACATGGGAGCGGTAGTGGACAAGAACACTTTCGGCGTCAGCACCTATGCCCGCATGAAAAACAACATCTCCGTCATCGGACGTGCGAACTACAATTACAGGCAGAGGTATTACCTCACCCTGACGGGACGTGCCGATGCCGCGTCGAATTTCGCTGAGAACCACAAATGGGGCTTCTTCCCGTCGGGAGCGGTCAAGTGGAACATCCATAACGAGAGCTTCATGCAGTCTGCGGACAATGTGGATGAACTGTCGTTCAGGGCGAGCGCCGGCCTGACAGGCAACGATTCGATAGGATATTTCGTGTCGCATGACGCGCTCACCTCGGCAGTCAGCGGGCTGTTCAACGATTCACGTCCCGTGGGATACCGTCCTTCGCGCATCGAGAGTCCCGATCTTACATGGGAGACCACTACGATGTACAATGCGGCCATTACCGGAAAATTCTTCAATAACCGTCTCGGCATCACCGCAGAGGCATATACATCGCACACCGATGACCTTCTTCTGTCCGTGAAGGTGCCTTACAGCACAGGCTACGGTTCCAGATATGCAAATCTCGGACGTACCACGAACAGCGGCGTCGAGCTGACGGTCGAAAGCAGGAACATAGTGAAGAAGAAATTCACATGGAGCACCACCTTCACCATCGCCCACAACCGCCAGATGGTGGAGGACATAGGGGAGGAGTCATTCGTCTCGACCTTCAATTCTCCCGGCAACAACCCTTACATGATGATGGGCTACAAGGCCGGCTATCCGCTCAATTCGCTCTGGGGCTTCACTTACGGCGGAGTATGGCACAACGAGCAGGAGGTCTTGCGCAACAAAAGGACGCATACCTATGTGTCGCAGACGGCGGCCCAGACTCTCGGAACCCCTAAATACGTGGATGTCAACCACGACGGAACGCTGAACCAGGACGAACTCTGCTATCTCGGCAACGCCGATCCGGTGATCTACGGCGGTTTGCAGAACAATTTCCGCATAGGCAGCTTCAAGATAAACATGTACTGGACATATTCCCTCGGCGGCAAGATATACAATTATTCCATGTTCTATGCCGCAGGCGGCAAGTTCACGAACCAGTACAGGTTCATGAAGAACGCCTGGCATCCTGTCAGGAATCCGGAATCGGACATACCGAGAGCGGGATATTACGAGTGCGCGGTGCCGAGCGACTTCATGATCTTCGACGCCAGCTTCCTCCGCCTTCAGGACCTGAGCCTTTCATACACGCTGTCGCTGAAAAAATCCGTCCTCAACGACATAGTGTTCACTCTCGCAGGCTATAACCTGCTGCTGTTCAAGTATTACAACGGATTTGACCCGGATGTGTCAAGCTCCGGCACGAGTTCAACCGTAAGGCGTATGGATGTGGGAGCATATCCGAAAGCCCGCCGTGTCGTATTCAGTATCCAGGTCCGTTATTAAACCAAAAGTGCGTATGAAAAAGATATTATATATAGCTGTCGCTTTCGCAGCCCTGTGCGGATGCTCCCTCAAGGAGGACAGTTCGCTGTATCTGGATCCGGACAAATTCTGCAAGAGCGTGGAGCAGTGCGATGCGGCCGTGGTGTCCGTGTACGCCCCTCTCAATAGCGTCTATACCCTTACTTTCGAGATAGCGGTGGAGGGCTGTACGGACCTGTATTCGATATGGTCGGGCACCCAGGATGCCCAGATGGACGTTTCGCCGGCGAATCCGCGTTTCGGCAATACGATGTGGGAACAGGCGTATGCAGGCGTGCGCAATGCCAACTATGCGATATACGGCATGGAGAACTCCGGACTTGACCCGGAGCAGATCAAGGGGCTGATGGCCGAGGCAAAGATAATGAGGGCGTACTGGTATTACATGCTTACCTCGTTTTTCGGCGATGTGCCGTTTTATGAAAACTATGTACGTACGGTGGATCAGCTCGAGCAGGTGCGCAGGCTTCCGCGCATGTCGGCCCATGAGGCAAGGGCGCAGCTCATATCGGAGCTGAAAGAGTGTACGGGCGATCTGCCCCAGCAGCGCCGCTGCGATGTGAGTGCCGGCACGGACAAGACCCTGCAGCGTGCCGGTGCGGCCATGGGATACATGGTACTTGCCAAGATGGCGATGTGGAACCGTGACTGGGATTCGGCGATAGAGGCCCTTGAAAAGCTACGCGGCATGTATGGCGAACTGAGCCGCTATCCTCTTTCGGATGTGCCTTACAGCGTGAAGAATACGCCTGAATCCATTTTCGAGCTGCAGCACGCTTATTCTCCATCGGGCATGAAGGTATATGCGAATCTCGGCGCTATCGCCATGCCTTATCCCAAGAATTCCCAGGGAGAGACGGTTACTTTCGGCGGCGTGGAGATACCCGAGCTGGGCACGGACTGCATCTGCTGGCAGCCTTTGCGCCCGAACGAGTTCCTGCATAACGGCCTGTACACCAAGACTGGCGCTGACAGACGCAAGGATATGACACTTGTATGGGAATGGAAGCAGGGCGACGGCAGTTCAAAGGCTTTCAGCCGGTGCTGGAGCGGACCTAAATTCTGGTCATACGACATGTACAATACCTATGACTCCAACAATTACACGATATACCGATATGCGGACGCCCTGCTTATGCTGGCAGAGTCATACAATGAGGCTGATGAGCCGGACAAGGCCATAGAATGCCTTAACGAGGTGAAGCTAAGGGCGGGAATCAGCCCTTACGGCACCTTCCGGACCAAGGAAAAGCTTCTGGACGAGATCATGAACGAAAGGGGACGTGAGCTGTGCGGAGAATTCCAGCGCAAGTTCGACCTCGTGCGCTGGGGCGTCTGGTACCAGAGGACGTATGAGTTCAGCGATTATGCCCAGCTTAAGGAAAATATGAGGCCATGCCATGAATATTATCCGATACCGGATACCCAGGTGGCGCTTTCGGGCGGTGCCCTTGACAATAAAGCTTATGAGGAGGGACTGTAAGATGACAGACAAACTGACATTCAATTTTTGGAGAAACAGCGCGTGCGTTGTGGCGGCCTTGTGCGCCTTTGCCTCGTGCATGAAAGAGACGGTCTATGACAACCCTTTGGCGCTGTCTGCCGTTCGCAACGAACTTTCCGCCGAGGGAGGCAGCACCCCGGTGCTCGTCTTTGCCAATGAGCCGTGGACTGCGTATCTTCCTTCCTCTTGCGGATGGGCTTCTTTAGAAAAGACCGAGGGCACCGGACTTGGAGAATTCATTTTCAATTTCGAGGAAAATACCGGAGTTGCAAGAAAGACTCTCGTTACGGTGACGACCGGCGGCCATACCTCATATATAGAAATGGTCCAGAAGTCCGGCGCGGGTGATGCCGTGATAAAGTTTCCTTACAGCAGCGTAAGCGTGGCCGCGGTATCGGGGCAGGCGACAATTCCTTTCGAGTCGAACATCCCTCAGTCCGAGACCGCCGGTATAACCGCTTCCGCAGTGTCCTCCTCGGGCGGGGAAGTGTCATGGATAGGGGACCTTACGGTATATCCGGACCGCGTGACTTTCAGGCTTGACGGCAACGCCGGCGGCCAGAAGCGCAGCGCCGTGATAAGCCTGCGCTATGAGGATGCGTCCGGCACGCAGACCATGAAGAACGTCACGCTGACTCAGACGGCAGATCCGGCTTCCCTGCAGTTCGACCCCTCCGTCACCGGCGTGATGTTCAATTCCATGGGCACCGTAGTGAAACTGCCTTTCAGCACGAACCTGTCCCTTTTCGTGCCGCAGCTCGTGCAGAATGCGGTATCATCCAAAGACTGGGCGAGAATAGAGGTTACGGATGCCACGTCTCCTGAAATAGTGGTGAACATAGATCCGAATCCGGGCAGTGCGCGTGTCTGCCGTATCGGCACGCATTATACGGATGCCGACGGCGGGACCATATATTTCGAGTATCTGCTCGTGCAGAAAGCATATGTGAAACCCGTGACCTTCGGGGAGGTGAAGGCCGCTATAGCGGGGCCGTCCGGTGAATGCGTATATAATGAGGAAGGGCTGCTGGAGGCGGTGGTAATCAGCGACTGCGGGAATGCGAACATAGAGACCAACCCGAATATCACGGTCAACAACATCGACTACAGCATGAACTGGAGGACAGTTTACCTCAGCTCTCCGGACGGAAGCAGCGGCATCAGGGCGGTGTTTGACAATCAGGCGGACAATACGCTGAAAAGAGGAGATGTCATATTCCTCGATATGGCGGGCCTGACGCTGAAAAAGGAGGAGAACCCTGCAAGATATACGCTCGGCGGACTGAAATCCTCGTCGTTCTCGCTTTCCGGCAGCAAGGCTGACATAACTCCGCGCGAGAAGACAATATCGGAGCTCATCGATGATGACCTCTATACGGCCGTAACCCTTAAAGGACTTGAATTCGCGTTCAAGCACGGCGCATATACCAACTGTCATGACGGCTACCAGCGCCAGCTCAAGATGCCGGCTTATACCAACAGCGCCGGAGAGCATATCAACATTGCAGGTTCGGGAGTTGGATATTATTTCTCGGACTGCACTCCGTGCTGCCTGTTCGACAGGGATGGAAACAATGTCTATGCGCTTATCAACAACGAGACTCCTTGGCGCCGCTACGGAAACGGTGTCCCTCAGGGAGAGTGCGACATCACATGTATCGTCACCCATACCGATCTGGAGCGCTGGGCATACAAGGGCTATCTTGGCAGGTATCAGGTACGTATTCTCGAAGAGGAGGATATCCGGCAGACAGGAGAGGCGTTCTCGAACGTAGCTGTCGAATGGAACTGGGGCGAGAATGCAGGACTGCTGTCAAGGGAAGAGGCCGTGAAGCCTACCAGCCCGTCTTCCGCAGCCTTTTATAGCATAACATCCAATCTCGACGGTGTGGCGAAGGCCGAATTCAACAGCGGCACCCTCGGCAACGTATGCGATTACAACAATGTCATTAACAATAACTCCGCGGATGCGGCAAACCACAAGGGCTATGTGAAAGACGGCTGCATACACTGGTACAGGAACGGCTATTTCTGGGCTTCGGACAATCCGGACGACATGCAGGCCGCACCGTGGTTCTGTTTCGCTTTCTCGACAGAGGGCATGAGCGGCAGCTCCATGGTGTTCAACTGGAGTGCGGCGCAGGGTTTGGGCTGGGGCTCCGGCTCGGACAGATACGCCCCTGTAATGTGGAAGGTGGAATATTCGGCTGACGGCGCGAACTTTACCGCCACGGACGCCATATACGCGATACATCCGATCGTACAGTACAATACAAACTGCGCCAGCTTCGCGATCAACGGCCTGCACATGTATTCCACAGCCCTGCCGGCTTCTTTGCTCGGCCATAAGCAAGTGTTCGTGCGCATCAGGGCGGCAGGCAACAATGCCATTGTCTCCGACGGTTCAAGCGCCTATGACGGCAAGATTGCGAAAGGCTCCAATATTATACGCTTCGGTGAAGCGGCTGTTCTATATAACTGATTTTAAGGATGAAAAAGTATTTATCAATATTATGTTGCATGCTTTTCGCCTGTGCGTGCGATGATATGATGCTCCAAAGGCCGGAGGAACTCGGCACTGATGCGGACGAATATACGGTAGAGGCCGCAGGCGGACAGGCCGCGGTGGAGGTTTACGCCAATATGCCGGGCAGGGCCTATATCGCCGGTTCGCCCTCATGGGCAAGCCTGTCAGTTTCGGAATTCGACGGCGACGCCACGATTGAAGTGAATGTGAGCGGGAACTCCGGCGCGAGGCGGATGGCCTCCCTCGTGCTGTGTACGGAGGCCCGTATGGATACCGTGCTCATAAAGCAGAAAGGCGCGTATCAGGAGCATCTGGATATCACTACGGCAAGCATAGTGGCATACAACGGCGGGGAGGATGCCGTGGCGCAGATCAGCAGCAATGTGGATCCTGCCGAAGTGAGTTTCAGGAAAGTGTATCTGGACCCCGGGGCTCCTGACTGGATCCGGAGCGTGAGGATAGAAGCGGAACGCATAGTGCTTTCAACGGATGACAATCCTGACGGGGAAAAGGTACGCAGGGCCGTGATAGAGGTGAAGTACACCGACGGCTGGAACAATGTCCTCGGCGGCAGCCTGCGCGTCACCCAGGCAAATTCCCGCAACAAGGTGGGCAATGAAATCACATTCGGGGAGCTCAGGGACCTTGCCGCCGGAGGACGCGTGGTGATAAACGACGCCTATACGCTGGAGGGATTTGTCGTTTCGGACAGGAACTGCGGCAATGCGGGCGACAATATCCAGACCTCATACACAACGATAGACACCACGGTGTGCCACAAGACGGTCTATATGGAAAGCTTAGATGCAAGATACGGCGTCGCCGTGGAATTCACGAGCGCCGCGGACAATATTCTGGACAACAATACCAGAGCCGTGATAAACCTTGAAGGAGCGACTCTTATAAAGGAGACTGATCCGCTCAGGTACACGATAAGCGGCATGGCAGGTTCGCGCGTCGTATCCGCGGAGGCTGTGGATCCTGCCGTCATACCGGTGAAGAAGAAACGCATGTCGGAACTTGATGACGATGACATATATACCCGCGTGACCCTTACGGATTGCGAGTGGCCTGTACGCAAGGGCAGCCTCACGCCGGTTAACGAGGGATACACTTTCCTGTACAAAGCCCAGAGGCTCACGAAGTTCCCGTCGCTGATACGCGATATCGAGGGCTCCAGCATGTATGTCTATACAAACACGACATGCGGCTACCGCCGCGACGGCAGCCGCATGGGTTACGGAAGCGGCAGCATTACAGGCGTGATAGTACATGAGAAATACCGCCGTTTCGTGGATCAGGACAATCCGGATGAAGAGCTGTGCGGCAATATCGGACGATACCAGATCCGCCACATGAGCCGCTCCGATTTCGATTTCAACGACAGTTTCAAGGACGGCTTTTCGGAAATGATATGCGAATGGCGCTATCTCGTGCAGGGCAACGACGACAACAGCTGGAACGCCACATACGGCAGCGGCACAATGGATCACAGCTATCCCGGCGCTGTACAGAACGTTTTCAACACGCATGCCTTTCCTGTGTACGATTTTTCTTATCTTGGACCGTGCGGCACGGCTAACAAGACCAATGCCAATGCATTCGGCATCATACTGGAAGACGGTACGGACTATGGAAAAAGCTACAGTTTCGATCCGCAGAAAGGCAATCTGCCGGCAAACAGCACCATAGCGCTTGCATGGATGTCATCAAACTGGTGGAACACCAGCCTTCAGGCGGCCGAATACTGGCTCGTGCGATTTTCCACCGCCGGCATCAGCACGGATCACCTGTCGATGCAGCTCTCGATGCTGAACGCCTCCCAGGAGGCCAAAAGTCCGGTGCAGTGGAAGGCGCAGTGGGCGGAATCAGCCTCAGCGAACGCCTCATGGCATGACATAGCGTATTTTACGGTGCCTGACGTCGTGCTGTACACTGTCACCCAGCCTTGGCAGAGCGCAGGTTTCAAGCCTATTGACATAGCCCTGCCTCTTGAAATGCTCGGCAAGGAAAATGTCTATATACGCCTTGTCCCTTCAAGCCGCAAGGGCAATACCGCCTCAGGCTACATGGACACAGACTATGTCAACGGCACCGCCGGCTCTTCTTCCAAGGCTAACAGCGCGATGAATTACTTTGCAATCAGATACAACAGATAATGAAAAGGACAGCAATCATATTTGCCGCGCTGTGCCTGGCTTGTCTTTCAGCCACGGCACGTCAGGTGAGCCTCGACACCCTCCGCTCCATGGTAAGGCCGGGAGAGAGTCTTGCCGTGACGGATTCTCTGAGCGTGCAGGTGCGCGTTTCCAGCGAGCCGGGCCATCCTAATCTTGCGGACGGATACCAGATGACATGGCGTTCAAGCACTTCGCGTGACAACAACCGCACGGCATACGTCCAGAGCGAGGACGGTACGGCCGGTGCGAAGCTCGTGTTCATGCATTATAACCCCGAGGGAATGAAAGCCGCCCGCTATTCGCTTATAACCCTGGATCTTGCCGGCTCCGTGCTCAGAATGACGCCGAAAGGAGCGCTCAGCATCGAGAATCTTCCCAACGGCTGCATACTTCATGCGGTTCCGGGTCTTCCGGGCGATATAGTCCGCAAGACAGCAAGGCTTTCCGAACTCACGGCGCGGGACTATCATACATGGGTGACCGTCGAGGACTGCGAGTTCGTCTTCAAGGACGGGGCGTATATAAACGTGCTGGAGCAGTATACGCGCCCGATTGCCGAAAACAGGCAGTATTACCCGAACAATATCATGGATACATGGCAGAGCCTGCTTTGCGATTCGGAAATGAATCCCCTGTACATGGTTATCAATGCCAGGACGCCGTGGAGACGTCATGGCGCCGGAGTGCCGCAGGGCCGCGGAAGCATCAGCGGCATTCTCGTGGACAGCGAAAACCCGCGCTACGGGCATGTGGAGGGCTGGCAGATACGTCCTCTGGAAGAAAGCGATATCGATTTCGGATGGAAAGGGGAGTCCGCTTTCAAGACGCTCTGCGAATGGAACTGGAACGACGGCAAGAAGGCTTTCAATACGACGGAGGGGCCTGTGGACAAGTTCACACGCGAGAAAATGATTCCCGACGAGGGAAAGGGAGAGCTGTTCCTGGACTTTACAAGTTCCACATACAGGGGCTTCGACCTGAACAATCCTGTTCTGGAGCCGAAAGACGCTCCGGCAAGAGGAGACAAGGGCAAGATATTGTACGGTGCCATGGAAATCAGGGCTCAGGTCTGCAACTGGTGGAACTGGGGCGAGGACTGCGGCAGCGCGGTGGTTCTGAAATTCTCAGCGGCCGGCCTTGACGCGCAGCGCCTCTTCCTTGCGTTCTCTTTCTCTTGCGGAAGCAATTCCGCCATTTGCTCGCGCTTCAATCCCGCTTTCTGGGGCGTGGAGGTCTCTGCGGACAACGTTCACTTCGCGCGTGCCGCATGTCCTGATATAGAGATAAGGACCCTGCCATGGTGGGAAAAGGATATAGAGGACGTACATTATGTGACCTCCGCCGCCGCAGGAACAGGCATGACGGAACATATTGTAGAACTTCCGTCCACGCTGATCGGGCAGGAGACGGTCTATGTCAGGATATGCCCGGTACGCAAGGCTCTGACAACCCTTGCGATGGACGGCAGCGCCAACGCCGCCCTGCGGCAGAATATGAACTCATGGTCTTACGTAAGTTTCGGGACCATAACAGTCAGATACAGGTAATATGGGCAGAAGAATTTTCATGATAGCGGGCATTGCCGCATTGTGCACATGCCTTAACGCAGCCCCGCTGCGCCCGGATGTAAGGAATCTGCGTCCGGCATCATTGATAATGGATACGGAGGGTAAACTTGTCTGTGCCCTGGAGGCGGACGGCGCCGTGATGCTGCTCCGCTCCGGAAACGACGGGCAGACATGGGAGGAGGCGGAGACGATAGCCAATGCTTCCATGCCTGTGCTGTGGTGCGGATTCGGCGGCAGGATATGGCTGTTCTATTGCCGGGACGGCGCCCTGATGATGCGTATCGGCAATGAGCCGGCCCGCAGGATAGCCGACGGCAGCTGCAGCAGCGCTCCTGTGGTGATGCGCAACGGAATGGCCCTGCTGCCTGTATGTACGGAGCAAGACGGGCGCATAACGGTGCTTATGTCCATGGACAAGGCCGTAAGCTGGCATCCGCGTCCTTCCGGTATCGTCCTGAACGAGAAAATACGCACGGAGAATCCGGATCCTGTCATACTTCCGTATAAGAACGGCATGCTGGCGATGCTTCTGCGCGGCACAGGGTATCAGTGGCGCTGGTGCAGCGTTTCACGCGATTTCGGACAGAACTGGAGCCCCCTGCGCAAGTTCATTTATGCGCCGGACACCCCTTCGGCGGCCGCGGTGCTGCCTTCGGGACGGTGGATGACAGTGAAGAACGGACGTCTGGATCAGGAACTGTTCTATACGCCGGACCGCCTGATCGCATATCTGTCCGAAGACGAGGGACAGACATGGTACGGGGATCTTATTCTGGACGACAGGGCGGGCGCCACGGATCCTTGCATCTGCGCCCCGGGCAACGGCAGCATATACATAATGTACCGTTACCGTCCCGACGACGGCAGCGTGTGCGAGGTGCGGATGGTGAAGACGGGCGAGGTGGAGATAAGCGCCGCAGTGCCCGTGCGGAACTCCCTCGCCCAGAACAATACGGCGGTGGCCGTCGCGGCCCTGCGTGCGTCGGATTTCGCAAAAGAGAGCAAGCCTTACCTGTCGTCAAAGGGGAAGCCTT
Source organism: uncultured Muribaculaceae bacterium (assembly GCA_964385835.1). Classification (GTDB taxonomy): domain Bacteria; phylum Bacteroidota; class Bacteroidia; order Bacteroidales; family UBA932; genus Cryptobacteroides. The sequence continues at coordinate 24,031 of CAYLQE010000008.1, read as the reverse complement.
CCGGCGAGCCTCTGACAGTCGCTTCTTTCAATATTGAATACAGGAATGCCGGTGAAAAGAAACCGTGGGAGGAGCGTCTCGGCTATGTGGACGGGATTTTCCGCGCCCATGATTTCGACGTGGTCGGCGTCCAGGAGCCTTACCGCCCTGAGTATGACGATCTCTGCCGCACTCTCGGCGACAGGTGGGACAGCATTTTCGCCTGCACCGATCTTGAGAAGGATTCTTTCTCCAATTCCATTTTCTATAAAAAGGAGAAAATAGAGATGCTGGACAACGGCGTGTTCTGGTACACGGAGGTTCCGGGCAAGCCCCGCGGATTCGGCGGCGCATCCTCACGTCTGTGTATCTGGGCGAAATTCAGGGACAGGAGTTCCGGCAATATATTCTTTGTCTTCAACTCTCATTTCGACTTCATAAGCTATGAGGCGATGATGACCTCGGCGCGTCTGCTCGTATCGAAGGTGCGCGAGATCGCGGGAGGATATCCGGCTGTATGCACAGGCGACTACAACTCGTCCGATGCGAATCCGGCCATGAAATACCTTGCCGGCGGGCCGTACCTGTGCGATGCGATGACACGCGCCAGAAAGGCCGTGAACCCGAAGATGCCAACAATGGGCCGCTATCTTCCAGCCGGCAAGATGACGATGAACGGCTATCATATCGACCATATATTCTTTACCCCTGGCCTTAGCCGCGTGGATACATGGGAAATCCTGTGCGAGCAGCACAACGGCCTATGGGGAGGTTCAGATCATAATCCAATTAAAATACAATGGCAAATCTTGAAGTAAAAACCTTATTTGCTGCCGTGTTCCTGTCCGCGTTGTGCGCATGTTCTAAACAGCATGCGGAGAACGTGAAAATCAGCGCCATGCTGCCGGAAGGCAATTCCAAGGTGGCATTTGAAAGGCCTGAGCAAGGTGACGGACTCGCCCTGAGATGGGAGGCTGGCGACAGGCTCGCCGTGATAGGCGGCAACACCTCGGTATTCACCATATGCGACGGATTCACAGGCCACAGCGCGGAATTCGAGGGTTCCCCGGTGAGCGGAACTTCTTTCAGCGTGCTTTATCCTGGCTCGGAATACAGTACGGAGCAGAGCATTCTCGGGCGCAGTTATCTGGGACAGGTGCAGGACGGCAACGCCTCCACCTCGCACCTGAAGTGGACCGCGATGCTCGGCGGGATTGCAGATTACACGCATGCGGACTTCTCCGCAGGCAGGCGCAGCGGAGTGCTGGCCGTATCGGCAGTGCTTCCTGAGGAAGTGACGGAGGTCAGGCGCCTTGTCATATCGGCGCGGACCCCGGTTTTCTATACGACAAACGATCCCGCTTCGCCTAAGGTCACGGACATGGAGCTGGAGCTGCGCAATGTCGACCTGTCGGCGGACCATACGCTGTATTCATACATGATGACCTCATGGGAGGACATGTATCTGCCTTACGGCGAGGTGCTGACGGTGCAGATCGTGGTGAATCCTGAACTCAGGTACACCAAGCGCCTGACAGTGCCTGCCGGAGGCCTTACCGTAAGGGCAGGCATGGTGAATGTGATAAGGCTGTACGGCGATACTGCCAGCAGCAACATGAGTTCGAATCTCGAAAACTTTATCTGGACGGACGATAATTTCTGGAATTAAGACAAGCTATGGACAAAAAGATATTTTACGCGGCATTCGCGCTGCTCGCCGCCGCATCATGCGTCCCGGAACAGTATCCCGTGATTCCTAAGGCCGATGATTGCGTGATAGGCGTCACCCTGGCCGGTTACACCAGGACTTCCGTGGCGCAGGAGGACGGTGCATTCAAGACATACTGGACAGACGGGGATATGGTAACGGTCAACGGGCATCTTTCGCGCCCGCTCTCTCTGGAGGGCATTTGCAGCTCGGCCGATTTTCATGTAGACAGCTACAATCCGGCTGAGGGAGAGGCCATGAACATATTGTACGCAGGCACGCCTGCGGATTACGGCTCGGCTTCGTTCCGCATACCGCCGGACCAGACCTATACGGACGGCAGCTATCCCGGCAGCTCGGCTCCGATGTGGGCCTCATGCGAATATCCGCAGCCTGCCTTAATGAACAGCCTGTGCTGCATGCTGGGCTTTACATTCCACAGCGCCGGCGCGGCCTCCATTACCGGAATTACGCTTTCAGCCGTCTCCGGCGAGGCTATAAGCGGCAGTTTCAGCATGGGATACCTCAACGGACGCTTCAGCGGCAGCCATGTCGCCGCCGGAGACAACGGCTCTGCAATAAACATCGCTTTCGACAAGCCGCTGCCACTGCCTGCCGGCACTCCCGTGTGCGTGAATGTTCCTGTGCTTGCCGGCGCTTTCCCGTGCGGTCTCGAGGCGAAGGTATACAGCGGGGACAGGTATGCGCTGTACAGGCTTTTCCCGGACGGCAGGCAGCTTGTGCCAGCAAAGGCCTATGCATTTCCAGATACGGAATTCAGGCCGGACAACTCTTTGTACACTCTTGAAGACTATCAGGAAAATATCCTTTTCGATACGCAGGTTTTCACTGCCGGCACATACAATATACTTTCCGCCTCAGGCAGGAGCGCATGCCCCAACAACACCTGGGATGCCGCAAAGGCTACGGTAGCCTCTATCGTCATGGATATGGACTGCGATATCATGACTCTGAACGAATTGGGCGACACGGAGGTCAGCGACCTTAAGAAAATGCTTTCCGGCTATTCGTGGGTCACGAAAAAGAATTCATACCATAACGGCACATTCCTCAAATATTACGAGATGAGTTATTGCCCGGGAATAATATTCAAGGAAACCCGCTTTGAAAAGCTGGATGACGGCATATTCTGGCTCTGCGACCCGGAGACAGACCGTATCATCACGGACAATAAGACCGGCTTCTACAGCTATACCGATCCGAAGGACGGCACAGTATACAGCGCCGGCCAGTCACGCTGCTGCGTATGGGCGAAATTCAGGGATATATTGACAGACAGAAAGTTCTACTGGTTCGCCCCTCATCCTCACATCCGCAGCACCGACGCGGCCTCATCCCTCGCTTCCACCGTATCATGCCTGAATGCGGGCAACATCCGCAGCCTTGTAAGACAGATAGGATATGTGAATGCCGAGGGGCTGCCGTTTGTCGTGGCAGGCGATTTCAATACGTGGAGCGGCCATGTAAGCTACAAGGAGATACTTTCCGCGACAGGCTGGACCAATGCCTTCGAACAGGCTCTCGCCGACGATTGCCTGGATGCCGCGGCTGCAATCAGAAGAGGCACCAATCCCGGATTTAACCCTGCTGACTACAGCTATGGCGAGGGCAGGAGGATAGACCATGTCTACAGCTCCGGATTTTCCGTAAACGGATACAGGACATACTTTACCACATACCGCAATCAGGCCGACGGCCTGGACTGGCTGCCGTCGGACCATGTGCCTGTAAGGGTAATGCTGAAATTCAAATAATCATCATAATTATGTGTCATAAATCAATTAAACAACCTTATCTTGCGCCGTGGGTGATATCGGATAAAATACCTGAGTGCGCTGTGATGTGCAGTTCCGGAAACCTTGAGACGGATCCGGACCTGAACGAGAAGTTCGGTGAGTTCGACGAATTTGACTGGTAACAAATGGAGGATAAAACAATGAAAAGAAATTTACAGATTATTTTACTTGCAGTGCCTGCATTTGTACTTGCAGCGTCCTGCGCGAAGGAGATTGCTCCGGACGGAACGAAACCTGTACCGGAGCCAGATACGAAGGTCTTCACGGCCGAATTCGAAAGCGTCACGAAAACGGACCTTAATGAAAACCGTACCCCTGTATGGGTGGCCGGCGATGCCATAGGCGTGACCACATCCGAGGATGCAAACGTGCCTTGCACTCTTATGGACGCCTCAAAGGGCACTTTCAAGGCTGAGGACATCATCGGCGGCGCGCCTTTTTATGCCGTGTATCCATACGCGGAAGACAATGTTTTCGATGGCGACTTGCTCAAGGCGTCCGTGCCTCCGGTGCAGAAGCTCGCCTCAGGGCAGAATGTCGCTCCGGGAGCAATGGTGACCGCATGCAAAAGCAATTCAAACATTCTCCAGTTCAAGAACTGCGTTTCCCTTGTCGAGATTGCAATACCGCGCACCGATATCACGAAAGTGGTTGTCGAGGCGACAGGAAAGGATGAGAATCTGACAGGCGTGTTCACCATGGACCTTTCCGCTTCCCCTCTGAATCCGGCTGCCGGCGAAGAAGCGGAGCCTACAGCGACCCTGCTTCCTGAGGGAGAGGCATTCGAGGCAGGTACATATTATATATCTGTCATTCCGGGCTCGATAAAGGAGTTCTCCATTACTTTCACCAATACTTCCGGTGAGGAAGTCACGGTTTCCAAGAAAGCCGACATTTCTTTCGGACGCAGCGCAGGCGTGGGTCTCGGCTCGTTCTTCATATATGAGATAGATACCGCGGCCGACCTTATAAAGTGGGCGAAGCAGAGAGCGAAGTACACCGCATGGGATGTAGTGAACCTCAATGCGGATATCGCCCTTACGGAGAAGGAAGCGGAGCAGTATGTCCCTGCCAATGATTTTCTCGGCCTGTTCGACGGCCATGGCCACAGGATTTCAGGCCTGAGTTGTCCTCTTTTCTGCAATCTGCGCAGCGCGGAAGTGAAGGACCTCGTTATAGAGGCGGATATCGTGACTGACGGGGCGAACGGTGAAAAGCTGAAAAATGATTACGGCATAGGAATCCTTGCACAGTATGCATATCCTTCGGGCAGCATCGCGGCTGCAACCAGGCCGGATTCCAAGATCGTCAATGTAAAGACTTACGGCTCCATTGAGGTCGACGGCCTGAATGTCGGCCATAATTATCACATAGGCGGCATCGTGGGTGCGACCAACGGCGTGCCTTTTACAGATTGCGAGAACCATGCGGCCGTAACTTTCAGAAGCGGCACGATAAGCGGCAGCTCCACTTTGCGTACCGGCGGTATCGTGGGAGCAACGCAGGCGGCTTCGACGGCGGAACTTACCTCCTGCCGGAATTACGGAGCGGTGACGGTAGCGGCCCATCCGGGAGTCTATGTGTACGCGGCAGGCATTTCAGGATGCAATACCCAGCATGTGACATACGAACGGTGCGTGAACTATGGTAATGTGGAGGCCTCGGAAACTATCGCCTCAGGATCATATATGATCGCCGGAATCTGCGGCCTCTCGTCCGGGGTCCTGCAATTGCGTAATTGCAAGAATGAAGGTGAGATAAGGTCTCTTGCCTCAAAGGGTGCCGCCGTTTATACGGGTGGACTGGCCGGCAAGCTCGAAGCCACCGGCTCGGAGATCCTCGATTCGGAAAACAGCGGCGTGATAACATGCGGTACGCCTACCGAAACTGTCCTTTACATAGGCGGACTGTCTGCTTGCTGCTCCGGTACTGCAAAGATCTCCGGCTCAAGCAATGCCGCAGACCTCAATTGTTGCGGAAATACTGCAAAATATGTTTATTTCGGCGGACTTGTCGGCAGCCTCATGTCTGACAGTTCCGTTATCTCAGATTCCGTGAACAGCGGCAAGTTGGATTACGGCACCGATGCCGGCAACAGGGTGGATATCGGCGGCATCATAGGCTTTACCGGAGACGGCGGCACGGAAGGCGGATATATCCTTCAGAACGTCACGAACAACGGCGACATCAATATAAACGGAACGTCGGCTAACAATTCTTCAAGCGAAGATTTCAGAATCGGAGGCCTGGTCGGAAACCTGTCCAGAGGCGGAAAGATAGGGTATAACTCATCCGCCGCGGCTCCATGTTACAACTACGGCAACATTACCGTCAATTCGGCCCAGAAAAAGCTCATAAGGATAGGCGGCGCCTGCGGAAGCACGACAAACAAGGCCGCCAGGTTCCATAACGTCCATAACAGGGGCGACATCAGCCTTACGATTGCCGGAGGAGTAACCTGCGCCCAGGCCCAGATCGGAGGAATAGCCGGATATACGGGCTCGGGAGCGCTGGATATGGAAAGCTGCAGCAGCAGATCCGAGATCAGCAAAAGCGGTACGGTGACGACGGAGAAAATCGCCGTTATCCTGGGATATACCTGGACAAAGGGCACCATCAGCAACTGCGGCGTCGGCGGAAGCCTGACAGGCACGGCAATCACGTCTGAAAACATGAATACCGCATCGTATATCTACAAGTCAGGATTTGCGGCAGGTTCGGAGGGCGTCACCGTTACCGGCACATATCTCTGCGAATAACCATTTTTCAGGGCCGGCACGGCTCCGGCCCTGATGAAAGCATTAACAAGGACGTAAAGATGGGTCTGCCGTATGACTTTACTGCTGCATGCAGAAAAGCCTGCTCTCATTGTAGATGAGTCCTATCTTCGCGTTTATGATTTTCGCGGTGTTCAGGACCTGTTCAAGGATATATCCCTCTCCCTGATAGCGGTATTTCGGCATATATACTCCGACGCTTCCGACTATGTGCCTTTCTTTGAACAGGGGAGCCGCGACTCCTACGAGCCCGTTGCTGTCGTGATGGATCGAGTATCCTGCCAGCTTTATGGCCGTCAGCCTGTTGATAAGCTCTCCTTTCGGATTCTCGGATTCGTAAATCTCGGGCCATTCGTATTTTGAGGGCAGGCCGAGGCGTATGAGGCATTTTTCCATTATGGCAGGAGGGTAATTGGCGATTATCACCCTGCCTGTGTTGGCCGGATATATCTTTTTCTCTATATTCTTGATCTGCACGTTGTCAGGTGTCGCATAATACAGGACTATACGCTTGTCGTTCTTGATGCATGAAAGTATGACGCTTTCGTTGAGCCTGTTCGCCAGCCTGTCTATCTCGTCCCTCGCTATCGTCGTAAGCTCCTCATTGTTGATATTGGAGTTCGTGATCTTGTAAGGCATATATCCGAATTTATAGCCCTGCCTCGGCCCTTCTTTCATGGCATATCCCCGCAGCAGAAGAGTCTTGAGTATATTCGCGCATGTACCGTGGTCCATGCCAAGCGTGTCCGCGATTTCTCCGAGCTTGAATTCCCTGTCCTGCTCGGATGCTAACAGCTCGAGAATGTTAAGTGCCTTATTGATGACTTTTATCATTTTTTATAATATAAAACTGACTGCAAAATAAATTAAAAATAAGCTAATTTTTTGTCAAATTTGCGTAACTGCATGTTTAACAGTAATGTATTTTATATTGTAAAATATAATGACAGTGAAAGAAAAGTCCGGTTATAAATGGGTGGTGCTGCTTGTGGTTTCCGTAGCATGTTTTCTGTCACAAGGCACGCGCCAGATATATCCGGCAGTGCTTCCGCAGATCAAGGCCTGTTTCGCCTCAGACGGCGTGAGTGATGCCCGGCTCGGTCTTATAAGCAGCATGTGCACCCTGATACTCGGACTTTTCATGCCTTTCGCCGGATTTGCCGCCGATCTTCTCGACAGGAAGCGCGTGCTGGTTGCCGGCTCGCTTATGTTTTCCGCAGGCATATTCGCCTCCGGATTCGCCACAGGGCTGGGACCGCTTCTCGTTACATACGGAATTGTAAATGCCGTAGGCCAGTCTCTGATGCCCCCTGCGACACATCCGCTGATAAGCCGCTATCATGACGATACGTGCGGAACGGCATTCTCTATCTGCCAGGCGGCGATATATGCCGGAATCGTGGTATGTTCCGTATCAAGCGGTTTCCTTGCCGGATCCGGGGAAAGCGGCTGGAGATATCCGTTCCTTATTTTCGGAGCGGCAGGCATTGCATGGGCCGCGGTGATCGCGTTCTCGCTCAAAACGCCGCCTCAGGATAAAGGCGATATGGGAACCGTCTCTGTCACAGAGGCTTTAAAGGCCTTTGCGGAGAAGCCCTCGTGCCTTATACTCATGGCAGGCCTGGGATGTTATCTTATCATAACCTATGCGTTCAAGGCCTGGGCGCCGATATTCATGACAAGGTCGTTTCCCGACATGGATACGTCGCAGGCGGTATTTCACGGAGTGTTCTGGTTCTATCTCGGGGCTTTCGCCGGCGCGATTCTCGGCGGACGGGCCTCGGATGCCCTGAAGCCATGCAGGCCGGGCATACGTCTGGAAGTGGAGCTTGCGGGCATGATTCTCTGCATACCTTTCATCCTGATCATGTCATATTCCAGGAATCTGGCGCTGATGATAGCCGCCATACTGATGTTCGGCTTTGCCACAGGCGTATATGACTCGAATCTGTATGCTGCCCTTTTCGATGTCATAGATCCGCGTTTCCGCGCGGCAGGCACGGGGCTTTTCGGCTGCGGCGGCTGTATAATGGGAGCGGCCGGCCCAGTAGTGGCGGGCTTTCTGAACGATGCCTTTTCTCCGAGAACGTCAATGGCCGCGCTCTCCGTATTCGCGGCGGCCGGAGCAATGGCGATCTTCTGTGCAAGAGTATTCACATTCAATAAAGACAAAATCTGAAACTATGTTTGATTTAAAAGGAAAAACAGCTCTGGTCACCGGCAGCGGGCAGGGAATAGGACGCGAGACCGCCGTTCTTCTTGCCGCTCACGGAGCCAGGGTAATCATCAACTGGCGTTCAAATGATGAAACGGCCATGGAAACGGTCCGGGCGCTTGAAAAAGCGGGTGCGGATTTCCTTACCTGGAAATATGACCTGGCTTCCGATACGCTGAGGGAGGATTTCGGGGCATGGGCGGAGGCAAACGGCGTGTCCGTGGATATCCTGGTCCTCAATGCTTCCGTACAGCTGGCCAATGTCTGGGAAAACATCGCATACGAAGAGTTCGACATACAGATGCATGTCAATGTGCGTGCTTCGCTGGCCCTGATCCAGTCCTGCGTGCCTGCCATGCGTGAGAGAAAATGGGGAAGGATAGTCACTGTCGGCAGCGTGCAGCAGATCAGGCCCAACACCTCTATGGCCGTATATGCGGCGACAAAGGCGGCGCAGTGCAATCTCGTGCGGACGCTCTCCGTCAGTCTTGCCGCTGACGGCATCACCGTCAACAATGTCGCTCCCGGGGCGATCGATACGGCACGCAATGCCGCAGCAATCGCTGACGGGACATTCAGGAAAAAGATAGAAAGCTCCATTCCTGCCGGTTTCGTAGGGAAGTGCGCGGATGTCGCTCCCATGATCCTTCTGCTGTGCTCCCCTGAGAGCCGTTATATTACCGGTGCGGATATTCCTGTCGACGGAGGAATGTCCATTCCCTTTACTTTGGGACGTGCCATATAAGCAATCCAGACGACATAAAGACCATGAAAAGAAGAATTTTATCCTGTATCCTGAGCGCCGGCATATCCTGCCTGTGCTTTGCCGGGACGGTAATTGTCGCGGCGTCCGACTCTTCCGAATCCGACAAGGCCTCCGCTGACATAGTATGCAGCGGTTCGCACGACGAGCTGACTATCCAGAAAGTCCTTGACAGGTTCGACGGAAACAGCAGGGAAAGCGTCCACATAGTACTGTGCGACGGCACTTATCATATTGACGGGTTCCACCTTTACCATGACGCCACCCACCGCACTGCCATAAAGTTTCCTGAAATAGAGAGCCTTGTGTTCGAAGGCCGCTCGAAGATCCGCCCGAGAAAGAACATAAACGTGGAATTCAGGGTCAGTGCCGCTGCCTATGACGGCCTTAAGGAGGGCGAACAGGTATGCGTGATGCTGTTCTCGGACAACATAGGCCGCAACAAGAATGACGCGAAACTTATGAATTTCTCGGTCACGCTCCCGGATTGCAGGCATAAGGTGATATGCATTAACCTGTTCCGCTGTTTCGGGGCAATCCTGGAGAATCTTTACCTGAGGGCTGAGGGCAGCGGTGCCGGCGTGATTCCGGAAGAGGGTTCCGTCGGTATCAGGGGCCAGAACGTGAACACCAACGGTGTCGGGCAGTTCTGGAAGGATATTATCGCAAGCGGCTTCTATGAGGGCTTCCAGATGGGAGGTGAGCACACCGTATGTATCGGACTTCTCGCGTACAAAAGCTATTACGGCTATACGTTCGGCAATTATCCGCGTGCGGAATGGGGAGTCTGGGAACATCCGATAACCCTTATCAACTGCAGTGAAGAGCTTTGCTGCGCCCTGCCGCTGTTCAACCAGTGCGGCGAATCACGCGATCCCAACAACGCGGGCCGCCAGTGCGTCGATATGATCTCCCATACGATGGAATTCCGTGACAATGAGAACGGCACCCTGGCTCCGGTACTGCCAGCAAGGGAGGTTATCCCCGGCACATGGTGCGGAAACATCACCTTCGCAGCCAATACGAAGTCCCTCAGCAAGGAAAACGCCGTCGACATACAGTATTGGGAAAAGGGAAGCGGACACCGCTTCAAGACACGCAATTCCGCGCACGCGCTGGGCGGCAGCACTGCGGAAAGGCTTACATACGTGCCGACATACGTGCAGACGTATTTCGATACGGACCTTGGCCGGCTCCTTGTCTATAACGGCGAGGCATGGGTAGATATGAACGGTAATATTGTGGACTGAACATCATGAAAAGACTTTTTTGCTTTGTTTCTTGCCTGGCATTTTGCATTGAATTTTGCCTGTGCGGCCTTTACGCGGCCTCCGGACCTGCGAATCTCCCCGTGAATCTCTCGGAGAAAGAAACCGCCAACTGCTATATGGTGCCTCCCGGAGCGCAGCTATACTGCTTTGACGCGACTGTCAAAGGAAACGGCATCGCCCCGTACGGAGAGGATACGGCAATCCGTCCTGAAAATGTCAGGGGCGTCAGGCTGCTGTGGCAGGATGCCGATGTCATCGAGCTGGAATCCGTGAGCTTTGAGAACGGCACGGTATGTTTCAGGACCACCGCCGCAAAAGTCTATGGAAATGCGGTGATCGCGCTTTATTCAGGCCCGCTGTGCCTCGATGGCGAATGTATATGGTCCTGGCATATATGGATGACTCAGGCCGCCGACACCTCCATGTCTGGAATAGTGTTCCTGGACCGCAATCTTGGCGCCGATGCTCCGCAGCTTCAGGACAGCGGGAGAAACGGACTGTTCTATCAATGGGGCAGGAAAGATCCTTTCCCTCAGACAGGGGCCATAAAATTGTCCGCCCCGGGAAAAGCGTCTCCGGAATTCGCTGCGTCGCATCCGCAGACATTCATAGTCCGTTCAGGGAGATGGATGAGCGGTGAAACGGCGGCACTGTGGTGCAAGGGAGCGCGGCGCGAGCAGGACCGGACCTTGAGGGTTACACCACGGACCAAGACCATGTACGACCCGTGCCCTCCGGGATATCATGTCCCTAACCCGGCGGATATACTTGTCATAAGGGCCTCGGGCACGCACTCATTCATAAAGGCCGGCGCAAGGTGGTATGACATGCAGCCTGACGTGCCGGACAAGACGGGCGAGTTCGGGTATTACTGGACCGCCATGGCAAACAGGGAGTCGGTGAGCTCCTGCACGGACTATTATATATGGGACGAGGGCTCGGGAATAGCGATGAAATCATATTATTACAACGGTTCGGCCTTCACCGTCCGGCCTCAGAAATTCTGAAAAACTTTTTGAAATCCTTATAAAATGAAACGTTTATCATTCATAACACTTATTATTGCCGGAATACCGGCTGTATGCCTTGCCGGTCCGCGGATTGACGATGAAGCGCGTGCCCGTGCGCGTGCAATCGTGTCACAGATGACACTGCAGGAAAAATGCACCCTCATACACGGAGACAAGAACCGCACCGCCGCCTATGACGACGGCTTCCATATTTTCCCTATTGAACGTCTCGGCATACCTGAGATAAGGATGGCCGACGGTCCGCAGGGCGTGAGAAACAAAACCCGCAGCACCTATTATCCATGCGGCATATCCCTGGCCGCATCGTGGAACAAGGACATAGTCCATGGCGTGGGCAGCGGCATAGGAACAGATGCACGCGCACGAGGGGTCGCCATAATGCTGTGCCCCGGGGTAAACATCTACAGGGCGGCGCTTTGCGGACGCAACTTCGAATACTATGGAGAGGATCCGTACCTCGCGTCGGAGACGGCTCTCGCATACATTACAGGCATTCAGGAAAAGGGCGTCATGTCGACGATAAAGCATTTCGCGCTCAATAATCAGGAATACGACAGGCACAGCGTAAGCTCCAATGCAGACGAGCGTACGATGAACGAGATATATTTCCCTGCATTCCGGAAAGCCGTCGTACAGGGCGATGTGGCATGCGTCATGACAAGCTACAACCCGGTAAACGGCACCCATGCCGCGGAAAATCCGTGGCTTATAAGGGACAACCTGCGCAAATGGGGCTTCGAGGGCATCGTTATGTCCGACTGGACATCCACATACAGCTCAATGGGCAGCCTTACAAGCGGGCTCGACCTCGAGATGCCGAGGGGATATGTCAGCGGATACGAAAATGTGAAGACGCTCGTAGATAACGGTGTCATTGATGAAAGGTTCATAGACGAGAAATGCGTGCACATACTTCAGACCGTCATTTCGTACGGTTTCCTGGACAATCCGGTGAAGGATGAGACCATTCCCGAGGATAGTCCGTATTCAAGGGCATGTGCGCTCGCCGCGGCTCTGGAAGGCCCCGTGATGCTGAAAAACGATTCCGTGCTTCCGCTCAGGAAATCTTCCAAGAAGATCATAGTGCTCGGCCCGAATGCCATGAAAGTGCCTTTCGGCGGAGGAAGCGGAGCCATGAATCCTATAGAGGGCAGGAACACCACGCTGTATTCCGGCCTCGCCGCCCTCAAAGGCTATAATGTAGAGGCGATGGACTGGGAGAATCCGGACATGGAGGCTATCCGGCGCGCGCATGCCGTAATACTCGGGGTAGGCTTCGATGAGAAAAGCGAGGGAGAGTATTCAGACCGTACATATTCGTTGCCCGAGGGACAGGATGAACTGATATGCAAGGTGGCGGAGGCCAACAGGAATACCGTTGCCGTCGTATATTCGGGCGGCGAGGTGGATGTGAATCTATGGATCGGCAAGGTCGGGGCGCTTATAATGGCATGGTATCCAGGCCAGGAGGGAGGAACTGCATTGGCGGATCTGCTTTCCGGAAAAGCGTCGCCGTCGGGACGCCTTCCGTTCACGTTCTGGGGCACGCTGGAGAAGAATCCGGCTTATGAAAGCTATGCCGTCAACAGCCCTATAGACAGGAAAAGCAAATGGCACCTGAAATATCCTTTCGCTGAATACAGGGAGGGCATCTTTCTCGGCTACAGGGGAATGGAACACTTCGGGGTGCAGCCTGAGTTTCCTTTCGGATTCGGACTCACATATTCGTCATTCGGCTACTCGGGGCTTTCCGTGGAGAAGTCCGGCGACGGCGTGGATGTAACGTTCACCGTCACGAATACAGGCAAAAGCACGGCAAGCGAGGTCGCGCAGGTATATGTCTCACAGCCTGGTTCGCCTGTGGTGAAGCCATCGCATGAACTCAAAGGCTATGTGAAGACAAGGCTGGCGCCAAAGGAGTCGGCCCGGGTGACTGTGCATATTCCGTACGGCGAATTCTCGCATTATGATCCGGTCCGCCATGACTGGGTAAGGGATTTCGGACAGTTCAGGATAATGACCGGCGCCTCGGCATGTGACATCAGGCTGGAAACCGTTGTGGATCTGTAGGATTTGCTGCCGGAAAATCTATGCGTCGTTGCTGCAGAACTTTGTGCTTTGCCGCAAGACCCTTGCGCTTTTGCTGCCGAATCTTTCGCTTTTGTTGCAGGACTTTGTGCTGTCATGGCAGACTATTTGAGTCATGCCGGAAAACTGGCACTCTGCCGTCGCCGCTGCCGCAGAACGAACTCTTGTGCTTTTGCGCAGAACTTTGTGCTTTGCCGCAGGACCCTTGCGCTGCCGGCGGAAAATCCGGAAAGTGTGAAATTTTGCATTCAAAAAGCACGGAAAGTGTGAAAATCTATTCCTGAAAAGTACGGATTATGTGAAATTTCACCCTGAAAAAGCATGGAAAATGTGAAAAATACCGCCCTAAATAGTGCGGAAAGTGTGAAAATTTCTATCTTTGCAGGTAATAATCAAAGATTTAAGTTATGGATGGATTGCTTAGACGGAAAATAGATGCTTATTTAGCGGCTTGGAAAGCCAATTCCGAAAGGAAGCCTCTTATTGTCAAGGGAGCGCGGCAGATCGGAAAAACACGCTCTGTGCAGTGGTTTGCTTCTCAAAACTACAAGAATGTTATCGAAATCAATTTTGTCGAGCAAAAGAAATACAGAGCCATTTTCGATGACGGCTTCGAGGTGGACAATATACTCAGGAACATTTCATTGTTGAATCCTGACCTTGTATTCATACCCGGAGATACGCTTTTTTTCTTCGATGAGCTTCAGGCATGTCCCAATTGCGCTACGTCGTTGAAATTTTTCAAACTTGACGGACGCTTCGACGTTATATGTTCCGGTTCATTAATGGGTATCAGCTATAATGAAATCGAGTCGAACAGTGTCGGCTATAAAGAGGACTGCGAGATGCATTCCATGGATTTCGAGGAATTCCTTTGGGCGAACGGATATACGGATGAGTTTGTAGAGGACCTTTACAGGAATATGGCGGATATCAAGCCTCTGTCTTCTTTGCAGATGGATGTTCTTTCGGAGCTTTTCCGTGATTATGTGATTGTCGGCGGAATGCCTGAAGTGGTGAGCACATATGTCAGAAACAGGAATTTCAGTTCCACTCTGGAGATACAGAGGCAGCTGCTGGCTGACTATGAAGAAGATATAACCAAATATGCCGTGGGATTGGACAAAGCGAAGATAAAGGCAGTCTATAACAATATTTCCGTGTTTCTCGCAAAGGAAAACAAGCGTTTCCAGATTACCAGGATAGGCCGGAATGCGCGGAACAGGGATTATGCCGGGTGTGTGGATTGGCTTGCAGATGCCGGGGTTGTCAATATCTGCCATTGCATGAGCCATCCGGAACTTCCGCTTAAAGGAAATTATGACCCTAAACTTTACAAGATATACTATAAAGACACGGGACTGCTTATCGCATCGCTCGACGAGGAGTCGCAGGAGGATCTTAGGGCCAACAAGAATCTCGGAACATATAAAGGCGCTATATATGAGAATATTGTCGGGGATATGCTTGTGAAGCAGGGATACCGGCTGTTCTATTACAATAGCGACAGGCCGTCTCTTGAAATGGATTTCTTCGTAAGGGATGCCGATTCGCTAATTCCTGTGGAAGTAAAGGCCAAGGACGGGGCTACGGCCTCGTTGAACAATCTGCTGCGCGATGATAGATATCCGGATATAAAGTACGGCATAAAATTCGCGCACAGGAATATCGGATTCAACGGCAGTTTTTATACCTTTCCATATTTCATGGCGTTTCTGTTGAAAAGGTTCCTTTCAGAAAGGAAAAGAACTTTTTAGGCTTTATTTTCCCTGAAATTCAAGAATATACGTGAATATCCGGTAAAACGTTCCCGACAAAGATAATATTTTGTATATTTACGGGTTATCTGGTAATGTTTCCGGATTTTGTTAAGTTTATGGATGTTCAGTCATATTTATATTTGCAGATTATGAAAAGGACGGCAGGTTTTTTCGCGGCGCTGTTGCTGCTGTGCATTTCAGGGGGCTCACTGGCGGCTCAGGATATCATCAGGCTCAGAAATGGAGAAGAACTGAAAGCCTTGATTACCAGTATATCGGAAAATGAAATCAGATATAATGCCATAGACAGCCCCGACGGATCTGTCCTCTCTGTAAACATGGCGGATGTCCTGTCGATTACCTATCGTAACGGTACGGTCGAGGAGATAAACCGCATATCCTCAGGAGCGGATTCTGCCGGGGACTTTCAGAATGACGGTTCTTGCTCCGCTTATGACGGATATTTCCGTAATGCAGACGGGCTGTATGCCGTTTCGGCTGAAAATCTGCGTCCTGGCATGAGTTACGAAGAGCTGAAGCAGATATACAGGACTGATTCATGGGACGGGCCTATGCCGGGTGATCCGTATTTTAATCAGTGGCGCTTGAACGGGCTTGTGCCCGGACTGGCCCAGAAGACTATGGGAGAGCGTGCACGAGGTACCGTCTTTTGCAGCGTAGAGTTCGGATTCTGTGCCCTTCTTGCCGCCGGTACCATAACAATAGCCTGCAGCCTTGACGATCTTAATGTCTATATGTTCGATGCAGGTCTTATAATGACAGTGGCAGGCGGTCTCGGAGCCTTCGTAACACATCTGTGGTCTACGGTGGATGCCGTGCAGATGATGAAAATCAAGAATATGTACGCCCGCGACATGAGGGCTTCGGGCTTTGATTCAGGCATAGAACTCAAATGGTCTCCATGGGTCGCCCCTGTTTCCACCGGTGCGAATGCGGGTTACAAGACAGCCGCCGGCCTGTCGATTTCAATGAAATTCTGAAAGGACATGGGTATCGTAGAATATGCGGAGCGATATATAATTCCGCGCTATGCCGCTTTCGACAAGGCGCACCGCGAGGATCATGTGCGCATGGTGATCGCGCAAAGTATGGAACTTGCCCGGAAAATGCCGGAACTTGACCGTGACATGGTATATGCCGTGGCCGCGTTTCATGACCTGGGACTTGTGAACGGGCGTGAGAGGCATCATATCGACTCGGGCAGAATCCTTGCTGCCGATGAATTCATACGCGCGCATTTCACGCCGGAGCAGATTGCGGTGATGGTGGAGGCTGTCGAGGACCACCGCGCGTCGAATGCGTCGGAGCCTCGCTCGAAGTACGGGTTGGTCGTGGCCGAGGCCGACCGCTTCATCGACCCTGAAACTATCGTGCGCCGCACGGTCCAGTACAGTCTGGACCATTATCCCGGTCTTGACCGCGAAGGGCATTATAAGCGCACCGTATCGCACATCCGTGAGAAATACGGGCCGGGCGGATATCTGAAGATCTGGATTCCGGACAGCCCGAATGCCTTCCGTCTCGAACAGCTGCGCCGTATCTTCGCAGATGAACGGCAGTTCCTTCCGCTTTTCAACCGTCTTTACGACGAAGAGGCTTAGATTTACGTTTCCCGTTTTATAAAAAAGCAATGTCCGTTATGAATAAAACACTGTTCTCCGTGGCTGCCGCGCTGATCTGTGCCGCCGCGCTTGTTTTTGCCGCTGTATCTTCACTGTCGTGTTCAAGGCAGGAGAAACCAAGTTCGCATACGCTTTTTACAAGCGGCAATGCAGAAGACATTCCTTACCGTATTCCGGCGATTGCCGTCCTGAACGACGGGACGTTGCTTGCGCTCGCGGACTACCGCCACTGCCGCGGCGACATCGGATTCGGACGCGTTGACATTCATGGCCGCTTTTCCCGTGATAACGGCGCGAGCTGGGGAGATGAATTCGTACTTGTGGAGGGAACCGGCGTTTCGGGCGCGGTGGATTGCGGATTCGGCGACGCAGCTATCGTGGCGGACCGTGAAAGTCCTGAAATAATGGTGATTACAGTATGCGGAGAAACAGTGTACTGGCACAGTACGACCAACAGGCGGAATCCGAACCGCATTGCGGTGATAAGGAGTTTTGACAACGGTGCCACATGGACGCCCTGGGAAGAAATTACCGAATCCGTGTATTCGCTTTTCGATGACAGTTCCGCCGGATGCGTGGAGAGCTGTTTCGCAGGCTCTGGAAAGATCTGCCAGAGCCGGATGGTGAAGGCCGGCAGCCATTACCGCCTTTATGCGGCGATAGCCGCGCGTCCTAACGGCAACAGGGTCCTGTACAGCGATGATTTCGGGCGCACGTGGAATATTCTCGGTACTGCGGATGATCTGCCTGCGACTGACGGTGACGAACCCAAATGCGAGGAACTGCCGGACGGCAGGGTAGTGCTCAGCACCAGAACCGGCGGAGGACGGTATTTCAATATCTTCACCTATACCGATACCGCGGCAGGAAAGGGCACGTGGGGAGAGGCGGCGTTCTCGGGAGCGGAGAACAACGGATGTACGGCGCTCGACAATGCATGCAACGGCGAGATCCTGATTATTCCGGCTATACGCAAGGCTGACGGGGCGGAGACATTCATCGCATTGCAGTCGGTGCCTTTCGGGCCGGGACGCACGAATGTCGGGGTATGGTGCAAGGAGATAACTTCCGGCACCGGATCCGGAACATCCTGCTCTGCACTTCAGGATATTACTCCGGAGACCTTCGCAGCCGGCTGGAATATCGGATACCGGATTTCGGACACGGAATCAGCATATTCCACCATGGTGCAGCAGAAAAACGGCAACATCGCCTTTTACTATGAGGAGAGCCTGAACGGCGATTCTACCGGCTACGAAATGATTTATAAGGAAATCCCGCTCGACACCCTCACCTGCGGATTATATTCATCCGTGCATCCGTAAGGCTGCGGCCTTTAGCGATACTCCCTCTGCAAGTCAATGACTTGCAGAGGGAGTATCATTTACGGTAGCTGTGGCCGTTCGCTATTGCGCAGATTGGCTACGGCCGGCCGCCGGGCCATCCGCCTCCGCCGGATCCATGGATTGTGAGAGTGTCATTCCGATTCTCTGTTGAAACGGCTGATCCTTTCATTGACGGTACGCGTATAACTGCGTTTAGCCTTATCCGGGAGAAAGCTCCGGGCTATAAGGCTTGTGGCACTTTCCGGCAATGAAGTGTATTTATCGAGGATTTTATCCATACGTCTTTTGACCAAGCCAATCTTATTGCCGAATCGCTCAAAATCAAGCCGGCATGGGTGTCCGGTCCGCTCCATCACATCGCTTTTTCCAATCTCAGTTGACAAGCCTCCGTCAAGCCCAAGATCATCTCCGTTTACATGAAGACTGGTGTTAAGAAGGTCATAAGCAGGTGCCAGGCGATAGTCCTGTCCGGTCAATATGAGAGAGAAGTTTTTGAGATGCGCATCACCGTTGGCGTATATATAGTTGAAAACCACCAGCTCATAAAAACGCTCCATATCCACCATCCATGCGGCTACATTTGCTTTAATCGCTTTAGCAATATCCTCGTAGCTGCCGTTATATTTGAATTGCTGTCCTGCGGTCAGTTCATTCTTGCCGATTAATGAGGCAAAATCTTCCATCGGTAGTTTTGAACCGTCAGGCAGAATGTCAAAACGACGTGTGATGTATACAGGCTGTCCTTTTGGAGTAAAGCATAATCCGTTTGCAGCAGTCAGGATGCCATAGACCTGCGATGCTATCTGCATTGTCAGATGTTCATTGGCAGGAATGAGTTTGCGGTCATGCAGCGTTCTGTCCCAGGGCGCAGGTTTCAGAATATGCGTCGAGCGTTCATTATCGCTTGCAATTCGGATTTCTCCCGATTTGATTATCGCCGGGAATTTCTCCTGTACGCCGGATACCGATATACGGTGCATCGCATCGGCGATCTCGCCGACGTTCCTTAACCCGTCAATGTCAAAACCGAGAACCGGGCTGACTTTTGTTCCTCCAAAGAGTGTTTTGATAGCTTGGGGGCTGTACGCTTCCAACCCTGCCTGCAAGGTTGACGGACAGTTTTTAATTTCAATCATTGCCAATTCTCCTTATATTTACCGCTCCGATAAAATCTTTGCCGGCCATGGCTTCAAGCAATCCGAAAAAATCATTCTCATCAATTCTTAATGAACGGCATATAACCCTACGGTTGGCACCTTCGGGAAGCATATTTGAAAAAAAAGGAAAAAGTTGCACGGAATTATAAGCTGTGCTTTGCTTAGGCAATGTCGCTGAAACCGGCGGCATTGCAGAATTAAGGTATTCTTCCTTATATTGGAAAGTATACCCGGCTCCGGGAGATTTCTCCGTAAGAATCCCCGCTTCTGTATCATTGTAATAAACTGCCAGCTGTCTCATCTCTAAAAAGTATTATACTGTTTGGCGAATGTGGTATTCTATTTCAATGCCAAGCACTTCAAGAATTTTCTGTACTGTATTCAGCGCGGGATTTCCTTTGCCCCGTTCAATATCCTTGACCGTGGCAAGTCCGACCTGCGCCATCTCAGCGAGATCCTGCTGTGTCAAGGACAGCGTTTCCCGTCGTTGCTTCATGATATCTTTCAATTCCATAGTATGATATAATGTACTTTTGTGCAAAGGTAATTAGAAAATCTGATGCAATCAAGATAAAGTACAATAAAATGTACTTGACGGCTCAAAGGAAATCTTCATCAAGGCATTTCTTGCAGCATAAATATTACACTTTTCAGACTCTATCACAAACACAGGCTTTTTGCGCATGAGCTCCAAAGGAAATAGACCATTATTTGTGGCAGCTTGGCAAAATATTGTAATAAAAGCGGCAGCACCTTTGACTGGGTGCTGTCGCTTTTATTACTCTCCGGACCTTACGGCTGTCATACGCTTCCGGGATAGTTACCATGCAAATATGTATACTGCCGTTCGCTATTGCGCAGATTGGCTACGGCTGGCCGCCGGGCCATCCGCCTCCGCCGCTGCTGGCGGTATAGCTGCTCAGGCTGACATTGGAACCGCCGCTTAGAATGCAGCCGCGATTGCCGTAACCATTGAAAATTCCGGTGCCTCCGGAAACCGTCACGCCTGATTTCAGTACCGGAGTCGAAGGGCCTGACACGACCAGCGGCGTGCCGCTTGCAGAAGAAGTCTTGAATGCATATACTTCGGAGCCTACGGTAAGTCCGTACCACGCGTTTTTGCTGAATGACGATGCCGAATAGCATTTCTGCGTAAGGCTCGCGCCTCTTTCAAGGCCTCCTGTCACGAACATGATTCCGCCTGTTACATAGAGCTTCTTGTTTTCCTCCGAATTCGCGTCTATTCCGAGTTCAGGGGATGATGCGCCGGCGGCATATACGACTCCTCCCTTGACATAGAAGTTGCCGTTGGCATCGAGGCCGTCGTTCGCCGTGGAAATGCCGCACACATAACCGTCGGAAACGGTAAAGTCATCGGCTGAATTGATGGCGTCGTCGGAGCTTGAATATGCGAACACCTCTCCTCCCGTGATGTCTATCACGCCTTTGCTCTCTATCGCCTCATTTCCTCCGTCCCTTGAAGATGAGGAACCGGTGCAGCTGACTGTAATCAGTCCTCCGCTTATATACATGTCGCCGGTATAAATGTATGACCTGTTGCCGTTTGCGATCTTTTTACCGACCTTTATGCCTTTTGATGCCGAGCCGCCGCCCGATGTATAATATGATCCGCTTGACTTGATGTCGATCTCGCCGCCTTTGAAATATGCCTTGCAGTCATTTGCGGTATCATTCGTTCCCACGCTGATTCCTTTTGAGCCCGAACCGCTGCATACGATTTCAAGCGATCCGCCGTTCATATAGAAAAGTTTGTCGGCCTTGACGCCGGCAGGGCTCGTGTATTCTCCGTTTTCGCTGGCAGTGGAGCCTGTGACCTCGATATGCGTGGTGCCGCCGTTGAAGACCACGAGACTGTCGGAGCTGAAGCCTTTCTTCATATTTGCCGTCGCCTTTGCCTTGATGTTTCCTGAATCGACGATTACCGCATCCTTGCCCCTGAGCGCGTGCCCGGCAGACGAGGTTACGTTTATTGCAGGACTATCCATTATGCGGATGTAGTCGTCGCTGGTTATTCCGGATTTGCCCGAAGCGTTCACCTCAAGCGTGCCTTTGCCGCTGAATATGAGCTGTCCTTCGCTGAAAAATGCCGCCTTCTCATCCTCGCCGGCGGTCCCGGAGTATGATTTGCCGTCCGCAAGGGTATTTTCGCCCTCGATCATGACGAACGTGCGTTTCTTGTTCTGGTTGTTGATAGCCGCCCCTGACTTGTTCGTGAGTTTCACCCCGTTCAGGAGTATGGCCTGTTTCTTGGTGCCGTACAGCTTGAAAAAACCGTCATCCGCAGTTCCCGAAAGCTCGTATACGATGCATTCGCTGCCGGTATTGTTTACCGTCACCTTGTTGCCGCTGACCTTGACATATCCTTTTGAATCCCCCTTTACAGTAGCGGTTCCCGAAGCCGAGTAAGTTATGCTTATCTTGCGTGTGAACTTCGTGTTTGCTATATCGTCATCGGAGGAAAGGTCGCCTGTGGAGCCGAAAACGAACGTGTCTCCGCTTTCGCCGGAGCTGTCATCGTCTTTGTCATTCCTGCCATCGTTATCATTGTCCCCGTCGCCTTTTCCGTCTGTGACCTGGCTGTTTCCGTCGGTGTCGTCAATGATACCGTCCTTGCAGCTCAATGCCGCGCCCATAAGGGCCAGAATCATGACAAATACCGGTATTTTCTTCATTTTCATAATAATATATAAGTATACAAAACACACAAAGGTAATGTTTTTTGTCGCATTTCCAAAATTCCGGCCTGCTATGGGGCATTGCATGAACCCGAAAACGGCTATATTTGCAGGCACGGTTCAGGAACTTACGTTTATTGCCAGATTATGTACGTTTTTGTCCTGAGCGATGATTAAATTTGCAGTATGGTTGTCTTTATAAAGAATATGGTATGCCCGAGGTGCGTCTCAGCCGTGAGGCGTATCGCGGAATCTGTCGGGCTTCCTGTCACCGAAGTACGTCTCGGCGAGTGCGTGCTTGCGTGCGACAGCATTTCCGATACCCTGTATATTGAATTTGAGCGGAAACTGGAGGCGGAGGGATTCGAAATCTTAGTCGACAGGGAGGTCCGTATCTGCGAGAAGATAAAGAACGCGATTGTGGATCTTGTCTTCAACAAGGCCGGAATGCTCCGGGGCCTGTCGCTTCCTGATTATCTGCAGGAGTCCGTGGGCTTGTCCTACAGTACCTTGCGCAAGCTGTTCATCAATGTGGAGGGCCGTACTGTGGAGAATTACCTGCTGTCCGTGAAGATAGAAAGGGCAAAGGAATTCCTGCGCTACGGGGAGAAGACCGTTTCGGAGACAGCCTATGAACTCGGTTATTCATCCGCCCCGCATCTGAGCGCGCAGTTCAAGCAGATTACCGGCATGTCGCCGAAAGAATTCCGGAACAGCTGCGTTCCGGGGCGCAAATCCATTGACAGCTTATGATTGATGATTACATTATGCCGTTCGTGTGGCTCTTTGTAGAGATGGCGCCTTACCTGCTGCTCGGCTTTCTGATAGCAGGTATCCTTCATGCTTTCGTGCCCGGCCGGCTGTACCGCAGATGGCTCGGCGGCAATGATGCAAGATCCGTCCTGCTTAGCATTGCCATAGGAGTTCCGCTGCCTCTCTGTTCGTGCGGAGTTATCCCTACGGCGGTGGGCATGAGAAAGGACGGGGCTTCGAAAGGGGCGGTGACAGCCTTTCTTATAGCGACTCCCCAGACAGGTGTGGATTCCATTGCTGCTACCTGGTCGGTCTTCGGACTGCCTTTCGCCATATTGAGGCCGGTCGCCGCGCTGGTTACAGGACTGTTCGGAGGCCTGGCGGTGAACGTTCTGGACAAGGGCAGGAATGAAGCCCGGGCCGCAGCCGCTCCATGCGCCGCACCTGAGCTTGCCGAGGCTCCCGGTTTTATTGACAAATGCAGGGCCGCCCTGAAATACGGTTTCGGCGACATGATACAGGATATAGGACGCTGGCTTATCGCCGGGCTTTTCATCGCCGGGCTTATAACCGTCTTCGTTCCGGACGGTTTCTTTACCTCTTATGCGGGAAACAGGTTCCTGAATATGTTTGTCGTCCTTCTTGCGGCCGCTCCGATGTACGTGTGCGCGACCGGCTCGATTCCGATTGCCGCAGCCCTGATGCTGAAAGGGCTTAGCCCCGGCGCGGCGCTTGTATTCCTTATGGCGGGTCCGGCTACAAACGTGGCTTCCATGATGATACTTTCAAGAACTCTCGGACGCAGGTCCCTTGTCATATATTTGCTGACAATACTTTCTGGCGCACTTATCTTCGGATTTGCGACCGACAGCCTTTTGCCGCCGGAGTGGTTCTCCATGCCGCTTGGCAGGTCTCTGGCCTCCGGATGCTGTCATGGCGGGTCAGCAGGGATTCCATGGTGGCAGACAGCCTCTTCTGCGGTGCTTGCCCTGCTGCTGGCAAGGGGGCTGTACATGCGTCTTCACGG
>CAYLQE010000007.1:0-71801 GCA_964385835.1 uncultured Muribaculaceae bacterium | reverse complement strand
AACAACATGTATCCTCGTCCCCGCACTTTCATCCTTGGCGTCAAGTATAACTTTTAATTAGGATAGGATTATGAAAAAAATATTTTCTGCCATAGCGGTTTCCGCGGCACTCATCATGGGGGCAACGTCATGTATACAAGATCTGACGGTCACTCCGATTGACCCGACAATAAAGCTTCCGGGCGACGTCCTCAATTCACCGGAGGCATTCAACCAGCTTCTCGCGAAATGCTACCAGGGTCTTGCATGTTCTTCATCAAGCGGTGAGAACGGCGATCCGGACATTTCAGGTGTAGACGGAGGTTACGGCCAGTATATCCGTGCAATGTTCCATCTTCAGTGTCTGTCGACAGATGAGGCCGTGACTTGCTGGAATGACCAGACCCTTTATGATATTCACAATCTCTGCTGGAGTACTTCAGACACATTCGTGGCGGCAGCCTACTACCGTATCTTCTTCCAGGTAGGTCTTTGCAACGAGTACATCCGCCAGTCGAACAGCTCGACTCTCGAGTTCGCCCAGAAGGCACAGTATGTCGCCGAGGCACGCGCGCTCCGTCTCCTGAGCTATTACCACGCAATCGACCTTTTCGGCAACGTTCCTTTCTTCACCGAGGAGAATTCCGTCGGTGCGGAGGGTCCTGATCAGATCAAGCGCGCGGATCTCTGGGCATGGATGGAAACAGAGGCCAAGGACCTGATTTCCGGTTCAAGCGCCCTTCCTGAGGCCGGCACTACCGAGTACGGCCGTATCGACCAGGGTGCCGTAAAGATGATTCTTGCGAAACTCTATCTTAACGCAAAGATATGGAAGGACGAAAGCGCCGACTATTTCCAGCAGTGCGCCACTCTCTGTCAGGAGCTGATGGATACCTATCCGCTTCATGACAATTATCTCGATCTTTTCAGCGCAGACAACCATCTCTTCACCAAGACAAGCACTTACGGCGGTGACGAGATCATCTTCTGTGTGCCTCAGGACGGCATAAACATCCGTTCATACGGTGCGACCAACTACATCATCTTCGCAAGCACAGGCGGCGATATGGATGCGGCCGGACAGATGGGCATCTCATCAGGCTGGGGCGGTCTTACCCTTACCAAGGCTTTCGTCGACAAATTCGAGGCCGGCGATGTACGCGCACACTTCTATACCGCTCTCGGAAAGGATATCCCTGACATTACCGACTTCAAGTCCGGCGGTTACAAGTCAATGAAATTCCGCAATATCAAGCACGACGGCGGAGCCGCCCAGGAGGCAGGTTTCGTGGATACGGATTTCCCTGTATTTCGCGTTGCCGACGCATACCTCATGCTCGCCGAGTGCCAGGTACGCGGAGCTTCCGGCGTGGACGGTACGTCCGCATTCCGTGCAATCCGCCACCGTGCGGGTCTGGATGACGGCCTTATGAATCCTCAGAACATCCTCGACGAGCGCGCACGCGAGCTTTATCACGAGCTTGTACGCCGCCAGGACCTTATCCGTTTCGGACAGTTCACTACCGACGAGTACCTCTGGGACTATAAAGGCGGTGTAAAGGAAGGCAAGGCCGTGGACAGCAAATACAACCTTTATCCTCTCTGCTCAAGCGACGTGAATGCCAACGGCAAGCTTACACAGAACATCCCTTATTAGTCTGACAAAAAGAGAAAATTTATGAAAAGAATATCAATAATTGCAATTGCAGTAGCTTTGGCGGGCGTATTCGCTTCCTGCCAGAAAGAAACAGTTGCTGTCTATAACCCTGAAAAGGCGGTCGCGCCTGTTCTCGGTACGGTAACAGGATGCGAGCTTTCGCTCAGCGGCAGCAATCTGTCCGTAGACTACACTCCTGCCGATTTCGGCGTGGCCATTCCAAGCGGACATGAACTTATGGTCCGTATCAACGGCAACGGCACTGCCGTAAAGTCGTCGTTCTCCCAGGATGGCGCGTCCTATACCGTTTCATTCGCCCAGAAGGACCTCAATACAGCCCTGCTGAACCTCGAGGCCGAGGCTGAGAAGGCGGTTTCAGTGGATTTCGTGCTCAAGGCTTTCCTTAAAAACGACAAGGGCGCCGCTATATGCGAGCCTGTCTATTCCGAAGCGGTTTCGGCTGTATTCACCCCTTATTCGGCTGATCTTCTCGATGCGGATGTATATCCTCACGTATGGGTCATCGGTTCAGGCGCTTCTATCGGAGCATGGGGCTTCGATACTATCGAGCAGTTCCTTTATGACTACGAGGGCTCATCCGTTTACACCGGAATTATTGATTACCAGTGGGATGCTGCCAAAGGCTGGAAGATGACAGGCACCAACGCATGGGATGAGTCATGCAATTACGGCCTTGACAAGGACGCACCTGCTCCTGATACTGAGGCGTCTTCCGTACAACTTATTTCAAGCGGCGGTTCCGCCAATATCTCTTGCTACTCAAAACGTTTCTACAAATGGGAGTTCAACAAGTCGTCCCTCGTTCTGAAGAAGGTATACGGTTTCGATAACATCGGTATCGTAGGTTCGTTCAACGGCTGGAACGCCGGCGACGCCGCATGCAAGATGCAGTACAACGCTACAACCCATAAGTTCTTCATCGACTATGAGTTCTCTGCCGGTGACGAGCTCAAGTTCACCTGCGATGACAGCTGGGATCTGAACTTCGGTGCAGGATGCGCACAGGGCGGTGACAATATCGTCGTGAGCGCAGGCAAAGTGCGCGTTTACCTTGATCTCAACAAGAACGAGTACGAGTTCAACGCATCCAGGTACGGCACGGCTGAGGAGGGAACTGTGTATAATCCTGAGGACCCTGGCGCTTATCCTTCCGAATGCTATATGATCGGCAACTTCTGCGGCTGGAACTGGGACAACTGCTTCGAGATGGTGAAGGTAAACGGTTCACAGGCCAAGTTCTGGACTATGGCCTACATCAAGGCTAACGAAGGCTTCAAGTTCAATACCTCCAAAGCATGGGACGGCGGCGATTTCACAAGCCTCGGCACCGGCAACGGCTTCAGCGTTGCGGACGGCAACTGCATCGTACCGGAGGATGGCATCTACCTCATGGCCGTCGACTATGAGAACAATGTCCTGAATGTGGAGAAAGCCAGGATCTACGGTATCGGTGACTGCTTCGGCTCATGGGATACAGGCAAGTACGAGTTCTACTACTATGGCGAGTATGCTGAAATAGATATTACCTATGACGGCAACCTGCGCATGTATGCCGCAAGTGACTATTACAATACCGACTGGTGGAGAATGGAGTTCAACATATATGATTACAAGATCGTTTACCGTGGCGACGGCGGCGATCAGGATCCTGTTCCGGCTTCGGCGTGGGATACTGTCAGCCTGGACTTCTCGGTGAATGCGGGATCGATCTATTGATTTTCCTTTTGGACAGGAGCCCCTGATAAGGACTCCTGTCCCCGATTTATTTTAAAACTTAAGCACAAGCCATGTCAAAGTCTATTTTCTTGAAAGTTTATTCTATTATTGCGGTGATTCTCGTGATTGCCTCATGCACGCCTGTACAGCCGAACCCCACACCTGAACCTCCCGGACCGGATCCTGTCCAGACAACTGAGGGCGGATGGCCGGCGGATTACGGCGGAGTGATGCTCCAGGGCTTTTACTGGGACTCTTTCGGAGATACGCAGTGGACGTATCTGGAAGAGCAGGCGGACGATATAGCTCCGTATTTCTCGCTCATGTGGATTCCTAACAGCGGTTACTGCGGAGACCATAACAACATGGGCTATATGCCTTTGATGTTCTTCGACCACAGATCGTCATTCGGCAGCGAGGAGCAGCTGCGCAGCCTTATCAGGACCTACAAGGAGAAGGGTACCGGCATGATCGCGGATGTGGTGATCAATCATCACAACACTTCAAGCGGCTGGTTCGAGTTTCCGAAGGAGACATACAAGGGCAAGGAATACCAGCTTCTTCCGTCGGACATCGTGAAGGATGATGACGGAGGCAATACGGCGGCCGCCGCAGCTTCCGCGGGAGTGAGCCTTTCCGTGAATACCGATACGGGCGAGGGCTGGGACGGCTGCCGCGACCTCGACCACAAAAGCAAGAACGTGCAGGAATATGTGCATGCGTACCTTGATTTCCTTCTGAACGATCTGGGATATGAGGGCTTCCGCTATGATATGGTGAAGGGCTACAGCGCATCGTTCACAGGCCTGTACAACTCCACGGCGAAACCGAAATTCTCAGTAGGCGAGTACTGGGACGGACAGGCATCTGTCGTACAGCGGTGGATGGACGGTACGAAAGTGGACGGCAAGATACAGTCCGGCGCCTTCGACTTCTGCTTCCGCTATACCTGCCGCGATGCCGCCGGCAACAACTGGGGCAAGCTCCTGGATGCAACATCAGCGACAAGCAGCACATACAGGCGCTATGCCGTGACCTTTGTCGAGAACCACGATACGGAGTACCGCTCCGCCGGCTCGCCTCAGGACCCTATACGCCGCGACACTCTCGCCGTGAACGCATGGCTTCTTGCCAATCCGGGCACCCCTTGCGTATTCTACAAGCACTGGATGGCTTACAAAAAGGATATAAAGCTCATGATCGAGGCCCGCAAGCTCGTGGGCATCAAAAACACCAGCAACTACCAGAACCTTTCCAACGCTTCCACACAGGGCTATGCGGCCCGTCAGGTGAGCGGCAGCAACGGCAAGCTCATAGTGGTTTCAGGTCCCGCATGCGCCTCTTACAAGCCGGCTTCGGGATTCGTGGAGCTTCTGTCGGGATACCATTACAAATATTATGTGTCATCGGACTGCAACAGATCTTCATGGGATGCCACCGTGGCCCGCATAGAAAAAGAGGAGTATACAGGCGATTTCGTGCCTCATACGGCAACGCTGCATGTGAACTGCAGCTTCACCCCTGTATATTTCTATATATGGGACAGCAACAACAATAGCCAGCTGAACGGCAACTGGCCGGGCAAGCAGATGAGCGGTACAGTGGAGATCGGAGGCAGGCAGTGGTATACCCAGACGGTGGATATCAATGATCCGAAGTATTATATCAACTTCATCATCAACCAGGGCTCTGGCAAGCCTCAGACCGCCGACATCACGCGTATCACTTCCGACAAGTTCTACGAGGCTGCGATAAGCGGCAGCACCGTCACATACAAGGACGTCACATCGGAGTATATCGGCAAATAATATGAAACGTTATATTCTCAGTGCGGGAGCGGCCCTGTGGGCTTTGTGTTCCTGCGGAGGAAACTCTCCCGCACCAGACCCCGGGACGAAGCCTGAACCGGAACCCGTGATCTCTTTCGCGCGCGGAGCCGATCTTGGCTGGGTGACGCAGATGGAGGACAATGGCTACAGTTTCTATAATGCGCAGGGGCAGGAGCGCGAATGCACCGCCCTTATGAAGGAACTCGGCTGCAACGCCATACGCCACCGCGTATGGGTGGACCCGAAAGCAGGCGAGACACGCGCCGGTTACTGCGGCCTTGAGGACCTGCTTGTGAAATGCCGGAGGGTAAGGGATCTGGATATGGACCTCATGGTGGATTTCCACTATGCCGACGGCTGGGCGGATCCCGGCAAGCAGCCTGTCCCTGCATCATGGACGGACCACAGCGCCGCGGCTCTCGCGGAGCGTGTCGCAGAGCATACCTCCTCCGTGCTCAGCGCCTTGAAGGCAGAGGGCATAGATGTCAGATGGGTGCAGGTCGGCAATGAGGTCACGAACGGCATGCTTTGGGAGACATGCCGCGTGAAAGGCCAGGATGCGGCTGATTTCGTGAAAGTGTTCAATGCCGGCGCAAAGGCCGTGAAAGAGGTATATCCTGATGCCAGTGTGGTCCTGCATATCGACAATGCCTGGAAAACAGAGACCGTGAAATGGTTCTACGACCTTGCCGTGAAAAGCGGCGCGAGGTTCGACATCATTGGCCTTTCGCTGTATCCTTCGTATTGGGAGGGTTCGTCGTATCCTGCATGGGAGACAAAGACGCATGCGGCTGTAAATTATCTCAGGACCCTGTATAACACCTATAAAAAGCCTGTCATGTTCGTGGAGTTCGGCATGCCGGCATCGGAGCCGGAAAAGGCGAAGGCCGCCCTGCAGTACATTATGGACAATACGGCCGGCATGGATTTCTTTCAGGGAATATTCCTGTGGGAGCCGGAAAGCGAGAAATCGCGCAACGGCTATGACTACGGCGCATTTTCGGGCGGAAAGGCTACGGCTGCTATGGATCCGTTCAGGACGGCTGCCGGAAATTGACGTCCAGGAATACGGTTCCGGAACACTGCGGCATACACTGACTGATTAAAAAGCCTGTAAACCGGCTATATACATTTACGGATGAAAAAGATTTTATTACCGATACCGTTGCTTCTGCTGTCCGCGGCGCTTATGCGGGCCGATGACATTACAGAACCGGCTCACATGACGGAGTCCGGGGGCATTACAGAGGAAATGCTGATAAGTGACTGGCGGTTCCGCAGGGATCATGACATGAATGCGGAAATCGGGTGGCAGGATGTCACGATTCCGCATGACTGGGCAATTTACGGCCCGTTCGACAGGAACAATGACCTTCAGAACGTGGCTGTGGTGCAGAACGGCGAGACCGCGGCGAGCTGGAAAACAGGACGCAGCGGAGGACTTCCATACATGGGAAAGGGCTGTTACAGCACAATCATAGATATAGAGAAAGAGGAGGGCAGGAGGTACAGCCTGCTCTTTGACGGGGCCATGAGCGAGGCCCAGGTCTTTGTAAACGGACAGAAGGCAGGCGAGTGGCCTTACGGCTACAATTCGTTCGTTGTCGATATAAGCTCTTTTCTGACAAACGGCAGAAACAATGTGACGGTCTTTCTGGAGAACAGGGAGCAGAGCAGCCGCTGGTATCCGGGAGCCGGGCTTTACCGCAAGGTGCGGCTGATATCGCAGCCTGCGGTACACGTGCCGGTATGGGGGACATGCGTGCGCACTCCGTTTGCGGATGCCTGCGGCGCGACCGTAAGGGTCGCTACCCGTGTGGAGGGTCTTGCCGACGGGGAGGCCGTGACGCTGAAGACGGTGATTTATGACGCCGGCGGCGCGGAGGTGGCGTCCCGGACCGATACGAGAATGATGATTCCGGGAATTGAACTTGTGCAGAACCTGACTGTTCCGGAGCCGGTGATGTGGTCGCCCGATACCCCGTATCTTTACACGGCGGTGACTTCCGTCATGACCGGCGGTGCGGTCGTTACTGAGTGGGGACAGTATCCGGAGCGGGGACGCATAGATATCGCCGCCGGCGGCATGTTGCGGGATGAGGCGAGGACTGTATTCGGCATCCGCAGGATAGAGGTTGTTCCCGAGAGGGGATTTTTCCTGAACGGAAAGCGTACCATGTTCAAAGGCGTGTGCCTGCACCACGATCTCGGTCCTTTGGGGGCTGCCGTGAGCGAGGATGCTATACGCCATCAGCTGGAGATGCTGAAAGATATGGGCTGCAATGCGATACGTACCTCCCACAACATGCCGGCCGAGGAGCTTGTGCGCCTGTGTGACGAAATGGGTTTCATGCTCATGCTGGAGCCTTTCGACGAATGGGACGCCCCGAAATGCGAGAACGGCTATCACCGATATTTCAATGAGTGGGCCGGCCGCGATATGGAGAACATGCTGCTGCATTACCGCAACAACCCGTCGGTAGTGATGTGGAGCATAGGCAACGAGGTGCCTTCGCAGTGGGCCGAGGGCGGCCGCGAAGTGGCCTCTTGCCTGCAGGATATCTGCCACAGGCTGGACCCCACACGTCCGGTGACCTGCGGCATGGACCAGTTCGACGCAGTAATGAACAACGGTTTCGCGGCCCTGCTGGACGTTCCCGGATTCAACTACAAGACGGACCGCTATCTTCAGGCATACCCTCTCTTGCCACAGGGAGTGATCCTTGGCAGCGAGACCGCTTCGACAGTAAGTTCGCGCGGAGTATACCATTTTCCTGTAAGGACCGGAGCCGACATTATGTCCGCCGATCATCAGAGCGGCTCATACGATACGGAACATTGCGTATGGAGCAATCTCCCTGACTGGGATTTCGCCGCGGACGAGGATTATCCATGGATGATGGGACAGTTCGTGTGGACAGGCTTCGACTATCTGGGCGAGCCTTCCCCTTATGATACTGACGCATGGCCAAGCCATTCGTCCCTGTTCGGAATAATAGATCTGGCCTCTATACCTAAAGACAGATATTACCTGTACCGCAGCATCTGGAATACGGAATCTCCGACCCTGCATGTGCTGCCGCACTGGACATGGCCCGGACGCGAGGGAGAGAAGACCCCGGTATATGTATATACATCGTATCCTTCCGCGGAACTCTTTGTGAACGGGGTTTCAATGGGCAGACGCTCGCATGCCGCCGGAGGAATGGAACGCTTCCGACTGATATGGGATGATGTCGTCTATCAGAAAGGCGAGATAAAGGTGACGGCTTTCAATGCGGACGGCACAGAAGCGGAGAACCGTACGGTGAGAACGGCAGGAAAGGCGAGGAGCCTGTCCGCAAGTGTTGTTTCGTCTCCTGACGGGGAACTCGTGTATGTGGAGGTGAGCGTGTGCGACAAGGACGGAAATCCGTGCCCTGCGGATGACCGTCTGGTGAAGGTTGACGTAAAGGGCGGAGGACGGTTCGAGGCGATAGCCAACGGCGACCCTTGCTGTCTGGAGAGCTTCAGGAATCCGCAGATGCATCTGTTCAGCGGCAAGCTGACGTTCATCGTGAGACGTACGGACAGGAATGTGCCTGTCACCGCCACGGTTACGGCCTCAGGTCTCAAATCATCGCATGTAAATATCAAATGACAAAATATAATATGAAAAAATCGTTTATAATCCTTTCTTTCGCGCTTCTGCTCTCTTCATGCGCGCAGAATGCGGATCTCAGCTCTGTTCCGGACGCTACGCCTGAACAGATTTCAAGAGTGGAGCCTCCTTGCTGGTGGACCGGAATGAAAACGGATCTGCAGCTTATGGTTTACGGCAAGGGAATATCGGAATGCACGGTTTCGGCCGCAGGGGCAAAAGGCGTGAAAGTCACGAAAGTGACGAAGCCCGACAGCCCTAATTACCTGTTCGTGGATGTCAGCATCGCTCCGGATGCCGCTGCGGGCGTATTCAACCTTGTCTTTACAACTCCCGACGGCAGCATGTTCAAGAAGGAATACCGTCTGGACAAGCGCCGCGAGGGCAGCGCGCAGCGCCTCAGCTTCGGCACGGAGGATGCGATCTATCTTCTGATGCCCGACCGTTTCAGCAACGGAAACAAAGGAAATGACAATACTCCTGATACGGCGGAAAAAGCGGATTATGACGCGTTTTTCGGCCGTCACGGCGGCGATATCGATGGCATTGCAGATCATCTTGACTATATAGCCGATCTCGGCATGACCGCAATCTGGTGCACGCCTCTTCTCGAGGACAATCAGGCCGAGGCCAGCTATCACGGCTACGCATGTTCGGATTATTATTCCATCGACTCCCGCTTCGGCAGCAACGAGGATTACAGGAATCTGGTGCGGACGATGCACGGCAAGGGCCTGAAAATGATCATGGACGCCGTGCCGAACCATTGCGGCAGCGCCCACCGCTGGATGAGCGACCTGCCTTTCGCGGACTGGATCCACGTATGGCCGGAGTACACCCACAGCAACTGTGCTTTCAGCCTGCAGAATGACCCTTACGCCTCGCAGGCCGATAAGGCCAATATGGAAGGAGGCTGGTTCGACACGTCCATGCCGGACATGAACCTGGACAATCCTTTCGTCCTCCAGTATTTCAAGCAGTGGGCGGTATGGTGGATAGAGTATGCGGACCTTGACGGACTTCGCGTGGACACGTATCCGTACAATGAGAAATATCCTATGGCACAGTGGTGCAAAAGCGTGAGGAACGAATATCCGAATATCAACATAGTGGGCGAGGTATGGAGCAACAATGTGCCGCAGGTGGCCTATTTCCAGGCTGACAACCCGAACAGGGACGGCTTCAACAGCTATCTGCCTTCGGTGATGGACTTCTGCCTGCACAGCGCGATATGCAACGGCATCAACACCGACCGCGAGTACTGGGACGAAGGTATCACGAAAGTATATGACAGCATAGCCAATGACGTGTATCTGAACGACGTGCGCAATATAATGATATTCCCGGGCAATCACGATACCGAGCGTATCGGCGACGTCGTGAAAGGAGATCCGGCCAAACTGAAAGAGGTAATGGCGCTTATGGCAACGCTGCGCGGCTATCCGCAGATTTTCGCAGGCGACGAGCTTATGCTCCGCAGCCGCGACCTGTCGCAGGGACATGGCGGCCTGAGGGTAATGTTCCCTGACAACTGGGCTTCGGATCCCGTGATGAAGGAATGCCACGACTATTGCAGGACGCTTTTCTGCTGGAGAAAGACATCCGATGCGGTGCACAACGGAAACACTCTCCATTTCATAGGCAGGAACAATACCTACGCGTATTTCCGCTACACGGATTCCGAAACTGTGTTCGTGTTCGTCAACAACCGCGGCCAGGAGACTTCCGTTCCGTGGGAGTATTACAGCGAGATCACCTCGCGCCTGCCTGCCGAGGGAACTGACGTGGCAAGCGGCCTTAAAGTAAATCCGGCGGAAGTCACTGTTCCTGCCAAATCAGCGCTTATAATAGAGTTCGGAAAATGAAAAAAACAATATTGATAGCAGCTGCGGCTGTCCTTTGCTCATGCGCGGGAAAAGCGGATTTCAACGAATGCAGCTATACTCCGCAGGCTACGGAATTCAGGCTTTGGGCGCCAGACGCGGATTCAGTGCTCGTATCGCTTTATGAGGACGGAGCGGTGTACAGGGGTTTCGGCGGCCTTGCTACCGCAGACGGCGGCAAGGACATGGCTTCAGATTCGCCTTTCCATACTCAAAAAATGAAGAAATGTCCAGGCGGATACTGGAAAACTGCCGTCAAGGGCGACCTGATGGACAGATTCTATACATTCCGGATCTTCCAGGACGGAAAATGGCTGTCCGAGTGTCCGGGCATCAACGCGAAGGCGGTGGGACTGAACGGCCGCCGTGCCGCCATCATCGACATGAGGGCTACCGATCCGGAGGGCTGGGAGGATGACAGATCTCCTGAACTGAAAGGCTATGACGACATCATAGTGTACGAGACCCACCACCGCGATTTCAGCAAATCCGATGACAGCGGCATGAAATACAAGGGTCTCTACCTTGCATGGACGGAGGAGGCCGGCATAAGCCATATCGCGGACCTCGGGGTTACGCACGTGCATATCCTGCCGTCGTTCGATTCGGACGGCGACGAGATCGCCAATCCTTACAACTGGGGGTATGATCCGCTGAACTACAACGTGCCGGAGGGACGATACAGCACCGACCCGGCCGACCCTTATGCACGCATACGCGAATTCAAGCAGATGGTGCAGAGCATGCACAGGCACGGCCTTCGCGTCGTGCTGGATGTAGTGTACAACCACACCTCGACTACCGGCGACAGCAATTTCGACCTTACCGCTCCCGGTTATTTCTACCGTTTCAATGCGGACGGCAGCTATTCCAACGGCTCGGGCTGCGGAAACGAGACCGCCAGCGAGAAGGAAATGATGCGCGCATACATGATAGAATCGGTGCTCTATTGGATACGTGAGTATCATATCGACGGCTTCCGCTTTGACCTTATGGGAATACATGACATCGAGACCATGAATGCCATACGCGAGGCGGTGGACAGGGTGGATCCGGACATCTTCATTTACGGCGAGGGCTGGACAGGCGGCACCTGCGCAATAGAACCTGAGCGCCAGGCTCTGAAGAACGTGATGTACAAAATGCCGCGTATCGCCGCTTTCGGCGACGAGATGCGCGATGCCGTACGCGGCCCGTTCAATGATGACAGCGTCGGGGCGTTCCTGTGCGGCGTTCCGGGTCATGAGGACAATATCAGGTTCGGCATAAAGGGCGCTATTGACGGCTGGGCGGCTGAACCGGTGCAGATGATTTCCTACGTTAGCTGCCATGACGACATGTGTCTGGGTGACCGTGTGAAAAACAATCTCAAGGGCCCTGAAAGCGACAGGGAAAGGGCGGTGAAACTGGCGGAGACGATTGTGCTCGTTTCGCAGGGCATTCCTTTCATCTACGGGGGAGACGAGTTCCTGCGCTCGAAAAAAATGGTTCACAATTCGTTCGAAAGCCCGGACAGCGTGAATGCCATAGAGTGGCGCCTCAAGGAGGAACACAGGGATGTGTTCGAGTACATACGCGGCATCATCGCCATCCGCAAGGCCCACAAGGCTTTCCACATGGGCAGCGCGGTACTTGTGCGTGAGGCTCTTGAGTTCCTGCCTGCGGACGGCGATTGTCTCGTGGCTTTCAGGATAGACGGCACCTTGTGCGGAGATCCGTGGGGCGAGATTATCGTCGCATTCAACGGATCCGGCGCCGCTCAGGAGCTTTCCGTTCCTGCCGGAGAATACGTACTTGCCGCTTATGACGGCGCTTTGGTTGAAAATACGGTCGTTTCCGACGGAAAAATCACAATTCCGCGCCTTTCGGCTTTAATAATGCATAAATAAGTTTATATTTGCAATATGAAAAAAATAGTCAATGTCCTGTCCGCTGCCATGATTCTCGTGTCATGCGGCAACGCACACGAGGCCCGCGTAATGGGCGAAATGACTTCTCCGGACGGCAAGCTGTCCATGAATTTCCTTCTTGCTGATAACGGTACGCCGCAGTACAGCCTGAAATGCGAAGGCACTGATGTCGTGCTGCCTTCATCCCTCGGTTTTGAGATGAGAGGCGTGCTTAAGGCGACAGAAGTCACTTTCGGCAAGGACGGCAAGGCCGTGAAATATGACAGCCGGCCTTGTTTCAGCATGCATGACGGTTTCTCCGTAACCGATATCTCCACATCCTCGTTTGACGGAACATGGACTCCTGTATGGGGCGAGGAGAGCGAGATACGCAACAATTACAACGAACTTCTCGTGAAGCTGGAGCAGCCTGCGGACAAAGACGGGCGGCAGAACAAGCTGGACATCCGTTTCCGCCTGTTCAATGACGGCCTCGCTTTCCGTTACGAGTTCCCGGCAGACCAGAAGCACGGATACATGGTGATAAAGGACGAACTGTCAGAGTTCAGGATGGCGGACGACTGCACCGCATGGTGGATTGTAGCCGACTACGACTCCCAGGAGTATGAATACACGGAGTCAAGACTGTCTGAGATTCAGTCGCTTTTGCCTGATGCGGTACGCGACAATTCCTCACGCACGTACATAGACGATTCCTCAGTGCAGACTTCCCTGCAGATGAA
Source organism: uncultured Muribaculaceae bacterium (assembly GCA_964385835.1). Taxonomy (GTDB): domain Bacteria; phylum Bacteroidota; class Bacteroidia; order Bacteroidales; family UBA932; genus Cryptobacteroides. Next base: position 58,444 of record CAYLQE010000007.1, on the reverse strand, counting down.
GATGCGCAACGGCCTTTACGTGAACATTCACGAGGCGGCTCTTGTTGATTATCCCTGCATGCACCTGAGCGTGGACGGCAAGACGCATACGCTCGTTTCCGCACTCACTCCCGGCGCTGACGGCTGGAAAGGACAGATCCAGACTCCTTTCCGGACCCCGTGGCGTACGGTGCAGGTGGCTCGCAGCGGCGCGGAGCAGCTGCAAAGCCGCATGATACTGAACCTTAACGAGCCTTGCGCGCTTGAGGATGTCTCATGGATTCACCCTACCAAGTACATGGGCGTATGGTGGGAGATGATCGCAGGCGCGAGCACATGGGACTATACCCGCGATTTCCAGTCCGTGAAGCTCGGGGAGTCCGACTATTCGGCGGCGACGCCTCACGGACGTCACGGCGCCAACAATGAAAAGGTGCGCGAGTACATTGATTTCGCGGCGGAGAACGGCTTTGACCAGCTTCTTGTCGAGGGCTGGAACATAGGCTGGGAAGACTGGGCAAACTGCAACAAGGACTATGTGTTCGATTTCGTCACGCCTTATCCTGATTTCGATATCAAGGCATTGAACGAATATGCGCACAAGAAGGGCATAAAGCTGATGATGCATCATGAGACATCTTCCAGCCCGAGAAACTATGAGCGCCATATGGAGGCCGCATACAAGCTGATGAACGAATACGGCTATGACGCCGTCAAGTCAGGCTATGTGGGCAATATCCTTCCAGAGGGCCAGTATCATTACAGCCAGTGGATGGTGAACCATTACCTTTATGCGGTCAAGGAAGCCGCTAAGCATCATATTATGGTGAACGCGCATGAGGCGGTCCGCCCTACAGGCCTTTGCCGCACGTATCCTAACCTTGTCGGAAACGAAAGCGCCATGGGCACGGAATATCAGGCATTCGGCGGCATAAAGCCAGGCCATACGGCAATTCTTCCGTTCACGCGTCTGAACGGCGGCCCTATGGATTATACTCCCGGCATATTCGAGATGGACCTCAAGAGCTGGTGCGGCAATGATTCGCATGTAAACAGCACCATCTGCGGACAGCTCGGCCTTTACCTTACGATGTATTCGCCCCTGCAGATGGCGGCCGATACTCCGGAGCACTACCGTGCGCATCTTGATGCATTCCAGTTTATCAAGGACGTGCCGTGCGACTGGAGCGAGAGCGTATATATCGATGCCGAGCCTATGGATTACATCATAGTGGCACGCAAGGGCAAGAAGGACGGCAAATGGTATCTTGGCGGCGTGACTGACGAAAATGCAAGGGAATTCGACATAAAGCTCGATTTCCTGGGCGAGGGCACTCATACGGCCGTAATCTATGCCGATGCGGCCGACGCTGACTGCTACACCAATGAAAAAGCATACGAAATAACAACAAAAACAGTGACGGCGGACGATACGCTTAAGGTGCGCATGGCACCGGGCGGCGGATTTGCCGTACAGTTCAAATAACTTAAGGAATGACACATACAGTCAGAATCAAATACGATACGGCCTGGGGTGAGACGCTGTGGCTGATCGGCAGGGATAACAGATATCCCATGAGCTGGAGAGAAGGCAACATCTGGCAGGCGGAGGCGGACTCCGCCGATCTGAGCGACTATTTCTACGCGGTGATGTATGACGGGCTTATCGTCCGCATGGAATGGGATAACCACAGCGCGAAGGGTCTGAAGAAAGGCGAGGAGATAGATGACAGCTGGATCGACGCTCCTGAAGGATGCCCGTTCCCGCGCTGCCACCAGCAGCCGAAATTCGACCGTCCGGGCTTCCGCGGCGCGGGTGTGGCCGTTCCGGTGTTCTCCCTTCGCAGCGGCAAGGATTTCGGAATAGGCGAGTTCAACGACCTCAAAGGCATGGTGGACTGGGCCGCGAAGTGCGGACTGACCATTATCCAGTTGCTCCCGGTAAACGATACCACGCGCAAAGGGGAGTGGAAAGATTCCTATCCGTACAGCCCTGTGAGCAGCTTCGGCCTGCATCCTCTCTATGTGAACCTTCAGGATCTCGGCGTAAAGGCAGATGCGGCGTTCAAAAAGGCGCAGAAGGCAATCAACGGACTGCCTGCGCTGGATTATCCGCGTGTCTACAAGGAGAAGATGGCATATATGCACAAGGCTTTCGGGGAGAACGGCGCGAAAGATATGGCTGCTCCGGCATTCGCGAGGTTCGTGAAGGAAAATGCTTTCTGGCTGGATGAATATTGCAGTTTCTGCGCGAAACGCGACAACGGCAGCGAGGATTTCTATAAATGGGTGCAGTTCCATGCCGACAGGCAGCTCTCCAAGGTGGTGGCATACGCGCATAAGAAAGGCATTTCGCTTAAAGGTGACCTTCCTATCGGAGTGAGCGCGGACAGCGCGGATGCATATTATCATCCGAATCTGTTCAATCTGGACAGCACGGCAGGAGCTCCGCCTGACTTCTTCAGCGCTGACGGCCAGAACTGGGGCTTCCCTACATACAACTGGGAAGAGATGGCGAAGGATCATTATGCATGGTGGAAGAGCCGCCTGCGCAAGATGAGCGAGTATTTCGATGCCTTCCGCATAGACCATATCCTCGGATTCTTCCGCATCTGGGAGATTCCGGTTACGGAAAAGAGCGGCCTGTACGGCCATTTCAATCCCGCCCTGTCATATTCAGCAGAGGATATACGCAATGCGTATCTGTCTGTAGACGGACTTTTCCATGAGGATCCGCGCCGTCCTGGATTTTACCAGCCTCTCATCAAGCCGGATTCACAGAACCTTCCTATGTGGCAGCAGCAGAGATTCGGAGCGATGTATGAGGACTTCTTCTACAGACGCAACGAGGATTTCTGGCGCCGGAATGCGGAGCGCAAACTCCCTGAGCTTCTGAGCGCAAGCGGCATGCTCGCCTGTGGCGAGGACCTCGGAATGGTGCCTGACTGCGTTCCTGGCGTGATGGACCACTGGAAAATCCTCTCTTTGGAGATGACAATGATGGAAAAGGGACGTCCGTGGCCTTACATGAGCGTCTGCGCGACAAGCAGCCACGACATGCCTACCCTCAGGATGGAGCGCAAAGGCGAACTGCCGGTAAAGGAATGTCATGACATTCTTGCGGCTCATTTCAACAGCGCGTCCATGCTTGCGATCCATCCGATCCAGGACTACATGGCTCTGACAGACAGCCTCCGCCGCGAGGACTGGTGGAACGAGCGTGTGAACGACCCTGCGAATGCCGAGAACCACTGGGCATACCGCATGCATATAACCCTGGACGAACTGAATGCCTCAGAGGAACTTGCGGATATCGTCAGGGGCATGCTGAAAGCATCCGGCAGATAGTCAGTTTAACGACATATTTTAAAGAAATACCGGCCAAAATCTCTTTTGGGCCGGTTTCTTTTGTTTGATGCAATCTTGCCGTGGCGGCATTTTTCGTCGGAACTGCGCTCCTTTTCTATAGCGCGTTGATCTCGCGGTCGAGCCAGGCAAGGCGCCGGATATAGAAATCTTTAAGATAATCAAGCTCCTTGTCGTATGTCCCGGGATATACGACATTTGGCCATACATAGGTGCCGAGAATCTGCCATTTCTGGAAATTGCGGCTGTAAGAGTCCGCATTCAGTTCAGCGAGGGCGTCTATCATTTCAGGCACGCGGTCCAGCTCCGGCTTGACTCTGTTCCATTCCGCCTTCAGCTCCGCAGTGAATTCAGGATCCTTGAAAAGGCGTGAATACCAGCACTCGCTCTTGCCAGAGCGGCAGTAGTACCGCACCCACCAGCCTTCCGGACCGTTGCTGCCCTTTTCATTGTTGCCCAGGGTCTTGTCAGTCAGGTAGTTCGCATTGCCTATCGCCAGGTCGAAATCCCAAAGCGCGCTGATCTCCAGCTTGCCGTTCCTGTGCAGGGACATGAAACTGCTCTTTCGCAGGCCTCCGTCGACATTCTTTGTAAGCTCCTGCACGATATAGTATCTGATGAACGAGCCGGTGTCGATATATTTCCGGTATCCTTTCTCAGCGTCCTTGAAGTCTGCCGATGAAAGGGCGGTTTCAGCCGCCGCGATATAATCCTTCACGTATTTCTGCTGTTGCATGGTGGGGTATTTCGGATCCTTGAACATTACCGGAAGGCCGTATGCTGATGTCGTAAAGGAAACAGGCTCGTCCTGGGTGGTGTCGATCTCAAGAAAATAATCTCCGGTCAGGGCATCTCCGGCATTGTCGTTTTCAGTCACGACCGTAAGGTCCACTTTCTCTTTGGCTACCTCCACTTTCTGGAAAAGATCGTATGTGCCCTGATATGAACCGTTCAGATACAGGTCCACGGCACGGCAATGAGGCGTCCATGCCATATCGCATATACGGGAAATCTCCATCGCCACGGTATTGCGCAGCAGGCTTTTGTCGCTGTAGTTAGCCAGCAGCACCCAGTCTTTGTTGTTTTTCATTCCGAGAACCTTCGCCCTTTCGTCCAGCTTGATGGTATAGGGTTTCTTAGGGTTGCTCCATGTGGTGTTGCCCCTTCCCTTTATCCGCATGGATGCGCTGAGCTCTGGAACGTCGCAGTACATGCCTTCCGGGTCCTTTATGCTTATCGTGGCCGCGGTATAGACTCCCTTCTGGATTGTAGAAGGGCAGGTGATATGGACGCTCGGAAACTCGGATACCTTTTTATAGCTTTTCCAGTCGGCCTCTTTTCTGCCCGGTTCAGGGTCCGGTATCGGATCCGGATCGGGGTCCGGATCGGGATCAGGGTCAGGGACTGTCGTGCCCGGTTTGTCGTCAGGATCGACCCTGACACATGAACCGATGCATAACAATGCGGAAAACAGGACTGCGGTTATTGCGAGAGCCGATATGTGTCTTTTCATAAATAATGCGTTTTAATATCACGCAAATGTACGAAAAGAAGCGGTCGTAATCAATGTAATGGGATTAAAAAGTAGGAATAACTTTCCGGAATTTTAAAAATCCCCAGGCCTGAACGGATTGTATGAGATGTTCTCGTCGAAGGTGTCCAGACCTTCCTTTTCCTTGAGTTTCTTCACGAATACGGCCGTGACGGGCAGGACGGCGATCTCGTACAGGGTTTTCACTACAACCTGTGTGGCCATGATGCCGATAATGCCTTTCGCAGGCATAATGCCCCAGAATACAAGCGGATAGAAGATCAGGGAATCAGCCATCTCGCCGACCACGGAGGACAGTATGGCCCTCCAGCCGAAGCGGCGTCCTCCGGAGCTTACTTTCATGCGGCTCATAACCCATGCGTTTGCGGTAGATCCCAGAAAATACGCTATGAGCGACGCTATCGTGATGCGTGGAACAAGGCCGAGCATACTGTTGAAATTCTCGGCAGCCTGCAGGTTTTCCGGATACATCGGGTCCGGAAGCATACATACGAGCATGCTCATTATGGCAACGAACGCGCTGAGCGCGAAGCCCATCCATATCACCAGACGCGCCTTGCGGTAGCCGTAGACCTCGGTGAGGCAGTCATTGATGATATAGGAGACAGGGAAGACCAGCACGGCCCCGGTAAGCTGGAAGGGGAGTCCCCATACCTGCCAGGTACGCTGTACGAAGATGTTGGAAATGATAAGGCAGACGCAGAACACTGCTGCAAGCCAAAGAAAGGTGACGGATACGCTCCGTCCGGAAACAGATGTCTTGTTTTTCATTTTTTTCTTGTTTTTTCAGTGGTTCCAAGCACACTTGACCCGGGGATCTGACACCGTTTTAAGGCCCGAATCCGGATCTCGCTGCAAATATAGCCTGAAAAATGATGTTTACCAAAAAATGAATATTATATTTGCTTATGAATACGAACAACACACCTACACCGCATAACGCCGCGAAGTACGGCGATATAGCGAAAACAGTCCTTATGTCGGGCGATCCGCTGCGCGCGAAGATGATAGCGGAAAAATATCTTACGGATCCTGTTCTTTATAATGAAGTGCGCGGAATGCTTGGATATACTGGCACGCATGACGGACGCCTGTATTCCGTACAGGGCCACGGCATGGGCATCCCGTCGATCGGAATCTATACCTACGAACTTTATAATTTCTACGGAGTCGATACCATTATCCGGCTTGGCACATGCGGAGCCCTCAGCCCGGATGTCAAGGTCGGTACGGTGATTCTTGCCGAGGAGGCGATGACGGACACGAATTATGGCTATCAGTTCAATCTGCCGCATGATTACGTCGCAAAGGCGACTCCTGAACTTCTGGAGAGGGCGAAGGCTTCGGCCGACAGGCTCGGATATGCAGTGCAGAGCGGCAAAGTGTGCTCTTCCGATGTTTTCTACAACAGTTATGAGAAGCAGGCTCCGTGGGCTGAGCAGGGCGTGATAGGAGTCGAAATGGAGGCGTACGGCCTGTATGTGAATGCCTATGCTGCCGGCAAGAAAGCCCTGACGATCCTTACTGTCAGCGACAGCATCGTCACGGGTGAGGGCCTGTCTGCCATGGAGCGCCAGATGAGCCTGCACCACATGATAGAAATCGCCTTCGGGATGTAGATGCCCGTAATTATGAGCCGTTTCGGAAGACAGGATATAAATACTGGACATTTCAGTCTGATGACAAAAGAATTATACATCGGATTGCATTAAAATGAGTTTGGATGAAAAAGCTTGAAGATATGACGCTGGAGGAGCTGTGGCGGCTGTTTCCGGTGGTTCTGGCGCAGCACTGTCCGCAGTGGGAGGAGTGGGCTGCCGCTGAGATCGCCGTCCTTCGGCGTCTTCTGAATAGCTTTTCTCCGGTCATAAACCATATAGGCAGTACGGCAATCCCTTCGATTCAGGCGAAGCCCACTGTCGATATCCTTGTAGAGATTCCGCAGTCTGTCCCATGGCGCCACGTAAAGGAGGTCATGCTGTCCGCAGGATATCTCTGCATGTCGGAAACGGACAGCCGCCTGAGTTTCAACAAAGGCTATACGCCGTCAGGATACGCAGAAAGGGTGTTTCATATCCATTTCCACAGAACCGGCGATGCCGATGAAATTCTGTTCCGCGATTACCTTATTGAAAATCCGGAGCTTGCGGCAGAGTATGAACGCCTGAAACTTTCTCTGCTGCCGGCATACAGGCACGACCGTGACGGCTATACCCGCGCCAAGACGGAATTCGTAAAACGCATTGTCCGCCTTGCGAAGGGCTGCCGTGATGATGAGAATCTTTAGGCCCCGGGAGGAACTGTGACCCTACGTGCGTTATTTCTGGGTGCAGGAAAGCGGGACGGCTTTCAGAACCCTGACTTTTACTATCGGTTGCCGTCAATACGATCGTGGCCGACGTGCGAGGTGAGGTCAGCTCATGCGACATTCCTTTCAGCGAGGACCTGCGGCAGTTCAATGAGGATTATCTGAGGCTGACGTCAATGGTGGCCGCCACCTGCCGGAATCACGATATCGAGGACAGCATGGTGATCGGTACGTCGGCGCTTGTCCGATACGGGATCGACGGCGCCGTGGGCATGTACAGCGGAGTGTACAACAATCCGTTCATGATATGGGGCAGATACAGAAAGAGCGGCTTTAAAACCGCTCTGACCGTTTCCTTTCAGTTTCATCATGTCCAGATGGACGGCGCCCATGCGGCGCGTTTTCTCGATATGCTCCAGCAGGTTATTTACGGATTTTGAGGATAAGCTCCTCCAGCAGCCGTTTCGTGAGTTCGCCTTCAAGACAGATGAATGTGGATTCTTTCTCCTTGTGTGTCAGCAGCACGAAGCTTTTCACGGTTTCTCCCTGTGCCAGCATGTAGATCCGTGTTATCTCGCCGTCATCCTTGGCCTCCATGAGAAGCTCGTATGAACCGGACTTGACAAGGACCTCCACATCTTTCCTGATCCCGGCATTGATAGAAGGATTGTCGCTGTCGATCAGATACATTCCGGAAAGTGAGCTTATCGCCTGCGTGAGGTTGACATCCTCGCTGCGGATTTCCATGTCAGGAAGCGCGCCTATCATGCGGAACATTGCCGGAGAGATATATACGGCGCTTACATTGTCCGCTTTTGAATATTTGTTGTATATGCTTTTGCCGTCCTGTGCGAAAGCGGCGATGGTGAGCAGCATCGCGGCTGCGATAATGATTGTCTTTTTCATGTTTCAGTGTTTTTTTGTTCAGTTTCTTTTGCCTGTGGCGTGGAATGCGCCGGCTGTCTTTTCAAAAGCCGGTTCCGCCGCCGAGGCGATTTTGATTCCGTTGTCCATTTTTGATGATATGTAGGAGAATGTCCTTTCAAGTTCCGCATACGCCGTGGCCGGATCATCGAAGGTGTCCTCAGGTTCCTGAGGCATGGTGAAGAATATCATCAGGCATGCGGCGGCTGCGGCAAAGCTGATGTAAGGGATAAAGCCGAACGCGCGTCCCGCGTCTATCACGGACATTCCGCTGTCTTGTGCCGTGGAGTTTTCCTCCATAAACGCAGCGGCTGCCGCAATTCCGAGAATCCTGTCGCTGATACCGGCCGGAACATCCGCCGACTTGTCATCCGCGATGGCCTCAAGGGCCCCGATGCTCATGTTTTCAATGTCTTTGATGTCTTTCATCTCTATTCCTTTTCCAATTCTTTTTTCAATGTTTTCCTCGCATAGCTGAGCAGAACCCTCACGGTCAGTCCGCTCATCCCCGTCCTTTTCGATATGCCGTCGTTGGACAGGCCTTCGAATATCCTGAGATTCAGTATCTTCCTCTGGCTTTCGGGCAGTCTTGCGAGAGCTGCCGCGACCCTTTTTGCCGTCTCATTCCCTATGATTTCTTCATCTGCCGTCTCATCATCCGCCATGTTGTCGGGAAGCGGGGCGCATGAGCTCTTCCATGATGCCCGCCTTATCCTGTCTATGCAGATGTTCTTCATGAGAGTCAGGCAGTATGCCTTCGGGTTCCTGACGGTATCGAGCCCGTCGCGTGAATTCCACAGCCTGAGGTACAGATCCTGTACGGCGTCCTCGGCATCGGCCTGCGATTCCAGAATATAGAACGCCGTCCTGTACAGAGCCTCTCCCAGCGGAAGATAGGTATCTATGAACTCCTTGTTCGTCATTGCGGTTTTTTCCTTCCGTTGCTACCGTACCGCTGCATTTTCAAATACATCCATCGGGATGCTTCCGAAAAGGCATATCAGCGCGCAGTCATCCGGGGCATACATCACGAAGTCATTGATGGCGTTCTTCTGTTCGTCCACGATGCCGTAGATTCTCATTGCCTCGTTGCCGTCGCTGACGTCTATGAGAAGTTCCGACCGGTCCAGGGCTTTCTCGATTCTTGCGTTGAACTCAGCGCGCACGGCCTCGTCGCATCCTTTGTACTCGACGATAGCCATTTTCTTTATTCCTTTCATGGCCTTGAGCATCATGCGTGTGTCCTCGCTGTCGTCTGAGGCGGCAGAGGCCCGTATCATCGTCTTCAGCGCCGAAGTCCCGAATGAGCCTATCTGCACGATCTCGAACCCGTCCTTGCCCTTGTATTCGCTTATAATGGCGAACAGGCCGCTTTTTTGTTCCGTGTTTCTTTCAGTTCTTGCTAATCCGGCCACAGACATGGCCATAAGCAAAAATAAAGTAATCAATCTTTTCATTTTCAATTCTGTTGTGTCCGCCGCCCTTGCCTGCTCATGACGCCTGCGCCGGGCGGAGGACCTGTTCTACAATGTTGGAATATCCGGATGCATGCCGGAAATGTCGCGCGCTGGAATCGGATTCCGCATATATAGACGCGCAATGTCCGGAAATGTTAATGAAAAAATGAATATTTTCAGTCATTCGCGTACCTTGATGAATTCTGTAGGTGTCTGTCCTGTCTTTTTTTTAAACAGGCGGCTGAAATGATGGGGATATTCAAAACCGAGAATGTAGGCCGTTTCACCCACGCCGAGCCCTTTCATCAGCAGATTCTTTGCCTCTCCGATGATAAAGTCATGGATATATCCTATGGCCGTGCCTCCCGTGGCGGCATGCACCAGATCCCCGAAATAACGTGGCGAATAGGCCAGCTCCGATGCGCAGTATGCGACGGTTGGAATTCCGTCCGAGTGCTGCAGACCCTTGGAGAAATATTCTGTCAGCAGGCGGTTGAAGCGTTTCAGAATGTCATCGGTGCCGCTTTCTTTCCCGGACTGTTGCCGCAGGTATATACGTTGGCAGTATTCCAGGATAAGTTTCAGATACCCTGCGAGGATATTCCGCAATGCCGCCGAATCCTCATTTTCCTGCAACTCTTTGCGCATGGCGGCGATAAGCTGTGACAGCCGTTCCCATTCGTTGCCGCTCATCCTGAGCCAGTCGGTTGCGAAATAGGAGAAAAAAGGGTAGTCCGGCTTCAGGAGCTGCGCGGACCACAGCAAGGCCCAGCCGTTGATATACAGAGGGACGCCGTTGTCTTCCGCTCCGCCTGTCTGTCCCGGGGCCACGGCGATGATCGAGCTGTCTCCGACTATTATCGATTTCGTACCGTACGAAAGGTATTCCGGAAACTGCCGCTGTATGAAAAGCCCGTAGACGCCGTAATTGTTGAGGCTGCTGCGGAAAGGGGATACCTCGTCATAGCTTATGAGCGCCAGCTGCGGATGCAGCACCGGGGCGCCGACATACTCGGCATAAACATTGGGATTATCTATCTTGAGAACCTTTTTCATAGAGTGCAAATATAATATATTCTGCGAAATTGGTATATAATCATGGGATATTTGTACTCCTGATTCCGCTTGCCTGCGTAAATTTGCATCATGAAAAAAGTTTTATTTGCGGCCCTGGCCGCCTTAATGCTGCACGGATGCAGCCGGAACGACAATATGAATACAATGAATCTTACACAGGAATGGGACAAGACCTTCCCTAAATCCGGATCGGTAAAACACAGCAAGGTCACATTCGGCAACCTTTTCGGCATTACGCTTGCCGCAGATCTTTATGTGCCTGAGAATGCGGAGGGAAAACTTCCCGCTATTGCAGTCTGCGGCCCTTTCGGGGCTGTAAAGGAGCAGTCTGCCGGACTCTATGCCCAGCACATGGCGGAGCGCGGCTTCGTCACGCTGGCTTTCGACCCTTCATTTACAGGCGAATCCTCAGGCGAGCCGCGCAGAGTGGCTTCGGTCGATATCAACACCGAGGATTATTCCGCCGCAGTCGATTATCTGTCAAACCACGAACTTGTGGATCCTGAGCGTATCGGAATTATTGGTATCTGCGGATGGGGCGGAATAGCCCTGAATGCCGCGGCCGTGGACCCACGCATAAAAGCGACCGTCGCATCTACGATGTATGAGCTTACACGCGTGAACGAGAAAGGATATTTCGATGCGAACGACAGCGAGGAGGCGCGCCACGCCATGCGCCTTATGATAGCGAAGCAGCGCACCGAGGATTTCCGGACAGGCGCGCATCCTCGCGCCGGAGGCGTGGTCGACCCTCTGCCTGATGATGCTCCGTGGTTCGTAAAGGAATATCACGCCTATTACAAATGCCCGCGCGGCTATCATCCTCGCAGCGGCAACTCCACGGACGGCTGGGCCATTGACGGCCTGATGCCGATGATGAACACGCGTATGCTGCGTTATGCAGGGGAGATCCGCAGCGCCGTGCTTATCGTACATGGTGAAAAGGCGCACAGCCGTTATATGGGAGAGGACGCTTTCAAGCTGCTCAGTGGCGAAAACAAGGAACTGATGATTATTCCGGGAGCAACCCATGTGGATCTTTATGACGATGTCAAGGGCGTGATTCCTTACGATAAATTCGAATCGTTCTTCAATACCTATCTGAAATAAATTACACGACAAGCAGGCACGGAAATGTTTCCGTGCCTGCTTGTTTGCGCGGCGCCTGTGTCTGTGCGCCTATTCGTTATGACAGCCGCATGTGCAGTTGTGCTCATGTCCGTGCTCATGCCCGTGATCGTGGCACTCGCAGTCATCTCCGCAGCCGCAATCATCATCGCATCCGCAGTCACACCCGCAGTCATCATCACAATCGCACTCGCCGGTGTAGCTGTCCGGCTCCTCTACGGGATGTACGACGCTTTCGATAAGTTCGGAACCAAGAACGACAGGGCTGAGGATGAAATCAGGACACTCGGCAGGCACGAGTATGGTATCGCCCTGATGCAGGCGGTAGTCTTTGGTAACGCCTGCATCGTCGGCCATCTGGAGGGATACCTCGCCTTTGACGCAGCAGTAGACCGCGAAACTGTCCAGCTTCCCGGTATAGATGTGCATTCCATCATAGAGCACGAGCTTGCTTACCGTGAAATTAGGGCAGTCGGCGAAGCATGTCGCGCTGGTCTTGCCTGTCTCTTCAGGGGCAGGGATATAGTCTTCAGGGCTGAATTTGCTGAAATTGATGAGGTCGAAAGCCTCTTCAAGGTGGGTCTTGCGTGCTGTTGCAGGATTCAGTTCGCGCCCCCAGTCGTAAAGGCGGAAAGTAAGATCTGATGATTCCTGGATCTCGCAGACCTGGATGCCGCCGTCGGCAGCGTGTACGGTGCCAGGCTTGATGTTGATGACATCGCCTTTCTTCGGCTCGATAACGTTCAGAAGCCGGTCTGCGGTGCCGTTCTTGCATGCCTGGTAGAATACCGTAGGGTCAGTATCCTCTTTGAAGCCCATATAGATCTTGGCTCCTGGCTGCGCGTCCATTATATACCAGACCTCGGCTTTGCCGAGAGAATCGTAGCGCTCGAAACCGATCTGGTCGTCAGGATGTACCTGTACTGAAAGTTTGTCGTTGATGTCCAGGAACTTGATAAGGAGAGGAAATTGTGTGCCGAAGTGTTCGAACACTTTCTCGCCCACAACGCGCTCCATGTATGTCTCCATGATGTCGCCGATCGTATTGCCTGCGAGATAGCCGTTCTCGATCGGAGAATCCTGGACTCCCATGTCTGCAAGCTCCCAGCTTTCGCCTATGAGTTCGTCCTTAGGTATTTCGGTCTCTGTGCCGTCCTCGCCGGTCTCTGTGAAATGCTTGCCGAGCTTAGTGGCAAGGTAGGTGCCGCCCCATGGCCTTCTCGAAGCGATAGGGACGAATTTCAACGGGTATAGTTTCTTTTCCATTTGAAGAATGTGATTTTTCCGGTACAAATATAAGAATCTGTTTTGAATTTTTTCAAAAATTATAGTGCGTTTCTTTCCGTGGTTCTGGAATGGGCCCGAAAGGCTCTTGTAAAAAACATCCGGACATAGCGTGCGGGCATCCGGCTAATAGTCCGTCAGTTTCAGACGGTATTTCACGGATGTCCCGTTTCCGAAAACCTTCTCGCCCTCCGCCTTGAATCCAAGAAGCTCATATACGCTGCCCTCGTCTCCGTTTATCTGCGGAGCATAGCTCATTATGTCATCAGGCTGTATTTCCTTTATAAAACTGTCCAGGAGTTTGCCCATGCCTCCCTGTACGCGTGTTCCTCCGACGGATGCATAGCGTACCCATTCATAGGAGCATACGGTCTTTCCGTCCTTTTCCCACCTGCGGGCGTTGGAGAAGCAGGCCACGGCTATCAGCGTGCCGAGCGGAAACAGGCTGTTGCCGCAGCAGTCGAGCGTTCCTCCTGCCATTTTGTTTATAAACAGGCCATAGCAATATTTGCAGCGGCTCCAGCCGTATCTGTGGTGCTTTTGCATGAAGTCACGCGCGACATCCGCATTGATGCGCTCCACCCTGCAGTTTCGGGCGAATATGGAATGGAATGTGGACGGATAGCTCATTCTGCGGCCTTTGTTTGTCTGGTGCTTCTGTTTATCGTCCGGTGCCTCCGCTATGCTCCTGCATGCGGGTACGCTCATGCATGTGCTGCCTGGCACGGCTGTGCAATTCCAGATCATGGGTGCGGATTATCGAGGCGCCCTTGCTCACCGCAAGCAGTTCTGCATCCACCGACTCTTTCGCGCAGGTAAGGGGAGTGAGATTGTTCGGAATGTAAATCATTCTTTTGCGGGATATGGCGCAAAGGACCGGACGTCCGAAATCACAGAGCCGCTCCAGACTGTCCAATATCATCAGGTTCTGCTCTACGGTCTTGCCGAATCCGAATCCGGGATCCAGAATCCAGTCCGGGATTCCCTTGCGTGCGGCCGTATCCGCGAACTTCTCAAAAAAAGAGTAAGGGTCTGCGCTTTGGTCCATGGCTATGTAGCCGAGGCCGTTCGCCGCGCATATATCCAGCATGCGTGGATCCTTGAGACCTGCGAATATGTCGTTCACTATGATTTTCCGGCCCATCGACAGGCATCTTTCAACGATGCCGCTGCGGAACGTATCGATGGAAAACCCGACCATGTTTTCAGGAAAAGCATCAAAAAGTGCCTTCAGGGGTTCGTGCAGTCGCCGCCATTCTTCCTCTTCGCCGATGAACTCATTGCCTGGCGCGGAACTGCATGCGCCTATATCGATGTACGATGCTCCAAGGCTGATCATTCTGCCGGCCTTTCCGATGATTTCGTCAATCGTTTTTCCTGCCAAGCGGCTGGTGCTTACGAACGAATTGTCCGTAAGGTTGACTATGCCCATAAGTCTGTACCTGTCCATGCGATATGTCGTGGAAATTCCCCGATCATGCAAATATAGCAAAAACGGCCGTAACTTTTACCTTTTGTATATATAAGAAGTATCTGTTCTCCACGGGTCAGTCTTGCCGTCCGCTCCGTTTCCAAGCCCGTCTCCCTGAGGCTTTACGGCTATATGGTAATGGCATGATCTCACGGCCTGCCCGGACTCATCTCCGCCGATATGGAAGCGGTATATGAGGCCTTTGCCGTGCGATTCGTATCCGTCGCTCTGATAATCTATTTCAATCTCCACATAGCTGGACAGGCTTCCGGCTGCCCTGTTCTCCAGGCAGTACAGGTCTGTGGAACTGATCCAGTCGCAGGAATAGCCGGTTATGAAGACATCATCGCCGCTTTCTATCGCCGAACCTTTGTCTTCAGGCGCGAACGCCTGCACGCAGCGGGGACAGTTTCCTATTCTTGCCACGGCCGGGTTGAACCGGATTCCGGAATCGAGTCCTGAGAGATCGGTTTTCAGTGATATCTTGCACATAAGCCGCTGCAGCGGTATTTCCATAATCCCTCCGTCAGCGGTACGGCTGCACCGGCCGCTCATCGGCATGCCCCTTATATTGCCCTCCGGACGGGAAATATACAGTTTCCAGCCGTCCAGCTGTCCGGGATTCATGACACCCATGTCAAAACCGGCATTCGCTACGGCATAGAAAACGTATGTGCAGCCTTTGAGGAGTCTTGCATCTACAGGGATGTCGGCGCCGGTACCGCTGTCGTACTGGATGAACTTTCTCATGACAGGGCTGCCATATCCGTCAAATATGTAAATGTTCAGGTCCCATATCATGTCCTCGTCTTTTATGCTGCCCTTTGTCTGCGGAACCTTCACGATTATACAGTCCTGTATTTCTTCCCGGATATCCGCTTTCCGGCATGATGCCGGCAAAACAAGCGCCATGCATAGCGCAATCGCCTTAAAATACTTCATCTCTCTGCTCCTTTTCTTCCCACGGTTTCTTTATGACTCTGCATGTTATCATCCCGCTGTCGGCATCCGTTGACGGGTCCAGCGTGCCTTTGCGTCTTATCAGGATATCAAGCGCATACCTCGTTCCGCTCCTCATCTTTTCCAGCCGGTTCAGAGGGACAGGGTAGAAATATGTATGGCCGTCTATCGTTCCTTCGATTACCAGCCTCGTTTCTTCTCCGGGATAGCAATACAGGACCGTACCCTGCACCTTGTCGCTGTATACCATTTCCATGTGCGCCAGACGCGATGCCGTGAAGTAGTCGAATTCTCCGTCACTCATGATCTCGTGCGGTGCCCTGCCGTTTTCCAGAACGGGGCAGAAACCGGCGAAATTTATGAGGTATGCCCTCGGATTCCCGAGGCTCATGCTGCCGTACGGCTCTCCTGAAAAGTCTGTCTCAAAAAACATTATTTCTATTTTGCACAGCAGGGGATGCAATATCATTGTGTTCTTCGTATCACCAGTATCGTATGACAGTTCTCCGGCGAGTACCGGATTGTCCGGATTCTCGTTCATGAAACTTGCGTATGTGCCGGTCATGGCATCGTAGCTCGCGATGTTCTCGTACAGAAACGACGACTCGGGAATGTTGCATGTCATGACAGCCTTTTTCGGGCCTTTGGTGGACGTGAAGACGGCCTGGCCGCCGCTGATGTCAAGGCTGTAGAAAGCGTCCAGCGACCGGTTGCCTTGCGTGTTGTTATATATGAATAACGATGCTTTTGACGAAGATAAGGAGCCGCCCCATGCCCGCTGTATTAGAATAGGTTGTTGAGTGATGTGACTGGATTCAGCAGAAGAAGCCCGGGGCGGTTCCATAGAACACGACAGTGCGAGCAAAGGCAGAATTGCCAAGCAAATTGTCAAGAATGGTGTTGGGAGTTGCCGCATATTTCCGTCATGTTTTTTCATGCCGCGAAAGTAGCTACAGCGGACGTTAATGTCAAGCAATTTAAAGTAATTGCGCATGATTTTGTAAAAAACGGTGTCTTTTGTAAATTTTTAACTTTTTTTTGTCCTTTTATGACTAAATTTGTGACAGAAAAGATAGAGTGAATTATATGTTGATTGTGCTTGAGGGCCTTGACGGGGCCGGAAAATCCACGCAGGTCAAAAGACTGAAGGCATATCTGGAGGAAAGGGTCTCCCGTTTGGATTATATTCATTTTCCCCGCTATGATGCGGAGGTTTACGGCGATCTTATAAGCCGCTTCCTGAGGGGAGATTTCGGCGGCAATGACCATGTGCATCCGCAGCTTGTGGCTCTTCTTTTCGCGGAGGACCGTCACGGTGCGGCTCCGCAGATGAGGATGAGCCTTGATAAGGGCGATACCGTGCTTCTGGACCGTTATGTGTATTCGAACATAGCTTACCAGTGCGCGAAGCTTTCCGATGCCCGTGAGAAAGAAGAACTCAGGAACTGGATTTTCCATACCGAGTATGAGGTTTTCAAGGAGCCGCGCCCGGACCTGAACCTTTTTCTCGATGTGCCGATCTCTTTTGTGGAAAGCAGTCTCAGATGCGACCGGACCTCACAGGAAGACCATGGCTACCTGGAAGGGAACAAGGATATTCATGAGGCCGATATCGAGTTTCAGAAGAATGTGAGGGACATGTATCTGCGCCAGTGCAGTCTGGACCCTTCATTCATAAGGATAGATTGCTCTGACAGCGAGGGGCGTATGCTGCCTCCCGATGAGATATTCGATAAGGTAAAGTCGGCAGTAGAACAGAAATTGTAGCAAAATGCACTCATTCAGAAGATTGTTCGCCATAATCCTGGGCATGACATTCCTGTGCTCGGGCTTTGTAAAGCTGATTGATCCGGTCGGCACCGGGCTGATTGTATCAGAGTATTTCAATTGGATGCACCTTGGCTTCCTGAAGCCGGCTTCCAAAATTTTGGGCCTTGTGCTGTCACTTCTGGAAACAAGTGTGGGGCTGGCTGTAATTACCGGCGTGTGGAGGAAGGGAATTGCCGTGCTCGCAATTGTGATGACCCTTTTCTTTACCTTGATAAGTGCGGTTCTCGTCGTTTTCAATCCTGTCATGGATTGCGGATGTTTCGGTGAGTTCATTCATCTGACGCACATGCAGACCCTTGTCAAGAATATCTTCCTTTGCCTTACGGCTGCAATCGCCTTTCTGCCGGTCTGGGATCTCGGCATTCCTCAGCCGAGGAAGACCGTTTCTTTCTGTATCGATATGATCCTTGTGCTGGCGGTGGCCGTGTATTCGTGGATGAATATCCCTTATTTCGATTTCACCGCTTTCAAAGTATCGAATGTTATAGTTCCGGAAGATGCCGGGGATCAAGGAGATGTCACCGTTACGCTTACATTGTGGGATGCGTATGGCGAGGATGTCTCGGATACGGTTCTGGACGGCGATGTCGTGCTTGTGTCCGTATATCATCCTGAGGATATTGACGATGAGGATGTATCCGGAATCGCCAGGTTCGCATCGTCGGCCTTTAATGAGGGGTATTCGGTGTATGTGCTCAGCACTTCGCTGCTGGATATCCCGGGCGTTGAATGCTTTATCGGCGATTACAAGTCGCTTGTGACGCTTAACCGCAGCAATGGCGGCGCTACGCTGCTGAGTGACGGAGTGATTGCCGGAAAGACATCGAAGCGGCATTATTTTTCTTCGGAGCGTCTGGCCGGATTTCTGGAGGAAGGTCCGGAGAATTATGCTATCGAACGCAGCACGGAACGGGACCTCGCTTTTCAGATCTTCTCAATCGTTTTCCTTCTCATCGCCTTGGTATAGGCTGTTGGAGGTCCGGAGAATTATTAATGCATTCCAAAAAGAGCGGATATGAAAAAGAACAAACGTAGCAGGGGCAAGCTGTGGTTCGACCGCCTGCTGTCTAAAAGCCTGTGGAAGCAATGCCTTATTCTGGGGATTGTACTTGTCATCGCGTTGGGAATGTCATATCTGATGCTTTCCTGGTCCGGCACCGAGTGGGAACGCTTCTGCGAAAGGAAAAACTTGAACAAATGGCTGCTCCCTGTCTACCTGATGATTGACTCCAATGCGCTGAACAATCTTTATATAGGGGATACCGGCCAGGGGAATGCCGTTCACGGGTGGATGTTGATAGCCAGCAGCATAACCTTTCTGTTCGGAGCATTCATTTTCAATGGAATCATCATAGGCATAATTACCAGCTCCATAGGGCAGAGGATTGAAAACCACAGGCAGGGACTTATCCACTACCTGAAATCCGGTCATTATGTCATCATGGGCTATGATGAGATCGTGCCGTCCGTCATCAGCCATATTTTCGGCATGGACAATGAAGCCTTCGTGCTTGTTCTGACATCCGGGGATGTCGCCGCAATAAGGGAGAAACTGAGCCGGTCTTTTAGCGGGGATGATATGAAGCGTATCATTCTCAATTTCGGGCACAGGGTATCGGCCGAAGCCTTCAAAAGCATATGCCTTGAAGGGGCAAGCGGAGTTTATGTGGTTGGAAATCACTCTGATTCCGCACATGATGCAGTGAATGTAGAGTGCATGGACAGCATCTGCCGCTATCTGGGCCGGACGGATGTAAGGCGGCGTCCGGAACACATTACATGCTTTTTCAATGACCTTGACACATACTCCGCTTTCAAGACCTCCGAGATTTTTACGGCGGTCAGGGAACTGGGAATAGAATTCGTGCCGTACAATTTCTTTATCGGCTGGGCAAAGCAGGTGCTTGTGAAACGGGATTACAGGGATTTTGACAATCCTGGCGTAACATACGGATATCCATGCGTATACGGTAATGGAATAACCGCGGACGACGGCAGATACGTGCATCTTGTATTCGTGGGTACAAGCGAGTTTGCGGTCGCGTTCGCTATGGAGGCGGCGCATGTGCTGCATTTCCCGAATGCCGGCAGGGCGAAAACACGGATAACATTCATTGACAGGAATGCCGATAAGGAGAAGGATGAGTTCATCATCCGCAACCGTCATTTCTTTGAGGTTCAGTCCTATAGTTACAGGGACCTGTCGGATGAGCCGGCACCTGTAAAGGCGGATAAGCCCGGAAACGAGTATGTTGTCTTTAATAATGACGAGGCTGATTTTCTGGACGTGGAATTCGAGTTCATCAAGGGTGATATCTTCTCATATAAGGTTCAGAATGAGCTCCGCTGCTGGGCAAGGGAACATAACGGCAGCCGGTATCTGTCCATATTCCTCGCACTTGCCGACCAGCGCTGCAATTTCCTGATGGGCATGAATATGCCGGATGAGGTCTATGACAACGGCGTGAATGTGTTCATCCGCCAGGACCGTTCCGATAATTTCGTCACAAATTTGCGGAACGCCGACCTGAAAAGTGAAGAGGACAGGCCCGTATATTCTGCCGTGAACGGCAATTATGAGCTCACGCAGGAGAAACGCAATGCACGCTATGCTAATATCTATCCTTTCGGCATGACCGAGACGGCATACTGGGAGGACAATATCTCCCTTAAGCGCGCGAAACTGCTTAATTATTTGTATTCTACGGCAGATTACGGAAATTACAGGTTTCAGAGCATCGCGGCATTGGATGCACTGCCACCGGCGGTGATCATGGCGGATGCGGACAAGTACTGGCGGAAACTTTCTGTCGCGCTGAAATGGTCGAACCTGTACAGCGCTTACGCATTAAGGACCAAGATAGAGACACTCCGGACCATACGGGGCCTGGATATAGGCGATCCGTCGCATGATTATGACCTGTTGTCGGAATATGAAACGGAGGTGCTGGCAAGGATCGAGCACAACCGCTGGAATCTTGAAAAACTGCTGATGGGGTACAGGAAGGCCCGGCCGCATGAGGATAAGTATGTTCACGGGAAATATGCAGGGAAACTTGCCGGCAACAAGAAACTTTTCATCCACCATGATATCCGGCCTTATGAAAAACTGAAAGGCATAGAGGAACTGGACCGTGAATTCTCACGCTATATTCCGTGGATTCTTAAGATGACGGATGCCTGAACGGCTACAGCGTCAGAATATTATGTCTGTAAACCGGGATAGACATATAAGTTTATAGAAAATCGTTTTCGTGCAGCTGAGATTTTCAACATCTGGCCTTGTTATGATATTTGGATATGAGTGCCCGGTATCGTATCTTTGCGGAAAACGGATCCAGGATTATGAAAAGATATTTCTCAGCCGTTGCGGCGGCACTCTTGATTGCCGGCACTCCCTCCGTGCAGGCCCAATCTTATGTACTTAATGCCAAGTCGGACAGGATACAGGTTCTTTTCGATGGCGGCAAGAAACAGGACTGGAAAGTGATTCCGTCATCTGAGCCGGAAATAGAGACCACTGCCGCTGTACTGACATTTATCTCGGATACCGACACCCTTGACGTCTCACCCGCCGAATGGGAGCAGGCAAAGGTATGCATCGTAAATGGCGAAGGCGCCAATGCCTGTTTCAATGTATGCCGCAGGGCTGTTAACCCTTTTGAAAATCCTTCGCCTGAGCTGAGGAAAATATCCCCGTCAGGAATGCTGAGCCGCGAGCAGGCCATTTTTGATATTGATGCCCTCGTCTACGCTATCAGTGAAGTGCACCCGGATATGTTTTCGCAATGCAGTCAGACGGATTTCTTCCGGGCAGTGGGACAGTTAAAGCGGTCGGTTGCGGACTCGATCTGTGTAGAGTCTCTGTATCTCGGCCTGGCTCCGCTTGTTGCCATGCTGGGCGACGGGCATACGCATCTGCTCCTGCCTGAGGAAAAGGTGATGAACGGGCATGATGCCGTCATGCCGGTGTATGTCAATGTCACACCGGACAGAAAGCTGGTGGCTGCATGGAGCGTCGGTGGCGCGGTTCCTTCCGGGGCGGAGGTGCTGTCCGTCAACGGCGTTGAAGCAGAGACGGTTATCGCCAGTATGCTGCCTCTTGAGAGCGGAGAGCGTGACGCTTTCAGGCTCATGCGTGCAGATTATGATTTTACAGGGCTGTTCCACCTTATGTATCCTGCCGATGAATACAAGGTGGTATACCGTATTCCCGGCTCAGGCAAGCCAATGAGTACAACGCTGCTCCCTTTGCGGTGGGATGAAGTGAAATCCTTTTTTGTCCCTCATGAAGAAGATCAGGAGACGCCATATTCTTATACCGTCGATGAGCGCGGAAATACGGCTGTTATGGATTTCAGGTCATTCCGGGACGAGGATGGAATGAAACGGTTCGCCGAATCGATGTTCAGCGATCTGCGGCAGAGAAAGATCTCCAACCTTATTATAGATCTTCGGGAAAATGGCGGAGGAAACAGTCTGGTGGGTGATATCCTGCTCCGCTATATATGTCCTCAACCGTTCACGCAGATGGACAAGGTCCTTACAAGGCTTACGCCTCTGACGCTGCGCCTGCTCAATACCCGCAACGTGACCGCATCATTCGGTCTGTCCGTGATTCCGCAGGAGGATTATATCCGTCCTATATCGGCCGATGAAGGATTCTTCGACGGAAATGTATATCTTCTGACCTCGGCCAAGACTTTCTCGGCGGCCGCTTCGTTCGCGTGGGTATTCTCCCAATGCGGTATCGGCACAATAATAGGGGAGGAGACGGGAGGAATGAATGTGAGCTATGGTGACAAGGTATGGTATACTCTGCCTTTGTCCGGACTCGAATGCGGAATCTCGTTCAAACGCTTCTGGCAATTCCGGGCCGACGAATCTTCAATCCATGGAGCTTTGCCTGATGTCGCTGTACCTGCATCCGAAGCGCTTGCGAAGGCATTGTCGATGATCGGGGACGGACAGAAATAAACCAGGATATGAGACTTGTAATACAGAGGGCCGGCCAGGCATCGGTAAAGATCGGCGGAAACATCGTTTCTTCCATAGGACGCGGGCTTTTCATTCTTGTAGGAGTTGAGGCCGGAGATACAGATGAGGACATGAGGTGGCTGGCTGCAAAAACGGCGGCTATGCGCATCTTTAATGACGATAACGGAGTGATGAACCGCAGCGTGGCGGATATAGGCGGAGAAATTCTCGCAGTATCCCAATTCACCCTCACCGCTTCGACAAAGAAAGGGAACAGGCCGTCTTATAGCAGGGCTGCGGGGCATGAGCTTGCGATACCTTTGTATGACAGGTTCTGCGAAACGCTTTCCGAGATTTCAGGCCGTCCGGTCCTTAAAGGTGTGTTCGGAGCTGACATGCAGTGCTCTCTCATAAATGACGGGCCTGTGACCATTATCATCGACTCCAGACTGAAAGAGTGACTTTGCCGCCACCCTCCGGCTGATCCATCATACAGGGACTTATTGTTTTATAGTGCGTACACTGGACGCGACGAAGAGAACCGAAAACACGCTTAAGAGTCCATTTATCGGTTTCAATCCACGCGCCCACACGGGGCGCGACCGCTGAACGCGTTCGGCTTCGGCCTTACGATAACCAGTTTCAATCCACGCGCCCACACGGGGCGCGACGCAGGACCTCTGACGAACCAACAGGGGCCGTCCTGTTTCAATCCACGCGCCCACACGGGGCGCGACTTTCTTGTCCTCGTTCCACCTGCTCTATAAACCCCTGTTTCAATCCACGCGCCCACACGGGGCGCGACCCCTTGTCCTCGTGCACTCCTCTGACACGCAGATGTTTCAATCCACGCGCCCACACGGGGCGCGACCTTTACCCTCAGCCACCAGATTATCCACATAATCGTTTCAATCCACGCGCCCACACGGGGCGCGACGTATATTTTGCGAAACCTCCTTGCTAACCAACGGGTTTCAATCCACGCGCCCACACGGGGCGCGACATACTGTTGTACTCCATTTGCTATAACTTTACCAGTTTCAATCCACGCGCCCACACGGGGCGCGACGAGAGTATGCAGAAATGCACCCCAGAACAGATAAAGGTTTCAATCCACGCGCCCACACGGGGCGCGACCTCATTATATCGTTCAGAATAGCCAAAAACATTCTGTTTCAATCCACGCGCCCACACGGGGCGCGACACAAGTCAACACCGTCTATAAAGGCGGAAACGCGAGTTTCAATCCACGCGCCCACACGGGGCGCGACACAGACAAGCTATTTTGGTTAACAGCAACGTCAGTTTCAATCCACGCGCCCACACGGGGCGCGACGTCGCAACAATCCAGCACTACACACCTTTTTCCTTGTTTCAATCCACGCGCCCACACGGGGCGCGACAGTATAAGTAGAGAATTGCTATAAATCAATAAATTAAGCCTATGAATGCGCGAAAGCCTATCATTAGTATTGACGGATTTGCACAATCGCTTGATGAATAACTTTAATTATTTGATTATCAGCAAGTGCGAATATAGTGATTTTTTTGCAATACTGCACATTCGCGCACTACTATATTATAATTGCATCATCAACTTTATAAGATGTCTCAATGCCTAATACTTCTACTCTTTTACACTCATTGTTAGAGAGTATATAAAACCGGACACTATCAAGAGATACATTGATGATACCTTTGATACGTTCTTTTAATAAGCAATACTGCGATTCAGTAACCTTACACTCAAAAACAGAATTTTGCACTCTCTGTCCATAATCCGTACACGCTTTAGCGACACGCCTCAAGCGGCGTGCACCTTCCATGCTCATAGTATCTACATCGTAGGTCACAAGAACATACATGACAAATATTATTTTATAAGAAATACAGGGTAATTATCAATATCTTGCCTTATGTATCTGGCCATCATCATCGCCTGGACATAAGGAAGAAGTCCGATTTCGATTCTTTCATTAAGATATGGATGAATTATTGTCTCCCGTTTCCTATTTTGCCAGGCAGTAATGAATGCTTTCCTGCCATTATCTGTAAGAATCACACCATCATCACCCTGGGACAGGAAATCCTTGGCCGTTATCTGTTTTTTATTGATTAGGGATAAGACAAAACGGTCTCCAAGATATGCGCGCAGTTCCTCCATCATATCCAGTGCCAGGGAAGTACGTCCTGGACGGAGCGTATGAAGAAATCCCACATACGGGTCAAGGCCGACAGTCTCGAGTGCTGAGGATACATCGTTTGCAATCAAGGTATATGCAAACGAAAGCATTGCGTTTACAGCATCTTTAGGCGGACGTCTGCTACGGCCGTGAAACTGGAAATCCTCTTTCTGGTTAAGTATCAATATAGGCAATACGTTAAAATAAGCATTTGAAGCCAGACCTTCATATCCAATCAAAGCAGCCTTGTCTGAAGCTGTCAGAGCATCCCGTTTGAGATATTCCAATACAGATATCGCCTGGCTGATATCCTCATTCTCTCCATAATCACGGATATATCTTTTCAATATATAACGATAATTCTGAATTTTACCGCAGATCATAAGCCGCGCCACACTCAACGACCATGATTCGTCATCAGACAACAGATATTGTCGTTTGCGCAATAAAACATTCCCTTTTGTCGCTCCCTGCACTCTGCTTATGAATCTGCCATGTGAAGAAAGAAATGTCAGTGATATGCCGTTATCGCTGCATAATTTCATCACGCCAGGGCTTGCACCCATATATCCGAATGCCACGATACTTTCAATGTTAATGGCAGGTATGCGGAAAACTTCTTCCTGATTTACTGATACGACGACATTCTGGCCGTCCTTGCTGAGGTAGGCATTGGGAACAGTGACGTATAATGTATTCAATAACTTTCTCACAGATAAAGATTTTTATGCAGATAAGCATTCACTGATGTGCAATTGCTCATCGATTTGGCCATACAAATGTTTTTTAATGAACATCTTTCGCAACTGTTGCGATATTTTACTTTCGGAATTACGGATGTACTGAATATGGAATGCATCTCATGCGCACACTGACGTACAATTTCACGCAGTCCGGCAGTTATATCTACCTCCACCCTATGATTTATTTCTCCATAAAAGAAGGCGCCTCGCGGTATATGAACGGCATACATTTCTTCGAGGCACATTGTCTGTGCGGCCAGCTGTACTTCATCAATTTCATTCCGCTTGGGTCTGCCATGCTTATACTCTACAATCAGCGGCCTCCACTTTCCGGGATAATGAGGATGCCGGATTGTATCCTCGGATGACTGTGATTGCAGTAATTCTATAACATCGGAAATGCCGTAGAGTCCGAGTTGATGCGAAGCTATGTGAACAGCACGCAAAATAATCTTGTCACCGCATTTCCTCCTGTAGAATGGATCATCTGCATGCTTATGCAGAATCTGTCCTTCGGTAGTAAGCAGATTATCTTCCCACTGCTGTTCAATGTGTATCAATGCCCATTGCCGGGGACAGAACCTGAAGTGCTGAATCCCCGACAACATGAGCATATCGTCTTCGCTATACATATTTATAGCTATATCAGTTCTTCGACTGTGACCTTCGATGGAATATGTTCCTTGTCTATTGTGACGGTATAATCTCCGAAAGAACGTGGTACCCCTTTACACTCTTCTTTTTTCTCAACTTTTACCAAGTCAAACAATTTGTTAGCAGGGGCATTACCTAATGGGGAGTCATGTTTAAAAACAATCAGTTTCTGTGCACTCATCAATCCGCGTGCAGCCGAACGATCCACATCGAACATATTCTTCAAGGCTTCCCAAAACACTTCAAGGTCTTCTTCCGAGAATCCGGTCTGCTGGGCTAAATTAGCGGAGATGAAACCGTGGCAAACATAAAGCCCGTAAGGTACGGTAGCTTTGCGTCCCATTGTACGATTGTCTCCACTTTGTTTCTCTGCTTCTTTCTCTGTTGCTACGGCCATACGGGTAATGGTATGTTCTGCCGCAGCAATCGGATCAACAGAACGGGCAAAGGTAAATTGAATCGGGCCGCGAACTTGACCTGCATTTTTACCAGTTGACATAACAGCTCCAAATGTTCTGATATCGAAATAGTTTTTGCACATAAAACCACGTGCAGCCTCGATTTTATCCTTAGCGTTTTTCACTTCTGAATCATCATGTGCTTTATCAATTAAAGTATTTAAAATAGCTTTCTCTTTAATAAAAATATCGTAACCTTCTTCTGGATTCCCTTTCTCATCTCTTTTGCTTACTTGCACATAGTTACGTACTTTGCGCTTGAGACAAACATCTGTAACAAGTCCCATGCCAGTCTCTGCATCCACACGGGGAAGATTGCCTGCATCTGGGTCACCATTCGGATTACCATCCTGTACATCAAATACGTAAACAAAGTCGATTCTGCTTTTAATTTCTGCCATAATTATATTCTTTTAATTGTTATTACTCTTCTGTTTCTTTATTTTCTTTTCCCTTGAAGAACTCTTGTCGCTGATGATAATATCCAACAAAGAAGCGTCCTTGGTCTTGAAGGTCAAGATGTGTTGGAAAACCATTCGCATCAAGTTTGGAGATAATTTCTTGTTTTAACTTTTCATAGAACACCTGCTTGCCTCCATCTAACTTTTCCAAATGATGGGTAGAAAGATTGAGGATAGTGGCAAAAACCGTAGCCGGGGTTGCCGATGCAGAATTCATGTAACGTTCACGGATGGAATGAATGCCATTGGCATCTTCCTGTATCTTGTCGAGAACAGCAAACAGCCGTCCGCAAAGATACCCTTGATTCTGATTTTCTTTGTCTAACATTTTATCTATTTTTTTATTGTTATTATTCAGTCTGTTAAGATAAGCCTTTATAATGGCAGCGCGCCCAACATTGACAGATTGCTCAGCACGTATGCGACGAATGCAAGCCTGAAATAGAGAGACCGGATATGGCAATCCCTGGAAAATGCTTTTGACCACGGCATCAGGAAGATTTGGTGTCGCATCGCTTGATTTTCCTCCAAGAGTAACGTTTCCCAGAATCGAGTGCAATCCAATATATGGTTTTTTGTCCTTACGTGTGTCAATAATTTCCATGTCTGCAAAATGTTTGCAAATCATTCGCGCAAACTCACGTAACGGTAACTCATGCCAATATATAATTGCAATTCTGGCAGCATTTGGAGCCAAACCCAATATAAAGAATTTGTCATCCTTGTTTACTGGCAGCTTTCCGTTATATATGGACATGAATGTCTCCTGTACTAATCGTATTCGTTTATCGGGATTACCATCTTCTTCAGTTCGTCCTAATAACGCGAATAGACTATCCTCAGACTTCTTGGACGCCTCACTATTGGAAGATGCCCAAAAAAGAAATGTGCGCGAACCTAACATAAATTTATTATGAGAGTCAGAACGCAACAGATGATTCAGTGCGGTAGTATATGCAAATTCCGCTTTTTCTGATATGGGGGCATTGTGTCCTTTCGATTTACCATATGAATCATACCCTGAGTTCACTTGAAATGCGACAAGTTTTGCTGTAGCTTGGCTGCCGGGAATCATTGTTGCGCTTGTCGTCTCCACTGTCTTTGACGGTTCTCCTGTCACCAAACAAATATTTTCACCTGTCTTGTCCGAGGCACATCCCATACAAATCAATTCTCTTTTAGATGCCACTATTTCTGTATCTCCTTCTATAAGGAAAGAGAATGTGGAATACTTCTTATTGAGGTTTCTGCTGACATCTTCCCAAAGAGGATCAATACGCATGCTTTCCAGCATTTCATATTGTGTCTGCCGGTAAAAGCTATAAACAGCTTGCATGGTTTCATTTTCTGGGAACAAATCATGTATTTCTTTGATTTTTGATCTGAATGTATCAAAATATTTTCCCATACTATCCATATCTGCTTTATCAGAATAGCCAAAGACATACTGGCTATTGTCATATAACCAGTTTGCAACCGGAGCACTTGAGCGGCCGACACTTTTCTTGACAAGAAACTGCTGTGCCGACTTCTTGTCTATACGCCGGTCTTCAAAACGTACAAAGTTACCATGCTTGTCAATGATAATGACAAAACCTATTTCTTTATATTCCAGTCCAAAAGGAGCTACATTGTCTCCGCTCCTGCCATAATAATCATACAACGCTTTCAGTATCATCTCAGCACCTCCTCACTATCTTTATCAGGAACAACAATTACCCCTTGTTTCATGCTTACACGATAAAACATGGCATCAGGTTTCTGGGGATTTCTATCAAAATCCATATCATAAAGCATGATTCCAAAATCCCTGTCTTCTGCCAAAGGTGACTCAAGCAGTTCCGTATTTTCAATATATTTCCAATTGGCGGCAAATTCACGGCATCCAAGATACGGTTGTGTGAAACATTGCCCTTGCGATGCCCTACGCTCAAACATCCGGTAATATTTCATCGGATTCTCGTCATCTCCTGGCTGATGTTTGACAAAGGCTTCCTCCGGCCGGTCTTTCACAGGAATAAATACGAGTTTTGCATAAATACGGTAACGTACATCCTGCAAAAGCAAAGAGTTTTTCTGCTGGCGTTTGTCTTCAATGAATATTGATGATTTGCCAGCTACTGCTCCCACCTCATTTCTCCTGATAGTCGTCCACTTAATAGGATTAAGAACTTCAATTTTCGTTACTTGCCAACGCATGGCATAGCGTTTGAAAAGTATTGCTTCAAAAATTGCACGTGCTGCTGAAGGGGTAATGACATCATAGCTCACACGTTCCACTTTCAGCTCAGGGCGAGTGAAACAAGCCCAATCGCCCCACACTTCCAGGCAATATTCCTTATCTGTATATTCCATATTACTCATTATTATCATCGTTTTCTAATAGCTCATCAGTTCGTTGTGCTTCAAAGAATCTTCTTGCAGATAACTGAGTTACTACTTTTCGGCCTGTTTTCTGCTCCAATTGCTCTTTTGCCACACGCGCCACATCACCACCGTCAGCCGCACACCTCATGTTCTCGTCAAATGTCTGTGGATTCTTTGCTCTGGTTATGCTTGTGGTTGAAAGTTCCGCCAACATATTGAGGATAAGCTCCTCGTTGGTCATATTGTCGCGCAGGTTTTCTTTTCTCAACCCCTTGAAACGTTTATACTCTTTTGCCGTTTTTCCTGCCCATTGCTGATATATTATATCTGTAAGGGTAGCATATTGCATGCCTTCCTCAACGTTATGCAGTTTCCATTGGCCTGTGAGGTCTTTGCGTATCTCAATGCTTTTCAATCGCTGGTTAATCCAATTATCGGAGTAGCCGAGGCGTCGGTAGTCCATCATGGCCTGCTCTATACTCAACTCAGGGTCTTGCATCTGGTCAAGGCGTTCTGACGCGACTTGTGCCATCCATCGTTTGAAAGGTTCAGCTTTGGGGGACGGTATGGATTGAATGATACGGAAAAGTCTTTCTGTATCAGCGACATCTGTTAGTCTCATCTTGCCGTCTCCGGCCTGTAATTTCAACTGGTGACAATTTGTCACCGGTTCAAATCCCTCCTCTTTAAGACGCTGCTTCAGCTTATTCCAGTATTTTCTTGCTGTTTGATAGTCTTTACTCTCAGCAAGAATTCCAACCACGTCAACTACCGATAAATACCATTTCTCTTCTCCATCGTCCCACACTGTGCGGACTTTACGGTCTTCAAACAATTTCAATGATTCCTTCTTTGACATATCCTGCTGCTTCTTTATATCATTAATATTTCTTCCATCCAATGGTTATCAAGCCTAAGTCCGGTAGACTTGTCATATTGAGTTCTGTCTGTCAGTATATATAACCCTTCCAATATTTCTTCAATAGCGCCATAGTTCATCAATTGGTCAAAATCACGATGGCGAATACCAACCGTATATTTAGACAATTGTTTCATTACATTATAAGTACAGCCTGATTCCTTCACTTTGGCCACGAGCTCCATGCTGTTTTCCCAGTTTACTATGACATTCATACAATCATCATCAATCAGTCTGAATTCCTTTGACGCTGTTTCAAAACACAATTCGTCCGGTTTATAAAGATAGTGTTTTATATCTTTATTATCAAAAGTGCTTTTCCTGCAATACAACTGCTGGAAATACTGATTCATGACGCAAGGTGCGAACCAATCGCTGTCTGCCGGCAGGTTCAGCCGTGCATTGTTGGATGATGCAATTGCCCCTTCCGGAATACGCTTATCTGCGGCAAGACTGAACACAAATGTATGACCAATAGTATTTCCTCCTTCACGGTTGCATCGCCCCGCTGCTTGCAGTACGGAGTCGAGACCTGCTTCCTGACGAAACACAACAGGAAAGTCAATGTCCACTCCGGCTTCGACAAGCTGGGTCGCTATCACCCTTATGATAGGCTGCGATTCATCTTTCAATAGCGTTTTAACAGCTTGTATGGTTTTGCTGACATGATCCGGACACATCATTCTTGACAAATGTATTTTAATTCCTTCATCTGGCAAACGATCGTATAGCTCCTTGGCATCTTTACGGGTGTTTACAATACATAGTACCTTATTATGTCCGGATATTTTTTCCGCTATCTCATCGTATGTCTTTCCCGTGTTGTCAATTTCCAGCCTCACACGGCGGAGTTTGTCATGCAACCCGAAATCAGGTGGAATGATTTCAGTAATATGTTCCAGCCCATCAAAACCAACCATAGGGTTAGTCCCTTTTATACGTCCTTGCAGCACCGGTTGACTTGCTGTAGTAAACAGCATTGATACACCGAATATCTGCTGATATGCTTTCATCGCATCGATAATAGGATGTAAGAAATCTGTCGGCAATGTCTGTACTTCATCAAGAATAATAACGGAATTCACGATATTGTGCAATTTGCGGCAATCGGCAGGCTTATTGCTGAATATTGATTCAAAGAACTGTACATTCGTAGTGACGATGATAGGATAATTCCAGTTTTCGGTAGCCAATTTCGCTTTTTCACGCACTTCCTCGTTTTTGATATCATCCGGATTGAAATTACTATGATGTTCCAAAACGTTATCTTCACCGAAAATATCTTTCAACAGACCTGCCGTTTGCACAATGATGCTTGTGTAGGGAATTGCGATAATAACACGGTCCATGTTATGTTTCTCCGCATGCTTCATGGCCCATAACAGAGATGAAAGTGTTTTTCCTCCTCCAGTCGGTACAGTGAGACTATAAAACCCTTTCTTGCCGGTAGATGCCTTGCTGCACTGATCCTGCACTTTCTTTCGAATGCGGTTCACCTCCGTATCCTGAGCGTCCGATTGCAACTTTTGTAAGTAACTTTCCAATTTAGGCAATAAATCAGCAACCGTAGAATCGCATCTCCGTTTTTTCCATGATTTTATATCCATAAACCGCTCAGTGTCGAGTCTGTCGGCATCTATGAGACAGGAAAAAAGCATACGGGAAAGATGATGGAGATGCTTCGATTCTACGTTATCTTTGCAAAAAGGAGAATCGAGCAGTTCTTTATTCAATAATGAAATATCAATTGAATTTACCCCTGTTATCTCTTCCGGAATCTGTTTCCCGTTTAAAATACTTTCTGCATCCGTATAATCATGTAATCCCGTATGGTGGGATATTATCTGATTTGCAAGAAGATTGAGAATACTCATTCCCATAAGATTCTTCGACAATATTCCGCCTACAAAGGCATGGTGATGATTATCATATTGAGCTCTGTCTGTTGTCGGCAGACCATTCGCCATGCGTATGTATTGCTGGAATGCATTGCTTTCTTTTCCTTTGTCGTGGAGCAGGCCCATTGCGGCACCCCAGGAAGCCATGCCGAACCGGGCGGCAAATTGTTCCGCAAGTAAAGCTACCGCATTGCAATGGTCAGAATTGCTTTGATATGCTTCAATCTCACCATTACAATTTCTTCTGATATGGGATATATACCCGGGTATTACGGTTTTAGCCATACTGCATCAATAATCTTCATCATGCAATATAGCAAATTATTATAATAAATGATTAAAGATAACTGAAATTATTTGCATTGCCCTGCGGCCTGTGCATGCCGATAGCAGGACTGTATGGTCCTTTGACTTATTGTTTTATATAAGTGCCGGTGATGCTGGCGGGGTTCGCGGCCACTTCGGCAGGGGTTCCTGCCGCGACTATGCGTCCGCCGTCATCGCCTCCTCCCGGTCCCATGTCTATGATATAGTCCGCGTTGCGTATGACGTCAAGGTCATGTTCAATCACTATGACGGTAGCGCCGAGCCGGATCAGGCTCTGGAATACCTCTATAAGTTTGATGACATCGAGCGGATGAAGCCCGATTGTCGGCTCATCGAACACGAACAGGGTATCATTCTGCTCGCGGCCCATCTCGGCGGCCAGCTTGAGCCTCTGGGCCTCTCCTCCGGACAGGCTCGGAGTAGCCTCCCCGAGCGTAAGATATCCCAGCCCGAGATTATTCAGGGTGGAAAGACGGGAAGCCACGCTTTTATGCGCCGAGCACTCTTCCATTGCAGAATCCACATCCTTGCCCATCAGTTCCGGCAGGGATACGGGATGACCCGATGCGCCGGGAATCCTTATATTCCACGAATTCCTGTCATAACGCGAACCTTTGCATTCAGGGCAGGGGATATCCACATCCGGCAGAAACTGCACGTCGAGGCTTACCGTGCCCGTCCCGTCGCACACGGGACAGCGCAGGTTTCCGGTATTGTATGAGAAGTCTCCTGCCTTGAGGCCACGGGCCTTTGCGTCGGCCGACCTCCCGAATATCTTGCGAAGCTCGTCATGTATGTTCGCATAGGTGGCCACGGTCGACCTCACGTTGGCTCCGATCGGGGTGGAGTCGATGAGTTTCACGTGCCTGATTCCCGGGGCATCGGCATAAGTCACATGGGCAGGCGCAGGCGTGCCGCCTACAACGGCCTGCAAGCCGGGTACGAGACTTTCGAGCACCATGGTGGTCTTACCGGATCCGGATACGCCAGTGACGACGGTGAGCCGTCCTTTGGGCACCCGTACCTCAAGCGGTTTTACCGTGTGTATGGCTGACGTGCGCATCTCAATGATACCCTCGTCAAAGATTTTTTCCGGAGAGATCTGCGGCCTGAGCCGCTGTCCGCCGCCACCCGCAAGGAATGGCCCGATCCTGGAAGCTTCGTTCTGGCAGATTTCCTTTATCGTGCCCTCCGCGATTATCCTGCCTCCGCCGGCGCCGGCTTCCGGACCGAGTTCCACCAGCCATCCGGCATCGCCCAGTATCTGCGTGTCATGGTCGACAAGCACTATGGAGTTGCCGTCCTCTATCAGATCATGCATCACGGCTTTCAGACCGTTGATATTCGCAGGGTGAAGCCCGATCGACGGCTCGTCGAGAACGTAAAGTATTCCTGTCGTGCGGTTGCGCACCACCTTCGCCAGCTGCATGCGTTGGCGTTCGCCGGTCGACAGGGTGGAGGAGGCGCGGTCGAGACTGAGGTAACCCAGCCCCAGATCCACGAGCCTGCGTGCCGTCAGAAGAAAGGATTCACCTATGTTCACGGCCATCTGCCTCATATCGGCGGGAAGCGTGTCAGGAACTCCCTTGACCCATTCTATCGCCTCGGAAAGGCTTTTCGCGGTAGCTGCATCAAGCCCGATCCCGGCTATGCGCGGGGCTCGCGCCGCCTCCGACAGACGCGTGCCGTGACAGCATGGGCAGACATCGCTTTTCAGGAATTTCTCCACACGTTTCATCCCTTTTTCGTCCGTGACCTTGGACAGCGCGTTTTCTACCGTATATACAGCATTATAATATGTAAAGTCCAGCTCTCCGGCCGTATCGCTTTTCTTCGCCTTGTAAAGGATTGTCTTTTTTACTGCGGGGCCGTTGAACACGATGTCACGCTCTTTCTCAGTGAGCCGGTTGAAAGGCACGTCCGTCCTTACGCCCATGGCGCGGCATACATCGGTCATGAGCGACCACATCAGGCTGTTCCATGGAGCCACGGCTCCCTCGTCTATCGTCAAGGATTCGTCGGGCACGAGAGTGGACATGTCCACGGTCATCACGACTCCGGTACCGCCGCATTCCGGACATGCTCCCGTGCTGTTGAAAGCGAGTTCCTCGGCTCCTGGGCCGTAAAAATGCGTTCCGCAGTTGCCGCATGCCAGCTCTTTCCCTGCCGCCGTATCGAGAGACGGCTCATGATAACGGCCGCATTCCGGGCAGCGGTGGCTTGCAAGACGGGAAAACATCAGACGCAGGCTGTTGAGCAGTTCCGTTCCTGTGCCGAAAGTGCTCCTGACTCCCGGCACTCCCGGACGCTGGTGAAGCGCCACTGCCGCCGGCACATGCCGGATATCATCGACATCGGCCCTCGCCGCCTGCGATATTCTCCTTCTGGTATATGTAGAAAGGGCCTCGAGATACCGTCTCGAACCCTCCGCATAGATCACTCCCAGGGCGAGCGAAGACTTGCCTGATCCGGAAACCCCGGCAATGCCGGTTATCCTGCCGAGGGGAATATCGACGTCGATATTCCTGAGATTGTGCACTTTTGCCCCACGTATTTCGATTTTGTCATTTTTCATAAGATGCCGTATTCTGATATACACGGCAAATTTACATAATTAATTTTAAACGGAATACGCAGTTGACGCTGTCCTGCCTGCGAAATTTCCGCGGCTTGCAAATTCCGTAAAATCTTTGAAATGGTTTGCAGCATTGCTGAAAAATCTTTATATTAGCGTGTATTTGCAGGATTTTATTAACCAACTTAATAAATTATGTTAAAACTTTTCAAAATGTCTATCTCCAGGTACTGTGCCGCGGCTCTTATGGCCGTTATGGTATTTGGAATCTTCTCCCCTGCAGCAAGTGCGCAGGACTACTCTGCAGGAGAAGGCATAGTCAGTGGTACGGTCACTGACAGTCAAGGCCCTGTGATCGGCGCGGCCGTTATGGTCAAAGGCGGCACCGGCGGAGTCGTTACCGATCTGGACGGCAACTATACGCTTGCTGGAGTCAGGACAGGCGACATTATCGTCTTCTCCCTCCTCGGCTATGAGGATCAGGAGATCGTCTATACCGGACAGTCCAGGATCGATGCCGTGCTCAGCGTTTCATCCGAATTCCTCGATGAGGTAGTGGTTACGGCCCTCGGTATCAAACGTTCCGAGAAGGCCCTGAGCTACAACGTGCAGCAGGTGAAGTCTGACGAACTCCTCCGCGCGCAGGATGTCAACTTCGTAAACTCGCTGAACGGAAAGATCGCCGGCGTGCAGATCAACAAAAGCTCAAGCGGAGCCGGCGGAGCCACACGTATCATCATGCGAGGCGCGAAATCGCTCGAAGGCGACAACGGCGTGCTGTATGTGATCGACGGTATTCCAATCATCAACACTACCGTAGGACAGGGAAATGACGTCCTCGGCGATTCGAGGGCTTCCACTGAAGGCATCGCAGACTTCAATCCGGAGGATATCGAGAGCATTTCCGTGCTCAGCGGCCCTTCCGCTGCGGCCCTTTACGGCAGCAGCGCGGCTAACGGCGTGATCCTCGTCAATACTAAGAAAGGCCAGGAAGGAAAGGTTTCCCTTTCATTCTCTTCAACGACCGAGTTCAGCACCCCTTACATGACACCTGAATTCCAGAATGTATACGGAAACAGGAAAGGCGAGTTCGAGAGCTGGGGCAACAGGCTCGCGACTCCGTCATCGTACGATCCGAAGAATGATTTCTTCGATACCGGAATGACATTCATCAACTCCCTGACAATGACGATGGGCAACAAGTACAACCAGACTTTCGCGTCCGTGTCTTCCGCAAATTCGCAGGGAATCGTTCCTAACAACACATACGACCGTCTGAACGTTACGGTACGCAACACTTCGAAGATCCTCAACGACAAGATCCAGATCGATCTCGGAGCTTCCTATGTGAACCAGAAGGATATGAACATGGTTTCGCAGGGTCTGTACAACAACCCTACTATGGTGGCTTACCTTTTCCCGAGAGGCGAGAGCTGGGATGCGGTGAAATCTTTCGAGCGCTATAACCAGAGCCGTAATCTCTATACCCAGTACTGGCCGATAATGAATACCACATACGGTACGGACAACCCTTACTGGATGGCATACCGCAACCTTAATCCGAGCAACAAGAACCGCTACATGTTCAATGCCGGCATCACATACAACATCCTCGACTGGCTGAACATCACTGCCCGTTACCGCATGGATGACGCGAGCATCGAGATGGAGAGGAAATATTATGCTTCTACTAACATGATATTTACCGAAGGCTCCGACAAGGGACTCTATGAGTTCAGCGAGTTCAAGGACCGCCAGCAGTATGCGGACGCTATGCTCAACATCAACAAGACTATCGGCGATTTCCACATTGGCGCCAATATCGGTTACAGCTTCTCCGACTACTGGTCAAGGACAAGGGGATACCGCGGACCTCTCAAGCTCGTTCCGAACCTTTTCGCATACAGCAATATCGATGCTGCCAACGCAGCTCCTATCGAGGACGGCGGCGATTCGGCGGTCCGCAACAACGCAGTGTTCGCCAACCTCGAGCTGGGCTGGAAAAACATGCTCTTCCTCACCGTTACCGGCCGTGACGACTGGAACTCACGTCTCGTGGGTACCGAAGCCGGCAGGAAAGGAGTGTTCTATCCTTCGGTAGGCCTTTCGGCCGTAATCTCCGAAATGCTTCCTATGCCGCAGTGGTTCTCTTATCTGAAAGTACGCGGCTCGTATACGGAGGTGGGTTCTCCTATCACACGTTCCGGACTTACTCCGGGAACCGTAACTACCCCGATCAAGGGCGGTCTGCTTCAGGAGACAGGCATCTTCCCGTTCTCCGACTTCCGTGAGGAGAGGACAAAATCATACGAGTTCGGTCTGGAGTTCCGTCTCTGGAACAGCCTGAGCGCCCAGCTGACATATTATCATTCCAATACTTACAACCAGACTTTCCTCGGAGAGCTTCCTGAGTATTCAGGCTACAAGCAGATCTACCTGCAGGCCGGCAACGTGCAGAACAGCGGTTGGGAGGCTTCCCTCGGATACGACGAGACAATCAAGGGCGTAAGGATTTCATCATTGCTTACATTCTCCCGCAACGTCAACGTAATCAAGGAGATGGTGCATGATTACCATACTGAGATGAGCCTTGAGCCTCTCAATATTCCTGAGGTCCTGAAAGACAACGGACGTACAATCCTCAAGGAGGGCGGCAGTCTCAACGACATTTACGCCGACACATTCCTTAAAAAGGACAGCCAGGGATATGTTGAGGTGAAGGACGGAAACTACTCCCTTGAGAAGACCGATCCGGTATATCTCGGCAAGACGACTCCTGATTTCACCCTCGGATGGAACAACAGCATTTCCTACAAGGGCGTGAGCCTCGGCTTCCTCTTCAACGGACGTTTCGGCGGCGTGGTCACTTCTTCTACCGAGGCCATCCTCGACAGGTTCGGCGTTTCCAAGGCTTCTGCCCAGGCACGCGAGAACGGCGGATACATGCTTCCTAACCAGGGCATGGTAGATGCGGAGGGCTATTTCAAGAAAGTCGGTACCGGTGATTACCACACTTCCGGATACTATGTATACAGCGCGACCAATATCCGTCTCCAGGAACTTACCCTCGGATATACCTTCCCTAACAAATGCTTCAGGAATGTGCTGAAAGACCTTACCCTTACATTCATCGCAAGCAATCCTTGGGTGATCTACTGCAAGGCTCCTTTCGATCCGGAACTTACCCCTACGGTAGGAACATACGGTCAGGGCAACGATTATTTTATGCAGCCAAGTGTGAGAAGTTATGCTTTCAGCCTCAAATTTAAATTCTAACGGAAATGAAAAACTTATATAAAATACTGTCGGGTTTCGCCATGCTGGCCATGCTTGCCTCATGTGACTATATGAGGATCAACACGAATCCTTACGAGATGACAGAAGAGCAGGGCAAGATGGACGGTATCGCTTTGGGCGCCCATATCACCCTCATGGAAAGGTGCGTGTTCCCTGTAGGAACGCAGGCGGACCAGACCGACTATATCAATGCATACCAGACCGCATACATGCTGTCTGCCGACGGCTGGAGCGGATATTTCGGCCAGGACAACAACTGGTACAGCGGCCAGAACCAGCTGACATACTACCTCCAGGACGCGTGGTGCGCCTCTACATACAAGGAGTCGTACACCCAGCTTCTTCCTTCATGGAAAAAGATAAAGGAGCAGGCGGAGAAGACAGATTCTCCTGAGGTATTCGCGCTTGCACAGATCCTTAAGGTATCGGCATGGCATAAGACTCTCGAGGCTTTCGGCCCTATCCCTTACACACATGCCGGAGAGATGGCTCTCGTAATTCCTTTCGATGACGAGAAGGACGTGTACAACGCGATGTTCGCCGATCTCGACGCCGCTATCGAGGTCCTGACTCCTCTGGCGGAGACAGGCGCCACACTTATGGCAAACTACGATATAGTATATGCCGGCAACACTCAGAAATGGGTGAAATATGCCAACTCCCTCATGCTCCGTCTCGCCATGCGTCTGAAATATTGCGCTCCCGATGTCGCAAAGCAGTGGGCTTCCAAGGCATACGGCAACAATGCCGGAAGGCTCATGAACGCCAAGGATGACGAGGCGCAGGTAAGCAACGGCGCAGGATATGTGTTCGTAAACAATATCAACCACTGCGCGAGAAGCTACGACGAGTGCCGCATGTGTACCTCTATGTATGCATATCTTAACGGCTACGAGGATCCTCGTATGGCGAAATATTTTACAGAGGCTCAGGTTCTTGAGAGCACCGGCAACGTTCCTTCATGGTCTGTGACAGGATATGACGGCAAGAAATACGCTCCGGTTCCTCCGGGAACTTCAGCGGCCGCCAAGACTTTCGCAGGCGGTTCCATCCCTAACTTCACGACCAACACTCCTACTTACTGGATGCGTACTTCCGAGGTGTTCTTCCTTCTTGCCGAGGCTGCGCTCGAGTGGTCTGAGTTCGGAAGCGCTTCCGACTGGTACAGGAAGGGTATCGAGATGTCATTCGAGGAGAACGGACTTTCCGCATCGGATGTATCGTCATACCTCAGCAGCACCAGGAGGCCTGTAGCCGTTGCCGTGAAGACAGGTTCGGTAAATTACAGCGCACCGGCGCCTACACAGACTGTCACCCAGTTCAGCGGCAGCAAGGAGACCGCTCTGGAGCAGATCATGATCCAGAAATGGATCGCGCTTTATCCTAACGGAATGGAGGCATGGACAGAGTGGAGAAAGACAGGCTATCCTAAGCTGAATCCTGTCGCATCCAACTTCAGCCCTAACGGAGTCACCAAGGAATCCGGCATACGCCGTATGGTATATCCGAAAAGCTTCTCCCAGTCGGACGCCGACGCGGCAAACTACCAGGACGCCCTGCAGAAGCTCGGCGGTGCGGACCAGCCTACAACAAAACTTTGGTGGGATCGTAAGTAATTAACCGTAATATTATTGATATGAAAATATTTAAGAGACTATTATACATTGTTCCGGCCGCATCCGTCATGCTGTCTTCCGTATCGTGCACGGAGGTAGAGAAGATCGATATCGATCATATCGGCGGCTACAATACGATGTTCAACGAGGAGAGCGAGGCATATTATGCAGGTCTCCGCGAGTTCAAGGACCAGATCTGGAACTACGGCCGTCCCGTATCTTTCGGCTGGTTCTCCGACTGGGCGCCTCAGGGTGCGGCAAGGAAAGGATATCTGTCGGCCGTTCCTGACAGCATGGACATCATTTCCATGTGGTCGGGCGCTCCTAACAGGTACGAGATCACTCCGGAGCAGAAAAAGGACAAGGAGTTCGTACAGAAAGTGAAAGGCATCAAGCTGCTTGAGGTGAGCCTGCTGTCTCACCTCGGAAAAGGCAGGACGCCAGAATCTGTATATACCCCTATCTATGAGAAGGCCGAGGCCGAGGGCTGGAGCCAGAGCAAGATCGACCTGGAGAAGAAATACGCCCGCTGGGACTTCTGGGGTTTCACATCGCATAACCTGAATAACCTCGAAGAGCTGAAAGAGGCTCACGCAAGATTCGCGAAAGCCCTTTGCGATTCGCTCTTTACCAGCGAATGGGACGGTTTCGATATCGACTGGGAGCCAGGCAGCGGCTTCAATGATTCAGACGGAACTCTGGCCGGAAACAGCAACCAGAACGAGCTGATCGTGTTCCTTGTGAAGGAAATGGGAAAATATATCGGCCCTATGAGCGATCCTGAAGGTACAGGACACAAGCTGCTCTGCATCGACGGCATCATGTCCGTTTTCCAGAACCAGTGCCCTGAATATGTGGATTATTTCATCGAGCAGGCATACGGCGGTTCAAGGGGAATCTATTTCAGCCAGCCTGAGAAAGTCATCCTGACAGAGAACTTCGAGCAGTATGCCGTAGGCGGAGGTGCGATACTCAGGCATGCGACATATATGCCGGCCAGCGGCTATAAGGGAGGATTCGGCGCATACCGTTTCACGAAGGACTATGACAACAGCCCTGATTACAAATGGATGCGCAAGGGTATCCAGGAGAACCTGAGGGTATTCTATGAGTGGAAAGCCGCCCAGGAAGGCAAAGAGAACCCTGAAAACTAAAACAGAACCATATTATGAACAGAATATCGAAATCAATGATCGGCGCGCTCCTTTTGTCAGTGGCATTCACAGGGTGCGACAGGGAGGCGGAGCTTCTTGTGCCGAAACTCTATTTTGAAGGTAACGAGAACGTTATCGAGGTTGACAAGGAGGAGACACACTCCATTGAGCTGAAGTCGCGTCTTACCGCCAAGATGGATGCGGACGTTAATGTCAGGTATACTATCGAAGGAGAAGAGGTTGTCAACGCATACAACGAGAAATACGGCAAGGGATACAAGGTGCTCGACAATGCTTTCCTTATCGACGAGACCTCGGTCATCAAGGCCGGAAACGCTTATTCCGATGCTGTGGAACTGCAGCTGAACGAACTGCAGAGCCTTCTCGAGGGTGAGTCTTACCTGCTGCCTGTACGCGTGACTACCAAGGATATAGCCGTAATCGAAGGCCAGGACATAATCTACTATGAGGTAAAGAAACCTGTGAAGATCACCAGGGCCGCTGTATTCAGCAACAGCTATATCAAGCTGCCTCTTACACCTCTTGACGTATTCAACGAGGTTACCTATGAGGCGGTGGTTAATGTGACAGCTTTCGGCAACAACAATACCGTCATGGGCTGCGAGGGCGTGATGATCATGCGTATCGGCGATGCAGGCGGCGGAACCGTTCCTAGGGACATCCTGCAGGTGGCCGGAAACAGCGAGATCACCTGGACAGGCAATCCTCTGACCACAGGCGTATGGTATCATCTCGCATTCACATGCGCTGCCGACGGTACCGCGAACCTTTATGTGAACGGACAGAACGTGATTCCTAACGGAAGCTTCACGATGTCTTCAGACCTTACGGCAGGCGGAGCCGACTACGGATTCTCTATCGGTATGGTTCCGAGATTCATGTGGGGCACACGTCCTTTCAACGGCCTGATGACAGAGGTAAGGCTCTGGAATGTGGTACGTTCTGCAAACCAGAT
Organism: uncultured Muribaculaceae bacterium; assembly: GCA_964385835.1. Taxonomy (GTDB): domain Bacteria; phylum Bacteroidota; class Bacteroidia; order Bacteroidales; family UBA932; genus Cryptobacteroides. The sequence continues at coordinate 16,503 of CAYLQE010000007.1, read as the reverse complement.
CAAGGAGAACATGCTTTCCGTTGACCCTAACAGCGAAGGCCTGGTTACATACTACAAGCTGAACGGTTCTGTTGTCAACGCGACAGGCGGCCCTGGCCCTGCAGAGTGCACAGTCACGAATTTCCGTGATCTTTCGACACCTGTAGCTATCGGCGGCGGACTGTAGAATATCAATTATCTGTTAACAATACATTATTATGAAAAAGATTCTGTTTCTGGCAGCTGCGCTTCTCTGCATGGCGGGCTGTAACGAAAAGCCTCTCGATAAAGAGGGGGAAGAACCTGTCAAAGATGAGATTTCGGTAAATCCGACAAGCAGATCTTTCGGCAAGGAAGGCGGAAATGCCGAGGTTACCGTGACAAGCTCAGGCAACTGGTCCATGACCTCCGACAGTGAATATGACTGGGTTACTCCGTCGGCAAAGTCCGGAAAGAACGGTGCGGTGGTTAAATTCACTGTAAAGGAAAACACTACAGCCGAAGCTCTGAAGGCAGTATACACTTTCAAGAGCGGCGAGGCTACGGCGACATTCACTATCAACCTGTCGGCCGGTGAGAAGCCTGATGTTCCTGATGAGCCGTACCTTACTATCCAGAAGACCGATTACCAGGTCAATGAGAACGGCGGCGATATCGAGGTTTCCGTAAGCACCAATATCGAGTATACGGTGACTCCGGGCGCGAACTGGGTTACCGTAAAGAGCTCGAAGGACAATGTTACCGTCCTTACCGTGGCTACACTCCCTGCGGGCACCGATTCAAGGGAGACCAGCGTGATGTTCGTTAAAAAGGACGCTACGACTCCGGGCGCTCTTGTTAAAATCAAACAGGTTCGCGACCAGGGCGGTGATGACGAGACATTAATCACCACAGCCGGCAAATTCTCCTCTACAAGGGCATATCCTAAGTGGGACGGCAAGGCGACAGCGTTCGAGAACCTGTCCGAATTCACATTCGAGGCGCTCGTATATCATGAGGGCGGCTGGAAGAGCCTCAATACCATTCTCGGCATCGACGGCTATTTCATGATCCGCTGCGGTGATGACGGCATCCAGAGGAATGAGATTCAGGTAGCTACAAGCGCCGACGACAGCACTGACGAGACCAAACTGAACTCAGGCGTCCTGCTTGACGAGAACAAATGGTACCATATCGCCGTTACATTCAACAAGGGCACTATCAAGCTCTATGTAGACGGCGAGGAGAAAGGCACTCTGGTGGCAACTAACACAAGCAAGCGTTCTTTCAACCGCGAGCATACTGACGAGCCGGGCGGCTGGGGTGCGACCAGGTGTTTCTGGGTAGGCTACTCATGCGGCGTATCGCGCTGCTGGAGCGGTATGATGAGCGAGATCCGCGTATGGAACAAGGCTCTTACTGCATCCGACCTCAAGGCCAAGAACCACTTCTATAAAGTGGATGCCAAGGCATCCGGCCTTATCGCTTACTGGAAGTTCAACGAGGGTGAGGGCAATGTCGTTAAGGACCAGACCTCAAACGGCAACAACCTTTACTGCCAGACAAACGTAAAGAACGATCCTCCTACTACTGCGACAGCAGAGGACGGAATGGAGTGGGCTACAGTATCGCTTCCTGAATAAGTCACGATAATTTTCCCGGGACCTGCAGCTTCCGGATCATGGAACTGCAGGTCCTGGAACAAGATGCCGTTTGAATACGGCACATCGGACTAACCGAAAGACTCCTGCCTTCAAAGTTCAAAGGCAGGAGTCTTTCTTTTTTGCACCGTGAAATTGCTTATCCCCGCAGGGATTTTTTTGAAAGTACGGTATTAAAGAGGAAGTTCTTCATGAACCCGTGGGAGGCGATGAGGACCAGCACGGCGACACCGAAAATGAATGTGTATCCGTAGAGTTCCTGCAAGGCCGAGACCATGGCCTCGGTGCCTATAAAGCTCAGGTTGTTTGCCGAACTTTGCAGGCTGATGTCTATGTGGTTTCCTATCTCCGCAAGGTGCTTTCCCATCAGGCCGGTGATGCCGCTTCTGTAGATAGCGTCCCCGACAGGCGAGGCGATACCGGTGCGCACGAATCCGAGGATGCAGAGCACCTGAAAATAATTCTTGAAAGGCGCGGTGGCCTGGATATAGACGGTAAGTGCTATGAATATCGCCACATGTCCGGCATTGCAGAATACAAGCGGCAGGTAGAGACGTTCTATCGCTGTCTGCGGAGACACGAGGAAATACATAGATGCGACGTATGCCAGTATCATTGCGAAACCTGCGAATGTCAGCAGCTTGTGCGGCCATTTCAGAATGACGAGGGCATACCATGAAAACACCGCGCCAAGCAGGGCTCCGGCGAATTCGGCCCATTTCAGCCTGCATGTGATGAAGCCGTCCCAATGCAGCACGCCGCCGGTGAAAGTGTTCTGGAGCGTGTTCTTCGAGGCGAGCAGGATTCCGAGAAACATGAAGGCGGCCAGCAGTGATGTGAGGTTGTTGACCCTGAATGCCGCCGCCTCTATGAAAGGGTGGCGTATGTATGTCATCCGTCCGATATTGAAGCCCATCGATATGCATGCGCCTCCGAGTGCCGCCCTGATGTAAGGGGAGTCCAGCCATCCGAGCTGGTAGCCGTATTGGGCGACGAATATCAGCGACAGTATGAATATGCTCCACAGTATCATTCCTATCCAGTCTATGCCGTACAGCGGCATTTTCGGCATAGGGCGGAACGGGCGCATAAGAGTCTGTGCCATAAACATTACCATAAGCATGAGCCCGGTTGCGAAAAGGTGCAGATGCTGCCAGTCATAGTAGTAGATGATCTGGATAGCAAGAGCGTCGAATACATGGATCACGCCGAGCACCACGAAGAACACGAATGACAGGAATACCGCGTAATTGTGTGTGGGCGCGATTTTCGGAAGAATTGACGACAGGCACTCGAACGTGCCGAACAGGCGGAAAAAACCGGCTGTGAATCCCAGCAGGATCAGAAGCGGGGGATTGTCCACGAGAGGCACAATAAGGTTGCATATCATCAGCCCTGAGGCCGCTATCATCAGGCAGCATTGGTTCGTGAACCTGAATTTCAGGCGGAAGGCCAGCGGGAAATACATCGTCAGCCCGATAAGCACCGCATGGCTCATCATCTTTACGTCATCCATCGTAATGGAGTGGGTGCCTTGCATCTGACTCATCGCCGTGAAATACATTCCGTTGGAGAACTGGAACGCAGCGAGGAACAGTATGTATATCCAGAAGCGGCAGCTGTCAGGCACCCGGTCTCTGAATGACATGAAGCGGAAAGGTTCTTGTTGCCGCTCCATCTCAGTGCAATACTTTACATTCCGCGTTCATGCCCGAAGCGAGCTGTTCCAGAATGCCGGAATCATTGTTTGAGGTGAATACGATCTTGACAGGGATCCTCTGCTCCACCTTTACGAAATTTCCTGTCGAATTGTCAGGCGATGAAATGGAATACTGCGCTCCCGTTGCGTCCGAAACGGCTTCGACCACGCCCTCCAGTCTGTGACGGGGGAAAGCGTCCACCGATATTTCCACTTTGTCACCCGGCGCGATGTTCCTGCGCTGTGTTTCGCGGTAATTGGCGATAATCCACTTGCTGCTGTTGTCTATGACTGAGAACAGCGGTTTGCCCGGCATTACGAGCTCTCCTTCCTGAATGCTTTTACGCGACATCGTGCCGTCGCATGGCGCCATCACCACCGTATAGGACAGGTTCAGGGCGGCAAGCTCCAGTGCGGCCTGAGCGACTTCTATGCGCAGTTCGTTCTGTTTCAGGCGCTGCGTCTGCTCGGTCTTGCTAAGGCTGGTGCTCCGCTTCTGCCGTTCCATTGTCTGCAGCTTCGCTTTCAGCGATTCATACCTTGTCTTCACCTCGTCGAACTGCTGTTGCGTGACGGCATTGTTTTCAAGGAGCACCTTGAAGCGCTCGTAGTCGGTCTCTGCGTTCTTTATCAGTATCTCAACCTCCTGCATGCCGGCATCCGTAACGTAGATGTTGTTCTGGATCGCGGATATTCCGGTCTCCATCGCTGTCTTTCCGACCAGCGCGTTCTGGTAGTCGGATCTCGCCTGCGCGAGACGCAGGCAGTATTCGCTGTCTTCGATAAGCAGCAGCGTGTCGCCCTTTTTCACTTCCTGAAAATCCTCGAAGCGGATTTCCTTGACAAAGCCCTGTACACGTGCGGACACAGGCACGATGTTCTGGCGCACCTGGGCGTTGTCTGTGTATTCTCCTCCGATGTGGATGAATATGGACGCTATCCAGGCGATGCCGCACAGGATGAACGCCATGATGAATATGTTTGCGATTATTTTCTTCTTTTTCATAAGTATCGGTTTTAAAGAGTTCCTGAAATATATTGCAGTTTATAGCTGTTGTAAAGAATATTTATGCGTGCGTTAACGACCTGCAGTTCCGCATCCAGCTTCTGCGAGGCGGCGTCCAGCAGATCGGTTATAAGGGCCAGATCGTTGCGGTAGCGGTAATCGATTATCTCATAGTTCCTGTCCGCCAGTTCCACGCTTTTCAGCTTCGTGTCCAGCAGGGTGCAGGCCTCCATGTACTTGATACGTGCGGCCTTAATGGCGAGCGCGCTTTCTTCTTTTGCCGTCTGCAACTGTTCGTTTGCCTTTTTGATGCCGAGATTGTCCGCCTTTATTTTCTTTCCTGTCTTGTAAAGGTTTCCGAAGTTGTATGAAATGCCTATCCCGACTCCCCAGTAATTGAAGTTCTTGTTGATTGCCGGTATCTCGATGGTAACAGGCCCGTCGAGGCGGTCGAATGCGAACAGAGCCACTTTCGGCAGCCGCTCCGACTGCGTGATGTTTTTCTTGTATTCGTTAATCCTTACCGCTTTTTCAGCCATTTTCACAGGTATGGACGTCATTTCTTCTCCGCTGCCTGTCAGTTCAATTCCCTGAATGTCCTCTATATCGCTTCCGTCAGCCTGTATCAGGGTATCATCCGGAAGACCGAGTGCAACGGCAATCCGGCTGCTCAATACGCTGATGTCGTTCTGCACTATGGTCCTGGCATGGGTAAGGCTCTGCAGCTGAAGTTCGTAGCGGGTTATGTCGTTGTGCAGCGCGGTGCCCTGCTGGTGACGTATTCGCATATCCTCCAGCACCTTTTCCGTCAGGCTTATGTGGGCGTCGAAAACTTCCGACTGGTTGTAGAGCTTGCATAGTTCCAGATAATTGCCGGCTATAATGAAACGGACATCCTGCCGGTTGCGTTCGGCATCCAGTTCCGCCATCTGCGCCTGCGTCTCCGACAGCCTGACGCCATTCTTTATGGCTCCGCCGGAGTAGATTACCTGAGAGACCTCAAGTACGAAATTGTTGCCGAAATCCGGTATTTCCGCTGTGAACGGATTGCCGAAATTGCGGTCTGTGATGATTCCGTCCCCATTGTATGACAATGAGAGCGATGTTTCGATGGAGGGCAGCCAGGCGTTTTTTTCCACGCTTATTCTTGCCCGGGCCTCCTCAATGGCCGTGGTATGAGCCTTTATACGACTGTTGTTGCTCTCGGCAAGCTCGAACATCTCATGGATCGACATCTTGCGCGGTTCAACGGTCTGAGCGCATACATCGTTGATACATAGCGCCATGGAACATGACACTATGAGAAAATGTATTCTTCTCATATTTTAGTGAATTAGGTAAATTATCCTGTTGCTGAAACGTTTGCGCGGGATTTGCCGGCAAGCCCAGGCTTTGCGCATAGCCCCTTACGGCGGGCATGTCCGGCCAATCCGGCAGGGGCCTGCTCTGCTAACCCGGCGGAGGATTGTTCAGCCAATCGGCTCATGCGCAAAAGTCTGGGCTTGGCCTCATCAATTCCGGTGGGGCGGACGTCCATCGTCTCAGAGTATTGAGTTTTTCCGTCCCGCCTGGGCAGACGTACGGAAACTCAGTCTTAAACTATTTGAAAAAACGGATGAGTGCTTCCCCAGATATATGTTTTCGGAGAGGAATTGAAGTCGTATGCAATTGTTTTTACAGGCATCTTTAACGAAACCCCTTATAGATTTCACCTGCAAATTTAATCAAAAAATCGAAATTCCGTTACCGGATTTTGCAATGAAATAAGGATAATTCCGGCAATCAGATTCACATTATTTCTCAATTCCAGCTGCTATCTCAGATTTTGTTAAACGACAGCTTGCTGCCTGTAGTTCGGTAAATTATATTTATCTGTGAGATTAATTGAAACTGCGATTGGACTTTATTTACTTAATTTTTATAATAACGGATAGTGAAGATGCCAAAAGGAAAATGCGCAAGGCTAATTGGGAACTGTAAGTATCAACAATATAGAATAATATACAAGTATTTCCTAAATTGCTTTCAAATAAATATTTGTATATTTGCAATCCGTTATTCAAACATTCTGTACATTGTTTCATATAAATTATTGAATAATCATTAATGTTGCTCATTCCTGTCATATTCTTGATTTCTTTAATAATAGGCATTGTTCTTTATGTCAGGAGAAAAGAACGGGAACTTATCAGGCAGGTTACGTCACTTACTCGTGGCGAATCGTCGGAACGGAGAGTGATATTGGAATTATTGAAAGAAGGAATAAATCCTAAGGCCATATTTCATGACCTGTATATTCAGAAACCGAATGGGGAGTATACGCAAGTAGATATAGCGGTTGCGACAAAAGCTGGTATCATCGTATTTGAAGTTAAGGATTATAGCGGTTGGATTTTCGGTAACGAGCATCAGAGATATTGGACACAATTATTGGCGTACGGTAAGGAAAAATATCGCTTCTATAATCCGGTTATGCAAAATTCCGGACATATTCAGGCAATCAGGAAGTGTTTGCCGCAAAATCCCGGCATTCCAATCTATTCGGTTATAGTTTTCTTCGGAAATAGTCAATTAAAAGACGTTACATGTAATGCAGCCGATACGTTTATAATATACCCCCGTTATATCCGGCAGGTAGTATCCAAAATATTGATGCAGCCCAATGCCAGTTTCGGCAACAAATACGAAATAATGAATTTATTTGCAAAGGCTGTGCAAAACGGCAATGATCCAATGATAGTTTCATCGCAAATCAAGTCTGCTGCACATTATGGCCGCAATACGCCGCAGCCTGATTCATCTTCCTGTTCATTGTTCTGTTGGGGCGGTTCTTCGCGCAGAGGTTCACGCCGAAACTGATAATAGGTTCGTAGAACTCATGATGAGTAAATGAAAATTCATGCCTCCGGTATTTGAGATTATGGCAATGTTCTTCTTGCGATATAATGACGTTATCCAACCGAAATATATGAACCGGAAATAAGCGTTATGATTCTGTTATTTATAATATCTCTTGCCGTTATCTTCGTTGTCATTTTCTCATGTGGGGATGGCTGCGAGAGTATGACAGCATCTCACAAAAAGTCCGGTTTCAGTGACAGTGAGCTCGATGATGAACTCGAGGACTGCGGCCGCATATTTGACGACACATTCTGAAAATACATATTCTGCACAAAATCCGCTTTTCCAAAATTTACAGACACTTTTCGAAAGTACAAATTTTGCCATAAATTCGCTTTTCCAAAAGTGTTTTATTATATTTGCTGCGGAATAAGTAAATCAAGTTATTATGGATTACGCTGATATTCAACCTCTGGTAAATGCTTTTCATCGTAAGATCGCCGCGACCGATTTGCGGTTCAAACGTTATTTGTTCGAACGTATAAACTGGGATGTACGGCTGATTGGCATTAAAGGCGCACGTGGCGTCGGCAAGACGACGCTGCTGCTTCAGCATATCAAAGAAACATTCTCCAATCTTGACGAGGTGCTGTATGTGTCATTGGACAATATGTGGTTCAATAATCACAGCCTGGAAGATTTGGTGGAGTTTCTTTATACGCATGGCGTTGCAAATATCTATTTCGATGAAGTACACAAGCATAAGAACTGGACTCAGCTTCTTAAAAATTTTTACGACAACTATCCCGGCCTGAATATCGTGTATACAGGGTCGGCAATGCTTGCAATCGACAATTCTAAAACTGACCTGTCGCGCCGGCAGACGCTATACACGCTGCATGGCTTGTCTTTTAGGGAATTTCTCGAATATGAAGGTGTTGCCGCTATTCCTGCGATTAATTTGGAGGGGTTGCTTGATACGCATACGGAATACGCAATGGAGGTCACATCGAAAATCAAGGTGCTGAAATACTTTGACGATTACCTGAGCAAGGGTTACTATCCTTATTATAAGGAGTCAGGCGAGGATTATCTTATGCGTGTGGCCGAAGTCGCCCGTCTTGCTATCGACAGCGATATTCCGGCGGTGGAGGATATTACCTATACGACCGTCCAGAAGATAAAGAAGCTGTTAATGGTGATTGCTGGTAATGTGCCCCTCGAACCTAATATCAACAGACTTTCCCGAGAGTTGGAATCGACGCGTGACCAGACGCTGAAAATGCTGTATCTGCTCGACCGGGCCGCACTGCTGTATCTGCTGACGGACAAAGTCAAGGATTACAAGCATTTGTCCGGCCCGAAGAAAGTATATCTGAACAACGCCAATCTGATGTATGCCTTGTCGGCAAGAATCTCGGAAGGAACGCTTCGTGAAACTTTTTTTGCCAATCAGGTGGGCGCTGTGTCCGCTCTTACAATGCCTGCGCAGGGCGATTTTATGGCAGACGGGAAATATCTGTTCGAGGTCGGCGGCAGCCGTAAGACCTTTGACCAGATAGCGGATCTTCCAGACAGTTATCTTGCGCTGGATGATATTGAAACCGGGAGCGGCAACAGGATTCCGCTCTGGACTTTCGGATGCCTGTATTAAGAACCGATACTCATTGAGAGGCAGGATAAAACAACCGCCGTTTCTGCTGTTTCCGGCCCTCTCGGCGCGTCCCTGGACTTTCTACGTTTTGTAATAGCTTTATTAGTAATAACGTCGTTACTAAGTGGAAAATTACTATATTTGTATCAAGGTAATATTTGAACGTGTTATAGAGAACAAACCTTTTATATTCGGAGTCGCCGCGTAAGGTGACAATTTCACTGACCGCGATAAAGAAACGGCGCGGTTGGTAATGAACTTATAGAAATTGAAAAACGTCAGGTGGTTATTCCGGATCCTGTAATGGCGGTATGGCTGAAACGTGAACTGTATTCCATACAGTCAGCCGGTACGAAGTATACAACTCTTTGAATCATTTATTAACAAGTCATGAAATTCCATACATACGGAAACAGGATGGGGCCGGGTCTGATGCTTTTGCCGGGACTGGGTGTTTCATACGAGATCTTCCTGCCGCTTATAGAACTTCTGAAAGATGATTTCCATATCATTGCAGCTGAGGCTGACGGCTTTATCCTCGGCGAACGGACGCGCTATACGAGTGTTGACGATCAGGCTGCGCAGGCGAACGCTTATGTGAGGAAACATCTGAATGGCCGTTTGGATTGTGCCTATGGCCTTTCAATGGGAGGCAAGATCCTGTCCCGTATGCTTGAACGTGATGAAATTTCCGTCGGCCATGCGGTCCTTGACGGGGCCCCTCTGCTGCCGCTGCCACGTTCTCTTACAGGACCGCTACGTTATTTCCAGTGCTTTAATGTATGGACCTTGTATCATTGGAAAGGATTCTGGAAGCGTCTGCTGCGTTCGCATTATTACGGCGTTCTGCTTGATGAATGCAGGAAAGTTTGGCCTTACGGCGGGGGACAGTCTGTACTGGACGGATACAAGGACATTTATAGCAATAAGCTGGAATCGCTCACGGGAGCCGGACAAAGTGCGGACATACATTTCTGGTACGGCACCAAAGAGGCTTTTGTCGCAAGGCCGCAGGTCCGGCATCTGCGGAAACTCTGTCCTGATGTACGTGCCGAGGTGTTCGACGGCATGAACCACGGGCAGATGCTGGTTGACAACCCCGCGGAAATCGCCTCAAGACTGAAAGATTTTGTAAAACGGTAAAATACAAGTAAATTTACAGCCGCCTGCCTGATTGTCCGGCATGGATGACTACAGGCGGAAACGGTATCGGAATGGAAATTTAAAAATAATATCGCAATGATCTCAACTTCACGTTTCACAAAGGCTTTCATAGCCGTATTGTTCGCGCTGTCATTCGCGGCCTGCCGCAATGAGAATGTTTCGCTGACCGTCATGTCATACAATATACGCCAGAGCGTGGCGAATGACGGGGAAAACTCCTGGCAGTACCGCCGCGGTGCGACAAAAGCGATGATAGAGGATAACAGGCCGGATATTTTCGGAGTGCAGGAGGCATATCAGGAGCAGGTCGACTACATTACGGACAACTGTCCGGATTACATTGGCATAGGTGTAGGCAGGGAAGACGGAGTGCATGAGGGAGAGCACATGTCGATATTCTATAACAGCAAGACGATCGGCCTCATAGACTGGGGCACTTTCTGGCTGTCGGAGACCCCTTCGGTTCCGTCGTTCGGCTGGGATGCAGCCTGCATGAGGACCGCGACATGGGCGCTGCTGGAGCATCTTCAGAGCAAAAGGAAATTCTACTATGTGAACACGCACCTCGACCATGTGGGACTGACGGCCCAGCGCAAGGGGCTGGCACTGATTACGGACACGATCGCATGCATAAACCATGCAAAATATCCTATGATATTGACCGGAGATTTCAACGTGACGCCTGACAATCCGGCTCTTGACGGCCTGAACCTCAAAATGAAAAGCGCAAGGCTGAACGCAGTGCAGACCGATACGCTTGCTTCATTCAACGGCTGGAACAAGCCTATCAAGGGCGCAGCACTTGGCGACAACCTGAAAGTACGCGGGTACGAAGGACTTACGATAGATTATATCTATTATTCCGGCTTCGCCTCTTGTCCTGAGTTCGAGACGGTGACAAAACAGTACGCCGGCGTGCCGCTCATATCCGACCATTATCCGGTGCGTGCCGTCCTGGTATTCTGAGTGTAAAGGTTTCCGCGCCGTACATTGTCACTTTGTACGGCGTTTCCACGGTTTGTAAACAGAGATGACGATCGCAATTGTGAGCAAAGTCATCTGCAAAAGTCCGGCGGCCATGTTGCAGGACATGTTATGCCAGTACAGCGCCGGATCGCCGGTGCCGTCCATGACCGCTTTTCCGATCCCGACGTTTTCCCTTATTATCGGCCCTGTGTAAAAGGTTCCGAACAATATCAGAAATACTGTCATCACCCATTTTGCAATCAGCCAGCCGTGCTTGAAAAATCCCCAGTTCGTAAAAAGACCGTATACAATGCCGGTGAGCAGGCAGCCTATGGCCCCGGGCACCAGAATCTTCATGTCGACGGCTTCAAGGACCGTTGCCAGCCAGTACATGCCTGCCGCGTCCGGATCGTCCACCAGATACCTAAGCAGATTCAGTACTATGGACGAACCGAGCCACACGACGGCACATACAAGATGGATGACCTTCAGGGCCTTCATTCCTTTTGCAGATAACTTCTTCATAATCAGTATACAGATAAATTATTCAACCGCCTTGACAGGGGCCTCCCAGCCGGTGAGAGTAGAAATGTACGGGATCAGCAGCATCGCCATCTTTCGCTGTCCTGCATAGTTCGGATGCGCTGATGAGCCGAGGTCGCTGTCATTGTTGCAATATCCCGGAAGTATCGCCGCGAAAGTCAGGTTAGGATATGCGGAGTCCGTACATATCTCACGGATGTAGTTGAACGCCTCGCCGCCTACGCGCGGAGCGACGCACAGGATAGGCACGTTGTCGCCGTATGCCTCGCGCAGCTTGCCGATAAGTTTCAGATAGGCGTTGCAGAACTCGTCGTGCGACGGATGGGGGAGTGTGGAAAAGTCATTGGTACCCAGATTTATGACCACGATGTCCGGGTGGTATGCGGATTTCCCTTGATCCCACAGCGGAGCCTCGCATGTGTCGAATGTACGCGAATAGCGGTCCAGCATTGTCAGCGGCGAGGTCGTGTTCTTGTCGCCGTAATTGCGCACCATTCCCTGGCCGGAGTGCGATACGAGGTTGTAGTCCGCATCGAAATAGCGCGCTATGATGCAGGAAAACGCCTTGTTGCAGTTCTCTGTCTCCGCCTTGAACGGCTCATTCGCGGAAAGACCCTCGGTGCCGTATCCGCAGGTGAGCGAGTTGCCTATGAACTCGATGTGACGTCCAGGTGCGGCAGGAGCGGGAAGAAGGCCCGCACCCTTGTCCAGAAGCACGGCATGGATTGTAGTGCGGCCCTGTTCTGCCTCGGTGCGTTTTTGCAGACGCAGGGAGTGTTCGCCGCGTTTGAGCTTGGAAGCCAGCGTTATAAGCGTGTCGCTGCCGTTTATTGTAACGACTCCGGCATCGCGGCCGTCAATCGTAAGATTGTAATAGTTCTTTCTTGTGTCGGATACGCGGACAGCGAAAGAACGTCCGGTAAAACGGCATTCCATATAGCTGCCGCTCCAGTCGAAGCTCACACCCTGATCCGTTGTTACGGTACGTCCTACATATCGTATTTCGGGCGCGGATGCCGGAAATACGGCGTGCTCTTGGGCCGCAAGGGTTCCGGCGCATAATGCCAGTGATAATATTAACGGTAATCTCATACTTGCAGATTATATATTTTTAATATGTCATAAAGAACCGGTCCTGATGTACTTTAAAGTGACAAAGTTACGGTAAAAATCTTTTATTGTGATTCTGTCCGGCTAGCGGGGGCGCTGCATGCGCCGCCTGACAGGTGGAAACGGTAAAAGCGGCATGCGTTTACTCCCGGCATTCCAGCGGCTTGCCATGAAGATCCACCTCTATGCTGTGGAAAGGATCGGCGGCCGCATCTATCACTACGGCGCATTCAAGGCGTGTAAGGGCGTGGGAGGACGTAGCATCGGGAAGCAGCTCACGCACGGCGCTCCGTGTACGTTCTGCGGCTTCGCTGCCCAGCGCCTCGCCGAGCATGGCGGCCAGGCTTTCTTCCGTGACATCTTCCGTTGCGGATGAGAGGGCCACCGAAGGATAAAGTTCATGAAGTCCGCTTCGCAGCTCCTGCTCCGTCACATTCTTGCCGGCGTCGAACCAGCTCTGGTTCTCCCAGCCGACATTAGCGCCTCTGCCGCGGAGAATGCCCGTGACTCCTATGCGCTGCATCGCTGCAAAACGCGGATCGGAAGACGGCAGGTCGAGATACGGCAGCAGATAGCCCCCGGCATCGAGCATGGCCTGCTGCACCTTGCGCACTGAAATTTCCGCAGGTTCGCACTTCCCGGCGGCAGCTATGGCGGCCATGATGCCGGCAGCCTGTCCCAGCTGCAGGACCACTGGTTGCAGGCGTGTGGAGCCGTTCACTAAATTCGTGACGGAAATTGACTTCTCCGTAACGATCAGTCCCGGCTGCTCCTCAGGTATCATTACGCCGAGAGGCACGCCGTATGACGGCACAGGATGAAAATACAGGTTAGGAAGGGAATCCCAGCCGGAATAACGGGCGTGATGCTGGTCCACGGGATAGTCGCCAACGGCAACAGCCGTGCGGTAAAGCGTATTTTCGTACGGCGCGGTTATATCGCGCAGAGTGAAGCGCACTTTACCGTGTATGCGGCGCGATTCGCGGTGATACGGTATGAACGGCAGCATGTCTTCCGTCGGGAATTCGTCGTCCGCGAGGCCGAGAGTGCTGAAGCCGAGTTCTGTCTGGAGGAAATAGATAAAGCCGAGGGTATGGTCCTTTGCCTTCCGTATGGCCTGCGCGCGCTCCGACGGACTCATCTCTATCATGTCCGTATAGTAATCGTTGCCCTCTATCGGCCAGTTTATCATGTATTTGCCGCCGGGCAGCAGCCCGTATGTGATCATCTTTTCGCGCGGCCATACCCTGTCAGGCTCTTTCGGATTGATGCAAAGCGGATTCGCGCAGCAGCACGCGTATAGCGAGGCGTCATAGCCTTCGGGGCGGGGTATGGTGACATCGTGGCCGTAGTCTTTCAGAACGGCCACGTATGTCAGGTCCTGCACGATGCCGTTGGCATCGGCAGGAGCCTCCGCCTCGCCGGTCACGGCGGCGGAGTCCATACCCTTGTCATACGGCACTCCGAGCGCTCCTGCGATGTCGCCCAGTTCCGTTGCATCTATAAGGACACGTGCCGAGATCCTCTGCGACGAGCCGTCGGCATGCACTAAGCGCATATTCCAGCGCCCGTCCTTGTATACGGGATCCACTACCGTCGTGCGGTACTGCACCTCAAGCGATTTCTCCGCCGCGGCCATGCTTTTGAAAATTGAATCGCATACCGACGGCTCGAACATTACGTTACTCACCCAGCCGGTTTTCAGGGCCTTGCCGCCTCCATAATGTTTTTCAAGCGCGGTACGCAGCTCGTCCCACATGCCCCCGCGCAGACGGAAACATCCGTCAGTGGCGCTTACGCCTGCCGAACTCAACATGCCGCCCAGCCAGTCGTATTCCTCTGCAACGAGCGTTGACGCACCCATGCGCGCAGCCTGAATGCCGGCGGCGGTACCTGCGGTTCCGCCACCGGCAATGACAACGTCATAGCTTTTCCCGCTGCATCCCGACGTCAGCAGGACCGCAATGAGAAAAGCCATGATGCAAACGGTGTTATTCTTCATAAACAATCTCTTCGCAATAGCTGTTGCCGAAGCGGTCTACAGCCTTGACGGCGATTTTTTTCGCACCGGCAGGAAGAGGGACACGGTAATAATGGTCCGAAAGCGACGGATAAATCCACCTGTGATCCATTCCGCTTGTGTCCGAATACATCTTCTTGGCCGCAGGATCGTAGGTCGCGAATCTCTCGGCAGGGCCGCAAGGCTCGCCGTCTATCGTGAAGGTCACTTCCCATGCGGGATCGCTGGCCCAGATATTCACTACCGCGTAGCCGTCGAACTCAGGATGCTTGCGTCCGTCATATATCTGCATCTGGTAGTCGTCAGGATAGCCCGTGCTCTTGTACCTCCATGTAACCTTGTCGGCGTCAATCTCGAATATCGAGTAGCCGCGAGGCGTACCGTCGGTACAGAGCTCTCCCTGCCACCATGCGCCGCCGAGCGAAGGTATCACATGCTCGTAGAGGCCCTCGCGCAAAGGAGTGTTGAAGGTGGTATGGGTATGGCCTGAAATTATGTGCGCGTCGTAAGGCTTGAGAATCTCATACAGGCCGCGGTGGTTCGTCATCGTGCTTGCGGAAGTCTCGTAACGGAACTGCTTGCGGTCCTTCTCCTCGCAGGTTGAAGGGATGTGCATCGCGATGAAGACCGTCGAGCCCGGAGCAACGTGCGAAAGGTCCTCCTCCAGCCATTTGAACTGACGCTCGTCAATATAGCCGATATAGAAATAGTCGCGTCCGATATAGAAGTTGTCGTCCAGATGGACGTAGTGCACGCGTCCGATGTCGTATGAGTAATACGACGGTCCGAACTTGTCCTCGTATTTCCGCTGCGACGTCTCATGCGAGCGCCCGTAGAGCGTCATGTCGTGGTTGCCCATCGCATTGCGGAAATCAAGCCCGGTGCGTGAGATCGTTTCGACATATTCGTCATAGAACGAATGGTCGTGGGAGATGATGTCTCCGCAGCATATTCCCTTGAAAGGCAGGCCGTCGTAAGATGCGACGGTAGCCGCTATGTCATCGGCTGCTGTCGCGAGCTTGGCGAACTCCTTGCGCGCCCAGATCTGAGGGTCGGAAATTACCACCAGTCCGTAGCGGGAGTCGTCACCCTGGCGTTTGAGCAGGGTGAAATCGCATTTGCCGTTCTCCGGCATAGGTTCGTAGAATTTTACGATTCCGTTCTCCACAGGAGCGTCATAGCCGGCGGGAACCGACACGAATACGAAGCGGTTCCCGTCATCGGCCTTCAGCGTGTAACGTCCCTTGGCATCCGTGCGGGCGAAACGCTCGCCGTCGGATACCCAGACGCCCGCTACTCCGCGGCCCTCGCATGTTACGCGGCCGCGGATCCGGACATCCATTGCCTGCGAGCAGACACAGAAACTGCTCAGCAGAAAAAGCAAAAGATATTTTTTCATCATAAGGTAAGGTTTTGTCATTTACATTCTTCAAGTATCTGCCAGCACTGGTACAGGCCGCGGGGCACGTGGAAACATCCTTTCCATTTTCCGCCCTTAAGAGGCAGGATATGGACTGTTTCAGCTCTTCGACGGTCCCGCCCGTACCCACGACTTTGCCGAAAGCGTCAAGCTGGTGCCGTATATCGTGGCACTTCGTATTTATAAGATTTACGGTTTCCTTGGTGAGCTCGAACTGTTTTTCCTTCTGCGACCAAAGCAATTTTAGCAAATCGTAGTCGGACTGCACCTGTCTGAAGCGCAACAGCTCGTAGCGCAAAAGCAAAACAACCGCACAGCAAAGCACGTCGAACCCGCGGTGAGCTATTTCCAACGTAATCGAATCGGGTACGGTATTAGACATTATTCCGTCCAACACCACCGTCCCTATTATCAGAATAAACGTAAGCACTACAATTGACACGAGCATTCCCACGGGCATA
>CAYLQE010000006.1:0-79398 GCA_964385835.1 uncultured Muribaculaceae bacterium | reverse complement strand
CGTTTCCAAGGACAGCAACCTGACAGACAACACTTCCGTTCCTGCGGATTATACAGACCCTGTGGCTTCTGCCAACGCCAAGGCCAAGACTGCAATAAAGATCGCTTACGACAACTCAGCATCATTCGAAGAGAATCTCGAAAGGATCATCACCCAGAAATGGATCGCCATGTATCCTCTCGGAACAGAGGCATGGGCTGAGATCCGCCGTACAGGCTATCCTAAGCTCTTCGGACCGGTAAACAACGACGATCCTGTGAACTGCGCCAACGGTGCGCGCCGTATCCCGTTCCCTGATACAGAGTACACAAACAACAGAGACGAGGTCACCAAGGCTGTCGCGCTTCTCGGCGGTCAGGACAACGCCGGCGTCAAGCTCTGGTGGGACAAAAAATAATTTAACCCGTTAATGACAATGAAAAACATCAATATAATTCTTGCTTCCGCTGCGGTACTCCTCGGCTTTTCAGCCTGTGTCAAAGAGCAGGCTGAGGAAATCCAGGGCGTAAATGCCAAGATTGACGGGGTTCTCGTCAATAAGGACAAACAGTCAGAGGAATATTTTGAATCTATCCGTGCCTACAAGAAGGGGCCGCATGTACTGTGCTTCGGCTACTATACCGCATGGCACGCTCTCGAGGGCTCCCGCGGAGAGGTTGCTTCTCCGGCTTCATGGGGCCAGCGTGTCAAAGGCCTTCCTGACAGCCTCGATATTGCTAACCTGTGGATGGGCATCCCTACCGGAGACCCTGCCCACGCTGAGGAAAATGATCTCGGCCTGGAATACTGCCCTGTAACCCACGCGGATATCAAATATTGCCAGGAGAAGCTCGGCACCAAATTCGTCTCCCACGAGGATATGTCCCACAATCAGGTATTCACATGGGGCACATGGCTTGACGAGAACGGCGAGGAGCATCCTCTCTATTACAACATCCTTAAAGGCCGCGGTACGAATACGGGCCGTGCGGATGACTTTACCGACAACATTACCACCGGTATGCGGCCTAAGGTCGGCTACGATGAAGACCATCCTATCGGAGGCAACAGCGGCTTGAAAGAGGCGTGTATCGCATACGCGCACCGCTGTATCGAAAGGATGTGCATATCAGGCATAGACGGTATCGACTTCGACTATGAGCCGAATGATGCTACCTGGACGTCGACCACCGCAGCCTATGTGGCTGAGGCCTGCGCCAAGTTCATCGGCCCAGAGACAGGCGAGTACACTGTGGCGAACTATCCGCAGAAAGATACTACCAAACTTCTTATTTTCGACTTCTTCGGGAATAATCCTGGGCAGGGCGTTGAGCCTTACAGCAACTATATCGTGAACCAGTGCTATGCATGGCAGATCGGTGCGGAGCCAAGCTCATGGGTAGGAAGAAAACCGGGCTGGTGTCCTAAAGAGAAGTTCATCCTCAACGACTCTATCGGCGGCGAGGCTAACGAGGGATACCTGTACGGCGGCAAGCCGTCACACTATACCGTTGACGGCGTAGACCGCAGGATGTACTCTATGGAGGCTATGGCCCGCCTTGTAAAGGACCAGGGCTTCGCGGGTTTCGGCGCATACTATATCGACCGCAACTACATGTCGGCATCCGGCGTCCCTTACCGCGAGCTTCGCCGCGATATCTGCATCGCCAATGGAGCGGACCTTCCACCTTATTATGTAAATGAATAATATCACGTCCTATGAATAAGCATATCAAATTATTATTTGCTTCGGCGCTTGCAATCGCCGCCGCATCGTCATGCGTTCAGTTGGGCGACAAATTTGATCCTGATCGCGAGGCCATTGTCATAGGTGGCCTTGAGAAAGGCTCTCTGATTGTCTTCCCTGTCGAGGAAGCTCCCGCTTCATTCTCTTTCACAGTAAACGCCACAGGCCCTGTCAGTGTCGATACGGAGGTATCTCTGGCGGTCGACAACAGCCTTCTGGAGGAGTTCAACAAGAAGAACGTTTCATCATACGAGGCACTTCCCGAGACAGATTCCGAACTCTCCGAGACTACGGTAGTCATCGCCGAAGGCCAGGTGTCTTCAAAACCGGTATCAGTGAAGCTCAAGACTCTCGAGCATTTCCAGGACGGTTCCACTTACGTTATCCCTGTGACCATCACATCTGTCAAAGGCGATATCGAGCCTCTCGCAGCAGAACGTACCATTTATCTGAAGATCTCCCGTACCCTGATTCTCGGTTCTATCGATATGAATAATGCCAGCTTCTCGTCCACTTTCGTTTTCGATGACGACAAGATGAAGGACATGGGCAACTATACCATCGAGATCAAGATTTTCCCTTACTCATGGAACGGCATGACTCCGGACCTGAGCCGTCTCTGCTCATTCGGCGACAAGAACAACGGAGGTTCGCTTCTTTACCGTTTCGGCGAGAAGAACGCGGAGGATGTACTTCAGCTCAAGACTCCTGGCGGCGAGCTTATCTCCAACACTCATTATGAGCTCAATAAATGGACTATGTTGTCTGTGGTTTACAACGGTTCGAACATCGCTCTCTTCAATGACGGCGTAAAGGATGTGGACAATGCATCGGGCGCCGAGGCTCTGAAATGGCAGTGTATCGAGCTGGGCATGTCCTGGACAACATACCAGTCAAAGCAGCTCTATCACGGACGTATCACCGAAGTGCGTGTCTGGGACAGGGCGCTTACCTCAGGCGAGATTAAGGCTGGCCTCTGCGGCGTACCTTCAAATTCCGAAGGTCTTGTGGCTTACTATAAGTTCAATGAGGATGGCGGTACCGTATTCAAGGATGCTACCGGACACGGCTACGACATGGACTGGGCGAAATCAGTACGCGAGTTCACGGACGGCGAGGGCAATAGGCCTAATCCTGGCGCTGCTGACCATATTGTCCGCATCGCTGACGATAAAAATAAGTGTTCTAATTAGTGCGGATAATAAAATATTTGCTATATTTACACAATCAATTAATTTTAAACTTGTTTAAAACAATGAAAAAAGTTCTTTTTGCTACTCTCGTAGCTCTTGCTGCATTCGCAACAGCATGTGACAAGCCCCAGCCGGATCCTGTCGGTGGCGCTGATGTGATTGCAAACCTTCAGGCTGACGCCGCTTTCGTGAACGGCACGGCTAACGTTAATGTTGTCCTTTCCGCAGCTGCTGAGGCTGAGGTTAAGGCTACCCTCGCTATCGCTTCCGATTCACAGCTCAAGGATGTGACCGTAGAACCTTCTACAGTCGTTATTCCTGCAGGCCAGACTTCAGGCAAAGCCGTTCTTACTCTTGCGTCCAGCGTTCCCGAGGGTGAGTACAACGTTAAGGTCGGCATGACCGTAACAGGTGCTAAGGCAGGTACTGACGCTGTAACCGTAAAGGCTGTCGTTTCTAACCCTAATGGCGGCGACGAGCCTGCAATCGTTCTCGACTTCTACAACTACAAGATGCACTGTAATCCTATGTGGGAGGACAATCCTATCGTTTCTGGCTCCAACTATACTATGGAGGTTAAGTTCTATTCTACTCACTGGCACAACTATGACCAGAAAGAGCCTGAGTTTGATCCTGACTTCGACAAGAAAGTATATTGCAACCGCCTGGCCCAGTTCTGCAATAGTGGCGAAAAAGGCTTCCTCTACCGTTTCGGTGATGGCGGCAAGAGTGGTTCTCTCCGTGTTAACTCCGCTCTCTTCGGCCTTGACTTCTATGCAGGCGGTCAGGACCGTGTATGGGATACCGATATGTGGCATACTATGACTGTTGCCGTTGATGCTGAGACATGCAAAGTTTATGATAACGGTGAGTTCGTCGGTGAGGCAAAAATGGGTAGCTCTACCGGTTTCAAATTTGAGCGTTACGAGTTCGGTATGAGCTGGGATGACGGTTACGGCTATCCACGTGCTCAGGATTTCCACGGCTATCTCGCATATATCCGTTTCTGGACCAAGACTCTTACAGAAGAAGAAATCAAAGCAGGTCTTTGCCATGTTGACCACAAGTCAGAAGGCCTTGCAGCAATGTGGGAGTTCAACCAGGACGGCGGTTCAATCGTTCCTGATGCAACAGGCAACGGCCGTGACTGGGACTTCTCTAACGTATATGATGGCGACGGCAGGCAGATCAACGTTGCCGATGAGTTCAAGGCTCAGTGGTTCGACTGGGATGAGACTGAAATGGGTCCTCTTTGCCCTGACTTCTCAGCTGTAGAGGAGTAATCTCACGCTATCATAATTATCAAAAAAAGGAGCCCGCCAGGCTCCTTTTTTTGATGGATAATTACGGCATAGACCGGATCCGGAATCTTTTTTCTGCATGGCTCCGCCCTTGCAGACGAATACGCAACGCAATGCCAATTCAATGGCTTGCACGTTATTCACAAGTGCATTAGACAATCCACGCCTGACGCACAGAATGACGGACTGTCAGATAAAGGATGGATTCATGGTAAAAAAGTTGAAGGCCTATATAAAGTCGGCAATAAAACAAATTTATTGCCGACTTTATATTATTTTTGCAACGCAATGATGAACGAAGGAAATACAGGAAAACAGCGCATATTGGACTATGCACGCAGTCACGGACGGATTGGATTTGCCCAGCTTGTTTCAGATCTTGGGCTTAGCTCCAATACGGCACGTCAGTATCTCAGTGCTTTGACCAAAGCGAAGAAACTTGTTCGTGTAAGCAACGGCTAATATATGCTCCCGGACAAACAGGTATTTATGTATCCGCCTACGGAAGATGTAGAAAAACTTTACAACGGTTTAAAAGAGGAACTGCCGTTTACCGACTTCTGTATTTACGATGGCAGTATTTTCAACCCTCTTCAACATCATGTATCGGTCAATCACGCAATCTATGTGGAGACAAACCGTGATGCCGTAGACGCTGTTTTCTTCCAGTTGAAAGATACGCGGAAATTGGTATTTAAACAACCGGGAGCAGATGTGATGTATAATTATGTGGATCTTCAGGAACCGTGTGTCATCGTGAAAACCTTTGTAACGGAATCGCCGGTAAACAAGGTCAACGGAGTACTAACTCCCACGCTGGAGAAGCTGCTTGTGGATATACAGAAAGATGATGATTTAGACTATATGCGCGGGATAGAAAGTCTGTATATGTTTCAAACTGCCATTGACCAGTATGTCGTCAATACGCCTAAAATGCTTCGCTATGCCAAACGCAGAGGGGCATACGAAAATATCAGCTCGCTCATAGAGCAAACGCAACGGATATGATAAGTAAAGAATGTTTCACCTCAAAATGGATTCATGACAAGACCACAGAGTTAAACTATCCGGACAAGAATATTGTAGAAAAGGTTATTCACGCATTTTCGCTGCTGGATATGTTGGCTGCATCAGGTTGCCCTTTCCACTTCAAGGGCGGCAGCAGTCTTAAAGGCCAGCGACACAGATTGTCAATTGACGTTGACATAATATGTCCGCCAGGAACGGAAATCGAGGAATATTTGCAGGCATATAGAGACTATGGCTTTATTGACTGCAAACCTATTGAAAGAATACAGCGCGGAGATTCCGAAAACACACTCAAAGTTCTTCTATAAGATAGCATATCTTGACGGAGTGGATCGTAGTGAGAATATTCTGCTTGATGTGTTGAATGAAGATTGCCACTACAATGAGGTTCTAACTTTGCCGATTGAAAGTCCGTTTATAAAAATGGATGGGACAACAAACAGTGTAAAGGTACCGTCGGTCGGAGATATACTTGGCGACAAACTGACGGCGTATGCTCCCAATACAACTGGCATTCCATATGTTAAAAATGGCAATGATGCCAGTATGGAGATTATCAAACAACTATATGATATCGCCCGCTTGTTTGATAAGGTTGAAAACCTTGAAACCACAGCAAAGTCATTTGAAAGGATTTCTGAGGTTGAACTCTCATACCGCAGAATGGAAAACAATCCGAAACTTATATTTGAAGATATCAGACAGACATCGTTATGTCTGGCTACAAGAGGTTTGGAGGGAATCGGCCGCTTCGACGCATTGCAGCGTGGCATTCAGAGAATCAAGTCCCTAATGTTCCAAAGTCGCTATCTTATAGACGATGCCATTAAAGATGCTGCTAGTGCAGCTTATATTGCCACGCTACTCGAAGCAGGGCAGCCTGTTATTGAGAAATATGACGGCAATCCGGCTTCCATTGCTTCATTAGAGATTGCACCCACGATTGAGAAAATTAAAGCGTTCATCACCTGAAGCCTATTACTATTGGGCGAAAACGAGTCATCTGCTTGAAGACATGTAAAAAAGGATGTAGCCTGAATGATATAAGAGAGTGACATCAAAGTCAAACGGACTTATTACACCCTCTTTTTTTTGATGGATAATTACGGCATGGACCGGATCCGGAATCTTTTTTCTGCTTAATTTACAGGAAAATACAATATTTTATGCTGATTTGTTGCACTTTTGAAAAAAATGCTTTTCTTTACGAAAAAATAAAATATATGAATAATTGTACATGCAGATTCTCGTTTCTGCCTCTGATTTTATTATTTTTAACATTGTCGTGTTCCAGACCTTTGGAAGATAATGTGCCGGCTGTTAAACCAATTGAGGTTGAAGTTCCTTATTATGACGCTAACGGATATCACGGACAATATGAGGTGACGGAAGATGATCTGGGCGTCTTGCTTGAAAGAAGATTTTCGGATAGGAGAGCCTTCATATAGACTTGAAAAAGGAAAATGATATACCTTATTGGTATGAAGTGACTTTTGAGGATGGATGGGCGATTATAGCGGCAGATAGGCGTGTCTCTCCTGTTATTGCAAACAGCAAGACTGACAAAACTGATGAATATAATCCGACCTTTGATGCATATCTGGATATTATAAAAAGAAAGTTGCTGTCTGTAAGATGTTCTTCCAAGATTCCGGATAATTCATATATAGAATATTGGCAGCGCATCTTGATCCCGAACCAGAATTTTTATCAGATTCCTGAGGATGTGATACCAGATGATTCAAAAGGTTATCAATACACTTTCTGGGTCTTATCTTATGTCAAGCCTTTGAGCACAAGACGGGATACATTGTCTTTCGTTGATCATCTCATCCCTACCCAATGGGGACAGGCATATCCGTGGAATGTTTTTTTACCTCTTGGACGGGATGGTTATAAATGCATTACTGGGTGTACAATGGTTGCAATGAGCCAGATTCTTTATTATTGGAACAGACGTTCCGGAGTTCCGGCAACTTATAAGGTGAGAGAACATGAGAATGTAGTCGATAAATATGACCATATTACTGTTACTGGAACTTATAATTCTGATCCGCAATGGTGGAATTATATGCCTTTAAAGAGAAACTTTGCTGATACCTCAGGTTCTCATTATGTTTCAAGGTTAATGCTGGATGTAGGATGTCGTGTCGGAGCTGTTTATAGTTCAGCAGCAACTGGGGCTTGGATTCAGCCCAGTGTTTTTAAACAGTATGGCCTTTCTTGTACGGAATCAAGAACCTATGATTCTTCTAAAGTTATAGATAATCTGGACTGCGGATGGCCAGTGGCAATGTCAGGTTTTGGTGATGACGGCGGCCATTCCTGGGTTATTGACTCATATTTGAAATTTGATACCTATGAAGAAAACGAATATGTCTGGCGGAAAACAGATCGTGCCGATTGGACCAACAATGATATCGTGTTTACTGAATATCTGGGTCTTGTGACTGATTTCGGCGGAGATTATCCGGTCGAAGGAAAGCACGTTATAAAAGAGGTTTTTTCTGGCCAAGACATTGTAATGAAAGTGAACTGGGGGTGGAATGGCCTACATGATGAAACAGAGTTAGACTATTCCTATTCAAGCGGATGGCTTGAGTTCTCAGATGACCCTCATCTATATTACAATATTCATGTACTATAGTACATGTTCTTATATGTTAACTCAATTATTTATCTAATAACTATTCATTAATAAATCAAACTAAATGAAACGCAAACTTTGCGCGATGGGCGTCGTTTTGATTTCCATCGCATGTACCAAGCAAGTGCCAACCGGAGGTATAAACCTGAACGAGGGAATGGTAAATCACTATAACCTTATGAAATCCGGCATGGCTGAAGCGGAGAATAATTTCGGCATGGGCTTTTTCTCTCTCCTTGCAGAAAAGATGCATGACCAGAACATCGTGTTGTCGCCCCACAGTGTTTCCCTGGAACTGGCGATGTTCTCATGCGGATCATGCGGACAGACACGTGACGAGATTGTTTCGGCATTGGGTCTGGACGGATATTCAAAGGATATGCTCGGCGATTATTACTTCGTCCTGAATGACAGGCTTAAATCGTCGGATCCGTCTGTGTCGTTTATCCCTTCTAATTCGGTATGGATGCCTTTCTCTTCCGTCTCGCTCAAACAGGATTTTGTTACTTATGCCGACAACTATTTTGGCGTACAGTACAAGAATACTGACGGATACAATCCGTTTGAAGTGCAGTCAAAAGTCAATTCGTGGATATCTGAGCAGACAAAAGGACAGATAAACAACTTCTTGATATATCCGGTTGTAAAGGATGTTAATATTTATAATGCATTGTATTTTAATGCTAAATGGTCAGCTTCTATGTGCCCGTCGAAAAAACTGGTGACAGCTGACTGGGGCGTATCAGAGCCTGTACAGACAGAGTATATCGAATTCGATGCTTCGTTAAGGTATTCCAAAAATGAATATTCCGAACTGGTGGAACTTAAATACGGTGACAACGGCAATTATTCATTTGTAGCTGTTCTTCCTTCGGAAAATGTGGAGATGGCAGATGTGATAGCAGATCTCGGTACTCAGGAGGGTTCTGTTTCCGAGAGGCTTGCCAATGCATACAAGTCAGATATCCTGCTTTATCTGCCGGAGTTCTGTGTTGACTTTGAGTGTGAACTAAAAGACCTGCTGTATGATTACGGGATGCCTACTGCTTTCGGACTCAATCCTGATTTTACTGGTATTGCCGATAATTTCAATGGCTCTATGTCGATGAAGCATAAATCTGTGATCGAGGTGACAAAAGAGGGGACAACAGCGGCATCGGCTTCGGGTGAAGATATACCTACTTCACCCGAGCCGGGTGAAACTTATGTGCTGCGTCTCAACCGTCCTTTCCTGTTCTTTATATATGAGAACACGACCGGATCGATACTTTATGCGGGACATCTTGTAAATCCGAAGGAATAAGACCATATCACCGCAATGACTTTACAATCGACAGAAAAGGGGCCGGCCAAATCATCCGCGTCCCTTTTTCTCGTTTCTTCGCGTGGCTCCGCCCTTAGCAGCGTCACCGGATTTTAAATTCTCAGAGCCATCTTTAGCCGGGCATTTTGGCCTCTTCGATCTTCATCTGCCTATACGCGGAACAAATCGTTCAGCAAAATCTCATTCTGAATTGTGGAATACTGGGCATTCTGAGCTATGCCTTCGGCTGTAATCATTATGGTATGCACGGCACTCTTGGTTCCGGTAACAGCTGCAAATACTTTCCTTCTGCGCTCAAGTTCTTCCGCATAGTCAGAGCTGATAGGGAATGGATCCTTGTAGTCTTTTATTTCGCACAGATCAACTACACTATCTGCGCGGTCCAGAATCAGGTCTATCTGCATCCCTCTGACGCCATTGGCTTTATCCCCTTCATACCTCCATGCATATTCAGTCGAAGCAATCCCGGTGATACCCAGCTTCATCTTTATCTGGTCAACATGCCAAAGGCAAACCCGCTCAAACGCAAGACCGCACCATGTGTTGTATGTTGGTGTGCCCAGTAACGAAGACCAGTAATTGGAACTGTGACGGACTCCGTTCATGAAGTCATAATAGAAGATGGTGAAATGGTCTGTCAATTGATAGATTTTATTCGTGTCTTCATATCCTACAACATTATAGCTTCTGATAAAGCCGCACCATTCCAAGTCTTTGAGAACATCCGAAAAGTCTCCGTTGTCTGTGAACTTGCCGGCTTCCAGCAACTCGATTCTGGTCATGCCCTTCCTCTTCTTAGCAAGGAGTTCTATCACCTTGACATACTTCTGAGGTTTCTTGAAAAGAGCTGCATACAGCATCTCGAACTCGTCATGCAGTTCGCCATCTTCTGCGAAGATCAGCCTGTCGACCTCCTGGGTAATGCTTACTCCTCTTCTCAGAAGGCTCCAATAGTACGGAACGCCGCCGAAGATCATGTATGCCTCAAGCAGTTGCTTGCGGCTCAATTGCAAACCACGGGACTCACATAACTTTTCACATAGGCCGAGAGAAAATGGTTTTAGCGCAATTCTGTGATTGAGCCGATTATGAAGGCCCCCTTTGTTTTTGATGATCTTCTTAACCATCCATGATGTGCTGCTGCCGCACACGACAAATACTATATCCTTTCTTGCAGATGCCCATCCATTCCAGAAGGACTCCAGCTCGGCAAGGAATCCGGAACGTGGTGCATCCATCCATGGAAGTTCATCAAGGAAGATTATCTTTTTGCCAGCAGGCTGCCCGGCAATGAAGCGCTTCAATTCATTGAAAGCATTTTCCCAGCTTGTCAATTCGGGCGTGTCTGCTTGTCCATGTTCTTTAAGCGCAGTCCTGAATCGTGCCAGCTGCTTCTTTGAAGAGGCCTTTGCCGCTCCTGTAAACTGGAAGTCGAAAGTGTAGTCAAAAGCCTCCCGTATCAGGAATGTTTTACCCACGCGCCGTCTTCCATACACAGCAATAAACTGTGAATATTCTTCCGTAAGAGCACCTTTGAGGGTAGCGATTTCGTTTTCTCTGCCTATTATCATAAAATTATATATTTTGCACAAATATAGTAACTTTTGACAGTAAACGCGCGGAAATGGCTGATTTTTGCACGTTTCCGCGCGTTTACGGTGGTCTGAAAGCTTGCCGATATCTCGCCCTCTCCGCCGAATCTTCCACAAAGGTTCATCTTCTGGTCGGAGAGCTCAACAGATATATCTGATTTCCGCTACCTTACGGCGATTTCATCGATAAAGAACCATACAGGATGGCCGACGCCGTAATGCCATGAAGGGCAGAGCCCCAGGGTATTGACGTGCAGCTTGATGTAGCGCGCGGATACCGGGCTGTCGAGATCGACTTCACCTTTGACGAACCTGACGGTACCGCCGCGGTCCTCAGGGAACCGGAACGAACCGATCTCCCTGTAATTCACGCCGTCGCCTGATACGTAATACGTGCCGCCTTTTGGCAGAAGTATCCATGCGCCTGTCTGATGCAGGAAATCGGCCTCCACGTGGCTGAACTCCATTTCCTTGCCAAGATCAACGACAATCTCGCCGTCAACGCCTTCCCAGCCAACCCAGCTTTCCACGTATGTGGTGCCGCCGTAAAGCCCGTCCGTAAGCACCGACGGAGACATCTGCGCATATTTGCCGGTAGGCGGCAGCGGCCAGGACACTTCCGCTCCTGCGGCGATGTTCACTCCGTTTCCTGGCAGGAAGCGCTCACGGTAAAGGCGGCAATAGTCGTCCGGCTTATTGTTGCGCTCGTTCAGCGTCGGAATGCCGTATTCCGCGCAGCGCGCCTCGAACAGATCCAGCGCCTTTGCAAGGGCTTCCGCATCCGCGTTCTTGTCCGTGCGCCCGATCTCCAGCTCGGAGTACTGCAGCGGAAGACGCGCGATGCGCACGCGGCGCAGCTTCTGGGGATCGCCGGCCACGGCGGCCTCGGCCTTGTCGAACAGCTTGTTGTACTTTGCCCGCAGCCCTGCGTTCAGACATCCGTCCTTGTGGGTGACAGGGGAGTCGTATATCCACAGCTCTTTCCCTGATTTTATAAGTTCGGCCGTGAGCAGGTCCAGATATTTCAGCAGGTATTTGCCTGCCGCTCCGTAGTAGCCGTCCAGAAATTCTTTCTCCAGCTTGCGCGCGTCAGCGTCGGGATTCCACATGAGGCGCGCTATCATGTAGGCCCTCAGCTCGCAGAAATCCGTGCCGAGAGTGCCGTTCACCTGCGCGAAATGCATTTTCACGTGATTGTCGCGGAACAGCCGGATATTAGGCTGCAGGACATGGAAATTCGGGAAAGGGGACACCACGTTGTCGAAATTGATGCCGTAATCCCACAGGAAGATATTGTCGCTTATGTCGCTCCATTTCTCCAGTGCGTCCACGAACCACCTGCATGTAGGATTCTGCTCCAGAGGAAGCTCACGTTTGCAGTCTATGTCGCAGAGCATGATGTTCACGTTCGGAAGCGGCTTAACATGCTGCGGCGGCTGCACAGTGAACAGGTATGCCAGGGTGCTGAACTTCTTGTCCGGGAAACGCTCTGCCAGACGGTTCATGAAGCGTATGTACGCTCCGGATACGGCTCCCTCCTCCTCATATATTTTCCTGCACTGCCCGCAGGTGCAGAAAGTGTCGCTGCCGTCATTCTGGCTCACCGAAATCATGTCCATGTCCGGATTGGCCCTGAAAATGGAATCCAGCTGCACGCATACGGCCTCGAAAAGTTCCTCGTTTGCAAGACACCACTGCGCGTTGCTGCCAGGACGCCGCTCTCCGTTCACAAGGGCGTACCACTCCGGATGTGCCGCTCCGAAACGCTCCGCAGGCAGTATCTTGCCGAAAGTATGCACCCACATGCCTTCTACGAATTCTTCGTCAGGCTCTTCCATTGAATGCCACATCTTGTACGCCGCGTCCTCGCGCGTGCTCCAGCTGAAACTCTGGCGGTAGCGGAAAGCGGGGGCGTCCTCGCAGCTGAACGGCGCGAACGAAATGTTCCGGCTTTGGGGCACGTCTGCGCTGAATCCTGCCCAGTACCGTATGCCCAGCTTATCCTCGAGCACCCTTACCACGCCGTTTACGACGCCTTTCTTGCTTCCGTCAATGTGCATGTTGCCGTTGCCGCAGCATATCCTGAATCCGTCTTCAGGAATCTCGCTGTCGCTGACGGTGTGCAGGAATATGCTGCTTGCGCCTTCCTGCGGAGCCTCTGCAATCTCCAGTTTCGCTCCCGATGCGCGTCCGATGAAATCCTGCATGAGAAGCGCTGCGTCCATTGTGTTCCTGTCGTCGTCCAGGGTTACTATTGCGGCGCACGGCCGGCCGTTGTGCACGATGCAGATCTTTTGCTGCCGTGCGCATGATAAGGATGCTGTTGCGGCCAGGGCCACGGCGCATGCCTTAATGAGGTCAAGTTTCATAGCTGAAAGTATTTGTGTTTGTGTAAAGTTGACAATTTGTAACGATTGGAACACAAAAATAATCAAATTTTTTATAAATTTGTCAGAACGTGTAAAATGTATTTGTTTATGAAGAAAAGCATATTCCATCTGTTTGCCGCGGCGCTCGTGCCGGTTTTGTTCGCTTCATGCGTTCCTGTGGAGAAAATAATCCCTGAGGGGCCCGCGTCAGTGAGCCTTTCCGCCGATCCTGCCGTCTTCGGCGCGGACCACAAGGCTACGGTGAATGTCAGGCTGTCGGAAGCCGGGGACGAGGATGCGACGGTCATCCTCGGGTATGACGCGAACTCCGCTCTGGAAGCCGAACGCGTGAAATTTCCGGAAGAAGTGACGGTAAAGGCGGGCGAGACCGAAGCGTCGTTTGTCGTCAGCTTCGACCATTTCGACCTGAAGAAAGGCGAATACGATGCGATAATAAGGGTTGTCGCTTTCAATGGCGAGGAAGTTGAGAATGTATCGGTAACCTTGCTTGCCGTCATAGAGAAGAAGACGGAGACCCCGTGGACGGCGCTGCCGGAGTTCAAGGCGGTAAAGACTTTCCCTACAATCACGATCACCACTGACGGCTCAATCCCGTCAAAGAGGGTCAACGGATCGTTCCCGTATGTGACAGGCAGGGTGGTATTCTCCGATCCTGACGGCATGTACAGCGACGTTCCGGTGCTGGAGGGCACATGCCGCGTGCGCAAGCGCGGAAATACGACCGCAAACAATGCCAAATACGGCATGAAGATCAAGCTGGACGAAAAATCGAAGGTCTTCGGCATGAGGGGGGACCGTGACTGGGCCATTCTTGCGGAGTGGTCGGACGGTACGCTGCTCAGGAACCAGACCGCGATGCAGGTGAGCCGCATAGTGGGCATGCAGTGGACGCCGAAATGCTGCTCTGCGGAGGTGACCCTGAACGGAAAGAAACTCGGAGTGTTCACGCTTATCGAGAACAAGGAGATCGGCGACAGCAAGATTCCTATGGGCGAGGGCGGATATTATCTGGAGCTTGACGACAAGGAGGAGGATGCCGGCTCGAACGTGCGTTTCACAACCCCTAATTATTATAAGGTGATAAAGTTCAAGGATCCCGAGGCTCCTGATGCAGCTATGCAGAATGAGGTGAAATCGTTCTTCACCGCCATGGAGGAGACACTGGCTTCCAATTCGACATCTGCACAGTTCTCGAAATACAAGGAGATCATGGATGTGGATTCTTTCATCCGCAATTTCATCGTTCAGGAACTTTGCAAGAACGTGGACGGCAACCTGCGCCTGTCAACTCCTCTGGTTCTGGAAAACAATGTGCTCCGCGTGCCTATGGTATGGGATTTCGACCTTTCTCTCGGCAACGGCGAGATGGCCGGTTATTTCCCTCTTGAAAACGTGGTGTCGGGCACGGCTACCGGTATACGCAACAGCAAGGACGGCGACGGACCTACAGGCTGGTTCGTGAAATGCGCCGGAGGCCGTCCTTACGGCTGGGAGAATCCTAACGGACAGACCGCGTGGTACCAGAGAATGTTCCGCGATCCTGAGCTCGTGGCTCAGCTGAAGACGGTATGGAACAGCGTGTATCCGGACCTGAAAACCGTTCCCGGATATTCGAACGCCCTTTATTCCCTCTATTCGGATGCGATACAGAGGGAATGGGATATATGGAGAAATGACAATTACGGCAACCGCTCCGGTGCCAGGATGAACACTCCTAAAAAGCAGCAGGATGCCATGGTCAAGTTCTACAGCGACCGTCTGGAGTGGATGAATTCCGCAGTGAACAACCTGAAATAACATTATGTATATGAAAAGCATACCGCTTGTGGCGGCCCTGTCGCTGGGCGCCCTTCTGAATGCCGGCGCCCGGACGGCTGACGCTCATCTTCCGCTTCACCGTGACATGACGGTGACGGGCGACGGGGCCGTGCAGCAGAAACGCACGGAACTTGTATGGTATAAAAGCCGCAAGGATGCCCTGCGCAAGGATTTCGGGCAAAGCCCTTACAATCTGTCCCTTAACGGGACATGGGATTTCGCTTTTTCACAGGATGACAGCGACATCACGGGCAATGCATCGGAGTGGGGTACGATAAAGGTGCCGGGGAACTGGGAGCTTCAGGGATATGACTTTCCCGTGTATGTGAACACGATCTACGACTTCGCGACTAAGGATCCGCAGCCTCCGGCCCTGCCCGAGGCCATTCCTACGGGCACTTACCGCCGCACTTTCACCGTTCCTGCCTCATGGGCCGGAAATGCAGTGTATCTTAACGTGTGCGGCGCCAAAGGCGGCATGTATGTGTATGTGAACGGAAAATACATAGGCTACAGCGAGGATGCCAAGGATCTCGCGCGCTTCGATATAAGCGGCGCTCTTGCGCAGGGGGAGAACGAGGTGAAGATCGTTATCACGAAGTGGAGCACCGGCTCGTATCTGGAGTGCATGGATTTCTGGCGTATAAGCGGCATCGAGCGTGATGTGTACCTGAGCAGCGAGCCTGCCGCGCTGAAGGATTTCGACTTCGAGGTGCTGTCCACCCTTGCCGGCGATATGGCTACCGGACGTTTCGCTCTCATCTGCAGCGGCACTTCGCTGCCTCTGTCATACGAGATTCTCGACGCGAAAGGAAAGAAGGTAGCCGGCGGCGCTCTTGAAACTGACGGCGGCGGACAGGCAAAGGCGGAGCTGTCAATTCCTGACGTCAAGGCCTGGACTGCGGAGACCCCGTATCTCTACAGGCTGGTGCTGAGGGCGGGGGAGAGTCTGTGGACCCGTTTCGACGTCGGATTCAGGCGCTTCGATATCGTGGGCAACACTTTCCTTGTGAACGGCAAGCCGATAAAATTCAAGGGCGTGAACCTTCATGAACACGACCAGTACACCGGACATTATATCACGCGCGAGACGGCCTTGAAGGACCTTGAGCTGATGCGCCGCCACAATATCAACGCGATACGCACCTGCCACTATCCTCAGCCTCGCTTCTTCTATGAGCTTTGCGACAGCCTCGGCTTCTATGTGTACAGCGAGGCGAATGTCGAGAGCCACGGCATGGGCTATGACCTTGACCGCACTCTCGGCAACAATCCCGCATGGTATCCGAAGCATATAGACCGCATACATAACATGTATTACCGCGTGCGCAACTATCCTTGCGTCACCGTGCTTTCGCTTGGTAACGAAGGCGGCAACGGCTGCAATTTTTATGACGCGTACAAGGATATCAAGGCATTGGAGAAAGACAGGATGAACCGTCCCGTATGTTACGAGCGCGCCGAATTCGACTGGAATACCGACTGTCTCGTTCCTCAGTATCCGGGGGCGGACTGGTTCCGCAAAATGGGTGAGGAGGGCAGCGACCGCCCTGTGTTCCCGTCGGAATACGCCCATGCAATGGGCAATTCCACAGGCTCGCTGGACCTGCAGTGGAAATATATATATGAGTATCCGAACCTTCAGGGCGGATTTATATGGGACTGGGTGGATCAGGGCCTGGCGGCGGTCTGCGAAGACGGCGGCGTGTACTGGAAATACGGCGGCGACTATGGAGACAGGGCGCCGTCCGACAACAATTTCCTTTGCAACGGCATTGTGGGGCCGGACCGCGTTCCGCATCCTGGAGCCGCTGAGGTCAAGCACGTATATCAGGAGGTGACGTTTTCCGCTACCGGTACCCCGGGAGTGTTCCGCGTGTCCAACCGCCATTACTTCAAGAGCCTGCGCGGCCTGAAAGTGAGGTATGCGGTATATGAGGACGGCAAGCGGGTGCGCTGCGGCACCCGGCGTTTCAGGACGCCTGCGCAGGACAGCGAGCTTTTCAGGATACGTCTTCCGCGCAGGATGGATGACAGGAAGGACTATTATGTGGACTTCAGCGTGGTGACGTGCCGCCGCTCGGCATTGCTGCCTCGCGGCTATGAAGTGGCCTCCGACCAGATCCTCATCCATGCGGCGGCTCCTTATGCCGCACCTCAGGGCGAGACGGCGGCTGTCGTGGACGAGGGCTCGCGTATCGTGATGACGACTTCTTCAGCACGCGTTGTCTTTGACCGCGGCAAGGCGGCCGTTACCGAATACAGCGTGGGCGGGGTGCAGATGTTCGATCCTGAGTTCGGCCTGCGTCCGAACTGGTGGCGTGCTCCGAATGACAATGACTACGGATGCTGGTGGCCTGCGCGTACTCAGGAATACAAGATTTCTTCAAAGAACCTTTCATGCGTTGCAAACGCCGGTGAATCCAGCATACATGTGCGCTATAATCTTGCTTCCGGCAACGTCCAGGATGTCGTCTACACTCTGATTGGCAATGTCCTGAAAGTGGATGTGGCTTTCGCGGGATGCTGCGCCAAGCCGCGTCCTATAGAGGTGCCGCGCATAGGATTCCTATTCCATGAGCCGGCTTCCGCCGATGCGTTCAGCTATTACGGCAGGGGCCCTCACGAGAATTACTGGGACAGGTATACTTCGGCTTTCGTGAACCGTTACGAATCTTCTGCTTCCGCCGAGTTCGTGCAGTATGTGCGTCCTCAGGAATGCGGCCACCATACGGACTGCCGCTGGCTGAATGTAGGTCCTGTGCGCGTGGAGGCGGACCGCTTCGAGTTTACAGCCCTTCGCCAGAGTATCGATGACCTGGATTCGGAGGAATCCGTGTCGAACGATTACCAGTGGCGCAATCTCGCTGCCGATGATGTCAACGATCCTGCACAGGCACGCAACAACATGCGCCGCCAGCAGCATCTGTGCGATATCGCCGACCGTGATTTCGTGGAGGTCAGCGTCGATTACCGTCAGACAGGCGTCGGAGGCTATGACAGCTGGGGCGCTACGACGGAGTCATGCCGCACCCTCTGGAGCGACCGTGATTACACTTTCTCTTTCTGTCTGAGACCGGCCGAATAGCTTTCCGGCAGACGGGGTTTAATACGGAGCAAGGCAGTCCGGAAGTACGCCCGGCAGCTTGCGTCAACGGGTTTTCCCGCGGCGGATGCCGCGGGAAAACCCGTATCTGCGGCACGGCATGCGGAGAATATATGAGGCCATTATGAAAAAATGAAGCCGGCTGAATCAGCCGGCCTTATTTGTATCACACATATTAAATTGTGAACAAATTTATAAAACAAAAAACTAATATGAAAAAATTACATTCCTTCTTCTTCGAGACGGAGACGGTTCACGTAAATGGCTTTCTGTTTTGCAAGACGTTTTACGACAGACGGTTTCTCATAAGTTTTGCGTGCGCGAAGCTCGCGGATAGCGCCTGTCTTCTCGAATTTGCGTTTGAATTTCTTCAGCGCCTTCTCGATGTTCTCACCTTCTTTAACCTGTACGATAATCATGCCTTTATCACCTCCTTTTTCTCAGTCGCTGAGCTTTGTTGCCCGAGTCCTCAGCTTTCGGGGGCACAAATATACTAATAAAATCTTATTCTGCAAAATATTCCTTGCGAAGCCACAGTTCGAACACGGGATCCTGGATGTGGGGGATGTCCTTTTCGTCGAACCAGAGCACTTCCTTTTTCACCAGCGCGTCCTTCAGGCGCTTTACATTCGCCGATGAGTTCAGGGAATACCTTTCCACTATCGCCGAAGAACTGAGCCTTTCCTCGCCGTCTATGACTGCCTTGAGCAGACGCGCCTGGAAATCGGTCAGGTCCGAAACCTGCGCTATGAAGCGTCCGCGGTGCATGGACATCAGCAGTCCGAACGCCTCGTCAAATGTCTTCTGGGTGGCGTAGCCGACTGATACGTAGTCTGTCATGGCGAACATCGCATTCACGTACCACATGTTGCCGCGCACCATGTTCACAGCCTCGCTGATGAGGCTCCGTTCTATTACCTTGCCCTTGAGCTGGAAGCCGCGGTGCACGTATTCCGTGATTTCGGCGGCGGGAATCTCGGAAAGGGGATAGATTATGACGTCTTTCCAGAAATGGCGTTTCACCTCGAAGATCTCTTTCATGGCGTTGAGCCTGTCTCCGGTGAACACCATGCTGCACTTGCCTTTGTTCTGCGCGACAACCGATTCGAACTCTTTCAGCAGCATGTCCGCGCCGCTGTCCCTGCCGGCATTCTGGAAGTGCCTGAAGTAAATTGCCGCGCGGGCCTCTCCCGGCTGTGCGGCGGTCAGTTCGTACGGGAGTGACAGGATGCGGCGGCATGCTTCCGGGCCGGCTTTTTTAACGAATGAGAAATACCTGCCGTCGCACATGTACTGTTCGCAGTCAAGCTCCAGCCCTGTACCTTCGAGATAAGTTCCGGTCAGATCCCGGAGTTCGTCGAGCGATGGGGCGAGCAGTTTCGTGACGGCCGTGACGTAGCGCAGGAGCACGTCTTCATTGGTGCGCGCCCCCAGCAGGTCCACCTCGGCGGCCGGGATGCCCTTTCCG
Organism: uncultured Muribaculaceae bacterium; assembly: GCA_964385835.1. Classification (GTDB taxonomy): domain Bacteria; phylum Bacteroidota; class Bacteroidia; order Bacteroidales; family UBA932; genus Cryptobacteroides. The sequence continues at coordinate 59,804 of CAYLQE010000006.1, read as the reverse complement.
GACATCTGCATGGAGGTGAATGTCTGCTTCACGAGGGATCCGCGTCCCTGGTGCGGCTCGCCGTACAGGGCTATGCTCTCTCCTGAGCCGATGAGGTTCGACAGGTAGTTTATATCGTTTTTGCGCCCGATGAAACTCTTGCCGGACGCCGGTATGTCGGAATTGAAATACAAGCTCATAACAATATTGTTGCGGTAATCACAAAAGTAGTGAATTCTTTGGTAAGACGAAAAAAAAGTGATATATTTGCAGCCCATTTTGAGCGATTGACAGGCTCGGTTAAGAGTCCGCGCGTCGGACCGCCTGCAATCCGGACTTTTTAAAGTTTTTATTGTACAATGTACGCTATTGTAGAAATCGGCGGTCACCAGTTCAAGGTGACTCCGGAGCAGGAAATCTTTGTGAACCGCCTTGCGGAGAAGAAAGGTGAGACCGTAGAGTTCAAGACAGTCATGCTTGTGGACAACGACGGTCAGGTAAAAGTAGGCGCTCCTTACGTTGAGGGCGCAGTCGTGAAGGCTACAGTTCTTTGCGACGGGTGCAAGGGTGACAAAGTCCTTGTATTCAAAAAGAAACGCCGCAAAGGCTATAAGAAGCTGAACGGTCACCGTCAGTATCTTACAAAACTTCAGATTAACGAAATTTTCTAAGGAGGATTTAAAGTATGGCACACAAGAAAGGCGTCGGCAGTTCAAAGAACGGCCGTGAATCAGAAAGCAAACGACTTGGCCTCAAGAAATTCGGTTCTGAGGTAGTGAAGGCCGGTAACATCCTTGTCCGTCAGAGGGGCACTGTACACAACCCTGGCCTTAATGTCGGTATGGGAAAGGATCATACTCTGTATGCTCTTGTAAACGGTACCGTAAAGTATGCTAAAAAGGCTGAGGGCAAATCGTACGTGTCGGTAATTCCGTTCGAGAACTAACGGCAGGGGTTTGCACAAAACATTAGAAAAGGACTGTACCCTTGTTCCGGGCACGGTTCTTTTTTGCATTAAAAACAAACAAAACGCAATATGTTAACACTTAAAGCACTTCGCGAGAATACCGAAGAGGTAGTGAAGAAACTGGCCAAGAAGGGCTATGACGCAAAGGAGGACATCGAAAATATCCTCGGACTGGACGACATGCGCAAGAAAATCCAGACCGAACTGGACAGCAATCTTGCAGAGCAGAAAAAGAAAGCCGCCGAGATCGGCGTGCTGATGAAACAGGGCATGAAGGATGCCGCGGAGATCGCAAAGGCGGCTGTAGCCGATCTCAAGCAGAGGTCCGCCGAGCTCGGCGAGCTTGCCGCGAAGAACATGGAGGAGCTCGAGGCGAAGCTCGTCCTGCTTCCGAACACTCCGTGCGATCTCGTTCCGGAGGGCCGCACTGCGGAGGACAATGTCGTTGTAAAGCAGGGCGGCACGATCCCCGAACTCGATGCGGACGCGCTTCCTCACTGGGAACTTGCAAAGAAATTCGACCTTATCGACTTCGACCTCGGAGTCAAGATCACCGGCGCGGGCTTCCCTGTGTACAAAGGCAAGGGCGCGAAGCTCCAGAGGGCCCTTATCAACTTTTTCCTTGACTGCAATACGGCGGCAGGCTATCTGGAGGTTGAGCCTCCTGTAATGGTGAACGAGGCTTCAGGCTTCGGCACAGGCCAGCTCCCTGACAAGGAGGGGCAGATGTATCACGCTACCCTCGACAATTTCTATATGGTGCCTACTGCAGAGGTGCCTGTGACGAATATCTTCCGCAACGTGATCCTCAGCGAGAAGCAGCTTCCGCAGAAGATGACGGCATATACTCCGTGCTTCCGCCGCGAGGCAGGATCTTACGGCAAGGACGTACGCGGCCTGAACCGTCTGCACCAGTTCGACAAGGTGGAGATCGTGCGTATCGAGAAGCCGGAGGACAGCTATGCAGCCCTTGACGAGATGGTGGCGCATGTGGAAGGCATCGTGCAGAAGCTCGGTCTTCCATACCGTATCCTCCGCCTCTGCGGCGGCGATATGAGCTTTACTTCCGCCATTACCTATGATTTTGAACTTTATTCTACGGCCCAGCAGCGCTGGCTCGAGATTTCCTCTGTATCAAACTTCGAGTCATACCAGACCAACCGTCTGAAATGCCGTTACAAGGATGCCGCAGGAAAGACCCAGCTCTGCCACTCCCTGAACGGCAGCTCGCTCGCGCTTCCTCGCGTGGTGGCGGCCCTTCTTGAGAATTGTCAGAAAGACGGCAAGATCATCATCCCAGAGGCCCTTCGTCCTTACACCGGCTTTGATGTGATCGACTGATGCCTCAGGCCGACAAGAAAATAATTCTCGGAATAGACCCCGGTACCAATCTCCTTGGTTACGGGGTCATTTCCGTGGAAAACAGACACCCCCGTTTCGTGGATATGGGGGTGCTCGATATCCGCAAGGAGAAGGACGCGCACGGCAAGCTGGCGCGTATATACGAGAGAATCGACCGTCTGATAGAATATTATCATCCCGATGCGGTAGCCTGCGAGTCTCCTTTTTACGGAAAGAACGCCCAGGTTATACTTAAGCTCGGACGTGCCCAGGGAGCCGCCATTACCGCGGCGGCGATGCACGGCATACCTGTATTCGAATATGCGCCGCGCGAGGCGAAGCTCGCCATCGTCGGAAACGGTGCGGCCAGCAAAGAACAGGTGAATGTCATGGTGCAGAAGACGCTGAAGGTGGAGTTCGATCCGAAGTGGCTCGACGCTACGGATGCGCTGGGCATCGCATTGTGTCACCACTACCAGAGCTCTTCGCCGCTTGCAGGCTCCAAAGGAGGGGGCAGCTGGGAGAAATTTGTGGAGAATAATCCCGGAAGAGTGAAAAAACAATAAAAAATATGGCCCGTGCAGTCGCGTGAGGTGTGGTTTTTGCTTTTTGTCGACGCGGTCTGAAAAAGAGAATTATGAAATTTTTATCGAAAATCCTTATCGCAGCCGTCTCTGCGTTGGCCGGAGTTTCCGCTTTTGCCCAGGGGCAAAGCGTGTCTGCCGTCCTGAAAGACGGCAGCAATGGAGACCCGGTGGCTTACGCCACGGTCTCCCTCACTCCGGACGGCGCCCAGAAGGCGGTGAAGTATGTCCTTACAAATGATGAAGGCGCAGTGAAAATCGACGGCGTCAGGAAGGGAAAGTACACATTCAAGGCGGAACTGCTGGGATATCAGCCGTACACCAAGACTGTCACGGTAGGCTCCGGGAACGTCGATCTCGGCACTCTCAGCATTGAGCCGGACATGAAGATGCTCGAGGCGGCGAAAGTCACCGACGTCGGCAATCCCATCACTATCAAGAAAGACACTATCGAGTATAACGCTACGATCTTCAAGAGTTCGGACAACGACATGCTGATAGACCTGCTGCAAAAACTCCCGGGCGTGGAGGTCGGCTCTGACGGCAGCATCACGGCCAACGGCAAGACCATCAGCAAGATAACGATAGACGGAAAGACCTTCTTCCTGGATGACCCGCAGCTTGCGACAAAGAATATACCTTCAAAGATCATAGAGAAGGTGAAGGTCGTTGACAGGAAATCGGAGCAGGCGCGCTTTACCGGCATAGATGACGGCGAGGAAGAGACGATCATCGACCTCGGCATCAAGAAAGGCATGATGAAAGGCATGTTCGGAAATGTGATGGGCGGCGGCGGACACGATGTGCCCTCGCAGTACAACAGCATGAGCGACTGGCGCTATCAGGGCGCGGGATTTCTCGGCAACTTCAAGGACCACCAGCAGATCAGCGTCATCCTGAACGGCAACAACACCAATAACCGCGGATTCAATGACCTGGCAGGCAGCATGATGGGCAACAATATGGGAGGCCGTGGCCGCGGATCATGGGGCAACAACAGCGGCATCACCACATCATGGATGGGCGGCGTCAACGGAGCATGGGACCTGCTCGACAACAGGATGGAACTGGCCGGCAACTACCTTTATAACGGCAGTATCCAGAATGTGACGGAGGACGGGGTGAAGAATACCTATATCGATGATTCGCAGACCCTCAATTACCTTACGAACAGCCGCAATACTAATTTTTCCAACGGACACCGCATGGGCGTGCGCCTGGACCACAAGTTCAGCGACAATACATCCATACTCTTCGAACCGCAGTTCAACATAGGCAACGGCAATTACACCAGCGCCCAGGATTTCAGCACCAACCGCACCTATACCGGCAGCGATGACATCACGCAGGTGAACAAAGGTTATACGAACAACAGCGGCGTCAATGACAACTGGACCGCCAGCGGCCGTTTCCTGCTGCGCCAGCGCCTCGGCAAGCCCGGGCGCACCCTTACATGGAACACGCGCTACAGTTTCAGCAAGAACACGACAGACGGCACGATCGACAACGAGACCGACACATATTCCGACGACGGCGGCACGCTTCCGGATGAATATGTGCACCAGTATTTCACCAGCGTGCAGAACAGCAGCAGCGTCCGCACGGGCGTGACCTATACTGAGCCTGTTTATAAAAACAATCTCTTCCTCGAGGCCAATTACCAGTACAACTGGACGAACCAGAATTCCTGGAAGAACACGTTCAACAGATATAAGGATGATATGTCGGAATACACGCAGGAGGAAATCGACATGGGAGAGAACAAGGATGACACATATTCCAACACAATCAACAATACTTCCCACAACCACCGCGCGGGAATGAACCTGATGTATCAGAAAGACGGGCTAAGCGTCCAGCTCGGCGCCAATGTCAATCCTACGACGACGCACAATGTCACTAAAAGCTCCGGCAACCCTGTCGATACGACCTATACGACCATACGCTGGTCGCCGCAGATGAGCATCCGCTATGAACTGGGCGAAAACAGCAACCTCCGCTTCAATTACTGGGGACGCAGCAACCAGCCGTCCACCACGCAGCTCATTCCGGTGCCGGACAATTCGGACCCTTTGAACGTATCGCTCGGAAATCCTTATCTTGAGCCGTATTTCAACCATACCATAAGGGGAATGTACCGCTACACGAACAAAAAGACATTCACTTCCGTCAATGCCTTCATGGACGGCGGCATCACGCAGTCTCCTATCGTGAACACCAGCTGGTACGAGAGTGACGGACGTCATTTCGCCCTGCCTGTCAACGGTCCGGATTCATATAACGCGAGCGCCCGCATAATGGTGAACAGCCCTCTTGGCAAGAGCAAGTTCACTATATTCAACATGTTCTTCATCCGCTACAACCGCAATTCGAACTACCAGAAGACCGGCAGCACCCTGAACATGGACAACTATTACGCAGACGGCAACTTCGACTACCGGCGCTTCCATGAGGAGGTCGTGCAGACCGGCCTGTGGAACGAAAACTTCACCGTGAACATAAACAGGGCCCTGACGGTAACGGAGCGCTTCCGCCTTACATTCCGCAATGATTTCGTGGAGCTGAACGCAGGCCTGCGCGAGACGGTGAACAAGGGCTGGTACAGCATTTCCCAGGCCAATATGAACACGACCTACAATACGACTGTGGACGGATCCATGAACTGGACCATTCCAGGCGGCATAAACCTTATCGCGGATTACAGCTACAACCGTTACGACGGATATACGACAAGCCAGCGCGACGCGCATGTGCTGAATGCGGAAATCACCAAGCTGCTCTTCAAGAACACGGTGACACTTGCGCTCAAGGGATATGACCTGCTCGGCATGAGCCGCAACCTTAGCGTCGCCGATACCGCCAACTACCACAGCGAGACGGTGAACAACACTCTCGGACGCTATATCATACTGTCCCTGACATACCGTTTCGGCACATTCAACAAGAGCATGATGCCTGGACCTGGCGGCGGACGTGGCCCGGGAGGTCCAGGCGGTCCGGGATTCGGAGGCCCGCGCGGCTAAGATCCTGTACGTAATCAAATCAGCCGGCCTTTCGGGCCGGCTGATTGTTTTTCTATTCAAGTTTTACTCCTTCACTGTCTCCGACTTCGTACTGGAGCAGCGAGTAGGACGAAAGTTCATGGATATGCACCTTGATTCCGTACTGTCTTTCCCATTTCCTGACTATGGACGGCTTCAGGAGCGTTCCGCGTGTAAGGTATGCTCCGAGGACCGGGTTCACGCTGACTGTGAATTTCCTCAGTCCGTTTTCCGTGACGAAATAGGCTATCTCCCTTTCGATTTTCTCGTCTATGAGTATGCTGGCGGTCACTTTTCCGCTGCCTGAGCAACATGGGCAGACCTCCACTGTGGTGATCTCCGTTGCCGGCCTTACTCTCTGACGGGTGATTTGCATAAGGCCGAACTTCGTGAGAGGGAGCACATTGTGCTTGGCCCTGTCCTCTTTCATCAGTTCAACCATGTGATTGTAGAGCATCGTGCGGTGCTCTGCTTCTTCCATATCGATGAAATCCACGATAATTATGCCGCCCATATCGCGCAGGCGCATCTGCCTTGCGATTTCTTCAGCCGCATTGCAGTTCACGTCATAGGTGTTCTGCTCCTGCTGCTTGTTTTTGGCGCGCGTACCTGAATTCACATCGACGACATGTAGCGCCTCGGTGTGTTCAATCACCAGATATGCACCCTGTTTTATAGGTACTACCTTTCCGAATGAACTCTTGATCTGGCGGGTAACCTCAAAGTGATCGAAAATGTGCTCCTTGCCGCTGTACAGCCTGACTATTTTCTCCTGCTCGGGCGAGATAGTCGCCACATACTTGCAGATCTCATCGTAAACGCTCCTGTCGTTGACATGAATGTTCGAGAACGTGTCGTTCAGCAGGTCGCGGATGACAGTGGTCGTCTTGCTGTACTCCGAGAAGAGCATGTGTACGCTCTTGTTCCGTGACAGGCCTTTCCACGAGCCTTCCCATTTCTCGATCAGAGATACGATCTCGCTGTCGAGAACGGATGCTGACTTTCCTTCCGCGGCTGTGCGGATGATGGCTCCGTAATTTTCAGGAAGTATGGCCTTCACGACCGTCTCCAGCCTCTTGCGCTCTTCCTTTGACTTTATTTTCTGCGATACCGATACCTTGTTCGAGAACGGCATCAGCACCACATTGCGGCCTGCGAGGGAGATCTCACACGTGAGACGGCTTCCCTTCGTGCTTATGGGCTCTTTTTCGATCTGGACCAATATAGGCTGCCCTGCAGTCAGCACGTTTTCAATCCTGCCGTCTTTCGGAAGGACAGGATTGAGTTTCATGCCCGAGAACAGTTTTTTTGCGTCGACATTTGGGTTGATTTTCTTTATGAACGTGTCAAACGCGCTGAAATGCAACCCAAGGTCCAAATAGTGTACAAATCCCTCTTTGGAATCTCCGATATCAACAAAGGCAGCGTTGAGTGAAGGGAGTATCTTCTTGACTTTGCCAAGATGAACATCTCCTACGCCACAACTTCTGCCTACTGCCGACTCTTTACTGTACTCTATGAGGCGGTGATTCTGCATCAGGGCTATCGCCACTTCTGACTGCTCAACATCGACGATCAGGTCTTTTACTGCCTCAGAATCCATAGAAGATTAATTATTTCTTCTTGTGTCTGTTCTTGCGCAAACGTTTTTTACGTTTGTGAGTCGCCATTTTATGGCGTTTGTGTTTCTTACCGTTAGGCATAGCTGCTATTTTAATTATTTTACTTTGAATGCTTTTGAAGGCTTGAAAGCTGGAATGTCATGCTCAGGGATAGTTACTGTAGTACCCTTGGTGATGTTCCTCGCTGCCTTTGTAGCACGGTGTTTTACAATGAACGAGCCGAAACCGCGGAGGTATACTGGCTCACCCTTGCTTACTGATCCCTTGATAGCGCCGATTGTCGCATCTACAACGCTAGCTACTGCAATTTTCTCAATACCGGTCTGCTTTGCGACCTCATTTACAATGTCTGCTTTAGTCATATAAAAAAGGTTTATTTTAAAGTCTTAATCTTGAAATATCATAGTATTCCTAATCGCAAATGTAGTCAAGTTTTTTCTAATTCACAAACAAATACCCGATTTTTAAACGTATCTTTGTGGCATAATGCTTGCCGATATGTGCACGGGACCTTAAAATGTGCATTTTCGGGGCCGTTTACTGACAAAATGTCAGGAGTATTTACATATTTGACACTATTCAAGACATGAAAGACATCAGCACAATACAGAACATGTTCTCCCAAATGGGCGCGGAAGTAAGCGTTTTCCCTGTCGTACAGGGCGACCTGGGCGTGAAAATAGACGAGGGCTCGCTGCCTGACGCACTGCCTCTTCTGGCGCTGCGCAACGCGGTGATCTTCCCGGGAACCATTTTCCCTATTACGATCGGAAGGGAAATGAGCGTGCGCCTGATCGAGGACGCGCAGCAGAACGGCAACTTCATCGGTGCCGTGCCTCAGATCGATGCCGTAGTGGAGGAGCCTCAGGCCGAGGACCTGTACAGATACGGCACTGTAGCGCGCGTGCTCAAGACAATCGACATGCCGGACGGCACTATGACGGCGATTCTCCAGGGATTCAGCCGCTTCGAGCTCCTGTCCGTAACCAAGTACAATCCTTATATAATGGGACTCGTGGCCTATCCTCATGACACCGAGGCCGACCAGAACGACATCACCGTGAAGATGCTTGCAAAATCCATAAAGGAAAAGGCGTCCGCGGTGCTCCGCATGGGACAGTTCAAGATTAAGGAGGCGGCGGAGGCTCCGCTGCGCGGAATCGACGATTTCAATTTCCTGGTCAATTTCGTCGCTACGACTATCGAAGTGGAGAACTTCCAGGAGAGGATGGAACTTCTGCAGTACGGCGATATGAAAGTCAGGGGCATGAAGCTCCTGGGAGTGCTGGATACGCAGATACAGCTTCTGAAGATCAAGCAGGATATCAACAACAAGGTAAAAAGCGAGATCGACCAGCAGCAGAGGGAGTACTACCTCAACAACCAGCTGCGCACCATCCAGGAGGAGCTGGGCATGGACGAGGAGCAGGAATTCGAGGAACTGCGCCGCAGGGCCGCCGAGAAAGTGTGGCCGGAGGAGGTAGCCGCAGTTTTCGAGAAGGAAATGGCGAAGCTCGAGCGCTTCAACCCGTCATCGCCGGACTACAGCATCCAGTACAATTTCGTCGAGTTCATGCTTGATCTGCCATGGGGCGAGATGAGTACGGACAATCTGGACCTGAACAACGCGCAGAAGATACTGGATGCCGACCATTACGGTCTGGAGAAAGTGAAGGAGCGCATTATCGAGTATCTCGCGGTCCTGAAGCTGAAGGGCGACATGAAGTCTCCTATCCTGTGCCTGTGGGGCCCTCCGGGCGTGGGCAAGACATCCCTCGGCAAGAGCGTGGCGAAAGCCCTCGGACGCAAATACCAGCGTATCGCGCTGGGAGGTACGCATGACGAGAGCGAGATCCGCGGTCACAGGAAAACATATGTAGGCGCATTGCCTGGCCGTATACTGAACGCCCTCAGCAAGGCCGGGACTTCCAATCCGGTGATCGTGCTGGACGAGATAGACAAGGTGGGCAAGGATTTCAAGGGAGATCCTTCATCGGCTCTGCTGGAGGCGCTGGATCCGGAGCAGAACAACGCTTTCCACGACAACTATCTGGATATCGACTATGACCTCAGCAACGTGATGTTCATCACGACGGCGAACGATATCAGCACCATACAGCCCGCACTGCGTGACCGTATGGAGATGATCAACGTGACAGGGTATCTGGCCGAGGAGAAATACCATATCGCCAAAAACTTCCTCTTGCCGAAGCAGCTGAAGGAGCACGGGCTTGACAAGGATGCGATCAAGCTGAGCAAGCCGGTGATCATCAGAATAATAGAGGACTATACACGCGAGAGCGGCGTGCGTACCCTTGAAAAGCAGATCGCCAAGCTGTGCCGTCAGACGGCGAAGAAGATCGCCATGGGCGAGGAGTACGAAAGGGTGCTGAAAGAGGAGGACCTGAAGGAATGGCTCGGACTGCCTCTCGCATCCCATGACCGTCAGAAAGGCAATGAGGGCGTGGGTATCGTGACAGGCCTCGCGTGGACCCAGGTCGGAGGCGAGATCCTGTTCATCGAGACGAGCATCTCGAAGGGCAAGGGAGTGCTTTCGATGACCGGCTCTCTCGGCGACGTCATGAAGGAGTCTGCAACGATCGGATGGCAGTATATCAAGGCGCATCCTCAGATCGCAGGCATTACTTACGAGGAGTTCATGGAAAAGGACGTGCATATCCATGTGCCTGAGGGAGCGACGCCTAAGGACGGACCTTCAGCCGGCATAACCATGGTGACGTCGATGGTGTCGGCGCTGCGCGGCAAGGCCGTGAAAAGCGGCATCGCCATGACCGGAGAGATGACGTTGCGCGGAAGGGTATTGCCTGTTGGCGGCATCAAGGAGAAGATTCTCGCCGCGAAACGCGCCGGAGTGAAGACCATCGTGATCAGCGAGGAAAACCGCAAGGACGTGGAGGATATCCCTGCCGTTTACGTGAAAGGCCTGGAGTTCCATTATGTGCGGAATATCTCGGATGTCCTGGAGATCGTGTTTTAGACGCTTTCTCTGGATGACGTCAGACGTTTTATAAATTTCTTTATCAGTGAGTATGCAGGGCGTGCGGCCTCTCCGTGGCTGTACCCCTGCATTTCAAGTAACTGCACGTCCTTGTGGCCGCACAATTTGAGCATGCGCCAAAAGTAAGCCTGCTCTTCATAGCGGCCGTTCATCTCCAGCTCGCGGTCAGCGGAGATAATCAGCATTGGCGCAGCGTCCCCGAGCCGGCGGTCCTGACATGGTAGGCTATAAAAGTGCCTTGCGGATGCGCTCGAGGGCGGTCTGAAGGGTCTGGACGGAACATGCGATGTTGAATCTGACGAAACCTGACGCTTTGTCGTCGTACATGTCGCCGGGATTTATCCATACCCCGTGCTTCTTGAGATGCCCGCACAGTTCAGTGCTGCCGGCGAACTTCTTTCCGGTTCCGATCAGCTCGGAGCAGTCGGCCCATGGCAGGTAGGTCCCTTCCAGGGAGCATACCTTCATGCCGGGGATTTGCGAATCCGCGTATCCGCGCAGAATAGCGTAGTTCGATGCTATCGCCGCGTTGACTTCTTCAAGCCACTTTTCACCTTCGTTGTATGCGGCAATCAGCGCGACAGGGCCGAACACCCCGAGGTCGCATACCTCGGCATCGTTTATGGCGCGGTCGATCTTCCTGCGCGCCTCGCTGTCGCTGACGGTGATGTTGGCAACCTGCAGGCCGGCCAGATTGAATGCTTTTGTAGGTGCTGTGCATACGGCGCACGCCGCCTCGAATTCAGGTCCTAAGGTGGCGTAAGGAGTATATTGTATGCCGGGCATGGTGAATTCGCAGTGGATCTCGTCCGAAATCACGAATACATTGTGCCTTATGCACAGTTCGCCGATCCTGCGCAGTTCCCCGCGTGTCCATACGCGCCCCGTGGGGTTGTGCGGGTTGCACAGCAGCATCGCCGTGGCCTTCGGAGAGGCAAGCCTGCGCTCCAGATCCTCGAAATCTATGTTGAAACTGCGTGAGACAGGATCATAGACCAGCTCCGATGCGCTCAACCGGCATCCCTTGTTGCGTATTGACGAGAAGAAACAGTTGTAGGCCGGCGTGAAGCTGACGACATCGTCGCCCGGGCGTGTTACGGCCGCGATAATTGCGGAGATGGCCGGCACTACGCCGGTTGTGCAGATAATATGCCCTGCATCCATTTTCCAGCCGTGACGTCTGGAAAACCATGAGGTTACGGCGTCATAATAGGCCTGTGGAACCGTGGCGTAACCGTAAATGCCGTGTCCGGCGCGTTTGCGTACCGCTTCGATAACGGCCTGTGGCGCCTCGAAATCCATGTCGGCCACCCAAAGCGGGAGCATGTCCGGGGTGTCGCACAGATCCCATTTCACGCTGCCGGTGTTATGTCTGTCCAAAGTCTTCATAGTATATTTTGTTGCGGCCCTGTCTTCCGGCCCTGCCATTTGTTGCGCTCCGGCGCCCGTTCCAGGCCTGTGGCCCGTTACGGTCCTGTCTTCCGCTTACGATAACGGCATGGAGGCGCGGCTTATTGAAGCGCGCCCTGGCTGATGACGCAGTCCGCAGGCTGCTTGATGTTTCCGTCTATAATTGTTTCGCCTATCCTGCCCTCCACGCTGATATGGCCTGTGGAAGGGTTCTTGACGCTTGTGATATCGCCCTTGACCGTAGCCTGCACGCCGCTGTATTCGAACGCGAGATCCGCGTCCGGCCCGAATGTGCAGTCTTCCAGCACGAGCCCCTCGCAGTAGCACAGCGGCTGCGTCTCTTCTATGTGGCAGCGCACAAGCCGCAGGTTCTTGCTGTACCATGCAAGGTATTCGCCGATTATGGTGCTGTCGTATACGGTCACGTTCTCGCTGCTCCAGAAAGCATCCTTGGAATGGATCACCGCATTGCGTATCACCACGTTCTTTGCGTACTGGAACGAATAGTTGCCATGCTGCTCGTATCGGTCGATGTCTATGTTCTCCGAAAACATGAACAGATAGTCGGCATTGTCTATCCTGACGTCACGCAGCCTTATATTGCGGCAGTGCCAGAATGTTTCCTGTGCATTTGGGAACTTCACCCTCCGCACGTCGATTCCGTCCGATTCTCTGAACATTTTTGGCGCCTCGACCATGCAGTCTTCCATGCGGCAGCCCCTGCTGTACCAGAGCGACGAACGCGCGCCGTCCGTGAACAGCGAGTTCCGCACCGTGAACCCGTCGTTTTCCCAGAATACGTATTTGCCTTCGAAACGGCAGTTATCCGCTTCCACATTGCTGCACTCCTTAAGCGATGATTCGCCTTTGTGTATGGTTACATTGCTGATCTTGAGGCCATGCGAGCGGTACAGCGGACGCTCGCCTCCGAATTCCGTATCTTTTATTTCTGTCATAGTTCCTGTATTTCACCGGCGGTTCCGTATGCCGTTCCGCCTATTCCGCATTCCTGCGGAGGTTCTCTACGTATGTGTCTATTTTTCTCAGTTCGTGAGGGATATCTATGCTCTGAGGACATTTCCCCACGCATTGTCCGCAGCCTATGCATTTGTCGGCCTGACGCATGCCCGGTATGGCTTTGTCGTATGAGCCCAGGTAGCGGCGCCGCGCCCTGCGGTAGTTCGGATCCATAGTGTCCGCGGCGATGTCGCCCTCGTTCACGCATTTGTTGTAATGCTGCAGGATGCCGGGGATATCTATGCCGTAAGGGCATGGAATACAATATTTGCAGTCGTTGCAAGGCACTGTCGGATACTTGCTCATCAGCATGGCGATATTGTCCAGAAAGCCCAGGTCGTCTTCCGTAAGGGGTTTCAGCGGGCTGAAGGTCCTGATGTTGTCGTCAAGATGCTCCATGTAGGTCATGCCGCTGAGTACGCACAGGACATCAGGGAATGTGCCGCAGAAGCGGAATGCCCAGCTTGCGACGCTCTGCATAGGGTCCCGCGCCAGCAGACGTCCGGCGATAGCCTGGGGCACGCGTGCGAGGCGCCCTCCAAGCAGCGGCTCCATGATCACGGCCTTGATTCCGCGCTTTTCAAGCTCTTCATACATGTATGAGGCGTTTGTGTTGCGCTTGTTGTTGTAGACCGCATAGTTCCAGTCTGAGTAGTTCATCTGGATCTGTACGAAATCCCAATGATATTTTTCGTGCAGTCCGAGGAAATGGTCGAACATCGCTTTGTTTCCGTGGAAACTGTAGCCAAGATGGCGTATGCGCCCTTTTCTGCGCTCTTCCATAAGGAAATCCAGCATCCCGTTGTCTATGTAGCGCTGTTCGAAGTTCTCGATGCTGCCTCCCAGACTGTGAAGCAGGTAATAGTCTATATAATCCACCTGCAGTTCCTTGAACGAATTCTCGTACATCGCCATGGAGGCCTCGCGGCTGTGCGTGCGAGGATCGAAGTTGGAAAGTTTCGTCGCCACCATATACTCGCTTCTGTCGTGGCGGCTTAACGCTATGCCTGTCACCCTCTCGCTTTGGCCGGAGTGGTAAACCGGCGATGTGTCGAAATAATTGATGCCTTTTTCTATGGCCTTGTCGACAAGGGTGTTGATCATCTCCTGGTCCGGGATGTCATTGCCCTCGCCGTCTTTCTTCATCGGCCAGCGCATGCATCCGTATCCGAGAAGGCTCACCTTGTCCGCTTCCGTGACAGGGCAGCGTCCGGTATCATGAAGCCCTGGTTCGTGGCCGGGACCCTCTCTGTAAGTCATTTCGCCTTCGACGCGGCCTGATGTTGCGTTTTTCTTTGAAGCGCCAGGCACGCATGAGGCTATCGCGGCCGCACCTGCGGCCAGCATGCCGTTTTTCAGAAATTCTCTTCTATCCATGGCTTGGAGGATGTTTAAATGTTTCTGTGTACGAGATTGCCTTCCACATATATGGCGCTTACCGGACGTGACGGGCATACGTATTCGCAGCGCCCGCAGCCTATGCAGCGCTCTGTATTCACGGCAGGTATCTTCCGGCTTCCGTCGGCGGACCTTACCATGGAGATTGCTCCGGCAGGGCAGTGACGGGCGCAGTTGCCGCATTCGACTCCGTCTGTGTTCACGACGCACAGCTGTGGATTGTATACCGCATGGCCTATGCTGATTGCCGTTTTTTCTTCCGGACTCACTTCCACGATCGCTCCGGCAGGACATACGCGGCCGCAGGCGTTGCATTCCGGACGGCAGAATCCTTTCTCAAAGTCCATTTTCGGCCTCATCAGTCTGTCTATCGACATGTCGGGGCTGAGGACATCGTTCGGGCATGCCTGTACGCACAGCTGGCAGGCTACGCAGTGGCGGGTGAAGTGGGCGAGGGACACGGCGCCGGCGGGAACCGCCGGCGTACTGCGCTCAGGCTCGCGCCTGTCGCGCAGCGGAGCGAGAGCTCCGTGTCCCTCCTGTGCCTTCGCGGCGATGCTTCCCACGGCAAGCGCCGACGCGGCTATGAATGCCCTGCGCGATGTGCCGGCCTGTGCCGCGGTCTCTGTCGTAGCGGCGGATCCCGGCTCCATTGCCGCGGATTTGTTTCCCGTTACGACGTGTTTCGTCTCTGTTGCCGCGGATTTGTTTCCCGTTACGACGGATTTCGTTTCCGTTGCCGCGGCCTGCCGTGTCTTTTGTTCAGCCCTCTTGCAGGCTTCCGCATGTGCGGAAAGTTCCGACGGACGTTTCAGCCTGTATTTGAAACTTATGGCGTTCTTGCTGCAATTGTCGAGGCAGTCGAGACATACCACGCAGCGCGATGTGTCGATACTGTGGTTCACGGCGTCTATGCAGGATGCGCGGCATCCTTTGCTGCACAGGCCGCAACTTATGCATTTGTCATTGTCGATGACAGGGACGAACAGCGCTTTTCTGCCGGGCATGCTCAATATAGTTCCGACAGGACAGACGGTATTGCACCATATACGTCCTTTTTTCCATACGAGAATGGAAATGATAGCGAAAGTAGTCAGGGATATTGCCCCTATGACAAGGCTTTTGCCGGCCAGCGAGCTTACCATTCTGCCGAAAATGCTGTATGGCTCGATCAGATATGCGATGCTGCTGTGCCCTATGGCGACTCCGAAGATGAACAGCACAAGGACGGCGTATCTTACATAGTAAAGAGGTCCGGAAGAGAACTTTCCGGCGAATTTCCTTTTCCTGTTACCGGCTGTGCGTATTGCGTATATGCCGTCCTGCATGATGCCCAGAGGACAAAGGAACGAGCAGTAGACACGTCCGAACAGCATTGTGAGTACCGTCAGCAGCACCAGCGAGGCTACATTGACCGCCAGTACGGCGGGCCAGAACTGGAGTTTCGGAAGCCATCCCAGATATTTGTCAAATATGCCTCCGTAGTCAAGAAACAATATTACCATGGCGGAGAACATGATGGCGGCGCAGCATATTCTGAAAAGCCTTGGTTTCGAAGTGTGTTTTGTTTTGGACATAGCCTGTATCTATATATGGTCAAAGGAACATACAAATATACGAAAATCAGGCGATGAAGCCGAAATTTTGTTTTCCTTTTCGTTTGTCCCTGATTTTGCCGGATTGCCGGCACCGCGAAGCCATGTTCTTATGGACTCAGATAGGCTATAAATTCTTCTGCCGTCATTATCTCCATCTTGGAAAATGCAAAGAGTTTCTTGCCTAAATCCTTAAAAGACGCTCCTACATGGTATAAGGTATCATCTATGATCAGGAAACGGTCGTGCGCCTTGCGGAATGTTCTTATTTCAATCGGGGCATATTGGGCATTATGACGATCCAGATCCTGACGCAGAGTTTTGCTGATGGAGGACGTAAAGATGGTTGCAGATACTCCTGCGGACCGCTTGTCAAGCTGATGGAATACGGAATCATCCACGTAATTATCCACCATGATGACGCGGCTCCTGGCATTGCGCACAAGATCGCATATAAAAGTGTAGGCGTCAAATATCTGACCGTCGAAGATTATTCCTTCTTTAGGAGGCAACGATGTCCGTACAAAGAAATCCATCCTGTTGCTCAGTTCTTTTATCTGAAGATCATGCTCGGAAAGTCTGTGATCAATCCGGTTTTCCATGTGCATCAGCCGGTGATTGATGCTATGGCCTTTCAACAGGTATTCCCTCAATACCTTATTGGCCCACTGGCGGAATAGAGTTGCGTTTCTGCTGTTTACCCGATATCCGACCGACAATATGGCGTCAAGGTTATAATACTTTGTAGTATAGCGTTGTGTACCATCGTTACCCATGTGTTCCAAAATGGAACATGAGCTTTTTTCCTCTAATTCGCCGGACTTATAGATATTTGCAAGATGCTTGGTTATTGCCGGACGTTTGGTGCCGAACAAATCAGCTATCTGCTGCTGTGTCAGCCATACGGTCTCGTTTCCAAGACGAACTTCAATCTTTACGGCAGAATCCGCTTGGTAAAGTATTATCTCATTGTCTTGCGACGATGGCGCAAACTGTATAGCATCCGGATCGTTCATAATGCATAATTAACAAATTCATTTGACATAACTTTAATAAGCATCAGATAACCAGCCGGAACGGCTCATGATGCTTTTTATGCTGCCGGCACTCTTGGCTGCCGGCATTTCAAATTAATCCTTATTACATCACTACGCAGGAAAACAGCGGCTTCTGAATAGTGAAATCATGGAATTGAAAAACAAATCCGCTGTAGACTGCGGGACTATAGCGGATTCGTCAATCCCGGGAATCCGCCGGCTGAATTCCGCGGGAAAGATGTTCCGTGCAGGACTAAAGTACAGGAGGCAGCAGCCTCTCGCCGGCAGGGAGCAATATCAGCTCGCTGATAAGGATCTCCGTGTTGTAGCGGTTCTGGCCGTCTGCTGCGGTGTACACGTTGTTGTGAAGGCGCCCCTTGATCTCTACCGGCGCTCCCACCGCGATCTGCTCAGGTTCCGGGAAACGCGGGCTGGAGAAAAACACGCAGTCCGCCCATTCGGTATTCTGGGTAGGGTTGTTGCGTGACATCACGATGGCATTCGTGGCTACATTCAGATGGCAGACTACCCTGCCGTCCCCGATCGGAGAGGTCCTGACACTCCCGACATTACCTCTCAGGTGTACGAAATTCAAACTTTCCATAATTGAAGTGTTTTTGGTTCACGGCAAATATAGCGCGGCGCGGATATGGCCCGCAACATTCTTAAAGCGCTTTTGCAAATTCTTGCGATAATTTTGTAATATTTTAATTTTTAAATTTTTCCGGAGATTTCAGGATTTTACAAAAACATCAGGATATTACAAAATCTCTTTAAAACGCTTGACATTGAAGTCCGGGCTGCGGAACTTTGCGGGCAGTAGCGAAAACAGCTTATGAACGCCATGAACAATAATAAGGAGACAGACATATACGGCATTGAGCAGGAGGAAGGCCCGCGTCACTGCCTGTGCTGCGGTGCCAGGATATCCTATGGCCGCAAGGACAAGAAATTCTGCAATTCCGGATGCAAGGACGAGTACCATAACAGGGGCAAGACCCATAAGCTCGCCGCGAAAAACAAGTTCGAGCATGCGATGGAAAGGAACTACCGCATACTTAACGACCTTATTAAACTTGACATCCGTCAGGTGCCCCTGGCCGATATGCTGGCAATGGGCTTCAACCCAA
The DNA here is from genome assembly GCA_964385835.1 of uncultured Muribaculaceae bacterium. Lineage (GTDB taxonomy): Bacteria > Bacteroidota > Bacteroidia > Bacteroidales > UBA932 > Cryptobacteroides. The sequence goes on along the minus strand of CAYLQE010000006.1, from coordinate 41,664 downwards.
ATTATGTGACTTCATATTCCAGGAATGCCGGCGCCGTGAACCTTGCATGCTACGATATATCATTCCGGCAGTCGGAAACAAGAGTTTTCAATATTCGCAGAATCTCGCTATCTTTGCGTCAAATTAAAAATGAGAAATGAGAAAATCCTTAATCCTGTTCGGCGCAGTTCTCGCCGCAGTAACTTCTTGTAAAATGGAAAATCCGTTTTTGACAGAGTCAGACCTGCCGTATGGTGCCCCGCAGTTTGACAAAATCAGATTTGAGCACTACAAGCCGGCGTTCGAGGCCGGAATCGCCGAGGGCAAGGCGAATATCGACAAAATCGTTGCGGATACCGCCGCTCCTGATTTTAAGAATGTAATAGCCGCGATGGAGACGGCAAATCCGATTCTGGAGCGCGTTTCTTCCGTTTTCTATAACCTTATGGAGGCGGATACGAATGAAGACATGCAGAATCTGGCCGAGGAAATAGCTCCGATGATGACAGAGTACAGCATGTATATCTCGCTGAACGAAGGCCTGTTCAACAAGGTGAAGGCCGTATATGAGAACCGTGAGAACGAGAATCTCGCTCCGAACGAGCTCCGCCTTCTCGAGAAGACTTTCAAGAGTTTCGAGCGGAACGGCGCGAACCTCAGCGAGGCGGACAAGGCAAAATATGCGGAGCTTTCCGAAAAAGGCAGCCTGCTCAGCCTGCAATTCGGCAAGAACGTGCTCGCGGCTACAAATGATTTCGTACTGAATGTCACCGATTCCTCGCGTCTGGAGGGCATGCCTGCATACGTGCTGGCCATGGGTGCCGAGACAGCGGCGGAGAAAGGCCTCGAGGGATGGGCCTTCACCCTGCAGGCACCTTCATACGTTCCTTTCATGCAGCATTGCAAGGACCGTGAGCTCCGCAAGGAACTGTATCTTGCCTACAATACCCGCGCGGTGGGAGGCGAGTTTGACAATACCCAGATAATCAAGGATATCGCGGCCAACCGTCTTGAGATCGCGAACCTTCTTGGATATGACACCTATGCGGATTACGCGCTCGAGCAGCGTATGGCAAAAAACAAGGAGACCGTGCTCGGATTTATCGCCAGCCTGATGCTCCCTTCTCTTCCTTACGCGCGTGCGGACGTTAAAGAGGTGGAGGATTATGCGCACGGCAAAGGTTTCGAGGGACCGCTGCAGTCATGGGATTTCAGCTATTGGAGCGAGCGTCTGAAAGAGGAGAAATACAGCATCAATACGGAGGAACTGAAGCCTTACTTCGAACTGGAAAGCTGCATCAATGCGGTATTCTCTCTTGCAGGACGTCTTTACGGACTGCAGTTCGAGCCGATTGATCTTCCTGTATATCACAAGGATGTGAAGGTCTATGACGTAAAGGACGCTTCCGGCAATCACAAGGCCCTTTTCTATGCCGACTTTTTCCCTCGCGAGAGCAAGCGCGGCGGCGCGTGGATGACGGAGTTCCGCGGACAGAGCATCGAGAACGGCGTGGAGAAACGCCCTTTCATAAGCATCGTATGCAATTTCACCAAACCGACCGCAGGGGAGCCGTCCCTTATCACGCATGACGAGTTCATCACTTTCCTTCATGAGTTCGGACATGCCCTTCACGGCATGCTCGCCGAGGGAGAATACGCAAGCCAGACGGGTACGAACGTGGCCCGCGACTTCGTGGAGCTTCCTTCGCAGTTCAATGAGAATTTCGGCTATGAGGAAGAATTCCTTAGCAGCTTCGCGAAGCATTACAAGACAGGCGAGGTGATTCCTTCGGAGCTCATCGCCAAGATCCGCAATGCGCAGAATTATCTGAGCGGCTATTCTCAGGTCCGCCAGCTTCATTTCGGTACCGTGGATATGGCATGGCATACCCTTACGGAGCCTCTGAAGGGCGATTCAAGGGAGTTCGAGAAAAAGGTGCTCGCCCCTTATGCCGTGCTGCCGGATGTTCCGCAGGCGGCCGTATGCCCGTCATTCAGCCATATTTTCAGCGGCGGATATGCTGCCGGATACTATTCATACAAATGGGCCGAGGTTCTCGAGGCTGACGCTTTCAGCCTTTTCCAGCAGAAACGCGACCAGAGCGCCAATCACAGCATCTTCAATAAAGAGGCTGCGGACAGTTTCCGCGAGAACATCCTTTCCAAAGGAGACACCGAGGATCCTGCGGAGCTTTTCCGCAAGTTCCGCGGCCGTGACCCTCGTCCTGAATATCTCATGATAAAGCTCGGACTGGGCAAATAGCCTGACTGCTGCAGCAATTGCAATATTGAGCGCATACTGCCTGCAACCGCAGTATGCTTTATAGACAGACCGCACCCCGGAAGCCTTATACATGGCTCCCGGGGTGCGTTTTAACGTATCGGACAGGCCATTTTTGTTTTCCGGGGCGTCTACTTCGGCCATGTCCCGTTGTTTCATAGCTCAGTGAGTTATTCTGACTTTACGGCCTTCCTGATTTTGCGGCCTCCATGATTTTGCAGCCTTTATGCCGTAAGCCGTGCTGAAGCGGACGGCGTTTTCTTTGTGCAGGCGGGCTCCGGATTCTAGATTTCCATGCTTTTTCCAAAGTCGCCGGGGCATGGCCATGCGGCCGTATAAAGGCTTTATGATTGGTATCCGGCTCCGGAGGCAGGCCTGCCGGTCTAGATATGCGGGAGACCAGGGCTGACGGCCGGGAATGCCGCGCAATGTTTTGCTATCTTTGCCGTGAACATGATCCGGAAAAAACGATTTGCTATGATACGGAACTTTTTATTTGCGCCGGCCGCTGCCGCCATGATGCTTCTTGCGGCTGCATGTATGTCAGGTAATGCGGATAAGCCGTCCGGCGGCTATTATGTGGCGGCTTTTGTCTGGCCATCGTGCCATGACGATTCCCTGGGACATAAGTACCTTTGGGCCGACGGCGATGGAGAATGGGAAGTGATAAAGAAAGGCGACGCGCGTTTCGAGGGACATCAGCAGCCGAAGCAGCCGCTGTGGGGATACGGCCACGACGATGATCCGGCAGTGGTGGAACGCTGGATCGAAACGGCACTGAAGTACGGCGTCAACACGTTCATATATGACTGGTACTGGTTTATGGACGGTCCGTTTCTCGAGGGCGCCCTGAATGACGGATTCCTGAAGGCTCCTGACAATGAGAAGATGAACTTCTATATTATGTGGGCAAACCATTATGTGAAGAGGAATTACTGGAACTGCCGCCGCTACGGCGATGACGAAACGATTCTTTTTGACCCCGTGGTCGACGAGGACAATTATAGAATCATCGTGGACCGCGTCATAAGCAGGTATTTCACACGGCCGAATTATGTGAAGATAGACGGCTGCCCGGTGTTCGGCATTTTCAGCATTGACAATTTCATCGCAGGTTTCGGAGGCGATTTGGACAAGGCTGCGGAAGCCGTGCGCTATTTCAATGAGAAAGCGCGTGAGGCCGGTTTCAACGGCGTGCACATTCAGGAGATACATGGCGGCGGAAAGATGCTGGGCGAAGAGGCTGCCGCCGCGATTAAAGAGAAAATAACGAAGCTCGGCATCGGCAGCGAGGCGTTCTACAATATGGGCGGCTTCGATTGCGATTACATGGTGCACGGGAAGAACGGCATTGAAATCCGAGAACAGTGGGATTCTATTTTCGATGTGCCGGTATTTCCTACTGTGTCGATAGGCTGGGACGATACTCCGCGTTTTCCGGCAAAGGGCGCGGACGACGTTACGCGTTTCAATCATTCGCCGGTGGCTTTCGCCACGTATCTGCAGGCGGCGAAAGAATATGCCGACCGCCATCCGGAGCAGCCGGGGTTCATAATGATCAACGCCTGGAACGAGTGGGTCGAGGGCAGCTATCTGCTGCCGGACCGCCTGAACGGATACGGCTGGCTCGAGGCCGTGCGCGATGTCCTGGACGGGCGGTATGAGTGATATTGCGCCTGTATGCAATTGCCGGCAGGTCTTTGTATCATGAAACAAGTTTCAGGCATTCAATGCTGTCAGCTCTCTTTTCATGAGCCGGACAATCAAAGAATGTCCGGTTTTAAACGATAAATCGAATTGTTTTGCATGTTTTATCGTTTATAATCGATAAAATTGCCATATATCGATACAGCCCGGACGCGATTGCGGTCCGGGCTGTATCGATGCTATTGAAGCTTGTTGTCAGGCCTTGGCTTCGTTTTTCTGCGGGTCTTTGAAGCAGATCATGAACGCGATGGCTATCACGAGGGAATATCCTGCGAAGATATACCATGCCGTCGGCCATGCCGCAGGGTCGGCGAACACGTCGAGGTGCTCCACTACCGCGCCGGCTGCAAGTGTTCCGATAGACGCTCCGAGGCCGTTTGTCATGAGCATGAACAGACCCTGGGCTGACGAGCGGATGTCGATAGGGACGATTTTCTCCACGTAAAGCGAACCGGATATATTGAAGAAGTCGAACGCGACGCCGTATACGACGCAGCTGGCGATGAACCAGAGGACCTTAGGCATTTCCGGACTGCCGAGACCGAAGAAGCCGAAGCGGAAAACCCATGCGAACATGGAGATGAGCATCACTTTCTTGATGCCGAACCTCTTGAGGAAGAAAGGAATGAGCAGGATGCACAGCGTTTCGGAAGCCTGGGAAATAGCAAGAATGGCGTTTGAATTCTGTACGGCGAAACTGTCCGGATATGTGTCGGCGAAAGAGCCGAGGAAGAGGTTCGCGTAACCGTTGGTGACCTGAAGGGCGGCTCCAAGCAGCATGGAGAATATGAAGAATATGGCTATCTGCCCGTTCTTGAACAGCGAGAACGCGTTAAGGCCGAAAAGGTCCGTAAGGCTGCCGCCGGATGCGTTCTTGTTCACAGGACATGCAGGCATTGTCAGCGAATAGAGGCACATTGCGATGGAGATGATGCCGGAACTGATGAGCTGGGTGTATGACTCCTGCATCGTGATGCCGCCGATCTTGATGTAGTTGGTGGCGAGCATGCTGATGATGAAACCTACCGTTCCGAACACGCGGATAGGAGGGAATGCCTTCACAGGATCTTTCTTTGCGATTGCCAGCGCGTTATAGGCCACCGAGTTCGCAATCGCTATAGTCGGCATGAAGAACGCTACGCTGAGGGAGTAGAGGATGAAGAGAGGGCCGAAGTTTACGGTGCCGCCCGCAGCGGATGCGCTCATGCAGTAGACGCCCGCCCCTATCATGAAAATGCCGGCGAGACCGTGGCACATTGAGAGCACTTTCTGCGCCTGCATCTTGCGGTCGGCGATGATGCCCATGAGGGTAGGCATGAAAATAGACACTATACCCTGAACCGCATAGAACCATTTGACTTCAGGACCGAGACCGGCGGAGCCGAGATAACGGCCCAGAGATGTGAGATAGGCGCCCCATGCGGCGAACTCCAAGAAGTTCAGGATTATCAACCTGAGACTTACTGCTTTTGATTGTTTTTCCATATTACGATAAGATATATTGTCTAATGTATCCGCAAATTTAAAAGAATTTGCGATAAGTTTAGTATCTTTGAAGGTTATTTTAATGATTATGCAGTTCAGACTGACAGCAAAGGACAAGGCAAGCGGGGCAAGGGCAGGTGAGGTGATCACGGATCACGGCACGATCCAGACCCCCATTTTCATGCCTGTGGGCACGGTGGGATCGGTAAAAGGCGTGTACCACCGCGACCTGAAGGAAGATATCGGGGCGCAGATCATTCTGGGCAATACATACCACCTTTATCTGCGCCCGGGCCTGCAGACCCTCAGGAGCGCAGGCGGGCTTCACAAGTTCATTTCATGGGACAGGCCGATTCTTACCGACAGCGGCGGATTCCAGGTGTTCTCACTTACCGGAATACGCAAGCTGACGCAGGAGGGTTGCACTTTCCAGAGCCATATAGACGGTAGCCGCCATACTTTCACTCCTGAGAACAACGTGCAGACACAGCGCATAATAGGCGCCGATATCATGATGGCGCTCGATGAGTGCTGCCCCGGGGACGCCACGCGCGAGTACGCCCGCAAGTCCCTGAAACTTACCCAAAACTGGCTGGAGCGCTATTCAAAGGCGTTTCATGAGAGCGAGCCTCTGTACGGCTATTCGCAGACCTTTTTCCCGATTATCCAGGGCTGCGTGTATCCGGATCTCCGCGTTGAGGCTGCGGAGCACGCACTGAAATTCGCCGGCGCCGGCATCGCCATCGGCGGCCTGGCGGTGGGCGAGCCTACGGAGCAGATGTATCAGATGCTGGAGGTGCTGGATCCCGTGATCCCGCAGGACATGGCCCGCTACCTGATGGGCGTGGGAACCCCCGCCAACCTGCTGGAAGGCATAGCGCGCGGCGTGGACATGTTCGACTGCGTGATGCCTACGCGCAACGGGCGCAACGGCATGCTGTTCACATGGAACGGCATCATGAACATGCGGAACAGGAAATGGGCGGACGATTTCAGCCCTATAGATCCGGACGGCACTTCGTTCGTGGACCATGCCTATTCGAAGGCATATCTGAGACACCTGTTCATCGCAGGCGAGATGTTCGCGGCGCAGATCGCATCGGAGCACAACCTTGCCTTTTATCTTGATCTCGTGCGCACGGCGCGCAGGCACATAATCGAAGGCGATTTCGCCGAATGGAAGAATGCGGCTGTCAAACGCCTGATGACAAGACTCTGATGAAATTTTCCGATATCATAGACAATGTCAGGCTTAAGAAGCTGGACTGGTACATCATAAGGAAGTTCATAGCGACTTTCTTTATGGCGTTGATCCTTATCATCGTCATCGTGATCATTTTCGATATTTCCGAGAAGATCGACGATTTCGTGCAGCACGAGGTCCCGCTTAAAGAGATAGTCTTCGACTATTATCTGAATTTCATTCCGTATTTCATGAATATGTTCTCCCCGATGTTCATATTCATCACCGTTATTTTCTTCACCTCCAGAATGGCCGCGAATACTGAGATCGTGGCTATACTCTCGTGCGGCATATCGTTCAGGCGATTCATGAGGCCTTATATGATCTCGGCCGCCATGATAGCCCTGCTGTCGCTCTGCCTCAACCTGTGGGTGATACCGGACGCGAACAAGATCAGGATGAAATTCGAGACCGACTATGTAAGGGACTACAGCGGTGCGAAATCCATGCATGACGCGCATTATCAGATCTCGCCGGGACAGTTCGTGTACGTGGAGTCTTTCAGCAAATGGAACAATACGGCGTACAAGTTTACCTTGGAGAGCATAGACGGCCACAATGTCGTGAGCAAGATAAGCGCGGACCAGGCCGTATGGGACAGCACTTTCTGCGGCTGGACGCTGAAACGCTACACCATACGCGAGTTCGGACCTGACCTGGAGGACAGGGTGCACTGCGGCGACAGGCTCGATACGGTGATAAACCTCACGATCGGGGATTTCAAGAAAACGAGGGATTACGAGACGCAGCTGAACCACAGCGAGCTGAACGAGTATATCGCGATCAAGCGCATGCGCGGCGACGCCGATGTAAAGAAAGCCCTTATCGAGAAGAACGTGCGCTATGCCATGCCTTTCAGCGCGTTCATCCTTACGATCATAGGCGTGGCCCTGTCTTCGCGCAAGAGACGCGGCGGCACGGGCTGGAACCTGGGCCTGGGAATCGCCCTTAGCTTCTCCTATATACTTTTCCAGAAATTCAGCGAGATGTTCGTCTATACGGACACTCTGCCGGCATTTATAGCGATATGGCTGCCTAACGTGATTTTCACGGTCATCGCCTTCCTGCTCTACCGTATCGCTCCGAAATAGTTCCGTATTTCTCCATGTCAGGTTCCGTCCGGATCAGGCTTTCGGACGGCTTATTTTATGCGCAGGATTGAAATTACGGCGCAGAGTCCCATCAGAAGAGGGTAGAACAGCCACGGTATGATTGATATGGCGGAAATTCCGGCGAAAGCGGAAGCCATCAGCAGCTGCGCTCCGTATGGAAGCAGGCTCTGGACCAGACATGAGAACATGTCGAGGATTCCGGCGGTCTGGCGGTGATCCAGACCGTAGCGGTCGGCGATGTCGTTCGCAACTCCTCCTACCGACAATATGGCGATCGTGTTGTTTGCCGTGATTACGTTCGTGACGCTTACAAGTCCCGCGATAGAGGCCATGGCCCCGCGGCGGTTTTTCACGACTTCCGTCATCCTGCGCGTGAACGCGGCGAACCAGCCGAGCGATTTCACGACGGACAGTATGCCTCCGGCGGCAAGGGCGACGATTATGACCTCCTTCATTCCGTATGCTCCCGCAAATGCGTTGGCGAGCATTCCGCTCCAGCTTCCGGAATCCGTGAAATGGCCGACGCATACGCAGGCGATGATGCCGGTGCACAGGACCCGGATGACGCCCATGCCCCACAGGGCCAGCACTACCACAAGGATATATGGAATCAGCCTGGCTGCGTTCGGCTCCTGAGGGACACTGACTGATATGTCAGCAGACAGGCCTATGCACACGTATATGACTATGGCCGCGGCTACTGCCGGCAGCACCGTGCGGATGTTCGCCCTGAACTTGTCCTTCATCTGCACTCCGAGAGCCTTCGTCGCGGCCAGGGTGGTGTCGGAAATGTAAGAAAGGTTGTCGCCGAAGAAAGCGCCGCCCACAACTATTCCCGTGATGAACGGGAGTGAGATGCCGGTGTCCTGAGCTATTCCGCATGCGACGGGAACAACCGCCGCGATCGTGCCTACGCTTGTTCCCACGGAGAATGATATGATGCAGGCCGTGATGAACAGTCCGGCGTAGATCATGCTGCCGGGTATGAATTTCAGGGTGGCGGCTACAGTGGCGTCAACGGCTCCTATGCCTCGCGCCGTGCCGGCGAACGCCCCTGCCAGTATGAATATAAAGACCATCTGGAGCACTCCTTTGCTGAATGCCCCGGAAAAAAATGATTTGGCCGCCTTGCGCAGCAGCGGCGCTGTCATCGCCGGCATGAATTATTTTTCAACGGCTTTGAAGAGCAGTTCTCCCGCTTCGTTGTAGAAAGATGCGGTGCCGTCCTGTATCTTGAAAGACTTTACGGCATTGAGGGCGTCCGTGAATTCGTCCTCACGGAATTCCTGAGGCACCAGCATCCGTGTCATGAGGCTGTGCCCGAGAGTAAGTGAACCGTTCCGTCCCTCCTTATAGGCGGCGGATATGCGGTTGCCGCCGAGATATGCGTAACAGTTGCCGTCCGAAAACGAGATGGTGGCCCCTTCCTCTGTCTGTGGCACATATTCCGTACCGTTTAGCTCGGTGAGATGGAAAGACTTGTTTTCAAGGACGTTCGTGCAGACCGCGCAGGCAGCGAGCAGCGCGGCGGTGAGAATAAAGAGTATCTTTTTCATATTCATTTTGTTTGCGGATGCAAAGATACGCAAATTCGGGACATCTTTGCAACTTTATATGCTATGATGCCACGCTCTTGCGCCATATCCCGTCATGCACGATAGCGAAAATGCGCCGGAGGCTGCCGGCCCGGGCAGGGACGGCTACGAGCCGCGGTACTGCATAGGGGTGCATCCGTAGTGCTTGCGGAAACAGCTCGTGAAATATGAATGCGATGCGAATCCGGTCTTTCTGCTGATTTCCTCTATGGATATGTTCCTGTCTTTCAGGAGCTCCTCCGCTTTTTTCAGCCTAAGGCTCAGGATATACTGGGCCGGCGAAACGTTCAGGATCGTCTTCATCTTTTTCTGCAGCTTGGACAGGGAGACATTGTTCGCAATGGCGACATCCTCGACCTTAAGGTCGGCATTGCCTATGTTTCTGTATATGAATTCGTGGATGTTCCTCATCAGCACATTGTCAGGGGCCCGGTTTTCCAGCTGGACCGTATTTATTGCTGGATTCTCCGAATAATGCCGGCGTATCGCGTTCCTGTTGTCCAGCAGATTAGTGATCGTGGCGACAAGAATGTCCCGGGAAAGCGGCTTGACCAGATAGGAATCCGCACCGCATGAAAGGGCGTAGACACGTGAGGATATGTCGTAGTTCGACGTGAGCAGTATCACAGGCTTGTGGGCCGTGGCGCTGTTCTTCTTTATGCTCCGGCACAGCTCTATGTCTTTCGAGATCTCGTCTTCGTTGCCGCTGTCCACGAGAATCAGGCTGATTTTCTGAGTCTCCAGCTGAACCATCGCCTCATCGTCGGTATTCGCGCGGATAAGGTTGAATCCTCCCCTGAGCATGCTGCAGAAGAAATTGAATATGTCGTCCGCAGCCGTCACGATGAGAATGGTGGCGTCGAATGCGGTTATGTCGGGCAGGGTGGTGGTCTGTTCTATCTTCTTGCCTGACAGGAACGAATTTACGCTTTCTTTGGACCGGAGTTCGGTAAGGTTGTCGATCATCAGGTTGATTTTCTCGAGGTTCCCGGCCATTTCATTCAGGTCTTTTTTCGCCGAGCTGTCCGGACTCAGGCGGAAATGCTCCAGAAGGGTCTCCATCTGTATCTGTGCGAGGGCGAACGGATGCCTTATCTCCTGCGCGATCTTGCCTGCGAGAGCGACCTTGGATTTCATTATGGCATTGCGGCTTATGACGCGTATCGCCAGTATTATCAGCGTCAGGCAGATTATGATGTAGAGCAATATGGCCCAGGCCGACAGGTACGGAGGAGGCAGGATCTTGAAATCCTGCTGCCAGAGGGCCAGGACCTTGCTTCCGTTTCCGGTAAGGGCCCTTATCTTGAGGGAGTACCTGCCTGTCTTGAGGTTGCCGAGCATTATGTGGCCGTCCTTCACATCCGCCCAGCTGCCGCTTATCCCGTCCACCCTGTATTGCAGCCATATCCGCCTCGGCGTCCTGTATTCAAGCGTGACGGCGTTTATGTCCAGGGAATTGTCTTTGTGCGGAATGCGCAGCAGGCCGTCTTTCTTCCGTATGCCGGATACCTTTATGTCCGCGGAATCCGCCTCGGCGAGCATCTTGCGCGGGTTGAATGTCACGAATCCGTCCGTAGTGCCGGCATACATCAGCGAGTCGGAGGCATATAGGATTGAGGAATAATTGAAATTGCTGAACTGAAGCCCGTCTCTCTGCGAGAAAAAATGTACGGCATCCGGGCCGTCGCCTATGCACAGCAGCCCGAGCGAAGACGTGACCCATCTGTTGCCCATGTCGTCACTGGTGCATGCGTAGAATTTGCCGAATCCTTTCAGGGACGTAAACTGTCTGTTAAGCGCGGTCACCCCGTACTCGTTGTATCCCGCCGGCATGGAATTTATGTTCTCGCATTGCAGGCTGCGGATATGCATCCTTAGGAATTCATGGTCGGGGTCATAGCTCTTTATCCACAGGGAATCGTTTTCGCAGTGCAGGCCGATGATGTTGCTTGAGGAGGTGGGGAGCTTTATGCGGGAGTATCTGTCCCTGTTCTTGTCGTATCTTATCAGGCCTCTGTCCTCCGTTCCAAGCCAGATTATTCCGTCCCTGTCTTCGACTATGTTGCGTACCCTCCAGTTCGGATATCCCTCGAGAATGCTGTTGTACCTGATAATGTCTCCCTCGTTGATCGAGAAGTGATAAATGCCCTCGAAATACGATGACACCCATATCCCTCCGAACCTGTCGGAAACTATGTCTTTCAGGGCGTTGTCATGCAAGGCGTATTTGTCGGCGGCGATCTTGGTTATGTGCTTCAGCACGTTCAGGCTGTCGTCCACGATGTAGATGCCGTTGTTCGTCGCAAGCCAGATGTCTCCGTCGCGGCTTCTTGTGGCGCCGCGTACCGCGGTCCAGTCCGGGGTCAGGACCCTGTCGCTCTCCGTGTCGTAAACAATGGCCTTTTCCTTCTCGCCGCTGAATATCCATCTGCCTATGCGCGTGCATCGCTCGTTCGAGGATATCCCCGGAATCCTGTAGGCCGTGCGGATGAAATAATCCTTGTCGGCGTACTCGGTGAAACAGTCACGGCTCCGGTCGAGACAGTATGCCGTTCCGTTGTACCTGGCTATGATCGTGCCGTCTTTCTCCTGTACTATCTCTGTCACCCCTGTATGCCCCGGCAGTCCGTACACCTTGAATTCCACTCCGTCATACCGGTTGACGGCACCCTGTCCGCCTATCCACAGGTACCCCTCGCTGTCGAGCATGAGCCCGTAGGTGATGTTGCTCGACAGCCCGTCTTCCACGCGGAAGTTTTCCACGAGGTAACCGTCAACTTGCGCTGCCGCCTGTACAAGACAGCAGATCAGCGGAATTATGGAAAGCGCATATTTTCGCATAGGCTTTGGTTACTACAGCTGTCCGGCAGCAAAAGTAATCAATTTCCGGAGATTCTGAAACAGTTCAGAATTTATATGTATATGACAGCTCGACCGTGAACGGACGTATGTATGTGCCTGCCATGAGTATGCCTTGCAGCATTTCAGCCTTTTCCACCGTGTCCGCGGTGTCGATGCTTCCCTTTATGCCGTTCTGGTAAAAAAGGTTGATGACCTTGGCGGATATCGTGTGGGAAGGGGAGATCCTGTAGTCCGCTCCGGCGAAGGACTCGAAATGCCCGTCGAAATAAGCGAGGTTGTTGCGGCTTGCGTACTGCTTGCTGTAATAGCGCACGCTTGCCCACAGGCGCAGCCTGTCCCAGTCGTATGAAGGGTCGAATTCAAGCATCCATTGAGAGATTCCGGTAACGTACTTGCCTGTGTAGTCGATTTTCTTCACAACATCATCGCTGAAGCGGAATTCGTTCGCATAGTTCTTGTATCGCGGGTCCTGCCATGTCACGAGAGTGTGCAGCTTGAAGCCTTTCCAATGGAAATTTCCGTCAAAGGTGACTCCGAGCGTGCCTATGCCGTATTGGGCCGTCCACTGTATCGTCTCCGGTTCGCCGTTAACTTCTGCGGTCACGTTCATCACCTTGGCATTGTTCCAGCTTGTTATGTAGGATACCATCAGCGTGGCATCCATCCATTTGTTGTCGTAGCAGAATCCGCCGCGGGCCAGTGCGTTCCCTATAGGCTTCAGCGATGGGATTGCCGCTCCCTTGAAATAGGTCGTGCTTTTGCCTGTAAGGCTCCAGAAGCCTTCCGCGACAAAGAAAACCCTGTCCGCCATGCGGCATGATATCGATTCGGATACGGCCCCGTCAGGACTGTTGTGCGTGATGTCCGAAAGCCTGCACAGCTGCGGGTCCTTGATGTTGAACCCGTCCACACGTCTGTTGTAATCGCTTCCTTCGGTGATGTTCGCGCAGCTTATCCGGTTGAAGCTGTATCTTGCCCTGATGCCGATTTTGTTCCTTATCCTGCTGCCGATTGACATTTCGTCAAAACCGTATGCTATGATATCCTGCTTTACGGCTGAGAAATAGGCCGCGCTCGTATTGTAAAGCCAGGAATCCTTTCCGTCGTAAAGCAGCCTTTGCGGAGCCGGAGTCACCGTATGGGCGAAATTCACGGTCGCATCGGACTGGCTTTGTTTCGATGCCACTATATCCAGGCCGGTCTTGAGCTCATGATGTCCGTACTTCTTGTCCGCCTTGAAATTGATAAAGCCGTCTGCCGTGGTCATTTTCTTTATCGTGGCCATGCGTATCTGCACGGGACCGGTGAAAACGCTTCCGTCCCTGTATGAATATCTGCCGGACTCATCGGCTCCGTATATGCCGGAGGGGGTCATGACTGCCGATTCCAGCTGCGGCATATAGCACAGATGCGCGTCAAGTGCCAGCCTCCAGCCGCTCTTCTCCATGTAATCCGCCCTGAGAGCGATGTCATGGATGCGCCTGTTGTCGATGTCCGCGATGCTTTTCGTGATTTTCCTGGCGGTATCCGTCTCCAGATATGTTATCGTGTCGTCTTTCGGGAAATAGCAGTCCCGTCCGATCCTGAATCCGTCGTATTCGCTGACCGTGCCGTCTCCGTTATAAATAAAAGGTGCGTAGCTGTAGCCGTTCTCGACATTGTCCTGGCAGAACGACAGCCGGTAGATCGCCGAGACCGAGGCGTCTTTCCAGCGTTTTGTAAGGGACAGGATGCCGATCTGCTTCTTGTCCGTGAAATAGCGGTTAGGGGCAGGCACGCCGTTCGGGTCGAAATTGGCGAACAGTCCGGCCGACCAATACCAGCCCTTCTTTACAGGACCGCTTATCGCGAAATCCACCTTGGCCATTCCGTATATGGATGTCGCCAGCGTCAGGGCGGCCTCCAGCCTGTCGGTGCCGAGCTTCGTGTTGGAAACTGCCATGACACCTATCTCTCCGGTCTTTATGACAGACTCCATCAGGCTCATCGTCCCTACCGGATCATAGGCATTGCCCCCGCTCCAGTGGTAACGGCTCTTGACGAGTCCGAGAGCATGTTTGTTGCCGTCGATGTAGAGGCTTGCGCCATTGCCGCTGTCGGGCAGGCCGATGTTGATCTCGCGCGGCTCCGACGAGGTCTCCGCATTGAGCATCATGTTGCGTTCGCTTTTTCCTGCCCGGGAAGACAGCGTGTCTTTTACGGAATCAATGTGTTTTCCGTTCTCTTGTGCTCCCGCATTGCTGAAAGTCAATGCCGAAAGCAGGGCCATTGTACAGATTGTTTTCTTCATGCTGCAAAATTACGGCGCCGGAGAACCGCTTATTGTTGATTTTGCGTAATCTATTGTAAAATCTACAATTTTTTACATGTTTTTGATAATTCCCGTTTCCCTGAATCGCTTACTTTGTGGAAAACAGTTCGACGATTATGAAAAAAACATTTCTACTTGCCTTGCTCGGCATCGTACCTGCGATTCTGGCGGCTCAGGACCCGATTACGGTCATCACGGTCAAGGAGGAAGCGAAGCAGGCTCCGGTTACCGTGACGGTGTATTCCGAAACTGACGGTACCGGATACATAAAGCCAATGCACTGCTCCAACGGCATGCCGGGATTGAAACGGCCCGACGATCCGGCCCGCGGAGAGTTGTTCCAGGCCCTGGGTATACCGTATGTCAGGGTGCATGACGAGGCACACAATGACCCGGGCCTGCATCCGGGCGACCTGAACCATATATTCCCTTTATTCAAACTGGACGCATCCGTGAGGGAGAACTACAATTTCGCCCCTTCGGACGCCTTTATGGCAAATATCGTCAGCAGCGGTTCGAAGCCGTATTTCCGTCTTGGCTCATCCATCGAGAATATGGACGAGTATCATTATGAGATAGATCCGCCGGATAACTACAGAAAATGGGCGGAGATTGCATGCAATGTCATCGAACACTACAACAACGGCAAATGGGACGGTTTCCATTACGGCATAGAGTACTGGGAGATATGGAACGAACCGGAGAACAGGCATTGCTGGAGCGGCGATCTGGAGACTTATGCGGAGTTCTACATAACTGTTTCAAAATATATCAAGAAGCGTTTTCCGGACCTGAAGATCGGCGGGCCGGCATTTACGAGTTCCAATGAGGACAAGTGCACGGACTTCATACGCGCATGCTCCGCTGCGGACGCTCCTCTGGATTTCTTCTCGTATCACAACTACATATATTCGGAAACCTCGGACGCCCGGTTCATCCATGGCGCGGACCGTGTGCGCCAGCTTCTGGATATGGCCGGCTATACCGATACGGAAATACACCTCAACGAGTGGCACCCTATCAAGGGATGGAGGAATCCGGACAAAAGGGTGACTCCGGACCTGTCCTCGCTCATAACATCACTTCTGATCGGCTTTCAGGACACCCCTATAGACAAGTCATTTTTCTATACGACGACATCAAGCGACTGGGGAGTGTTCGATTACGGCACGAAAAAGCCCAACGAGGCATGGTATGCGCTGTATGCCTTCAACCGCTTCTACCGCTCCGGCGACACCAGGCTGCGGTTAAAGGCGGACGGAATGCCTGATATGTGCAGGTCCATGGCTTCACGTGACGGGGACGGAAATGCCGCTATCCTGGCGGCCCTGTTCAATTCAGGCAAGCGTGACATCACCTTCGACTGGTCGGCCCTGGGGCAGTTCGCCCAGGCGCAGGTGTGGCTGTATGACGCCGCGCACAAATTTGTAAAGATCCAGGATATCGCAGAACCGGCCGGAAAAACGACCGTATGCCTGAACTGCAAGTCCGCGACCGTCTTCGTAAGGCTTTTCAAAGAGATGCAGCCGCAGGAAGAGGCCGACGTGGTACTCTCTCCTGAGGTCAAGGGCAGCTGGAACGCCTTTCTGGGCGGCGGAGTGCATGCCCCGAGACTTAAATCCGCCGGCAACCATTTCCGGGACAATTTCTGGCCCAACATGAAGCTGCCGGTTACGCGCATCTGCGGAGAGGCGCTACAGAATTCGGGAATGAGGTTAGTGGACGTGAACTTGATTTTTCCTGTAGGGGGGGGCAATCCTAACAGCCGTGATTACTATGATTTCAGGGCGACTGATGATTTCCTGAAACAGATTTACAAGACAGGGACCGGGGTGTACTGGTGTCTGAGCGCCTTCCCTGAAGAAAAGTGGGACTGCCATTTCGGCATAGAGCCGCCGCAGTCTCCTGAAAAATGGGCGCAGGTATGCTCGAACATCATTTCCCACTACAACAAAGGAAAGTGGGACGGCTTCCGCTACGGCATAAAGAACTGGGAGATATGGCACAGTCCGGACTCGAAGGACTGCTGGGGAGGCACTTTCGATGAATACATAAGTTTCTATTCGACGGTGGCGAAAATCCTGAAAAAGGAGCATCCGGACATAAATGTCGGAGGACCGTCGCTGTCATCGTATGATCCGGAGCTTATAAAGAAGTTCGTGGACGGCTGCAAGGCATCCGGCGCGCCTCTGGATTTCCTGTCTTTCAAGCTCGGTCTGAACCCTGCGGAATATGACGGCAACATGAAGATCGCATCCCGGATACGGGAGATTCTCGATGAGGCCGGCTACAATGATACGAAAATAAATCTCTGTGCGTGGAGCCCGCTGGGCAAGACCGGAGTGGATCTGGCGGCGGCATCGTGCCAGCATATCCTCGGCTGGCAGGACAGCGCCCTGGACATGGCCCTGTTCGACAGCGTATGCGAGAAGACCTATGCAGCCCAGAGGGGCACTCCTTTCTACCATATGTTCGTGGCATTGGCCGAGATGCAGAAGCGTCCGGCGCTGCTCGACGTCAGGATGCGGGAACATTCAAGTGGAATGAATGTGGCCGCAGGCAGGGACAAGGCGGGAAATGTGTCCGTGCTGGCGGCGCTGTACCGCAGCGGACGCGAGGAGTTCAGCCTGGATTTCAGCGCGCTGGGAAAATTCTCTTCGGCGGAGGTATACGTGATGGACGAGCGGAACGGCCGTCTGGACCAGCGCTCCGTTATAAAGAATCCTAAAGACACCCTGCGCCTGGGCCTCGGCTCGGAGAATGCGGTCGTGCTTGTCAGGCTGATCAAATGACAAACAATATAAAATACAGTTATCGATATGAAAACCAAAAACATTTATCTGATCCCGACGGTGGAGATGTATCTTATACGGATACCCCGTACCGTCATCTGCGCGTCCGGCATAGCTGCGGACAAGCTGATAGAAGAAAACGATGATCTTGATTGGGAGGATATTTTTTAAAACCTTATTGCAGTATGAAAAAGATTTTTATTTCCTTGAGTATGGCTGCAATGGCAGCACTGGCCGTTTCCTGTGTCAAAGAGAACGGCAGCGGCAGTTACAACCCCGGCGAAACGCACGACGGCGTTCCTGTGGAATTCCGTGCAAGTTCGGAGGAAACTGTCAAATCTTATGTCGGAGATGCCTCCGGGCAGATCCTCTTCAATGGAAGCGACAAGATATGCGTGAACGGCGCGAAGTCCTACGGCGAGACCGTAAGCGAGGATGGGACGAGGATATCCTTCACGGTGGATGACGTGCAGGGCCCTTACTGCGCCATCTCCCCGTACACTGCAGCGTATCAGGAGAAAGACGGCACCGTCAAATATGACCCGGAAAGCAAGACAATGACTGTCATCGTCTCAGGTACGGGATCGCCTCAGGGCCATGTGCTGAACAGCACGGTTCCGACCTATTCGCCGAAGGCCGGAATAATGGCCGCTTACAGCGAGAACGATACGGATATGAAATTCAGGCATCTGATGACTTACCTCAAGATTACGATCGAGGGAGGCGAAGATACGGATGACATCAGCCATATCTATGTGCGCCGCAACAGCGGGGAAAACCCGAATATCGCCGGCTCATATAAGGTGGATTTCTCCGCCGATCCGATAGGCTTCACGCCTCTGAACCAGACTTCCATTATCATGTACAACTGCAATGGCAATGCCGGCGTGCCACAGGGTACCCCTGTAATGATAGGCATTCCTGCCGTGGATTATGATGAAGGCCTGATCATTACTGTTAAGGACGTCAACGGACATTTCCAGTCCTACGGCATTTCCAATGCGAAATATGCCTCAAAGCGCGGCTATGTCATAAACAAGACCGTTGCCTTCAGCCCGAAGAACGGCCAGATACGCAATGCGGATGACTGGAACGCTTTCGCGGCATTCGCAAATAAGGCACCCCAGAACGATTGGGAACTGTACCGCTGGATAGGCACGGGTACAGGCATCGTGGAGATTGCAAATGACTTCGAGGTGGAGGAAGGAGAGACTCTTGAGCAGATAAATAAACTGGAGTACACCATTGACGGAAAGGGGCATACAATCACCATGAAAAATGCGGGCAACGAGTCTGTAAAGCCTTTGGCCGGACAACTTGCAGGAAAGATATGCAATCTGACCCTGGCGGGCGAGATGACTCTGGAAAACAAAAATTATATATCTGTCTTCGCCGACACAATGCTTGAAGGAGCAAGCATGGAAAACTGTATCAACAGGATGAATATCACCGTCAATGACGGCCCGAACTATATGATTTTCGGCGGACTTGTACGCCTTATCGAGGGCGGCAGCATGAAAGACTGCGTCAACGAGGGCGACCTTACGGCCAATATTGATTTCTCCGCCAATGACAAGAACCTGCAGGTAGGCGGTATCGCGGCCCAGACTTTAAAGGAAGCGGCAGGGGAGATTGTCCTTGACGGCTGTATCAACAGAGGCAAAATCACGGTGAATCCGGTTGGTGCCGGCGCTCATGGCCTGAATTACAATTCCGTCGGCGGAATCATAGCATGGCTGCGCCATGAAAATGCCTCGCTTGTACTCCGCGGATGTGTAAACGAGGGCGATATCGAATATATGGGTACAGGTATCGGGGATTATGCCAAGGAGAGCATGTGCTGCGTAGGAGGCATCATCGGTACCGGCTGCGCATGTAATGCTACATCATTGACAGCCGACGGTACCTCCATGAGAACGCTTCTGGACAAGTGCAGGAATACAGGTACCATATATAACTGTTTTTCTAATTATTCAAAGGGAGGTGAGTCAGATACAAAAGTATATACAGGAGGTATCGCCGGCTCGCTTATGGGCAGCGCGTCAGATTATGCACAGATTAAAGAGTGCGAGAGCTACGGAGACATTATCCCTTATGATATTTGCGGTGAGGACTCTTCTTCACGTCCGGCTTACTGTCAGGTAACCGGAGGACTGATCGGATTCGGAGGCTATGTAAATATTTCGGATACGAAGGTGAACTGCAAGATCGGTAACGGGAAACGCCCTACTGCCGCATACGGAGGCGTTATAGGCTTTACCATGAAGCCTTTCACCATGACAGGCTCGACAATTTACACTATAGGGTATTGGCAGCGGATAAGTGCATATACTTCCAATCGTGCGATGTGTTTCTGCGTTCCGGCAAAGTATGGAAGCACAGCCATGTCACCTGCTCCTGATATCTCCGGCTCGAGCATCTCGAGGTGTACTATAGGCATTGCAATGAATACGTCTGTGACGGCTTTAAGTTCTGATGACAGATCAGACCTTTCAGGGACTTTGAAAACAACGCCTACATGGAATACAGCTGGCAACTGCGTTAGTGGACAAGGCTATGGCGCTTTGACTAATGATGTAACTTTCACCGGTGTCGAATACACGGGCAGGACAAACCCTTTTTAAAACTGATCTATGCATATCCGACGCATTATAATAATGTCCGTGGCTTCAGTGCTTCTCGCCCTGTCCTGCACAAGGATAGAGCGGGAATGCGTTGGGGACGGGCAAGTGACGGTGCTTTCAGCCAGAATAGAGGCTGCCGGCATACAATCGAAAACCTGGCTCGACAGCGAGGCTGCGGGCAAGGTGCTGTCCCTTTACTGGTCGGACGGAGACAGAATCAACGTTAACGGCCAGGTGTCCTCGCCGGTCAGCGTGGGGCAGGGAGAGAAAAAGTCCAGGGCCGATTTCTCCTTAAGAAGCGTGAGCGCTCCGTACAGGACCGTATATCCCGCCGGTATAATCGGGGATGACGCTTCATACGATACGGACGGCAATATCCCGGTGACACTTCCGTCCGTGCAGACATACTGCCCGGCAAGTTTCGCTCCGGGCACGGCAGTTATGTGCGGGTATTCCTCCTCGGATGAGAGCCCTGTGGTGCTGCGCAACATGTGCGCCGCCGTAAGGGTAAGGATTGTCAATCCGGACGGAGAGACCGTGACAATCGGCGGCGCGAAAATCGTTTCCCGCGCCGGCGGCATCAGCGGAGCCTTTGCCATGAATCCGCAGGAAGGTACATTGACCGCCGCCAACGGCTCATCTCCGGCGGTGGAGCTGGACATGTCTCACGTCAGCATCGGAGCGGACGGCACATGGTTCTGGTTCGCACTGCCGGCTGGAGATTATCCCGAAGGCTTCGACATCTTTTTCACGAGGGAAAACGACAGGCGCGTGATGCAGTGCGGATGGACTTCCGAAAGGACGCTCGATGCGGGCATCGTCTATACTTTCGGCAACGTGAGATTCCAGCCCGGCGCCAAGGATATCGAGACGGCGGAAGAATGGGAGGAGTTTGCCCTGGCCTGTAATGCAGGCGGCGATCTGTCAAAATACGTGTACAGGGACGGCTATGCCCGCATAGGCGCAGATATAGAATGCGGCAATCTGACGAAAATCCTGAATTTCACAGGAAAACTTGACGGGCAGGGGCATACGCTTACATGCGACTCCGCCATGAATCCTCTGTTCCGTGCCATTTCAGGAGAGGTCCGCAATCTGAATGTCGCCGGCAAGTGGGCGGCTCAGACGGACCGTGCCTCCGCTCTTGCCGATACCCTTAAGGCGGGAGGTCTCATCTATGGCTGTAACAATGATATGGAAATAAGCCTGACATCAAAGGCCGACTATTATATCATAGGCGGACTCGTGCGTATCCTGCAAGGCGGAACTGTGGAGAACTGCACCAACAGGGCGGCCCTGTCGGCATCTCCGGACTGCACTGCGCAGGATGTGAACCTGAATCTCGGAGGAATAGCCGCGCAGACCTCCTCCGATGCCGAAGGCGTCATGATTAAAGGATGCTCCAATATAGGGACCCTTACGGTCGATCCGACAGGCTCTGGCAGGACCTACGGCATCAAGAACAATGCTACGGGCGGCATCGTGGCATGGATGCGCAATACGCAGCTGGCTGTGATACAGGACTGTGAGAATTCAGGCAGAATCGAATACAAGGGCGACAATATCGCCGATGACGCGTCCGCGATCAAGGCTTACGGCACGGCTGTCGGCGGCATCGTGGGTATCGCTGCCCCTATGCGTTCAAACAATTTCTGCAGCCCCGGAGATTCGGAAGGCGTGCTGGTGAATATCATTTCCTGCCGCAACAGCGCCGTCATATACAACTGCGGGGTGAATTACAGCACCTCAACCCAGGGCGGCAACAAGGTGTTCACGGGCGGCATAGCCGGCGCATTCATGGGCTTCAATGACAACAGAAGCAAAATTTCGGATTCGAAGAATACGGGCACCGTGATACCTTACGACCTTGTTGGAAGATCGCAGCGTGCGGGATTCAGCACCATTGCCTCGGGCCTGGTGGGCTTCGGCGGCAATGTGGATTTCGTACGGGATACGGTGGACTGCACGATAGGAACGGGCCGGCGTCCGTCGGTAGCGATGGGCGGAATGATAGGCTATACAGTGTGCCCTTTCAGCGCCTCGTACTGCAATGTGCGTTTCGACGGATTCTGGACCAGATTCGACTATTACAAGTCGAACAGGGCTGCGGTAGCGGTGGTTCCTGTAAGTGCCGGCAGCACGGCAATGGGCATCGCCGCGAATGTGAAAGGCTCCGTTGTGGAGAACTGCATAATAGGCGCAAGGCCTTATTCTTCCACAACTACGCTTGGCAACGGCACTTCCGCCGACGTGTCCGACCAGTCACCGAAGCTGACCGTGCAGATGAACTTCAATACGGATGAATATTCAGTGGCCGGACAGGGCTACTCGACGCTTGCGGACGATGTGAAGTTCAGCAATGTCGTTTACAGATATTAGGGGGAATGCGGATGAAAAAGATATCATATATTTTTCTGGCGGTCCTGTGCTCCGGGGCATGCACCAGATATGTACGTTTGGAGCCGGAGCCTGTGGATACAGGCTGCATGACGACCGTTGTCTCGAACATAGAGTCCCTGCTGCTGGGCGATGACCTCAGGGTGTGGCCTTCGGGGGCATATATAGGGGTGTACGGCTCGGAGAAAGGCAATAACGAGAAATACGTGCTCAGAAAGGCGGACGAGGGTCTGAACGTAGCGGAGTTCTACGGCCCGAACGTAAAGGGCGACGTGATTTCGGCATATTTCCCTTATGACGCCTCGTATGGAGGTTCGGCGGACTCCATGCCTGTAAATCTGCCTGTCGAGCAGAACCATGACAGCGCGAATTCCGCCGGTGAACAGTTCCTGGCCTGCTGTCCTGCGGCTTATGCCTTTCTCTCGGAGGGAACCATGGATTTCAGATACCCTTTCGGAATGATGAAAGTATGCGTGGCTCTGGACGAGACGCTGTATATAGACAGCATCAGCCTGACTTCCGCGGAGGGAAAGATTGCAGGCCTGGGACGGATAATGCCTGAAAGAGGTCTGGTGATGGGCGAATCGTCTTCCGCCGGCGTAAGGCTTCGTTGCGGAGGGACCGCTTCGAGAAACGGCACCGAAGTGACGGAGTTCCATATCGTCGCCGCGCCGGGCATGTATCCTTTGCTGACGCTTACGATAGACGCCAGGGACGAGGAGTTTCCGATTGTCTGCGTGCTGAGGGATGTGGAGATACCGCGCATAAGCGCCGTGGATTTCCGGCTTGCATCGGTCGTCGTCAGGGGCGACGCCCTGTCGGGATTCGAGTCGCGGGATGTTGAATTCGACTGACGGAGGGCATGGTTATGAAAAGACAATATGCAATTTTTATATTTATGGCGATCATGCTTGCATGCGGATGTGTCAGGACGGTGTATGTCGATCCTTTCAGCCCGGGCGTGAACATAGCCAGCGTGCAGGTATGCGCGCGTCAGGGCAGCCTGTCCGTTCTTGTGAACACGCAGGGGACATGGCGGGTCAGCTGCGACCAGCCGTGGATCGTGCTGGATGTCAATGGAGGAACGGGCAATGCCGCGTTTACGGTAAGATATGCCTCGAACGAATCGGATATTGCCGTCCTGCGCACTGCGAGAACCGCGAGAATAGCCGTGGGACTGGACTCGAAGATGGTGTCCGATACTATAACTGTCATACAGCAGGGATTCATTTCCGGCGGCATTGCGCCGCAGGTGTACGATGATCCGGACATAAGCGTGGAATTCGACAGCCGGTCTCTGCGGGAGACTTCCGTCCTATGCTGCAGCATGGAGGGAGTGGAGGATGCGGACCGTGAAGCTGCCCTGTCATGGGCGGCGGAGCAGGCCGAGGTCCGCGTGACAGACGGCAGGGTGTACGGAGAGCTGGACGGCATAGGCATAGCCGGATGCGATTTTGCGGGAATGGATCCCGCCGCCGGACTCATCGCTTTCAAAGAGCTGGTAGACAATACTCTGAATTCGCCGGAGGATACCTTCGGCAAATGGATAATCTGCGGACAGGCCTATCATCTGTCCATGATGCAGGCCGGCTATCCGTCCACTCCGTCATGGTATCCGTCCGATGCGCGCGATGCGGTTTTCGATGCGGACCGTTTCGCATGGCAGAACAATCTGTACGACATCCTCTGGATGAAGCGGCAGGACTATACAGTGACATACACCGATGCCGGAAACCGCTCGTATCAGGCGGACTATATGTACGTTTCTTCCACCTTGCTTTCGGACGTGCTGGACGTGGAACTTCTTTCACCCGTGTACGGCATGAGCCACAGTCCGGTGAAAATAACCCTTAAATATTAGGAGGAAGCCATGAAGAAATCAATCATAACAATCATTTTCCTGTATGCGGCGATGTTCTACTGTGCCGCGCAGGAGCGCATCACGGTAAACGGCGTGGTACTGGATGAGAACGGCGAGCCTATGATCGCCGCTGCCGTCATAGAGAAAGGCAATGCGAAGAACGGCACGGTGACGGACGCTTCCGGAAAATATTCCATAAAGGTGTCTGAAAAAGGTTTCCTTGAGTTCTCGTCACTGGGATACAGGACCGCGCTCGAAGCCGTGGACGGACGCAAGATGATAAATGTCGGCATGAAACCGGATTCGGACATGCTGGATGCTACGGTCGTGATCGGCTACGGCACATCAAAGAAAGGAGATCTTACAGGTGCGGTGTCCGTCGTCGAGATGGATGATCTCGGGAATTCTCCTGTGACATCGGTCGCTTCCTCTCTGCAAGGCAGGATTGCCGGAATGGAGATTTCCTCGGGCAGCGGCGAGGCAGGCGAGGAGGGTTCCATAAGAATACGCGGCACGCGCTCGATTTCCGCCGGCAACGAACCTCTGATTGTCGTGGACGGCGTTGTAGATGCCGTAAGCAGCCTTTCGGACATAAATCCCTCCGACATAGTGAGCATTTCGGTCCTTAAGGACGTCTCTTCCACCGCGATATACGGTTCGAGGGGCGCGAACGGAGTTGTGCTCGTGACGACTGAGGATTCAAAGCGTCAGGACGGCGTTTTCAGCGTGAGGATGAAAGTCTCGGCGGGCGTATCCGCCATAGCAGGCAAGCTGGACCTTATGGATGCAAGCGAATGGGCGCAGTGGCGCAACCTGTGCGCCTACAACCTGGGCCAGGAACTTCCTTATCCGGATCCCGGGGCCTATGGAGCCGGTACGGACTGGATCAGGGCCCTCTCGCAGACAGCGGTGTATCAGGATTATTTCCTGTCCGCATACGGCAAGGTGAGCAAGACGGAATATTCGGCTTCTTTCGGCTACAGCGACACTCCGGGAATCATAATCCGTACAGGCTACAGGAAATATACCGGCAAGGTGTCGGTAGGCTCGAATATAACTTCAACGCTGAAAATGAACCTGAACGTGTCATTCACGGATACCTCCCGGGACAGGCCTACGGCCTCGATTACCGGCACCAAGACTTCCGCGGCATGCTATCTCGCTCCTATACTTACGCTTTCCGATACATGGAACAAGTTCGGCGACAGCGAGAGTACCGGCGGCCTGCCTTTCAACAATCCGTATCTCGTCGCCGTAAACTCGGTAAACAGGACAGAGGGCATGAACCTTATGATGTCTCCCATGTTCACATACAGGATCAATCCGCGTCTTACCGCCAAGGCCAGGTTCGCATATACCCTGACGACCTCCGATGCAGGCACCTATTCCCCTTCGTCGCTTCCTGTGGCCGCAGCAAACGAGACCGGAGGCACGGCGTCCCGCTCCCATTACAGGAAAGAGACTCAGCTGGGCGAGTTTACCGTCAGTTACAAGAAGAAAAAGAGCGGCCATGACTACGAGGGGCTTGCTGGATTCACGGTCGAGAACCAGAGTACGGAAAGCGATTCCTACAAAGGTTCGGGCTATACGGACGATTCCCTGACATATTACAATATAGGCGGACTGATGAACGCGGCCAACCTGAGCGCAAGCTCATTTGAGCTTTCAAAACTGAAACTCTCGTTTCTCGGACGTTTCAATTACAATTACAAGCGCCGCTATTATCTGACCCTTACGATGCGCGCGGACGGTTCGTCCAACTTCGCCGAGAACAAGAAATGGGGAGTCTTCCCGGCGGCGGCTTTCAGGTGGTCCGTAATGAACGAGAACTGGTTCGACCGGTCCTGGTGGCTCAACGACCTTTCTTTCAGGTTCAGCGCAGGACGCTCGGGCAATGACGCGCTTACCCCGTATCTTTCGCTGGCGACCCTTTCTTCCGCCGTTTCTTCATGGATTTTCGGCGACACGAAGTATCTGTCATACTATCCGTCCAAACTGCAGAATTCCGGCCTTACCTGGGAAACCACGGATTCATACGATTTCGGATTCAGTTTCGCAGGCTGGAACAGCAGGGTCATCCTGGAATTCGACGCATACCTTTCATATACGAGGGACCTGCTGCTGAGCGTGCGCAACTCCCAGACCACAGGCTACAATACCTATTACGCCAATGCCGGCCTGACGCGCAACATAGGCCAGGAGCTTACGCTGACTACGCGCAACATCATGCGCCGCAACTTCGACTGGACCACGGTCTTCACGATTTCCCACAATGACCAGATCGTGCTCGATGTCGGCTCCGAGGATTCGGTGATCCCTACATACCTGAATCCGCGCAACACGACCCAGTATATGTACGGATACAAAAAGGGCTATCCGGTAAATGCGCTTTGGGGCTATCAGTTCGAGGGCGTATGGCATTCCCAGGAAGAGATCAGCCGCAACAATGTCACTCATGCCTATGCCTCGCAGGTAAGGCCGGGAACCAACGGCAGCGGGCTTGGCCATCCGAAATACGCGGATATAAACCATGACGGCATGCTCGATCTGGAGGATATGGTGTATCTGGGGAGCGCCGACCCTGTCGTCTATGGCGGCATCCAGAACAATTTCACCATTGCCAAACGCCTGAAGATCGGCATATATTTCTCATATTCGATAGGCGGCAAGATATACAATATTTCCGAGCTGTATGCGGGTACGGGCGTGACCTCGTTCAACAAATACCGTTTCATGAAAGACGCGTGGACCGACATGAATCCGGATTCGGATATCCCGAAAGCAGGATTTGACGACGTGCAGGCTTCGTCTCGCAGCGTATATGACGCCTCGTTCTTCCGCCTGAAGACGCTTTCCGCAAGCTATGATATCCCTCTGAACAAGAAAGTGAAAAAATATGTGAAGGGCGGCATTTCAGTCGGCGTGAGCGCGGATAACCTGTTTCTCATAAAGAGTTATCCGGGATTCGACCCCGATGTAAGCACTTCATCATCGGTGTATCGTCTCGACAACGGTTCTTATCCGCGGGCGCGTACTTGCGCCGTGAACGTTTCGGTTAAATTCTAACGGACATGAAAAACAAGATAATACCAATATTCATGGCACTGTCGCTGTTCTGCGGCTGCCTGAAAGAAAATCCGAAGTCTTACGGCACGGCCAGGAACTATTATAAGTCCGCCGTGCAGATACAGACGGGCCTGAACGGCTGTTACAGCCCTTTGCGCACGATACTGGCAAGCCGTGGCTTCTGGTACATGTGCGAGATGGACACGGACCTGTGCTACTGCCAGTCCAACGTGAACCATGACGCGAACTGCGGCGTATCCCCGTCGCGGCCCGGCATAGCCTCTACCGTATGGCAGAACGGCTATATCGGAGTGATGAGGTGCAATGAAATGATAGAGGACATCGGCTGTTCAGTGGAAAGCGGCTATGTCACGGTATCCGTGGCGGAGCCGTACATTGCCGAGGCAATCGTGCTCCGCTCGCTTTTCTATTATATCCTTACATGCACTTTCGGCGATGTGCCCTATTATGAGGAGAAAGTCACCGAGGAAAACAGGGCCGGTATAGCGGCCTTGCCGAGAATGAGCGCGCACCAGACGCGCGAGCGCTGCATCGCTGACCTGTACGAATACATTATCGTGCGCGGCGCGCTGCCTATGCAGCGCACCTATGACAACGAGTCATACAGGCTCGGTGCGGCTGTCGGCCTTATGACCGGCGCGAAGATGTGCCTGTGGAACCAAAGGTGGCAGGATGCTGCGGAATTCATATCGGCACTTGAAAACATCTATGGAAACTATGACGGCAGACCGTACGATTTCGGGGCGGATTACCCTTTGAGCGACGTGCCTTTCAGTGTGAGGTATGCAAAGGAGTCGGTTCTGGAACTGTCAAACAGGGTGGAGCCGTTCGGCATTCAGGTGAGCGGCCTTGTAGCGTCCTCAAGCATGCCTAAGCGCGAGACCGCGGATGTTTCAGCTGGGGATAACGAAGAGGAAGAGAGGGATGAGGCCGATTCCGGCAGGTTCTCGGATATCTATTCCGGGATAGCCATCCCGGAGCTTGGAGGCTATGCCCGCACCAGCACGCCGGCGCGCCCTACCTCTTATTTCTATCAGCAGCTTATGGGCTATTATTCCGGCGACATGCGTTCGGGAGAATATACGAACACGAATGCGGCCAGGGGCGGCAGCGGCACGCTGGCATGGAGGTGGTACGGCTATGATGCGAAGAACGACCCGGGGAGGACGGAACGCAAGGTAATGTTCTTCAGCGGCATGAGCGCCACTTCGCGTCCGTGGCTCGGAAACAAGTTCTGGGCCTGGGGCATGTACGATTCCAAGGATCCGAACAACTACAAGATTTTCCGCTTTGCGGATGCGCTTCTGATGAAAGCCGAGGCATACGCCATGAGCGGACAGTATGATGACGCATGCAGGTATCTTAACATTACCCGCACCCGCGCCGGCCTTGAGTCCGTAAGATTCTCCGGCTTCGGCTCCGATCCCGGAATCCTCATGGAGGAAATCCGCAGGGAAAGGGCAAGGGAACTGATAGGCGAGTACCAGCGCAAGTTCGATCTCGTGCGCTGGGGAATATGGTACGAGAGGACTGTGGCCTACAATGAGGACAGGTTCCTGCAGGACAACATCCGTCCGTACCACCGCTACTGGCCTATTCCTGCCGACCAGGTGGCCTACAGCGGCTATGCATTGGACAATAATGAATACAAGGAGGATTAGCTATGTATAAAAGGATATCCGTATTTTTTTCTTTTGCAGCGATGATTCTGTCATGCTCGGTAATTCCCGGGCAGGAGGCGATATATGAAATAGGCTTTCCTGCCGCTGAGATACTCCTCGCTTACAATGACTGCGGGGCCGATGCGGAGATACTGTCGGACGGAGAATATACAGTCACGATTCCGCAGGAATGCGGCTGGCTCTCATTCGCGGACGGTACAAGGACCTTTGCCGGCAGCGGCGACGGCGCCCTGCATTTCGTATGTACGGCAAACAGGAATATTCCGCGCTCCGTTACGGTCGAGGCGGTGCGGGCCACGAACAAGGCGAGCCTGACCATAGTCCAGGACGGACTGCTTGAAGGCGGGCTTGCGGTACTGGACGGCTGCATAAACGTAAATCCTGACGGCGGCGGATGCCGGGCGAGGGTCAGCACTAAGATCAACCCTTCGGAAATAAGCTTTGAAACGGTGTATCAGGAAGAAGAGGCTTCGCAATGGATAGGCGATGTGCGGATGCAGAACAATTTCGTGGTCTTTACCGCCGCTCCGAATTTCTCTTCCTCTGTGCGCCATGCGAGAATCGTGATAAAGGCGGCTGGGCAGGAATACCCCTTTCTTGTCTGCCAGTATCCGGCAGGCACCTCCATGGAGGAAATCACCGTGGATGATGTCAAGGCGCTTGCTTCCGGCGGGACGACAAGGATTGAGGGACACCGCTTCCTGAGCGCGGTCGTATTGAACGGCATGACTGAGAACAACGGCGCGGAAAACAGGATGATTTCGGTGGATATTCCGGATTATGAATACCAGAGGCGTATCGTATATGTCCAGAATGAAGCCGGGGACAGCGGACTCAGGATAGAATTCAGCGAGGACGCTTCTTCCATGCTGCCCGTATTCTCGAAAATCAGCATAGACCTCGGCGGCCTTGTCCTGACAAGGAAAACTGATCCGGAGCGCTATATGATAGAGAATGTTCCGCTTTCAGCCATAGTAAAGGCCGAGGCCTCAACGGAAATCATGCCGCGTGAAAAGAGCATAGGCGAGCTGACATACAGGGACCTGTATACTTTTGTAAGCCTGCGCGATGTGGAGATTCCGGTGCGCAAAGGCCCTTATACCCCGTTCGACATACGCAAGCTGTCGGCGGTGACCGCATATCCCGTGGTCCTCAGGGACATTGCCGGGAGCTCGATATACATGATGGTGAACGTGAACTGCACGTGGGCGCGCGACGGCCGCATAATGCCCCGCGGCCGTGGAAGCGTGCGCGGCGTGCTCGTAAATGAGAGCTGCGATTGTTTCGAATGGGATACCGAACTGCAAAAAAAGAAGCAGGCGGAGGGATACATCGCCGACTACATAACCGGAACGGGAAACATAGGCCCGTGGCAGATACGCCCTTGCCTGAATTCGGACATCCGTATTTCCGAAGACTTCGAAGACGCATTCTCGGACATTCTTTATGAATGGGCGTATGCGGATACCAGCGGGGTCAACCTGATACAAAACTGCGCTCCGGATCTGAAACGCATTTATCCTACCCACAGCAGCACTTCCGGCGGGGCCGCGATAAGGCCGTTCGGGACGGATGCCGTATTGTATTGCCGCGGCGCGGCTGAAAACGACACGACGCAGCTCTCCCTGTACAATGACTGGACGCATCTGGGCCCTTATGTATTCGGAGGACAGATTACCGGCCGCACGAACGGAAACGGCGTGACTGATGACCTGGGCCGTCAGGCGCACTGGAACCCTTATGCGTCAGTAAGCACTACGGGCGTGATATTCAAGGACAACGGATCATGCTGGGCAGCGAAATCTTGGAGCATGGAGCAGTACTGGTGCTGCGAGTTCAGCGCGGCGTCCCTGAGCCAGGAAAATGCTCCTGTAAGCGTGCAGTTTGGAGTCATGAACGATCTGGACAATTACGGGGCGCCGCGCTACTGGGCCGTGGAATATTCCCTTGACGGCGGCAGATGGACAAGGCTCATGGACTATACCGTTCCGGATTTCGTGATTCCGGCCACTAAAAAAGTGTGGCAGCTGCCAGGACCGAAATATCAGAGCGTGAACCTGCCTGATGAGGTGATCGGCAGGGAAAAGGTGTACGTCCGTCTTATACCGGCATCTTCGAAGGCCGGCAATTCCACAAGCTACGATTCAGCCGCGATTTCGCAGGCCCGCAGCAGTTCGATGAATTATTTTGCAATACGTTACAATAAATAAGAACATGATTATGAAAAGATTTACACTACTGGGGACTGTTCCTGCCGTTTGTCTCGCGGCGCTCGCCCTGTCGCTTTGCTCATGCGGCGGCGAGACCTGCGATCTGTGCGTGTACGGCGGCACGGCATCCGGAATAGTAGCCGCCGATGCGGCAGCAAAAATGGGACTCAGCGTCATTGTCGTGGAGCCTACATGCCGCATCGGAGGCATGACGACCGGCGGTCTTGGACAGACTGACATAGGAAACAAATCCGTCGTGAAGGGACTGTCCCTGAAATTCTACCGAGAGCTCGGCAAGCATTACGGAACGCTCGAGAACTGGGTGTTTGAACCGAAGGCTGCCTTAGAGGTGATGAACGGATTTGCCAAGTCGGACAATATAAAGATATACACCGGAAGCTATATCGGGTCCGTCTCTAAGAAAGGTACGGATATAAAATCTATCGTGATAAAGAAAGGCGGCAGGAAGCTGCGTATAAAGGCGAAATGGTATATCGACGCCTCATACGAGGGCGACCTCATGGCCTGCTCGGGAGTAAGCTGCCGCATAGGCAGGGAGGATAATTCGGAGTACGGGGAGACATGGAACGGATCGCAGCTGCTGGACGGCCACCAGTTCCCGGACGGCGTGGACCCTTTCGTCGAGCCGGGCAATCCGGAAAGCGGCCTGCTCTGGGGCATCAGTCGGCAGGTTCTCAAGCCTGACGGCACCGGCGACGCGCAGGTACAGGCGTACAATTACCGTATATGCCTTACCGATGTTCCGGAAAACCGCATCCCGATAGAGAAGCCGGAGAATTACGACCCGTCCCGGTATGAACTGCTGCTGCGCCTGTACGAGGCCCAGCCTGACAAGCGTGAGATAAACCAGTATTTCATCTGGAGCCTTATGCCGAACCATAAAACCGACATTAACAACCGCGGCGCGTTCTCTACCGACATGATAGGCATGAACTATGATTATCCAGAGGCGGACTGGCAGGAGCGTCAGCGGATAATCAAAGAGCACAGGGATTACACCCTCGGCCTGCTTTATTTCGTGGGCAATGATCCGAGGGTCCCTTCAGAACTGAGGGATTTTGTAAAAGAGTGGGGGCTTCCCAAAGATGAGTACACCGATACCGGGCACTGGTCTCCGCAGCTGTATGTGCGCGAATGCCGCCGCATGGTAGGCGAATACGTGGCTACACAGGCCGACTGCGAGAACAGGAGAATCGCTCCGGAGCCCGTGGCATACGCCGCATATACCATGGACTCCCACAATACCGAGCGCATCGTGATTGAAAAGGACGGCATGTATATGGTAAAGAACGAGGGCAACGCCGAAATCCGCGGCGGCCTGCCTTATCCGATCTCATACCGCTCCATTACTCCGAAAAGGGAGGAATGCACCAATCTCCTTGTGCCCGTATGCTGTTCGGCCTCCCATATCGCTTACGGCTCGATCCGCATGGAACCTGTGTTCATGTGTCTCGGACAGGCTGCCGGCATAGCGTGCGGCCTTGCCGCGAAAGAGGGGCTTGCGAAGGTTCAGGATGTGGATTACAGGAAGATAGAGGACATATTCGAGAACGACCCTTATATGGACGGCACGCCGCCGGCGCTGATTCTTGATGACACGGATGCCGAGGTAACTGGCAATTGGGAAAAGGTTGTCAGCACGCGCGGCTGGGGCCCTACGAGCTACACGGGCCTTGGCGGAAAGGGCAAGGTCGTGTTCTCGGGCGTGTGCAGGGAGGACGGCGAGTATGATGTGTACAATTACACTCATTTCACGAGACCGGGACAGCCGGAGCTGAACCCTGTGACATGTTTCCTGCTTCCTGACGGCAGCGAAGCGGTGTTCGACGCTTCGAAAGCCGATCTGTCCAATCTCGGCCAGACCTCAGGCGCATGGCAGAAGATAGGAACAGTGAACCTCAAGGCCGGAGAGGATGTCCGCGTGACTGTCAGCGGCAAGGGCGGCATTGCAAACCATGTCGTGGCCGATGCGGTTATGTTTATCAAGAAACTCGATTAAGAATATGAAAAGTAAGATTTTGTTTGTGTTTTCAGGCATGGCGCTCCTGATCTCGTGTGCCCGTACCGATGACCTGGATGCGGAAGTAAGTGACATCATGTCGAAAATGAATCTGGATGAAAAGATCGCGGTCATACATGCGCAGTCCAAGTTCTCATCCCCGGGTGTGCCGCGTCTTGGCGTGCCTGAGCTGTGGACGGACGACGGCCCGCACGGCCTGCGTCCCGACGTCCTTTGGGACGAATGGCGCTCCGCCGGAAATACCAATGACTCCTGCACGGCATTCCCGGCGCTGACCTGCCTTGCGGCCACATGGGACAGGGATATGGCCCTGCTGTACGGCAAGTCGGTGGGCGAAGAGGCGAGGTACAGGAAAAAGAACGTGCTGCTCGGCCCGGGCATAAACATCTGCCGTATCCCTCTTTGCGGAAGAAACTTTGAATATATGGGCGAGGATCCGTACCTCGCGGGCAAGCTTGCCGCCAGGTATATCCAGGGCGTGCAGAGCAACAAGGTGGCGGCGTGCGTCAAGCATTTCGCCCTGAACAACCAGGAGTATGAAAGGCACAAGACGCAGGCCGTGGTGGATGACAGGACCCTGTATGAGATCTATCTGCCCGCATTCAGGACGGCAGTGCAGGAGGGCGGCGCATGGTCCGTTATGGCAGCCTACAATTATTATGACGGCGAGCATCTGTGCCACAACAAAAGGCTCCTTTGCGACATCCTCAAAGACGAATGGGGCTTTGACGGCGCCGTGATAAGCGACTGGGGAGGATGCCATGATACGGACGAGGCCATTTTCAACGGCCTTGACCTGGAATACGGCACATGGACCGACGGCGTTAGGGAGAACGGCAGCGGCCAGTATGACAATTATTACCTGGCATCTCCTTATAAAAAGAAGATTCTTTCCGGCGAGGTCGGAACAAAGGAACTGGATGACAAGGTTTCCAGGGTCCTGAAACTTAACCTGCGCACGCAGCTTGGCGGCAACTGGGGCAGTTTCTGCTCGCCTGAACATTTCGATGCGGCGCGCCGCATAGCCGCGGCCGGCATAGTGCTGCTGAAGAACGAAGGGGGGATTCTGCCTCTGCCTCAGACCCCTTGCAAGATTCTGGTAATGGGCGAGAACGCTCTCAAGCCTTTCGCCGTGGGAGGCAGCTCGTCATCCCTCAAGACCCAGCATGAGGTAGTGGCGCTGGAGGGCATAAAGAACGCTTTCCCGAATGCGGAGGTCGTGTTCGAGAGGGCTTATCAGGGCCAGCCTGTCATGCGGGGCTATGATTACAGCGATTATGATTTCACCGATCCTCGAAGCGCGCAGCAGCTGATAAATGATGCCGTGGCCGCTGCCGGAGATGCCGATTACGTGATTTTCATAGGCGGTCTGGACAAAAAACGCGGCAATGACTGCGAGAACGCCGACCGCAAGGAATACGGGCTCCCTTACGGCCAGAACGAGGCAATCGGGGCTGTGGCGGCGGTACGTCCGGATATGATTTACGTGAATATCAGCGGCTCTCCAGTGGCGATGCCTTTCGCTGACAAAGTGGGGGCGATCGTACAGGACTGGTACTGCGGTTCGGAGGCGGGCAATGCCTTGGGCGACATCCTTTCGGGTGCCGTGAACCCTTCGGGCAGGCTTCCTTTCAGCTTCCCTTACGCCCTTTCCGACGGCCCTGTGAAGACGGAGGCCCAATATCCGGGTATAGAGAAGGACGGCATCTGGTATGCCGGGTATTCGGAAGGCGTTTTCGTGGGTTACCGCTATTATGACACGTTCGGCGTGAAGCCTCAGTTCGCTTTCGGACAGGGCCTTAGCTATACGGCATTCAGCTACGGACAGGCTGAGGTATCGTCAAAGACCATGAAAGACAGGATAAAGGTGACGGTTCCCGTGACCAATACCGGCAATGTGGCGGGAGCGGAGATCGTGCAGCTTTACATAAGGGATGCCGAGGCTTCCGTGGCACGTCCGGAAAAGGAACTGAAAGGCTTCGAGAAAGTCATGCTTGCGCCTGGCGAGACCAAAAAGGTAAGTTTCTGCATCACAAGGGAGGACCTGAGCTTCTTCGATGCCGGAAAGCATGAATGGATTGCCGAACCGGGCCTTTTCACCGCGCTGATCGGTTCCGCTTCAAACGATATCCGCGCCGGAGCGGACTTTACATTGAAGCAATGAGAAAATCCGTATTGCCGGTGCCCCCGTTCCTTTGGCCGGGCAAAGGCTTCGCGGCGGAGTACTCAGCCGATGTCGCTGCTGCTGCTGATGATGATGCCGGGCCGGGAAACATGCCTGTAGTGCTTTTTAGCGTATATCCGGGCGGCCGGAGCAATTTCTATATTAAGTATGAATAACCATGAACAATAGAATCATATTATTTATGGCGGTCCTGCTGCTGACGCCGGCCATAAGGGCTGAACGGGCAGGCGGTTATGCCGGGGTTGAGGCTCCGGACAGGGACGGCTGTATAGCCGCGGCTGACCCCGCTGCTGTGGTGACCTCGGGCAATGCGCGCTTTACCGTTCTGACACCGAGACTTATACGTATGGAGTGGAGCGAAAACGCCGTTTTCGAGGACAGGGCCACGCTGAGTTTCGTGAACCGCAGGCTTCCCGTGCCTGAATACAAGGTGACAAGATGCGGCGCGAAAGTGACGGTAAAGACGTCGGATGCCGTGCTTGTCTACAAGGGCCCGGGAAAATTCGACGCTTCCAATCTGTCCGTCCGTTTCAAAATTAACGGAGAGTGGAAAACATGGCATTTCGGCGACAGTGAGCAGGGCAATCTTATGGGTACGGTGCGCACGCTCGACAAGGCTGACGGCAGCGATTTCGGCACTGGAGATGAAATGGAGAAAGGCATTATTTCCCGCGACGGCTGGGCCATCGTCGACGACAGCAGGCGCCATGTCCTTACCCCTGTCAGCGGGCCGTGGGAATCGTGGGTAGAGGCGCGCCCCGACAACGGGGACCTTGACCTGTACATCTTCGCATACGGACACGATTACAGGCAGGCGCTGTATGATTTCTCGCTTGTGTCGGGGCGCGCGCCTATGCCTCCGAGATATGTTTTCGGTTACTGGTGGAGCAGATACTGGCAATATTCAGACAGCGAATTCCGCGAACTTGTCGGGCGTCTGCGCGGCATGGGCATTCCCGTGGACGTGCTTATAGTGGATATGGACTGGCATGAAACCTGGACCCTTGGCAATGACGGCCCCAAGGATGAATTCGGACAGCGTATAGGCTGGACCGGCTATACATGGCAGAAACAGCTTTTCCCGAATCCGGCTAACTTCCTTAAGTGGACCGATGACAATCTGCTCGGCACCGCGCTCAACCTTCATCCTGCATCTGGTATACAGCCTTACGAGGCTGTGTATGACGCTTTTGTCAAGGATTACGGCTGGACACAGTACGGCAAGCCGGTACCTTTCAGGATAGACGAGATGAAATGGGCCGACTCATATTTCAGGACCGTTCTTGAGCCGGAGGAAAAGGCGGGCGTCGATTTCTGGTGGCTCGACTGGCAGCAGTGGCTCATCTCCAGGAACATACCCGGACTGTCTAATACATTCTGGCTCAACCACACATTCTTCAAGCATGCGCAGTTCATGTACCCGGACAAGAGGCCGTTCATATATCACAGGTGGGGAGGCCTCGGCAGCCACAGATATCCCCTCGCGTTTTCAGGCGACACCTATTGCACATGGGCCTCGCTGGAATACCAGCCAGAGTTTACCGCCACTGCGGCTAACGTGAATTACGGATACTGGGGCCATGATCTGGGCGGCCATTTCTTCAAAGACAATAACGGGGAAACCACCGACCCCGAGCAGTACACGCGTTGGTTGCAATATGGCGTCTTCACCCCTATATTCAAGGTGCATCCGAGCAAGCATCCGAACCTGCAGAGGTATTTCTGGCTTTTCCCGGACCACCTTTTCCGGATGCTGGAGACCGTGAAACTGCGCTACAGGCTGGTTCCGTACATTTACAACGCTTCGCGGCGCAACTATGATACGGGCATCGCAATGTGCCATCCCTTATATTATGACTATCCTGAGGACGACAGGGCTTACTCCTACAGGTCAGAGGTGTTTTTCGGCGAGGACATCATCACCACAAGCGTTTTCACGCCTATGGACAGCACCGGCATCTCGCCTGTGAAGGTATGGTTCCCCGCAGGCAGCGGCTGGTTCGACATGACTACAGGCACAATGTACAAAGGGGATACCGAGGCGGTCCTGGGATATACGCTTGATGAGCATCCGTGGTTTGCCAGGGCAGGAGCGATCATCCCTATGTACCCGGACGGCATCACTACGCTGCACCGCCAGTGCGATATCCTGGTGCTGACAATGGTACCGGGTGCGGACGGCACTCTGGAATATTACGAGGATGACGGCGTGTCGCAGAAATATAAAAGCGAATATGCAGTGACATCGATATCATGCGAAAGGACGGCGGAAGGCGTGACCCTGCGCATCGGGCCGCGGAAAGGAAGCTACGACGGGGCATGCGGTACGCGCAGCTGGCACCTGCGTTTCCCTATGACCGCGGTTCCTTACAGCGTGAAGGTGAACGGAAAGGAAATCGCATACGGCAGATATGCAGGGGAAGGGGAGTGGACTTATGACGGTGCTGCGCTCAGCCCTGTTGTAAAGCTCGGCAACATGCCGGCGGACAGTCCTCTTACCGTGGAGCTGTGCATAAGGCCGGAGGATATGGCGCGTGAGGAGGAACTGAACGGGCTTGCCGGACTTTTCGCCCGCTGCAATACGCTGAGCGAGCCGTTCAAGATGGCACAGGGCATGTACGACAGATATAAGATGTTGCCACAGAACTATCTTGACGTATCTCAGTGCCCGAATTTCATTACCGAGAATCCCGCAGGTCTTTTTGAATACGTGGATGCCTTGCGCCGGAGCATGTCCGAGCTGGATTCATTCCTTGATGAGTATAATCTTGTGGATGAGTCATTTAAAACCGTTCTTCGCGCCCGCCTCTCACTTGTAAAGTAAAAGCCGGATGAGAAAGTCAGTTGTACGGGCCATTTGGGCGTTTATCTTATTTATAACCTTTGTGACGGAATCCGGGTTTTGCGCTGCGGACGGCGTCGTGACGGCAAGGTATCTGCCGCGGCGCAATGTAAAGGCGTGCGATGTGCCGGAACTGATGAAACGCTATAATGCCGTTTATCTTCCCGTTGCATGCGTCAACTGGCCCGGTTATCCGTACCGTCCCGATGTAAAAGTAGCCATAGCGGCATGCCGGGATGCGGTCCTGCTGCATTATACGGTGGATGCGGATGAGATGAGGGACGTACAGCGGCCCCGCAAAAGGTCTATGAAGCCGTTGACCGCTGGACAAGTGCGGCAGAAAGCGGCGCGGGATATTGGGAACTTGCCCTTGTCATTCCCAAGGAGGCTTTTTTCCGGAGCGATATAGGCAGTCTTAAAAACGGCTCCATTTTTGCGAATTTCCATAAATGCGGCAGCAAACTGCCGCAAAAACAACTCCTTACGGCTTTTCCTATCCACAGCGAAAAGCCCGACCTTCATTCACCCATCCACTTCAAGGAAATCCGTTTCAGCAACCGTTAATCAAGTCCGTTATTATAATCAGAAGGCGAAAAATATTTGGTTTATAAAATAAACTTGTTTATATTTGCAAAGTCTTCGCGGGACATCTCTTTCTGCCCGGTAAATCCGGAATACCCGGCGGGGGAGTGAAATAAAAAGTATTAACAATGAGGACGGCCGTAACCTGAAACAAAATCCGGCCGCCCTCCCCAAAAAAGATTGAAATGGAAACAAATGAAATGACCCCGGAAAAGAGCCTGCGCATAATGAATGAAATCATAGAAAAGAGCAGGCGTGACTTTGCGAAAGATTCGGGACTTCCTCTGATTATGTGGGGCGGTCTTGTATGTTTGACATCCTTGATTGTATGGTATCTTTGGCGCACTACCGCTACTCCTGCATGGAACTGGCTGTGGTTTGCAATGGCCGCTGTCGGTCTGGCAGTTACTCCTTTGCTAAAAAAACGCGAAACCCCTAAGGCAAAGAGTTTTTTGGGCGAGGCTATAAGATATATATGGCTGTCATATTGCTTCTTCTCAATGTCTTATGCCTTGGCTGCAATGTTTGTAGCGCCGTTTCTGATTATAACCGGACATGCCCTTATGCTCGGCTTGTGCATCTCTCTGACAGGCACTCTGTCAAGATTGTGGATACTGTCTGTTTCAGGTTTTATTGCCGGAATCGGAGGCGCAGTGGCATGCAGTCTTGTCAAGTTTACTGAAAGTCCTGAAAATGTGATGCTTGTAATGACAGGCATGTCGGCGCTTATAATTTTCGCAGGCGTAGTTATGAACTCCCAATATAAGCGGATATGTTCAAAAAATTAGATCCGCTGCTTCATTCGGAGTTGAGGCTGGCCGTCATGTCGCTGCTGGTTTCCTGTGAGGAAGCCGATTTCGTATACATCAGGGAGCAGACAGGGGCTACGGCCGGCAATCTTAGCGTCCAGCTTGACAAACTGGCGGATGCCGGATATGTGGAGATTGAGAAAGGTTTTTCCGGCAAAAATCCGCGGACCCTATGCCGCATCACCGACACCGGCAGGACAGCTTTCGCCGGCTATATCGATGCCCTGAAAAGCTATTTCAGCTGATTCCGCATTCCTGATTCAAGGCCGCCGGACAGTGATTTTTGCCGTCCGGCAGCCTGTGCCATGAGGCTGGAGTACACTTTTCCGGGGTTCTAACCGTCGCGGAAATACACTTTTCAGTGGTTTAGCAGTCGCGGGAGTACACTTTCCCCGGGTTTTGACCGTCGCGGAAATACACTTTTCCTTATAAAATGACGGCAATAAAAATACTTGCCGCGTTTGCGATTTTACCGTCTTTACGGTGTGGTCCGCTCTGTATGGTTTGCTCTGTGTGCCGCTTTGTGTGGTTTACTCTGTGTGGTCTGCTCCGTGTGGTCCGTTCTCTGTGGTCTGCCCTGTATGCCGCGCTCTGTGTGGTGCCCTGTGGTCCGCCCTGTGATCCGCTCTATGGTCCGCTTTGTGGTCTGCGGACATGCCGTAGAGACTGAAGTTTCAGGGAAATATTCTTCCTATATTATCACGCCGCCGTCGACCGAAAGGACTGCTCCGGTTATATATGAGGCGAGGTCGCTTGCGAGGAATACGAAGGCATTCGCGATGTCTTCCGCTTCGCCCATCCTGCCGAGCGGTATTGTCTGTATGAGAGGCTGGATCATGCTTTCAGGAAGATTCGCCACCATGTCGGTCCTGATTATGCCGGGCGCCACGGCATTTACACGGATTCTGTCTTTCGCCAGTTCGCGCGCAAGGGATTTGGTTATTCCGTTCACGGCATATTTCGAGGCCGGATAGCCGCAGCCGGATGCCTGTCCGTACAGGCTTACCACCGAACTTGTATTGATTATCGCGCCGCCTTTTCCTTTCATCAGCCTTGCCGCCGCCTGACTGCATATCATCACGGCCTTGATGTTAAGGTCGAGGATGCTGTCGATTTCTTTCTCGGTATAGTCATATAAAGAGGTACTTTGGGAGATTCCGGCATTGTTCGCAAGTATGTCGATTGTCCCGAATGTCCGCACCACTTGGGCAAATGCCTGCTCCACTGATGCGGGGTCCGTGAGATCCGGCCATATCGCCGTTACGGATGCTTCCGGAAATTCCTTTTTCAGACGCTCCAGGGCATTCATGGCAGTCTCTTCCTTTGAACCGCACAGAGCGACGGAGGCCCCTGCCTCCAGAAATTTTCTTACGATTGCATATCCTATGCCTCTCGTGCCGCCTGTCACGACGGCGACTTTTCCTTTAAGAATGTTTTCCATGACAAAAACTTATCTGAGTTTTTTATTTTACGGCAAATTTAAACAACTTCTGAAAATATGCAAACAGAAACGCCAGCACAAACTATTGAGGTCTGCCGGCGTTTTTATCAAATATGTTCTGTCAAAGAATTTGGCTGCACACCGTATGGCCGATTGTCAGAAGACATAGGCGACACGCAGATTAAGATTGCTGTTCGCCGGATCTTCAAAGATATATCCCAGGCTTACATTCAGGTGATTATAGAAATTTATTCCGATCCTTGGCATGGCACACAGATGACTGCACTCACCTTCGCCGGATGAATATGTACCTGGGCCGATTCTCTGAATATAATGGTCCCAGTCAAAGAAGCTCAGGCCTACTCCAAGGCCAGCGAACAGACGCATTGATGAAGTCTGGTAAAAGTGTTATATAAGAGACTTTTGGGGCATCTATTCTTCGTAATAATACGAGTAGTCAATGCCCTTCATGAACATCTCGCGGTCATTGATCTTATCAGTCAGCGCACCCTTTATCAGCGCTTTGATATGAGCGG
>CAYLQE010000005.1:0-90390 GCA_964385835.1 uncultured Muribaculaceae bacterium | reverse complement strand
GTGGATAATTATATCGACGATTCGGTATTGCGTCAGCTTGACAAGCGAACCACAGGAGTGTCAGCCACTATCTTTACACCATCCATCAGCAGGGCTCTGCGTCAGGATCTGGAACGTCATAATGCCCAGTATGCTCCAATTGAAGTGAAGATATTCCGCAGGGCCCATGACCGTTTCCTTATCATAGACGATACCATCTACCATGTCGGAGCCTCTTTCAAGGATTTAGGAAAGAAGCTTACAGCTTTCTCTAAA
Source organism: uncultured Muribaculaceae bacterium (assembly GCA_964385835.1). Taxonomy (GTDB): domain Bacteria; phylum Bacteroidota; class Bacteroidia; order Bacteroidales; family UBA932; genus Cryptobacteroides. The sequence goes on along the minus strand of CAYLQE010000005.1, from coordinate 90,135 downwards.
ATGAATATTATGACAGCTGACGAATTGATAAGCTATTTGGAGACTTCTAATTAAATTTTTCTCTTTTATGCTCTCTATTGGCATAACTCTGCATCAGGATTTGTCCGGCGTGCCGGCCACATCCATTGATGCTCTTCATGGGGCTCTGGCAAACTTCCCCATGCTGTGGGGAGTTTTAGGGAAAAGCAAGATAAAACTGACAAAAGTAATATAATGAGTTGGTGGAACCCCCTTTTCCGGACTCTGCCGTAAGTTCTTCTGATAGTGATTTCAGCAACTGTGAACCGTAGTCTGCGCGAACTTTCCCGGGCCCGCCTGAAAACAAAACCAGCACCGCAAAAGCGGTGCTGGCTCTTTGATTCTTATTTGTTTGCGGAGAGAGAGGGATTCGAACCCCCGGAGCCTCGCAGCTCAACAGTTTTCAAGACTGCCGTAATCGACCACTCTACCATCTCTCCATTGAGTATGAACTCATCCCGAACCGGTAACATGCGTCAGGCCGATTCAGGATTGCAAATATACGCATTTTTTCGTTTGTTCCAAAGATTTTATGAGAAATTCACCGGAACTTTCTTGTAACCGGCCTTTCTGAGTATTATGGCGGCGCCGATTCTGTACATGACGCCGAAGCTGCGCACTAAGGTGTAGAAGCCTTCCTCCGTGTCCATCGCTATGCCGTTGTGGCGGATAAGCGCCACCGTGGCTTCCGCGCAGCTGAGAAAGGTATCCGTCAGAAGTGACGCCTCCGCACTTCCGCGTTCGTATCCGCACAGGTTGTAAAGGACGTTCTCGTCAAGGTCGTCCCATCCTTCTTCTCCATAATATGCCGCATACGGCAGCCGTGCGCCCACGATCCAGTCGTGATCCCAGTTCCACGCCACGCCCATGCCGAGGAACGCCGGCCATGAAAGTGCCGCCAGAGTGTATTCCTCGATGTTCTTTATCGCGTCACCCACGTAATCCGTGATGTATTCGTCCCATTTCCCGTTTATGTCGGGTGTCTCCATGACGGAGCCCTCCAGCAGTCCTGCACCCGTGCATATCTTCACGAGCCCTTCCTGAAGGATCTCCTCGAATCTGTCCAGTTCTTCTGCCGTCATTTTTTTTAAAAGTTCTGTTATAATTGGCGCCTTACCGTGGATGCACAAGTCACCGCAGCCTCTTCGTCAGGCCTGCAGTCCAGCAGGTACACCGGTATGTCGCGCAGAATCTTCGAGATACTGCCGTTGAGGCCGTCGGCTATGTCGCTGTTGTCGTCCTTGATGCCGCTGATGCTTGCGAAAAGGGATGAATATCCCTCTAATACCGACATCCTGCGGATCCTGTTTTCAGGGCACTGGCGGATCTGTACGAATGCCCCCACAGGTGCCTGGACATTCTTGTAGCAAGGCGTCTTCCCGCTCCACGGCGAACCGTAGCATATTATGCTGCCGTCATCATGTATGCGGACGATAGGATTGTCGTCATTGATCAGGACGCTGCCTGGGATATGCCTGAGCCACAATGAACTGTGCGTGCTCTTGCCGGTGCCGCTGTGTCCGAGGAAAAGGTATGCCATGCCGCCGTTCCCGATAACGGACGCGTGCATCTCGATCGTGCCTTTCCGGGCGGAGGCGAATGCGAACATCAGCATGGCGGCGTTGTTGATGCCGAATACGGCGTCATGCAGCCGTTTGGTCGCCAGGCTGATCTTTGCCCTCGAGAAGTCCTCGCTTGCCCAGATTCTCGCACATGTCGGGAGCCTGTGGTCCGCTGCGGTCTCGAAGAACCAGCTTCCGTCGGACATCCTGTACAGCTTCACGACCGTCTCCCCGTCCTCCGTAGGACTGTCGTAAACGCATTCCATAGGCCCCTCGGGCAGTTCCTCCGTCATTTCAAGGGAGAAAATCAGCCCGCTTTCCGTGTCTTCCGTAATGAAAGGTCCGTATTGCTGTTCCAGCGCCGCCCACAATTTAGGCGCGTCCGGAAGGTCAAGCCGGAACAGATGTCCCGCAACCTTATATGTACAAGATTTATTCATAGTGTGCAAATTTAGTATTTTTTAGTATATTTGCGAAACTATAACCTAAATGAAACGATGTCCGTTCTTGATAACAAACTGTACCGGGAGATGGAAGTCGCTGATGGCGTCTATATTCCTGACCTCGGAATCGACTACCCTGTAGAAGATCCTCTTTCACGCATAGTGCCCGTCCGGAAAGTCCGTGACATAAAGACGGACGAGAGCTATCCGTTCCTGGATGACAGCCTGAAATTCAGATTCTGGTACAATGCCGTGTACCATGTCGCCGCAGATATTTTCCTGCGTGTCTATATGCGGGTATGTTTCGGCCTCAAGGTGAAAGGCCGCGGAATCCTGAAGAAATACAGGAAAGAGCTTTCCGGAAGTTTCGTGACGGTGTGCAACCACTGTTTCAGGCTGGACGGACTTTGCGTGTATCTGGCCATAGGCCGCAAGCTCCGGATTCCTATGCTCTCGGATCTTCTGACCGGCAGCAACTGGTTTATCCTTAAGCATTTCGGAGGAATTCCTCTTGCGGACGGCTCTCTGAGCGCGACCCGCAAGTTCAATGAGGCTTTCGATGAATTCAACCGCCGCGGGGAAGTGGTACATGTTTTCGCCGAAGCGCGCAGCTGGCCGTTCTACAAGCCGCTGCGTCCTTTCCAGAAAGGTGCGTTCACCATGGCATACCGCTGGGGTGCGCCCGTGCTTCCGCTGAACCTGTCGTATCGTCCGCGTACGGGCATATACAGATTGACCGGCAAAAAGAATGTGCCGCTCCTTACCATAAATATAGGCAATCCTGTCTTTCCTGACAAGACCGCGCCGCGCAAGACGGAGGTGGACCGTCTCCTTACCGAGACGCACGCCGAGATATGCCGGCTTGGCGGTATAGTTAAAAATCCTTGGCCAGCAGTTTGGAATGATTAAAGCAGTTATTTTTGATCTTGACGGCACTCTGTATGACAACAGCAGACTGCCTTTCTATGTCGTGCTCAGCAACCTTTGCCACCTTCGCTACCTTTATTACGAACGTATTTGCCGGCAGAAGATGTCGGGCCGTTTCTACGGAACGAAGGGCGCCGCGTATGACGAGCTTTTCCGCCGTATCGCCATTGCCACGCATTCCGGTACGGACCGGGTGACACGCTGGTACTGGGACAAGTATCTGCCTTCGCAGGTTAAGGCCATAAAGAGGCACATGCATGCGAAGCCATGGGTAAAGCCGACGCTCGCATCATTGAAGGCCAAAGGCATAAAGATCGTATGTTTCAGCGAATACAGTTTCATACGCGAGAAACTTTCGGCCCTGGGCATAGAGCCTGAGATATTCGATTATATGATCGACGCCCCTACCGCCGGAGGCTGCAAGCCGTGCCGCAAGGCTTTCATGTACGTTGCGGCCAAAATCGATGTCCATCCTTCTGAAATCCTGATGGTCGGTGACCGTGAGGATAGGGACGGCGCCGGAGCGGAGGCATGCAATATGAAGTTTAAACTTGTGTCAAAACATGACACATCAACTATTGACTTATGCATATAAACAAAGACAAAAGATTCCCTCTTCTCCAGAATCTTGCCGTACGTATCACCGGCGGCATGGAGATGAGGAAGCTGCGCGCCGCGTGCCTTATGCCGCGCATCGCGCAGAGAAACACCCTTCGCGCCATTCTTGAAGAGGCGAAGGATTCGGTGTATGGTGTGGAGCACCATTTCAACGAGATTCTTGAGGCGCGTTCCGAGCGCGAACTTTACGAGCTGTATCAGAAATACAACAAACCTACTGAGTTCGAGGACTACCGTCCTTATGTGAACCGCATGCTCAACGGCGAGGAGAACATACTTTTCAGAGGCAAGCCTGCCTTGTATGCGACTACCTCCGGCAGTACAGGCGAACCTAAATACGTGCCTATCTCGCATATCTACATGGAGAACGTGTACGGACGCATGACGAGACTGTGGCTTCACAATTTCATCCATCACCGTCCGAAAGTGTTCACGGGCCAGATTATGGTGATCGTGGGCAAGCAGGTGGAAGGCTACGCGCCTGACGGAACTCCGTTCGGATCAGTGTCGGCATACACGCAGAGGGACGCTCCGGAATTCATCAAGAAAATGTACTGTATCCCTACATGTCTTTATGATATTGAGGATTACACGGCCCGTAACTATGCTCTCATGCGTTTCGCGATAGAGCGCAACGTCACTCTGTGGATCGCTCCGAACCCATCCACGATGGTGGAACTTCAGAACAATGTGGACAAATGGCTGGATGAGTTCATCGAGGATATCGGCAACGGTACGCTCAGCCACAAGGTGAATATTCCGGATGAGATCCGCAAGCAGGTGGAGCCTCTTCTCAAGCCTAACCGCGACCGCGCATTCGAGCTCCGCGCCCTGCAGAGCCAGTATGATCAGGTGCAGCCGCGCCATTTCTGGCCTAACCTGCAGCTCCTCAGCTCATGGAAATGCGGCAACACGCAGATATACCTCCGTAAGATCGACGGATCACTTCCGGAGCATACATTCCACCAGGAACTCGGCTATTTCGCTACGGAATGCCGTTTCGGTCTCGTGTTCGATGAGACGAACGAGACGGTCGTAATGCCTCACATGCACTTCTATGAGTTCAAGCGCGAGCGCGACCTCGATGATCCGGATGCTCCTTTCTATATGCTCTACGAGCTTAAGGAGGGCGAGCGCTACTGTCCGTTTGTCACCACTTTCAGCGGTCTGTACCGCTACAATATGAACGATATCGTGCAGGTTTCTTCGGCAATGCTCAACGTGCCGCGCATGCATATGGTCCAGAAAGTGAACGGCATCGTTTCGATTACCGGCGAGAAGCTCTACGAGGACCAGTTCATCAAGGCCGTGGAGCAGGCTCAGGAAACCACGGGGATGAAACTTACCTATTATACAGGATACGTGAATCTCAGCGAGAGCCGTTATGACTGGTATTTCGAGTTCGCTGACCGCAAGGCGGATGAGAAAAAGGCCGAATCTTTCGCCAAAGTCGTTGACGACAATCTCAAGAAACTGAATATCGAGTATGCGAGCAAGCGCAACAGCTTCCGTCTGAAGGATCCTGCCGTATATCTGCTTCAGGAGAGGGCGTTCGACAAGTTCAAGGAGTTTATTCTCAACCGCAACCACCGCGATGCATCCCGTTTCAAACCGAACGTGCTCGCTCAGGATGAGACCAAACATTCAGTTATCCACAACCTGATCTTAAAGAACAAGGGCCCTAAGAAATAGAGGGCATATAATAAAGGGGCAGACTAAAAAGTATTAGTCAAGCCCCTTTTTCTCATTTTCCGGTGTGGTAGACCTCACCCTTACCACTAAATTTTCAATTCTCAGAGAGTTATTCCGACTTTCTAGTCCTCCCCCCTTATGTTGCTTCGGTGATGTCGGGCTCGGACTTGCCGCCGTATTCCCGATTCCCGGAAAATTTTATGCTGTCCGGATGGCGCCGTCTATTCCACCACTATGCGCTCGATTCTTTTCGGAACGGAGGTGAAGATTTCATAAGGAATGGTTCCCAGCGCCTCCGCCATTGCCGCGGCGGTCGGGTCCTCTCCGAAAACGGTGACTGTGTCTCCGGCCTTCGCATCCACTCCCGTAATGTCCAGCATGCACATGTCCATGCATATATTGCCTATCGTAGGCACCGGATGTCCGTTGAGCATGAACGAGAAATTGCCGTTGCCAAGTCTCCTGTCGATACCGTCCGCATATCCGACCGGAATAGTCGCTATAACCGTGCCCTCACGGGCGATCTTGCCGTTGCGGCAGTAGCCTATGGCTCCGTCGCCCTTTTTCAGGGTTTTGATCTGCAATATCTTGCATTTGAAGGATGCCGCGGGGCGCAGCTTGTCGCCGGAAAACGGACTTACTCCGTAGATGCCTATTCCAAGGCGCACCATGTCGAACTGATACTGCCCGAACCGCTCTATGCCTGCGGAATTAAGGATGTGATACATTGGCCTGTATCCGAGCGCCTCCGAAATGCGCGGGGCGTTTTTGCGGAAGAGGTCTATCTGGGCGAGGGTGAATTCATCCAGAGCAGGGTCATCGGCCGTAGCCAGGTGTGAATAGATGCTTTTTACGCTGACTTCCGTACATGAGGGCAGGAATGAGGCCAGTTCTTCGATTTCGCTGCTCATGAAACCGAGACGGTGCATGCCGGTGTCCAGCTTTATGTGGATCGGGAAATTCTTTTCTCCGCGTTTGCGGAGCACCTTTAGCAGTTCCTGCAACGTGTACATGTTCGGTATCGCCGGCTCCAGACGGAAGTCTATCATCTCATTGAAGAAGTCTGTGCCTCCGCTCAGCACGAGAATCGGGAGGTGCACTCCGGCATTCCTGAGCTCGATTCCCTCGACGGGATATGCCACGGCCAGATAATCGGCCCCTTCTTTTTCAAGCAGCCTTGCGAATTCAGCCGCGCCGTGTCCGTAGGCATTGGCTTTCATCAGCACAAGAAGCCGTGTGCTGTCTTCAAGCAGGGAGCGGTAGTAGCGGTAGTTGTTCCTGCATGCTCCCAGGCTTATTTCCAATCTCGCGAAATCGTCAGTTCCGTACATAAGTTCCATGTAATCCTTTGCAAAAATACCGAATTTTTATCAATTTTGTATCTAAGATGCTCTTTGAAATGACCGTTCTTCTGTCTTATCGCATTTTGCCGTCCGTTTCATGTCACTCATGCGGGCCTCCGCATTCTTCATCTGAAAGCCGGACTGTCCCTGCAGTCTGCGATAATCCGGCCGGACATCCGTTTCAATACAGCATTCTGCAAACTATAAACATAAGATTATGGAAAGTATCTGGATTATCATGCTGTTTGTCATGCTGCTCAGTTTTCTCGTGCAGCAGGTCCTCAATCACAAGTTCGACAAATATTCACGGATTCCGTCGCCTGACGGGATGACAGGTGCGGAGATCGCCAGGAAAATGCTTGCCGAGAACGGCATCACGGATGTCAAGGTGGGGCATGTCAAGGGCCGTCTCACAGACCATTACAACCCTACGGACAAGACCCTGAACCTGTCTGACTCGGTATACGGAAGCAGAAGCATCGCGGCCGCTGCGGTCGCCGCACATGAGTGCGGGCATGCTGTCCAGCATGCCGAGGGCTATGGCCCTCTTGCGATGCGCAGCGCCCTTGTCCCTGTGGTGACATTCGCCAACAGCTGGGTACAGTGGGTATTGCTGGCCGGAGTAATATTCATAAATGTCTTTCCGGCCCTGCTCTATCTCGGAATAGGACTGTTCGCAATGACCACTCTTTTCAGCTTCATCACTCTTCCTGTGGAGATCAATGCGTCACGCAGGGCCGTGGAATGGCTGAAGACAGAGAATATAGATGCGCGCGAGGCTGCAATGGCCGGCGAAGCCCTGCGCTGGGCCGCATACACTTATGTGGTCGCTGCCCTCGGCTCGCTTGCCACCCTGTTCTACTACATCGCCCTTGCCCGCAACTCCCGCAGATAGCCCGCAATAAATGCAGGCGTCGTGCCGTAGAAGCAAAAAATGTTGCGGATGCTCCCATTTAAGATTGCCTATGGAGCCGCGAATTGGACAGGGCGAAAAAAAGGCGGGACCGAAAGTCTCGCCTTTTTCCGCTCCTGAACCAGGACTTGAACCTGGGACCCTCTGATTAACAGTCAGATGCTCTAACCAACTGAGCTATTCAGGAATTTACCCTGTCATCGCTGACGGGAATGCAAAGGTACGTAAATTATTTTATGCTCCAAATTTTTTATGAATATTTTTTGATTTTTTTGCATTGAATTTTATTGTACCTTTGTAAACGATATGGAAACGGAATTTCTTGCGGATATTATCAAAGAGGTGCTGGTGAGCAGCGGGAAAGCCTGCCTGCCAGGCTTCGGCGCGTTCCGGACAGAGCATGTGCCGGCGTATTTCTCCGATAAGGGTTTCACCGTGAACCCTCCTTATCTCAAGCTCGTTTTCGATGCGGGGATAAAGGACGATACGGCCCTGGTGGATTTCTATGCGGCGAACAACGGCCTGACGCTCTCCCGCGCATCCGATGTGATCGCCGGAAAAGTCAGTGCCTTGCGTCAGGAACTTATGGCCAGCAGGGCGGTGCTTTTGCCCGGGCTCGGATATCTTCGTGTCACGCATGACGGCAGTTTCTTCTTTGTGGCGGGGGAGAATCTGGAGGTGTTTCCGTTCTATGATATGCTGGAGCCGGTCTCGCTGAGGTATCTGCCCGTCACCGCATCCGCCAATGTCCCGGATGATACGGACGCTTCCGTTTTCGCAGACGCTCCGTTTCCGGAGGAAGCTATGGAGCCTCAGGAGTCCGGTGCTTATGGAAATAATGATGCAATGCAGGATGTTGAGGAACATACGGATGCCGGCACGCCGGCAGACGGTTTTACAGCGGCAGACGGCAAGGCGCCTGCCGGCGAAACTGCCGCGGAATGTCAGGTTCAGAATCCGGGTGCCGGAAATGCGGCCGGAGCTTCAAAAACGCGGCGCCATGTCCTGGCTGCCGTTCTGATTGCCGTATCGCTTGCGGTCCTTGCCCTTGCCGCTCTTGCAGTGCTGGGACGCACCTGTCCGGAGCTTGTCGATCCTTTGCTTTACAGCGACGAAGAACTGCAGATATTGTATACCGTGCTATGATTGAACTTATGTATCCTCTGGAAGGTCCGGCGCCTCTTGTTTCGCCGGATCGCGCAATGATGACCGCAGCCGCCAGAGCCCGTGCAATGGCGGACGGCTCCGCTTTTCCGGACGGGAGCGAGATATTTCCGGTCGTGCAGGAAGACGGCACGGTGACAGGACGCGCTACCCGTGAATACTGCCATGGCGGCAGCATGCTGCTGCATCCTGTCGTGCATCTCCATCTTATCGACCGTCAGGAACGCGTGTATCTGCAGAAACGTTCCATGAAAAAAGACATACAGCCAGGCAAATGGGATACTGCGGTGGGCGGTCACGTCATTTACGGCGAGAGGATCATAGAGGCCCTTCACCGTGAATCTTTTGAAGAACTGTCCCTTACCGACTACAATCCGATATATATAGGGTCATATGTGTATGAGACCGGCCGCGACAGGGAATTCGTGAACATATTCGCCGCCGTCGGACATTTTCAGGTATGTCCTGACCATGATGAGGTCGATGAGGGCAGGTGGATGACTGTAAAGGAAGTGGAGAAGCTGGCGTCGAGGGGCAGACTTACCCCTAATTTCCGTTCGGAGTTCTTTAACATCAAAGACAAGCTGCTGGCGCTGCTGTAGCCGGATTATGTTCCGGCCTGTGCCTGTGTCCTGCATCTGGCGGCACGGGGACGGCCAGGGGCGCCCGGCCCACGTAAATAAGGATAGTGCGGAGGGAAAAGTTTCGCAGGCTGCACAAACCTTGAACAAGACTGATATTTGCGAAACTTAAGAAGGATATGCTGGATCCGCACTATTATGACGGACTGTCCGCGCAAATGCACAAGGATGCAGCGGACCAGTTGTCAGTCTGGCCGCTGGCGCGCGCCAATTACAGGGAACTGAAGAATGCACCGGTAAAGGATATCGGGCTGGACGGCATGCCGCTCAGGATAATATGCATACCGTCCCGATCAATATCAACAAGGGCGGAGACCGACCCTGAGACCCTCGCTTCGAGACCGTGTTTCCTTTGCGCGCAAAATTGTCCTGCGGAGCAGAGGCGTACGGTATTCGAAGGCGCGAAAGGCAAGCGCTACAATATCCAGCTGAATCCTTATCCCATCCTGCCCGACCACTTTGTGATCCCGTCCCTGGAACATACTCCCCAGACGATATGGCGGCGTTACGTGGATATGCTCAGGCTGTCCAAGAGACGTCCCGGATTCACAATTCTTTACAATGGCCCGGAAAGCGGCGCATCGGCTCCGGATCATTTTCATTTCCAGGCCGTTCCATCCGGCCTGCTCCCTCTGGAACTGTCTGTGGCGAAAGGGGAGAACATGCGCTACCTTGCAAGTGTCAGCGATGCGCGGCTGTATGAATATACCGCGTTCGCCAATGGCATCTTCGTGATCAAGGGACGCAGCTCCAAATCCATGAACAGGATGTTCTACCGCCTGCTGGATTGTGCCGATATCGCTGACGGCGATTCTGAGCCGCGCTTCAACCTGTCCACATTCAGGACCGGGGGCGAATACTGCACGACGGTGATTTTCCGCACGGGGCACCGTAGCGGCCATTACGGCAGTCCGGATCCGGCGGAGCGGCTTACAATGAGCCCCGGCACCGTGGACATGCACGGATATTTCGTGACTGTGGAAAAGTCCGATTTCGATAAAATGAACGCAGGCCTTCTGCGTGCGCTTATTGACGGGGTGACAATATCGTCCGGAACGCATGCCCTTATAGTGAACCGCCTTACACGTACGCAGCGTCATCTGGAAATCACGGTGGCCGAGTGTCAGGAACTTGAATTCGAGGTCCTTTCTGACGGCGCGGGCCGCAGGCGGGCGGTATGCCGCGACGGCAGGATCGAATACGGCGGAGTCCTGTATGACGGGCTGTATTTCGAGGCCAAGAATCCTTCCACCATGTTCGCCGAAGCCTCCTTTATCCTGTATGATCCGGACGGCAGGAAACGCTTCATCCCGGGTGCGCTGCGCATTACCGTTTCCGGAGGGCTCCTCAGGGCCGGAAACGTCATAGGGGAAGAGGATTATGTGTATGCCGTGCTGAGCTGGAGCGCTTCCGGGGCAATGGACTCATTGCGTCGTGAGGCCTGCGGAATCCGCGCATCGATCTCCGGTGGCGGACTTGAAAAGACTTACAGGGGAGTCAGCGCGGATTGCTCCCGCCTGATCAGGACGGCGGTTGATTCGACATGGGGTATGGACGCTTTGTAATCTGCTGTGAAATAGGGTTGTTTATGTTTTATATTTTTTGTATTTTTGCACGATATTGTAAGCAATGGTTTTTTAATATGAAAAATATATTTAAAATTTTAATTCCGCTTGTTGCGGCGGCCGCCGTGTCATCATGCGGCGGACTTAAGCAGATCAGCTATTTTCAGGATTCTGAGCCTGGTGCCTCGGTGGATCTCGCGCCTGTGCAGACCATTACCGTGGATGTGGCCGACAAACTTTCTATCGTTGTCAGCAGCAAGAACCCTGTGCTTGCCGTAATGTTCAACCTTCCTACCGTTACATACAGGACCGGATCGAACAGCAGCGACCCTTCAAACGGCAGCGGACAGGTTTCTTTCTATACGGTGGACAGCAACGGAAATATCGATTTCCCTGTTCTCGGTACGATTCATGTCGGCGGTCTCACCCGCGAGCAGATCGCGGAGAAGATCAAGGATGAGATCGTCAGCAATAACTATATCAAGGATGCTGTCGTTACCGTGGAGTTCGCCGACCTTTACGTGACCGTACTCGGAGAGGTGAAGAGCCCCGGCCGCGTGCAGCTGGACAAGGACAAGGTGACTATCCTCGATGTCATCTCCAAGGCCGGAGACCTTACTATCGACGGCCTCCGTACGAACATCAAGGTGTTCCGCGAGGAGAACGGCCGCCAGGTATGCTACAATGTCGACCTCACTTCGTCGGAGAATATATTCACATCTCCGGTATATTACATGCATCAGGACGATGTGGTGTATGTGGAGCCTAACAGGAAGAAGGCCCGCCAGAGCACCGTCAACGGCAACAATGTCGTGTCCGCATCGTTCTGGATTTCCATCGGCACCTCGCTTCTCTCTATTACAACAATGATCCTTACATTGACACGATATGGAAAATAACAATACTACTGCAAACACCAATCTGAGTTCGGATTTCAATATCCTGGACTTCCTGTTCGACTGTCTGCGCCACTGGTATGTATTCGTAGTCGCAGTGATAATCTGCGTGTCGGCCGCGGTTCTGTATATCGCTTCCACCCATCCTACATACAACGCCACGGCTTGCGTCGTTATCAAGCAGGACCGCCGCGGCGGAACATCGGGTCTGGAGATGAGCGCTTCCAGCTTTTCCAATATGGGAAGCCTTTTCGCCCAGCAGACGAATGTGAACAATGAGATACTGGCGTTCCAGTCCAGGGATTTCATGACGGATGTAGTGAAGAAACTGGATCTGCGTGCAAACTATACGACACGCAACCGCCTTTACCAGAGGACTCTGTACGGATCCTCGCTGCCTTTCAAGGTGAAGATGATAGATTTCCCTGCAGGCAGCTCTATGTCGATGAAAGTGGATTATGCCGACAGGAACAGCGTTTCTCTCTCCCAGATGTCGACTTATATCGGAGGGGAGCCTGTAATGATAGAGGGGCCGCTGGTGGTGAACTTCAATGACACTACGGAAACTCCTGTCGGACGCATGGTGATCGAGCCGAACATCTTCTTTTACGGCAAGGACGAGCCTTTCAAGCAGATTTCGTTCTCATACTCGTCCCTTGCAGGCGCGGCAGGCAGGTACTCGGGCCGTCTCGGCGTATCCCTTACCAACAAGGAAGCCACTGCCATAACGCTGTCCTTTACAGACTTGTCTCCTGAGCGTGCGAAAGATGTGCTTTCCGCCCTCATTTCCGTGTATGACGAGCGCTGGATAGGCGACCGCAACCGTATAGCCCTCAGCACTTCGAAATTCATCAACGAGCGTCTGGCGGTTATCGAGCGCGAGCTCGGCGATGTGGACAGCCATATCTCCCAGTTCAAGTCCAGCACCGGCCTTATCGACCCTCAGATGGTGGGCAGCATGTATCTCAGCCAGTCCAGCGCTTATGAGAACGAGATAGTCGCCCTCACCACACGTATGACGATGGCGGAGTATGTCAGGGAATACATGGCTTCGTCAAACAACAATAACCAGCTTTTGCCTGCGAACTCGGGTCTTGACAACGCGAATATCGAGCGTCAGATCTCGGAGTACAACACAAGGCAGCTGCAGAGGAACAACATCGTGGCCAACAGCTCCGAGAACAGCCCTGTGGTAATGGATATGGATGCCGTCCTGCGCGAGATGCACAGTTCCATCATGGCATCCGTGGACAATTACATCACCACTCTTCAGAACCAGATCGCTTCAGTCCGTCAGACTGCCGGCGAGACTGCCAAGAAGATAACTATGAACCCTATGCAGGTGGAGCATCTTACCGATGTCCAGCGCCAGCAGAAAGTAAAGGAGTCGCTGTATCTGTATCTGCTTCAGAAACGTGAGGAGAACGAGCTCAGCCAGGCCTTCACGGCTTACAATACCAGGGTGATCGCCATGCCTTCATCTTCGGGCGCTCCGATATCGCCTAAGCGTGACCGCATCCTTATGATGGCTTTCCTTGTGGGCATAGTCATCTCTGCCGGCCTGCTGTATCTGAAACAGATGCTGAACAATACCGTCAATTGCCGCAAGGATCTCGACGGCATGACGATGCCTATGCTGGGCGAGATTCCTCTCGCATACAAACGCCAGCATTTCCAGACATTCCGCAAGACCCAGGACAAGGACGCTATCGTGGTCAGGGCAAACTCCAGAAATATCGTGAACGAGGCGTTCCGTGTCGTACGCGCCAATCTGGAGATGCTTACCAACAGCGAAGGCTGTACCGTATTCCAGACCATGTCCCTGAATGCCGGCAGCGGAAAGACATTCATTGCCGTGAATCTTGCCACGGTGCTCGCCCTGAAAGGAAAGAAAGTGCTCTGTATAGATCTGGATATCCGCAAATGCACTCTCAGCAAATATGTGAATTCGCCTAAGAAAGGAATCACACAGTACCTGCTCGGCAAGGTGGAGGACGTAAATTCCGTCATAGTCAAGTCATCTTCTTCGGAGAATATGGATGTGCTTCCTGTGGGCGCCATCCCTCCTAACCCTACGGAGCTGCTGTACAGCGAACGTCTCGTGGAACTCATCGATGACCTTAAGAAGAGATACGATTATATATTTATCGACTCGACCCCTGTCAATATCGTAGCTGATGCAGCGATCGTCAACAAGTTTGCTGACCGCACGATAATGATCGTACGTGCCGGACATCTTGAGAAGTCGATGCTTCCTGAGATCGAGAGCTACTACTCGGATTCCATATACAAGGGAATGGTGCTCCTGCTGAACGGTACGGAGATCATGAACGGATATGGCTATGGAAAACGCTACGGTTACGGCAAGCGTTACGGCTATGGTTATGGCTACGGATACGGTTATGGTTACGGCTATGGCTACGGAAATTCGTATGCCCAGGAGGACGATGACAAAAACAAAAAAGCGTAATAACCGGAATTGATGGGGCTTTTTTCTCGGACTACATTAATCAGCAGCGGAGTCTTTCATGGCCTGACGGACTATCACTCCCACATCCTTCCCGGAGTTGATGACGGCATCAGGACAATGGAAGATTCCATTGCCGTTCTGAAGTACTTCGAGACTCTCGGTGTCGCCGAGGTGTGGTGTACCCCTCATATCATGGAGGACATCCCGAATACCGTGCAGCGCCTCCGCTGCCGGTTCGACGAGCTGTGCGCTGCATATGACGGCCCTATAAGGCTGCATCTTGCTGCCGAACACATGATGGACAGTCTTTTTATAGAGCGGCTGGCCGCCAATGACGTTCTGCCTCTGACGGATACCGGGGACCACCTTCTCGTTGAGACTTCATATTTCAGCCCTCCGAGCAATCTGGACGACATATTGCTCGATGTAATGTCTGCCGGATATTTTCCGGTACTGGCCCATCCGGAGCGCTATGTGTACATGGATACCGCGGAATACGACAGGCTGCATGGCAGGGGAGTGAAGTTCCAGCTGAATCTTCTGTCACTGACGGGGGCATACGGCAGCGAGGAACAGAAAAAGGCCCAGTATCTGTTGAAGAACGGCATGTACAGCTTCAAGGGTACCGACATACACTCCTTGAAGAACTTCGCGCAAAGAATCAAGAACTCAATAAAGGTAAAGCTATGAGAATAAAGAAAGACCTGAAGGTCCGCCAGATAGTCAATGAAAACGTTGTCCTGCTCCCATCCAAAGGGTCAGACAGGAGCGTCAGGATTCTGTCCCTGAATCCGACATCGTATTTTCTTTGGGAGAATCTTTCAGACAAGGATTTCACCGTTGAACAGGCCGCTGACCTGCTGTGCGGGAAATATGACGTGAGTCCTGAGACCGCCATGTCCGATGTCAGGAACTGGGTGGACCAGCTGCAGGAGTACGGAGCTATAGAATAATAATCAATAGGATAATCACTTCCTGTAAGCGATGGCGGAACTAAGGCATCTCATTCCTGAAGAATACCGTTGGGGTGCGGTTAAAGTTGCAGCCCTTGTGCCTGTGCGCGCGATTCTGGATCTGGCCGGAGTCGCGGCATTGCTTCCTGTGATGATGCTTGTACTGGATTCCGGCAGGCTGCATTCCTCTTTTCTCGGGAAATGGTACGATGCCCTCGGATTCGTATCGGAACAGAATTTCGCCTTCTTCATAATAGGGCTGGTGCTGCTGTTCCTTCTCGTCAAGATATGCCTATGCATATTGATAGCGGATTGTCAGAACAGATATCTGATGAGCCTGTACCGGACCCTGTCGTCCACTCTTTTCATCAGCCTATATTCAAGGGGGCTGGTATATATCAAGAACCAGAATTCCGCGCGCATGGCCTTTAACATAATCTCGGTGTGCCGCAGTTTCGTGATGGGGTATCTCGGCGGCTGGATGCGTCTTGCCGGAGAGGCGGCGTTCGTGCTGTTCATGTTCGCCGGCCTGTTGCTTTATTCTCCGCTTGCGACAGCGATGTCCCTGTGCGCGTTCGTTCCTGTCGTAGCCCTGTATGTTACCCTGATACGCAAGCCGCTGAAAGAACTGGCGAAAAAGGAGAATTCCGCGCGGCGCGAGCAGAACCGCCTTATTACCGAGGCTTTCAAAGGATACAGCGAGGTGCATGTGAATGATGCCTTCCCGCATATCAAGGACCGCTTCGACGAAGGGCTGCGCGACATATCTTCATACAGAAGACGCAGTTCGGTGATTTCCAGCATACCTTCCTATGCCATGGAACTCGCTGTCGTGATGGTTGTTGCCGTGCTGATGATGTTCAGCTTCTCCGCCTCCGATCCGTCGGGCATCCTGTCTGTCGGCGTCTTTACGGTAGCCATGCTGAAACTCATGCCGGCCGTACGTTCCATCATATCCGCACTGTCGGCCCTCAGCGCTACCGATTATACCAAGGAAATAATATCCGATATCAGGAAACCTGCCGCATACGATCTCCTTCATGAAGATGAGGAAGTAGTTCCGATGGAATTCAACTGCGGCATAGAGGTGCGCGACCTCAGTTTCGCTTTCCCGGATGATGATGCTCCGGTGCTGGAACACCTCAGTTTCAGCATAGCCAAGGGCGACCGCTTCGGCATAAAGGGCAGGACAGGTTCAGGAAAGACAACCCTTTTCAATATCCTTCTCGGCCTCTATCCTCCGGGTGAAGGCGAGGTCCTTGTGGACGGCAAGGCATTGAATTACGGCAATATGGCTTCCTGGCACAGTATAGTAGGCTACGTGCCTCAGGACGTTTTTATCGCGGATAGCACGATTCTTGAAAACATCGCGTTAGGATGCGCCAGGGACAGTATAGACAGGGACAAGGCCATGTCCGCTCTCGAGCAGGCTTCGCTGGGAGATTTTGTGAGAGGGCTTCCGGACGGTCTCGATACGAGGATAGGCGAGGCGGGATGCAAGCTGTCCGGAGGGCAGCGCCAGCGTCTCGGAATCGCGAGGGCCCTGTTCAAGGACGCGAAGGTGCTGTTCTTCGATGAGGCGACCTCCGCGCTCGACTCCGTTACGGAGCAGGAGATCAACGCGGCTATCGCCGAACTGTCCGAAACGCACTCCGAACTGACCATAATAGTAATTTCGCACAGGGATACCACTATATCTTTCTGTGACAAAACAATAGAGCTCTGATGCCGGTGATTCACGATATGACGGACAGGATAGTGCTCGCGGAACTTCTGGAGCATATCGCAGACGGTGACTGTGTGAAAATCACGGCCACCGGACAAAGCATGCGTCCTACCTTCCGTCACATGCGTGACACCATAGTGCTGTCACCCGTGACTGCCGGGGAACTCGCACCGGGTGATGTCATCCTTTTCAACCGCGGAGATGCGGTATGCGTGCACAGGATCATATCCCGCAACGGCGACAGGCTGATAATAAGAGGCGACGGGAACGGACGCAAGGCTCTGGAGCATGCGAAGATATCTTCCGTTTTCGCACGTGTGTCCGCCGGCACGATGTGGGGCGGCATTCCTTTCACCGTCTCCGGCGCGGGATGGCGGTTCAACACGAAAATGATAATGCATACCTTCCCGGCCTGGGCCGTATTCCATTCCGCGCTGAGGATAGTGCGCTCATATCCTCTGTCGGTGCTGGTGGTGGCTGCCGTGACATATCTGTCATTTTTCGATGCCGGCAACATGCCTGCGACCTCACTGGCTTATGCGGACAAGCTGGCCCATGTACTTATGTATACCGGACTCAGCGGCATATTCTGGTTCGAATGGATAATGGTTCACCGCAGGATGAGGAAAAATGTAAAGAAAGGCCTGCTGTACTGTTTCCTCATACCGGTAGCGTTCGGCGGACTTATAGAACTGGGACAGGAATATCTGACCACGTTCCGCAGCGGCGACTGGCTTGATTTCGCCGCGAATGTAACGGGAACGGCCCTCGCCACGCTGTTCTCGTTATTCGTGGTCTCTCCGGTTGTCAGGCACATTAGCAAGAAAAACAAGTGATTATGAACAAGACTTTTATAAATATTGCCGCATTGGCCGTGTGTTTCACGGCTTCGCTGTCATCGTATGCCGAGCCTAAGGTAAAGCCGGGCATAGAAGTCCTCCAGGATATGAATTTCGAGCCTCTGAAAGGCAAAAGGGTCGGCCTTGTGACCAATCCGTCGGGAGTAGACCATAACCTGCGCAGCACCATAGAGATCCTTTTCGAGGCTCCGGAAGTGAACCTCGTGGCCCTCTATGGCCCGGAGCACGGCGTGCGCGGAGACGTGTATGCCGGCGGCCATGTGGCGGATACCGTGGATCCCGTGACCGGACTTCCTGTGTATTCACTCTACGGCTCCACGCGCAAGCCTACCGCTAAAATGCTGGAGGGCATAGATGTCATGGTATACGATATCCAGGACACCGGAACGCGGTACTATACGTTTATCAGCACCATGGGCCTGGTTATGGAGGCATGTGCGCCTCTGGGCATCGAAGTGGTTGTCCTGGACCGCCCGAATCCTCTCGGAGGCAAGAAGATAGAAGGATGCATAGTGGAACAGCCGTTCAATTCGTTCGTGAGCCAGTACAGGATTCCGATGATATACGGCCTGACTCCGGGCGAGCTGGCGAACCTTATCAACGAAGAGGGGCTGAACTGCGGACAGCTGGGCAATCAGAAACCGGTGAAGTGCAAGCTGACGGTGGTTCCGATGGAGGGCTGGACACGCGACATGGTGTATGAGCAGACAGGCCTGCCGTGGGTGCTTCCTTCCCCGAATATCCCTTACGGCTATACGGCGATATACTATGCGTGCAGCGGTCCGTGCGGCGAGATATACAATTACCTGCAGGTAGGCATATCATATACCATACCTTTCCAGGTATTCGCGGCTACGTGGATCAATCCGCAGGAACTGCTCGCCAAACTCAAGAGCTACGATCTTCCCGGCATTGCATTCCGCACCATCTATTACAAGCCTTTCGCAGGCAGTCAGGCGGGCAAGCTGCTGGGAGGCGTGCAGCCGTACATCACGGACTATGATGCCGTGCGGCTTACCGAGACCCAGTTCTATGTAATGCAGGCGCTCGCCGAGCTTTATCCTGACCATCTGCCTTTCGGCCCTAACGAGAAGATAGGGCTTTTCAACAAGGTGTGCGGTACCGATTATATCAAGAACACTTTCTCGGAACGTTATATGGTGGAAGACATTCTTCCTTACTGGCGCAAGGACGAGGCTGATTTCCGCGAGCTTGCGCAGAAATATTATCTCTATTAATATATGGTAGGAGCGGAACAACTTAAAGATATGGACGCGCGTGCGGCAAAGCTCCACGCCTGTCTGGCCGTAGAGGCCAAACGCGGGGAAATGGCTGCGATGACGGCCCGTACCCAGGAGCCTGATTTCTGGAGCGATCCGAAACAGGCCGAGGCATTCCAGAAGAAACTCGCCGGAATCAAGGCATGGGTGGAGGCGTATGATGCCGTGCAGTCTGCCGTCGATGACCTGAAGGTCCTTGTCGAATTCGGTGACGAGGAAGAAAACATCGATGCGGCATTCAGGACTGCGGTGGAGAAAATGGAAGCGCTGGAACTCAAGAACATGCTATCTGCGGAGGGCGACAGCCTCGGAGCGGTGCTCACGATCAACTCAGGCGCCGGCGGTACGGAGGCCAATGACTGGAGCGCTATGCTTATGCGCATGTACCTGCGCTATTGCGAGCGCAACGGATACAGGACGACCATAACTGAAATGGTGGACGGCGAGGAAGCCGGCCTGAAGAACGTTACCATACAGGTCGAGGGGGATTATGCCTACGGATACCTGAAAGCGGAGAACGGCGTGCACCGTCTGGTACGCATAAGCCCTTTCAATGCCCAGGGCAAGCGCCAGACCACATTCAGCAGCGTGTTCGTGTATCCGCTTGTGGATGAAACGATCAATATCGAGATCAATCCTTCCGATCTGGAGTGGGACACATACCGGAGCAGCGGCGCCGGCGGCCAGAATGTCAACAAGGTGGAAACAGGCGTACGCGTGAAGCACATACCTTCCGGCATCGTGGTGGAGAATACGGAGACGCGCAGCCAGCTGGACAACCGTCAGAACGCCCTGCGCATACTTAAATCGCGCCTCTATGACATAGAGCTTAAGAAGCGCCAGGAGAAACAGGCCGAGCTCGAAGGCCAGAAAAAGAAAATCGAGTGGGGCAGCCAGATCCGGAGCTATGTCCTGCATCCGTACAAAATGGTGAAGGACCTGCGCACAGGCTACGAGACCTCCGATACCCAGGGAGTGCTGGACGGTGATCTCAATGCCATGATAAAAGAATATCTGATGAACAATTGACAGAACAATACAAATATTAGAATTATGGCTTATCAGTATGCACCTACATTCCAGCTCGGTCCGGATACCACCGAGTATTACAGGATTCCTGAATCGGAGAAGCTTGTAAGTACAGGCGACTTCGAGGGCACGAAAATCCTCAAGGTTAGCAAAGAGGCTCTCCGTCTTCTCAGCGAGACCGCTTTCCATGACGTGAACTTCATGCTCCGCCGCGAGCACAATGAGAAAGTGGCCGGAATCCTTCACAGCGACAAGGCTTCCGACAATGACAAATACGTGGCCCTTACCATGCTCCGCAATGCGGAGGTAGCGGCGAAGGGCAAACTTCCTTTCTGCCAGGATACGGGTACGGCGATAGTACACGCGGAGAAAGGCCAGCAGGTCTGGACGAACTTCGATGAGGCCGAGCCTCTGAGCGAGGGTATATTCAATACATACCGCGACAACGCGCTGCGTTACAGCCAGAACGTCGCGTACGACATGTACACCGAGTGCAACAGCAAATGCAATCTTCCCGCGCAGATCGATATCGAGGCGGCTGAGGGGGACGAATTCAAGTTCCTCTGCGTCGTGAAAGGCGGCGGTTCGGCAAACAAGACATACCTTTTCCAGGAGACAAAGGCCGTTCTCCGTCCTGATGTCCTGGTTCCGTTCCTCGTGGACAAGATCAAGCATCTGGGCACAGCGGCATGCCCTCCTTACCATATCGCCGTGGTTGTCGGAGGAACATCGGCAGAAAAGAACCTCCTTACCGTGAAGCTCGCCTCGACCAAATATTACGATTCGCTCCCTGTATCAGGCGATGACAGCGGCCGTGCGTTCCGTGATATCGAACTTGAGAATATCCTCTGCAAGGAATGCGAGGAGCTCGGACTGGGAGCGCAGTTCGGCGGTACCAGCTTCGTCCACGATATCCGCGTGGTACGTCTTAGCCGCCATGGCGCATCATGCCCTATCGGTCTGGGTGTCAGCTGCTCGGCGGACCGCAACATCAAGGCAAAGATCAACGTGGACGGCGTATGGATCGAGAAAATGGACGACAAGCCTTACGAACTTATTCCTGAGGAACTCCGCCAGGCAGGCGAGGGCGATGCCGTGTATGTGGATCTCAACAAGCCGATGAGCGAGGTCTGCGCCCTGCTCAGCCAGTATCCTGTGGCTACACGCCTGAGCCTCAACGGCACGATCATCGTCGCGCGCGATATGGCCCATGCTGCTATCAAGCTCAAGCTGGAC
The DNA here is from genome assembly GCA_964385835.1 of uncultured Muribaculaceae bacterium. Lineage (GTDB taxonomy): Bacteria > Bacteroidota > Bacteroidia > Bacteroidales > UBA932 > Cryptobacteroides. The sequence goes on along the minus strand of CAYLQE010000005.1, from coordinate 68,799 downwards.
AATGGAGAGGAGATGCCGGAGTACATGAAGAAACATCCCGTAATGTATGCTGGCCCTGCGAAAACGCCGGAAGGATATGCCTGCGGCTCCATGGGTCCGACCACATCGGGCCGTATGGATACATACGTCGACCTTTTCCAGAGCCACGGCGGTTCGATGGTGATGCTTGGCAAGGGTAACAGGGCGAAGGCCGTTACCGACGCATGCAAACGCTGGGGCGGATTCTACCTCGGTACGATCGGAGGCCCTGCGGCCATTCTCGCAGAGAACAATATCAAGAGCATCGAATGCGTGGAATTCCCTGAATTCGGCATGGAAGCCGTATGGAAGGTCCGCGTGGAGGATTTCCCTGCGTTCATTCTGGTGGATGACAAAGGCAATGACTTCTTCAGCCGCTTCGGCCTGTAAGGATCTGCCGTAGGTTCAGGAAGATTCCCTGAATCAATCCATTGCCTGAATCACGGATCAGACATCCGAGGCTTTTGAGAATATCGGACTGCATGTTGCCGGAGACCCTGTTATCGGGGTCTCCGGTCTGTTATTAGCTTCACGCAGAAAGCAAGGAACATCAGCAGGAAAGCGAAAGTGCAGAGCCTGCCGCAGACATCGCCCCACCTTACGAACGGCGTGATGCAGCCGTTGCAGTGAACGGTGCCGGACAACGTGCAGCGCTCCCACCACGGGGTCCGTGACACTATGTCTCCTCTCTGGTTTATGAATGCCGAGATTCCTGTGTTCGCGCAGCGGGCTATGTCCCTGCGTGTCTCGATAGCGCGCAGGCTGCTGTAGCTCAGATGCTGTTCGTAGCCGGGAGTGTCTCCCCACCATGCGTCATTTGTAATGACTGTGAGCGCCTTTGCCCCGTTTGCGACATAGTCCGCGACATGTTCCGGATAAATGGACTCATAGCATATCGCGCTGCCCAGTTTCGTCCCGTTGAAATCCAGAAGGCTAACATGGTCCTGACCGATGCAGTGGCCCATGACTCCGCCCAGCATGTCGTTTACATGATGGAACACTACAGGATAAGGCATTTTCTCCACCCCTATCACAAGCCTGCTTTTTTTGTAGGTCTCCGTTCTGCCGCCGGCATCCGCCATGACCGCTATGTTGTAATTCTCGTACCATCTCCCATGGCCGTAAGGACGGGCCGTGTATGACGGGGCCTGCGGCGTGTGGAAGAATTCGTATGCCGACGCTCCGAAAAGGATGGCGCAGCACGGAAATCCTTTTATACGCTCCTGCAAGGCGCGCAGTGTCATACTTTGGGACAGGTCATTCATGATTACATCTGAAGTGAATGTCTCGGGGCCTAAGAACAGCATCGCTTCCGTGCTGTCTGCCGGCAGCGCTCCGCCTATCATGTCCGTCAGGATAGCGTCCTGCTCCCTCTGGCTCAGAGCCTCGAATTTGTTGTACGGGTCTATGTCAGGCTGCAGCGCAACAACTTCGAAACTGCCGTCGGAGACTTCCTCATATGTAGCGTAACGTATCGCCGAGGCCGCAGGAGGCACTGTGAAAAGGACCGCGCAGCCAAGTACTGCGGCCGCACATGCCTTCCGGTTCATTTTCCGCCATGAACCGTCGCCAAGTACGACGGACATGCCGAACACCGCCAGATTGCAGGCCCACACCCACAGCGAGCCTCCCAATACGCCCGTAATCTCGTACCATTGTACCATAGTTGTGCTGCGGGCAAAGCCGTTGCCGAGCACCAGCCACGGCCATGAGATTTCCGCATCGAAATAGAAACGCTCCCATGCTATCCACATCGCTGCGAGGAATATGTAAGGCAAGGAACCTCTGTACTTTCTGGCGAATGCACGGAAAACGGCCCATATTACGCTCATCTGCAACGAGTTCGCCAATACGGCGAATATTCCGCCGGCAAGCGTGGCGTTGCATACCCAGAATGTGGTGAACGTGTTCCACAGTACAAAGGTGAGGTAGTGCCATATCCAGAAATGTCTTGTGCCGTTGATGACGGACAGCCTGTCCATCCACAGAAGAGGCACGAAAGCGCACAGCATGAATCCTCCGCAATGCGGAAAGAGGTATCCGAGCGACAGAAGGACAGCGCTTGAGAGGGAGAGTATTATAAATTTTACCGTATTGTCTTTCATATGTCAAAGATATGAAATAATTTCGTAACTTTGGCAGATTAATCAAACGGCGGATATGTTGTTGGATCTTATAAAAGCGATTATCGTAGGTATCGCGGCCTCTGTGCCTGTGGGACCTATCGCCATATTCGTTATACAGAAGACTCTCAGCAAAGGCTTCAGGTCCGGTTTCATAACCTCTCTCGGAGCCACTGTCGTAGATACTCTATTCGCCATTGTCGCGATTTTCGCCCTTGCGTACGTGCAGACATTCATCGACGGAAACGCGGTCCCTATCATGATCGCCGGAGGCATTATCGTCACTTCCATGGGTATCTCCATGACTCTTTCCGATCCTTTCCGGAAGATGAAAAGCAAGGAGAAGAAAAAGAACAGGCACGTGCATGACGTAAGCGCTGCGGATTTCCTTTCAGCCTGCGCCATGGGCATCTCCAATCCCGGAGCCATAGCGGTGATGCTGGCGCTGATGGCGTTCTTCGGCCTGGGTGACGATATGACATCGAACTGGGATTGTTTCCCGATTATCGCGGGCGTGGCCGCAGGCAGTGCGCTGTACTGGCTTATGCTGACATACCTTATGAACATTTTCCGCAAGCAGTTCAACATGCGCACGCTGATCTGGATCAACAGGATTACGGGCGTGGTCGTCATAGTCCTGGGACTGTCCACGCTGGCAAGCGGCGTGTTCGTGCTGATAAAACCTTTTATGTGATGATATGGTAAGAAAGAAAGTCAAAGAAAAGAAACACTATATAGTGAAAAACCTTGTGGCTGCCGCCGTCGTGGTGGCCGCGCTGTTGCTGGGAGCCGTCTTCTTTCTCAGGGTAATCACCCTTCACGGACAGGAGATAACGGTGCCGGATTTTAGCGGCATGAGCGTTCAGAAAGCGATGAGGACAGCCGGATCCGCCGGCGTGCGTGTGGAAGTCACGGACTCAATCTATGTAAAGCGTGTTCCGAAAGGTTCGGTCGTGCGTCAGGAGCCCAAGCCGGGCCAGATGGTGAAGACGGGCAGGTGCATAATGCTTACTATCAATGCTATCACTCCGAAGCAGGTGCCGATGCCTAATCTGGTGGGCTATTCGCTGCGCAGCGCCAATGCAGAGCTCGTCTCGCGCGGACTGACCCTCGGCCGTCTCATTTACATGAAGGATATGGCTACGAACAATGTTCTGAGCCAGGTGTACCGCAACTGCGAGATAGCGGCCGGTACCATGATTCCGAGCGAATCGCGTATCGATCTGGTTCTCGGACTGAATGACAGCGACAACATGACCACTGTTCCTGACCTGCTGGGAATGAAATACCGCTTTGTGGCGGAGAAGATACATGACAACTCCCTGAATATAGGCAACGTGGTGTTCGACAAAGGAATACGCACATACCAGGATTCTCTGGACGCGGTGGTTTACCGGCAGAGTCCGGATCCTATGACAAACACGAATATCGGGCGCAACGTATCGATAAGGCTGACTCTTGACGGGTCGAAGGTCCCTGTGCCTGAAGAAGTCAGATAGAGGCCATGCAGGAGTACGGGGAATTCGAGGATCTGCAGGCCGATATCTTGGCAGAGGCGGCCGAGACGGGTGAAGAGCAGGAAATGTTCGAGCATTTCCGCTTTGTGGTAGATAACGGGCAGCGCCCATTGCGCGTGGACAAGTATCTTGCGGGAATCATGGAGTATACCTCGCGCAACAGGATACAGCTCTCGCTGAAGGCGGGGTTCGTGCGTTGCGGCGGAAAGATACTGAAAGCCAATTATATCGTCAAGCCTGGCGATGTCATAACCTTCGTGATGCCGTACAGGCGTCACGGTACAGAGATCCTGCCCGAGAACATACCGCTGGATATAGTGTATGAGGACTCTGAGCTGCTTGTCGTCAACAAGCCGGCCGGCATGGTCGTGCATCCGGGCCACGGACATTTCGCGCACACGCTGGTGAATGCGCTTGCCTATCATCTTGGCATACGTCAGGGGGCTGATGAAGGTGATGAGCGGATGGGCGTGCTGGTGCACCGCATAGACAAGGATACTTCCGGACTTCTTGTGGTGTCAAAGACCGATGAGGCCCAGATCAATCTTGCGAAACAGTTCTTCGTGCACAGCATAGAGCGCAAATATATCGCCGTGGTGTGGGGCAACATCAGCGAGGACGAGGGTACGGTCGAGGGCAATATCGGACGTGATCCGTCGGACCGTCTGCGTTTCCGCGTGTTCCCGGACGGCGATCAGGGCAAGACTGCCGTTACACATTACAAGGTATTGGAGCGTTTCGGCTTCGTGACCGTCGTGCAGTGTATTCTGGAGACAGGACGCACGCATCAGATCCGTGTGCACATGAATTACATAGGGCATCCTCTGTTCGGCGACGAGCGCTACGGCGGCACGAAAATCAACAATGGCACCATATACGCCAAATACCGCCAGTTCATCCAGAACTGCCTGAAGATATGTCCGCGTCAGGCCCTGCATGCGGCGGTGCTGGGTTTCGAGCATCCGGATACCGGAAAGCATCTTCATTTCGAAGCCGAAATGCCTCAGGACATGAAGGCTCTCATACACAAATGGCGCGAATACGCCAGGAACAAGCCTGCCGAAGACTGAGGCGGATCATTCCGGAGCAATGGCAGCGGCAATGGGCACGGTGCCGGTAATACAGGACAAGGGTAATGAACATTATGGAATTATGGTGACGGCTGGGGAAATAGAGGCTCTGTTCATGGCGGAGCGCGATGACAGGCAGAGAGACCACCTGATGCGTTTTTTCAAGACCGGCAAGGGTGAATACGGCGAAGGGGACGAATTCCTCGGGCTGAAAGTCCCCCAGACAAGGGCTATTGTGAAACAGGCGTCCGGACTTGTGCCGCTGGAAGAAATAATGAAACTGCTTTACAGCAAATGGCATGAACTGCGGCTGTGCGGTTTTCTGCTGCTGGTCGAAGAAATGAGACGATGCGTTTCAGGGCCTTCGGCAAAAGCGGGGAGGAAAGGATACGATCCGCAAAAGAATGAAGCACGCCGGCGGGAGATAGCGGAATTTTACCTGAGCCATGCCCGGCAGGCCAACAACTGGGATCTTGTAGACCTTTCCTGCGAATACATCCTCGGGCCTTACATCAGGCTCTCCGCGGAGCAGGATTACGGAATATTGTACAAACTTGCCATGAGTGAAAACCTGTGGGAACAGAGGATATCCATAGTATCCACGCTGGATTTCATCCGTGAGGGAGTTTTCTCACCGACCCTGCATATCGCGGATATGCTGATGGACAATCCGCACGACCTTATCCACAAGGCAACCGGATGGATGCTCCGCGAAATAGGGAAGCGTGACATGCGGACGCTTACGGACTGGCTCGAGACAAGATACGCGCGCCTGCCGCGCACCGCCCTGCGCTATGCGATCGAGCGTTTCGACGAAAGCGAACGCCAGTACTGGCTGAAAAGATAAGGACGCGGACTGTTGCAGGTTTTGCCGATTCTGCTTATCTTTGCGTGGATATCAGGCGTATGTGATACGCTTGTGAAACGGGCCGCGGAGTTGCCGCGGATGCGGAATAATAAGGATACATTATGAATTTCAGCGGAATAATCACAGGTCTGGCGACCTTCCTGATAATAGGAATCTTTCACCCTATAGTAATAAAGGCGGAATACCGCTTCGGCACTTCATGCTGGTGGGTCTTTCTGCTTGCCGGCATAATGTTCTCGGCCCTTTCTCTTTTCATTGCCAATCCCGTGCTGTCAACGATAACCGGCGTGACCGCTTTTTCGTGCTTCTGGTCGATAAAGGAGATTTTCGAACAGGAGGAGCGTGTCGCAAAAGGCTGGTTTCCGGCCAATCCGAAACGCAAAGGCAGGAAATAAGCGGCCCTTTCCTGAAACCGTGACTACAGACGGATTCGTTTCCTGTGCATGTTCATTAGATCAGACTTTCAGGAAAACATGCTTTCTGTACAGGAAATAAAGGAATAGCCAGCAAGCGGCTATATAACCGGCACTCAGGACGACAGCTTCCCATTCCGGAGGGAGCATGCCTGCGAGTCCGCCGAGGAAGAAGCGGTTTATTGCGCTGAACCCGACGATTTTCTGGGCCATGTAGATAGTTATGGAGTTAAGTCCTGCCACACGGAAAAACAAGGTCATGCCATGGTGCGTGATCCCGTTCCAGTCCGAATGGTTCATCTGTCCGGCGAGCCAGCAGTCCGCTCCGGAAGGAAAGAGATTGCATATATTGACCACAAGGCCTGAAAGGCCCATTATGAAAAGCATGTCGAATCCCCTGAGGGTGTCTATCGATAAAAGCCGTTCCGTCTGCCGCTGCATAATACTGTATTTAATGACTGCATAGTTAGTGAAAATATGGATATATTCCAAATCCGGGCGGCTTGTTTTCTTTGTTTTTCCTATTTTGCTATATTTGCAGCAAATACGGCTATGAAAAACAACTTGATGATTCTTCTTTTCCTGTTCGGAGCCGCATGCTCCGTATACGGAAACAATGATGTCCTGCAGGCGGAAAAGGTTATAGAACGCTGCTTCGGCAAGATGCCGGACAATGTAAGGTTCGTGATGACCGGCGGTAATGACGGCGTTGATTCATACGCTCTGTCAGCAACAGGCGGCGTGCTTGTCATAGAGGGAAGCAATGCGGTATCGCTGTGCAAAGGCTTTCATGATTACATACTTGAAAACGGTTACGGAGTCGTATCATGGACAGGCAACCGCCTTGAACTGCCGGACATCATACCGGACATGGAGAGGCGCGAGGCCGTATCGCCGTTTACAGAGCGTCTGTATCAGAATGTATGTACATTCGGATACACATCGCCTTTCTGGGGCTGGAAAGAATGGGAAAGGGAGATAGACTGGATGGCCCTTCATGGCTTCGACATGCCGCTCGCGCCGATAGCCGGGGAAGCTGTCCTCGCGAACGTATGGAAAGGAATCGGACTGACACAGGAGGAAATCGATGCCTATTTCACGGGACCTGCCCATTTCCCGTGGATGAGAATGGGCAACATGACAGCCGTAGACGGCGGAATGTCGCAGCAGTGGCATCGGGAGCAGATCCGGCTCCAGCACAAGATAAACGACCGCATGCTCGCACTGGGCATGACACCGGTATATCAGGGATTTGCGGGATTCGTTCCCAAGGCCGTGAAAGATCACTATCCGCAGGCTGACCTCATGGTTACGGAATGGTCCGGACATGAGAGTTGCATGCTTTCTCCTGTAGATCCGCTTTTCAGCCTTATAGGCACGGCATTCATACGTGAATGGGAAAAGGAGTTCGGCAAGGGGAAATACTATCTCATAGACAGTTTCAACGAACTTGACATACCTTTCGGAGAAAAAGGCTCGCAGGAGCGTCATGACAGGTTGCGGCACTATGGGCAGACCATCTACAGGACTCTCGAGGCCGCGAATCCGGATGCCGTATGGGTGATGCAGGGCTGGATGTTCGGATATCAGAGGGACATATGGGACCCGGAGAGCGTCAGGGCGCTTCTGAGCGGTGTGCCGGATGACAGGCTCATGATCATAGATCTCGCGGTGGATTTCAACAAATACGTGTGGAAGAACGGCAACAGCTGGGACAATCTGGATGGTTTTTACGGAAAACGCTGGATATGGAGCACCGTTCCCAATTTCGGAGGGCGGACCGCACTTAAAGGACCTTTGGATTTTTATCTGAACGGACATCTCGAAGCTCTGGATTCAGAGTATGGAGGCCGCCTCACAGGCTTCGGCACATCTCCTGAAGGCGTGGAGAACAATGAAGTGCTGTACGAACTCATTTCAGCTGCCGGCTGGAGTGACGGCCATATCGATACAGGCGCATTTCTGGATTCATACAGTACGGCACGCTACGGCTGCGCGGACCATGCGTTCACGGAATTCTGGAACGGGCTGCGGCAGTCCGTCTATTGCAACTTCACCAATAACGCACGTTTCCTGTGGCAGCAGAGACCAGCATACCACCGCGGAGAGACAATGAATATCAATGAGCACTATTTCAAGGGAATAGAGTCATTCCTGTCTGTGGCGGACAAATATGCCGGCAATGAACTTTACGTTGCCGATGCCCTTCAATACGCGGCCCTTTACACTGCGGCAAAGGCGGATTATGTGCTGAAAGCAGCCAACTGGGCGATTGTCGCCGGAGACATGGAAAAGGCCGCGGCCTTGAAAGGCCTGCTCATGGAGATGCTGACTGACATGGACCGTCTGCTGGAATCGCATCCGGTACTGAGAATGCAGCGATGGCTGGACATGTCGGCTGAAAGGGCCACGTCCGAGGAGGAGGCAGCGTCATTCGCGAAGGAAGCCAAACGTCTCGTGTCCACATGGTCCGGACCGAGCCTGAAAGACTATTCGGCAAGGGTCTGGTCGGGTCTTATACGCGACTATTACATCCCGCGCCTGAACCTTTACCTGACGGAAGCGATAAACGGGAATTACGCCGACATAGCCGGTCTTGACAGCAGATTCCACTATGGCACGGGCTACGGTTCGCAGGAATACCGGTGTCCTCAGGGAGAAAAACTCCTTTCCGATGCCGAGACGTTCGCAGATCCCCTTTCGGCTGCATGCTCTATTGTGGAAAAATATTCCCCTATAGTATATGAAAACCGCTGGGCTTCGGTAACTGACGGAAAGGGAGGCACGATAGAACGTTGGAATGCATATGCCCCCGATGCGGAAGTCGGATTCTGGTGTCCTCAGGATTTTGCCGGCAAATCGCGCAAAAGGTTATACATGACAGTGATGGCGGAAGATTACGCGAATATGAACGGGCTTGAGTTCAGCGGCATGCGCGGGGACAAGGTGAGGATCGCCAAAGTGGAGTTCAAATCCGGTCCAGTCTGGCTGGGCGCGGTGACGCCGGGGAAACATACGGCCTCTGGAACGGCAGGGCCGGAAACGGCGGAATACGTGGCAGATGCGGCGGGACATAAAGCAGAAGGACAGGGAACGGCGGGACCAGGTACAACTGACGGAAAGGGCCGCATAAGGATTCCGTATAAAGGGCCCCGCTCCGCAGACGGTCTGGAAAGGGAGGTTGCCGTATATGTTACCTTTGAAGGCGGTCCTCAAACCTGGGGTATGATCTCGATGTACTGATAACGGTTTTAAAGCAGTTACGGGACGGATCCGGCCTGACGTCATTCAGGTGCGCCGTCCCTGCGGAGCCTGTCCAGATGACATAATATAAGATTGCCGTCCTCATCCCTCAGGTGCATTCCGTTGCCCTGGCAGTACCGGAAATACCGGCATTCCGAGCACGGTCCTGTCTTCATCCACGAACGGTCGCGGTAGATTGAAAACCTGTTTTCCCACACATCGGTGAAATCATCCTGATATATGTTCCCCTGATGATAGCCGCTCCTTATGCTCGCGCATGCGGATATCGATCCGTCGGAAAGCACGGATGCGACACCCAGCCCGGCGTTGCAGGTGAAAAGGCCGTCACGGACCTCGCCCTCATATTCCCCGAGAAAGCCCTCGCAACCGTAGCTCGCCGAAATCCGGCCTTCTTTCCTGGTATGCCTTATGAATTCCATCAGCCCGCGGAACTGCTCCCTTGTCAATTGCATTTCAGGATCGGAAGCCGCCCTGCCGACTGGGAACACGGTGAACAGCCTCCAGTCCTTGAGCCCGAGGGATATAAGATACTCCTTGAATTCGGGCAGGGACCCGTAGTTGCGGCTGTTAACGCAGGTTACGACATCGAATCTCACCGACGGTTCCGATGCCAGAATCCTGATCGCCTCCGATGCATTGCGGAATGAATTACGTACTCCCCGCATCCAGTCATGCTCGGCCTCGAAGCCGTCGAGACTTATCGTCGCGGCGTGAAGTCCGGAGGAAAGAAGTGAATCGATCTTCCGCGGAGTCATGAGCATGCCGTTCGAGACAATGCCCCATGGAAATTCCATATCATAGATGGCACGCCCGCATTCTGCGATGTCATTTCTGACAAGAGGCTCGCCTCCCGTGAGAATAATCATTATCTTGTGCGGGTCATAATGCCGTTTCAACGATTCCAGCACCCTTGCAAAGTCTTTGAAAGGCATGTCCGGATGCTGTGCGGATACCTTGCAGTCGCTTCCGCAATGACGGCAGCGCAGATTGCACCTCAACGTACATTCCCAGAACAGCTGCCGCAGCGGATGCCGCTGTGCAACGTCTTTCAGTATCTGCCTGTGCAGTTCAAGGGCTATTCTTTGTTTTATAGAAAGTCCGCTCATTCCGCCGGCTTCTCTTCCATCTGTATCTCGGACGCGTCGTATACGAACTTCCCGTGATACCATGTCCCTGCATTGCCTGTATCCTTGTCCGTAACTTTTACACTGACCTGAGTCTCGCCGTGGTAGCCGTCAGATGTGTCTATGTCCCTGCATTTCAGGACAATCTTCTCGTCAAAGACCATCCCCTGGCCCGATATGTTGAAAATGCCGTCAAGTTTTGTGGTGTCCTTGTGTATATAGATAGGGTCCAATACGATCTGGCCGTCGGGGCCTTTATGCGATGTGAACGCTTCCACTTCAATCTGCGGCAAAGGTTTTCCGGTATTTTTGTCCACGACCTTACCCTTTATCTCATAATCGGAATAAGGACAGCCGTATTCCTCCTTGCCTAATAATCCGCCGCAGCTGTCGACAGCGGCAAGGCCGAGAATTCCGAGTGCCCAGCGGCACAGTTTCAGGAAAATGTTTTTCATGACTCTTTCATTTTTAGTGCCCGTACCGTCATTTCTGACGACGCGCTACATGTCCTATACCATACAAATATAGGCGTAACGGCAGAGATTTGCAACAGTTTTCATGTATTCCTGCCTGTAAACCCGCAAATTCCGTTTCCCGGGGCGTGCAATCATCGTAATTCCCTTATCATCGGCTCCTGAATAACAGTGCGCGGGATTTCCGGAGCGCCATCCTGCCGGAATATCGCTTCATACAGAAAATCTGTAAGGAGCGGCATCTCTTCCTGCCTTATTCCGCGTATCTGATATAATGTGCTGTCAGTCATGGGCCCAATGGTATTTATGATCAGGCATGTCGCAGGAATCCTACGGCAGCTATTGATATTCCGGCCTGTAATTCATGGCGATGACGGCGAATGTCAGTATTTCGGCCGCTGGGATGGCAAGCCACGGTCCTGCGTCGCCAAGCAGGGACGGCAATAGGAGAAAAGCCGGAATCAGGAATACTATTCCGCGAAGCAAGGTGTAGATTATGGACTTGCCGGCGGCTTCGATACTCTGATAATATCCGATGAAGGTGATATTCATGGCAAAGAATATCGCGCAGGTCGCAAAAAGCGGTATGCCGCGCACAGCTATCGCATAGGCAGGCTCCTGAGGTGACAGGAATGCCGACACTATGTATTCCGCCCCGAGCCATAAGCCGGCAGTCACGATCCCTCCGCATATCATGGCGGTAAACAGCGAGATCCTGAGCGCTTTTTTTATGCGTCCGTTCTTGTGCGCTCCGTAGTTGAAGCTTATTATGGGCTGGGCGGACTGCGCCACGGCATTGGCTATGGAGAACACCACCGGAAACAGAAAACATGCTATGGAATAGGCCGCAACGCCATTTTCTCCCGCAGTCTTCATAAAGGCATAATTGCCCGTGAATATCATTATTCCCACTGCTCCTTCCGTGAGGAACGTTGCAAATCCTATCTTCGCCATATAGCCGACATTGCGCAATGTGAGCAGCAGGCTCGTGAGCGAAAATTTCAGCCGGTAGAACCTGAGCTTGTCCGAAAAGCGGATGAAGTACGATAAAGCCATCACTCCTCCGGCGGCACCGCTTATGGATGTGGCGATTGCCGCTCCGGCGATGCCCATACCCATCGGGAATATCAGGATATAATCCAGCACTATGTTTATGGCTACAGGTATGAGCTGCGTCCACATGGCATATTTCGGAGACCCGTCAAGACGGATCAGCATCATGCCTGTGCAATCTCCCACATAGAAAACCATTCCGGGCAGCAAGGGTATCAGATATGCCATGGCGTTTGCCTCGAGTTCCGGGCTGCATCCGAGCATATAGACGGCAGCCCTCGGAAACAGCAGCGCAACTGTGACGATGCCGCCGATTATAACCGCTCCGGCCAGGAATGCCTGTGTCATTATTATCCTTGCCGCCTTGATGTTGTTTTCCGAAAGCCTTATGCTGGCGACCACAGATGCCCCGATGCCGAACATAAGCCCCAGTCCGCTCGTAAGCAGGAACAGCGGCGCCACGATATTTACCGCGGCTATGCCGTTCGCTCCGACTCCCTGGCCTATAAACATTCCGTCTGCCAGCGTGAGCGCCGAATTGAAAATCATTCCTACAAGTGTCGGAAAAAACAACGCCCTGAAAAGCTCTCCGATTTTCCCGTTGCCGAAATCAAGCCTGTCTCTGTCCAGATTACGATCTTTCATCATATGCCTGCCTAACATGGCGTTTAAATCGGATGCAAAGGTACGGTTTATATTTGTTAATAAAAATATTCCGGGACTTTTCGGCGATTTGCAGCGGCTCTGTTCGGTCGTTTGAGGCGGCTCTGTTCGTTGATTTGCGGAATATATGCTTCTTGCGCAAGATGGGCTCTTCGTGAATTCCGATATGCAGGTTAGCCAGCGCCGGTATCGATGCCGGTTCTCTTTGAAAGCGATAATTCTATTGCTGAGTTACCGCTACTGCCTGTTGCTTAGAATCCCGTATTGGCATATTCTCATGTTGTGCGGTTAAATACGGGTTGCAACGTAGGGGGCTTTTTTATGATGTGCCATAATTTGGCAGAACGTATCGTCATCTTTGCAGTCTGGAGGACAGTTTAAAGTATGGAGAATCTGGAAACATTATGAATGTAATTATGTACAGGATTTTTAATATGACTTGTCACCGTGAAAAGTTCATAGATAATGTAGATGCACAGATGAGACTCATTATAACTCATCTGTGTTTAATTGTATATTCTAATACCTAATCATAAATCAGAACAAATATCAGTCATTGGATATCAGGAATTGACGCTATATGTTCAGAGTTTTACAAGACACCTTGAAAGGTAATGATTCTTCTAAATCCCGTAAAAAGGCCATCCTTGAGGCTTTGGATAATGGAGAACATTTAAAAGTATTTCAGATTAGGGTAGGAGTAAGACCCAAATTTAAAGAAAAGGACTTTCTCATTGATGATGACTTCTTTATTAATGTCCAGCCATTGATAGAATAATTGATTTTAGATTTGGTTACTATTCCCTCAGATAAGTCTATTGATGATCTTGATGTTTGGATAGAGTCTTTAAATAAGTTACAATTAATATGAACTTGAGAAAAATAAGTGACGCTTCTTTTAGCAGGTTGTATGATGTATTGAATAATAAATCATACGCTATTATTACTGCTTATCGTGACAGAGACTCTGAAGGTAATAAACTCACTAAGAAACAGAACATACAACGCAATCGATATTTACGTGCCAAGTTCAATGATGCTAAGATTGGTGTTTATCAGTTAGTCGGGCACTGGCAAGAGGCCCCCGAGGGGATGTCTTATGAATATGCCGTAGAACACGGATTGTTGGTTGATGTTGTAGAACGTAGCTATGTGGTTCCTAAACCAGAAAATATTACTATTGACGAATTTAAGAAGTTTCTATCTGAATGCATGACAATCGATGGCCTTATACAAGATGCTTACATTCTTAAAGATACAGATGTTAGGCTTGTTTATAATGATGGTACAACTGACGTGATTGGCTCCGATGTGTCATTTAATAAAATAGCACAGGCATATAGCCAGTATGTTCTGAATATAGAGATGCCTTTCGTATTCGATTCATTAAAACAGCCTAATGGAAATATGGACAGGCTTGCTATGAAAAGACAAGGATTGCTATGGTAACAGATACGAGCCGGCATATCTTAAAATAATACGTGGTTAAAGGTAACACCGACTTATAACTTATAAGTTATCCCATAAATTATTAACAAGACTGCCGGTGATGCTGTCAATGTCGATAAGACTATCGGCCGATATTTAACTTTAAGGCATCAAAATGAAACCATGTTCCCGGGCCAGGAAAATCAGCCGAAGTTCTTTTCCCAGTCTTCACCAAGCAGATTCCGAAGGAACAGCTCCGGATCTTTACTTTCTTTTCCATTTGCATTCCAGCGGCTTGTAACAGATTCCACGGCTCCCTTTGAATCAATGATCACGCAGTAGATGGAATCTCCGTAGGAATCGTTCGGAAAGGAAATTCCAGGGTTCTTCGGTACGGACTTATAATCATTCCTGAGAATCAGATAGAGCCGGTTCTTGCCATCAGCGGCATAATGTTCGAACACGATATCCGATGCCGTTATGCACCAGTCCTCAGTCCATTGCCTGAATCTCAGAAGATGTTTGTGCGAGGGGATACGGACGACTTTGTACCTGCTGTCCGGCGGAGTGACATATTCTTCGGCATCCAGATCCAGCTTCAATATGGCAACAAGGTCAGAGTATGAAAGGCCGTTGAAATTTCCGTCATAAAAATCTCCGGCTTCGCAGTTCATCAGGAATTTGAGGATCTTGCGGAGCTTTCGCAGTCCGCTGCCGTTTTCAAGGTCGAGCTGCCCTTCCGCGATCCAGCGAATGCTGCCGATGTAGAAGCGGCTCGCAAAGTCCGGGACCTCGGAACACAATTCCGCAACAAAGGCCTTCGCTTCCGCTTCTGCTATGCCATATTCTGCAAGTATTTCGGCAGCATCCGATAATATCCGTGCTTTGTCTATATCCATGTCAAGATCTGGATGAACTATAATATTTCTATTTCAATGCCGTCTACTTCACGGCTGAACTCAATGATTTTTGATTTCAGGTTGTCTGGTATGTCTAATAGTGACAAATCACTGCCGGAATTCATGTGTATAGGAATAATTGCTGATTTGGGCTGAGTCATCCGGATGACACTTGATAATGCCTGAATGGTGGCGTGCCCGCTCGTATGCAGAGTATGGAACCTGCCTTCTGAAAACATTCCGACAATTTCTTTTATGTAAGGATTAATCTGATCAGGGGTTCCTTTATAATAGCCGTTCCACATTGAATATATCAGTTCTGCATCTGGAAAATAACAAAGTATCTTACCGATTAGTTTCGACATTGATGAGCGTATAGGCATAATGAAGCCGTCGGTTTGTATTTCATTAAAGAATCTTTCGTCTTTATCCAGCACCTTTATCCGGTCGAAAACATATAACTCTGACTTTTTGCCTGAATATTTTGTAAAGATGTCAAGGATAGATTTCTGATAGTGGTCTACAACCAGCCAAGCCCCTTTTTCTTTACAGGCGGAGTGAAATGAGGCCAGTCTGTCAATATCAGTCGATGAACATAATGCAAACAAGTGCTTTCTATTGAATCTTCCACCCAATAATCTTTTCGCGCCAGCTTTTATTTCTGCTTCGTGAGGTGCGGACTCGTTGGCTCTGGAAAGCATAGTGCCTTCTGTAACAATGACATCAACCTGTCCTACAAATTTCGGAATAAACTGTGACAATCCTTTCCCCAGATACCCGTGATCGCGAAAGTCTCCTGTGTGCAGAACTTTCTTTCCGTCAGCTTCGATTTTGAACATATATGCATCGAAAGCAGAATGTGAGCACACATACGGAGTGACAGTAATATTTCCGAAGCGGAGCGGCTTATTGACCTCGTAAGTCATCATCTTAGATATTGCCATTAATCCGGATTCCTGATTCAGCTGTTTGGCTTCTTCTGCATTGCCATTCTCTGCGTTTCTTTCGCTTGCGGCTTGCAGTGCAGAGAGTTTACATATCATGACCTCCAAAGCACCTTCCCCGATGTACTGCGGAATATTATCCACTTCGGAAAAGTGCCCTATGTGGTCTTCGTGATAGTGCGTGTATAGTATCGCATCGGCTCCGGAAACCAATTTTCTGACCTCGGAAATATCAAAATCAGGCTTTGATGTCCCAGGGAGATTACTGCCAAGATCAATAATGATTTTATTGCATCCTGACCGGATTTCAGTAATGCAGCCGCCTATCTGTTTTCCTCGATGAATGGTAATTTCCATTATTTAAGTTCGTTATTGAAGTCATTGACGGATTTATGCGAAAACTTGATACCGGATTTGTTAGTGTTCAAAAGATCAATTGCCTTGCCGGATACCAGGCTATGCAGATTATTGGCTAACAATACAGCAGAAAGACTTGAAATTGATTTTAATTTTATATAATCTGCCAGGGCCTTTATATGCCTGATGGATTCTTCCTCATTTAATTTGTTGATAGATTCGGTAAAATTAATCGTACCGTTTTTTAAATCGTTCATTACATTTGCATAGAATGAGATTTCTGAAATAATGCCGACTGGACGATTATAATCTTTCTTTAATTCATAAATTGAAAGAACGGAATCCTTAATACTCCACAAATCAATTTGGCTTTTTCCAGATGGAGTTACTGCATTCTCATAGGAAACCTCGTTCATGAATAGACCGACAGGCAGCTGGTGATCCGCCACCTCAAATTTATTTTGGTTTTCTTGCATTTTTTTTGCTAAATCGCACTCCCAATCGTACTCCCAACCGCGCTCTGGATGGGGCGCTGAAGCTTCTTTGCTCGGACAGTTCAGTACCCACTTTTTATTCTTATCATAGTTATCTATAAACGAATCTGGGATTTCGGGCGATAACTTTACCCAATCGGGGAAGTTTTGCTTAAATTTATAGGCCCGATATAGGAATCTGTTATAGTTCCCCAGTTCTTGTGATGATAAATCTTCTTTAATCGTATCCCATTCTATTTCTACTTTATTGACAAGTTCCGGACAATTTGCCTTAAGGCCTATGGCCCAACTGTCAAAGGCTCCAGGCTCCTTTTGCATATTGGTTACCAGACATTTTTTTGAGAGTGTAAGATGGAGAGTTTTATTTTCGATCTTGAATGTAATTTTACTTGTGAGGGCGTAACGGCGTAATTTCGTAATTCTTTCCATAGCTAATGAAATTTTAACTTATAATATACCAGCATATAAATTTACATGAATTTTTTATTTTTTACATGAATTTTTTATTGCGGAACTCTATCATCCCGGTTTATTAAATTTCCATTTTTTTGCAAATATAATCCTGGTTTCGGCAAAATTCCGGCAGAAAATAAAAATAGCTTCTGCTTGATTCTTGCCGATTGTGACTGTATCTTTGCATCTGTTATGGCAAAAGAATATTTCAAACGTTATGTCTGGCTGCTTCAGACTTTACAGACCAGAGGGTACTGCAAATTCGAAGAACTAAACGGAATCTGGATGAAAAGCACGCTTAATACGGACGGGAAGCCGATGTCAAAGCGTACTTTGGCCAACCACAAGGCGTCTATCCTCGACATGTTCGGGATAGTAATAGGATGCGACCGCAAAACTAACGAGTACTACATTGAAAACGAGGATGATGTCGGCAACGACAATCTTCAGGAATGGATGCTCGGCGCGCTGTCCCTCGGAAGTATGCTGCACGATGATGCCTCCTTGAAGGATAAGGTCATCTTTGAGGATGAACAGTCAAGCCAGAAGTATCTCCCTGCGTTTATTGAGGCGCTTAAACGCAGTGTAACAGTTGAGTTCGATTACCAAAATCACGAGATGTCTGAGCCGAGAAAATTCTTCCTTGCGCCGTATTGTGTGCGTATGTTCCGCAAGAAATGGTATGTCCTGGGAGTGCGTGAGGGTACGACAGATCCTCATGTTTATGCGCTTGACCGAGTGCTATATGCAAAATGCACGGAAAATGAATATGAGTATCCTGCTGATTTTTCAGCCAAGTCGTATTATTCGCCTTATTTTGGAATCGATGTGCATGCCGGAGCAAAGCCTGAGATCATCCGGATCAAGGCATCATCCAGACAGTCGGACAACCTGAGAAGATTTCCTCTGCATCATTCCCAAAATGAAGTCGGGACGGACGAAGAGGGCCGGACGACTTTCGAATATTTCATAGTGCCGTCTTCAACGTTCATAGGAGAGATTCTTATGATGCAGGGCTCTTTGGAAGTATTGGAACCCGCCTCTCTGAGGGCAGAGATTTGCAAAAAAGCCAGAATATTGGCAATAAAACATAATAAATAATCAAAATCATATTATGGAACCGCTTATAGAAATACAAAACAGGTGCCGATTCCGTCTTAAGAATCTTACGGGCTATAGGAACAGGCTGGATGAGGAACTGGACTGGATAAATACGTATGGCGGGGCTAAAGCCTTGCTTGCGGCTTCAAATCTTGTGCGTGACATCAAGAAAGCCGGGATATTCAAAGGATTCGGCCAAGGCCCGTCCTGTTGCTCTTTGGTATGTTACGGCTTAGGAATCACTGATATCGATCCTGTTGTATGGAAGCTGCCGTTCGCAACATTCAAAAAGCACTTCAAAGAAGAGCCGGTTTTCTATATTGATACTTCGAGTGGGGGAGAAGAATTGATAGAGAAAGCCGCGTGTTATGCCGATTATCCGGAGTTTGTCAATATCGGACATTCCGTCGCAGAAATACAATTCATTGATGACAAGTCGGTTGACCACGCTATCTATGTCATTGAAGACTGGCCCGATCTTGATCTCCTGAAATCATTTCAGGATAACAGGGTTACAGACATCAAGAAGATAAATCTGGATGAGAATATTCTTAAACTTATCATTGACGATGGCGTAAAGAGCCTGAGACCGGGGTCTGCCGCCGTTTTCAATGACTTTGTCAAGGCATTTGACCCTGAATGTTTTTCGGATCTTTGCGTAATAGATGCTTTATCCCATCCTCACAACGTATCTGTGTGGGCCAAGGTGCTCGACGCAAAGAAAACGGGCAATGTGCCGTCAACGGGAGTGACGGATATCGACAGGATACTGGCCGAGTCCTATGGCCAGCTTGTATATGAAGAGCAATTGGACAGCATTAAAGAGCTTGCCGGATGCATTGAGCCGTCAGAATACGAATCAATACTGCGGAATCTTGAATATGATGAAGAAAAACTGCCGGACAAGGGAACGGTTATAACACGAATTTATGAGGAAGTGCAGATCAAAGCCTATGAGATGAAATTGCCCGGCGAATTCGTGAAAAATTATACGGCACTGGCAGGGAACAGAAAATATTGATTGGGGCGGCGGATTTCCGGAGCTGCCGGATTTCCGGAGCTGCCGGATTTCCGGAGCTGCCGGATTTTGGCGGAAGCAGCCTATATATTTGCGGCAAATATCATAATGCTTATGAAAAGAACAGTTCTATCTATGCTTGCAGGTGTCATGACACTTGCCGCAAGTGCCCAGAGCACGAATCCGCTCAACTACAGCGGAACCATGTATGTAGAGTCGATAACGGCTATCGAGACTCCACGTTACATCTCCTATGAGGAACATGCGATCCTGTCTGAGAAGATGACCCTCCCTATGACCGAGGTGACGAAGATCGTTATGGACTTTGGAAACAACACTATTTATGCCAATGGCAAGGTACACGATATCAAGGTGACCGGATGCAAGAGATATGACACCGATTGGGGCTGGGAGGTTGTTATTTATTTCGAGTATGTCGGAGGCGACAAACTCGAACTTGTATGGAAGGAATTCGGAAAGCCATACCTCCAGGAGATAACCAATACCGGGACCGGTGCTTCGATCTCACGTATAACACTGTCTGCCAGCCCAACCGCCAGTTCTTCTGAGGATGTTCTAAGGAGCTTTCTGCAGGGATTGGCCACTTATTAATCCAAAATAAAAGTTCATTTCAAAAAAAAGAGACCGGCCAAAAAGAAAAATCGCTGAGGGGAATGACCCTCAGCGATTTTGTGTACCCGGAGCCGGGATCGAACCGGCACGGATTGCTCCACTGGTGTTTGAGACCAGCGCGTCTACCGATTCCGCCATCCGGGCATTATCGTGGAGAAGAACTCCGGCGACGGTTGCAAAGATACATTATTCTTCCGATGTTTGCAAGAATATGTGCCGCACCGGCATGCGCATCCATATCCATTATGTGGGGCAGATGCTTCGCCCGCCGGTCTATTCCTATTCCAGCGCTTATATATACAATTGCCTGTATATTGTTTTGCGGCTTTCCGGCTGAATAGACACCCGGGAATGACGGCCTTTGGAATATTGTACATCGCAGACAGCTGCGGAAAGATTCATTTCAGCTTATGTTTTTGCGTATATTTAAACGGATGTGCCGCACGGCAACGCAGCTTCCGGGAAGCAAAATCGCAGCGGATATGGGAGAATGTATAAGAAAATGTATCTGAAAATGTTAACTTTGCAGTTTAATTAGAGTGTGCGATGGCGATAGTGAATCTTATATTTGCCTCAGAGAGTGACGGAATCGTGGCTGCCCTTAAAAGGTACCCTGCGGTTTTTGTGGTGAGCGACAGGAAGATAGCTTCTAAGATCACGGCACCGCTGGTGGACAGATGCGCAAGGGCCGGCGTGGCCGTCAAAGGCGTTATGGACATCAGGGCCTCTGAAAGGCGCAAGAATCTCGCTGCCGTGGAGAAAATCCACCGGTGGCTGATCTCATGCGGGGCTGACCGCGATGCGCTGGTGCTGGCGGTAGGCGGCGGCATTGTCACAGATCTCGCCGGGTTCGCGGCATGCACATACAAGAGGGGAGTGAGATATGCCAACGTCCCTACCACACTGCTGGCGCAGACGGATGCCGCTATCGGAGGCAAGACCGGCTGCAACATAGGAGGCTACAAGAATATGGCCGGGGTCATCCGCCAGCCCCAGTTCACATTCGTCTGCCATGAGTATATCAGGAATCTGCCGCGGGATATATTCACAGCCGGATATGCCGAGATGCTGAAAACCTTTATCATAGCTGATCCGGCGGCGTATGAGGCTGCGGTGAACAAGGCGGATTCCGGGAATCTGGCCGCGCTTGTGCGCACGGCGGCAGGAATAAAGGCCCGCATCGTGGAGGCGGACGAGTTCGAGACGGGACAGCGCAAGGTGCTGAACCTCGGCCATACCTTCGCCCATGCGATAGAATACAGGTCCGCCCATAGCCTGCTGCACCGCGGAATCACGCACGGGCATGCCGTGGCGATGGGAATTATAATGTCGGCGAGGCTTTCGGAGCGTCTCGGCATAGCGAAGAAAGGCCTTGCGGACAGGCTCGCGGCAGATTTTGTCCGTGTGGGGCTGCCTGTGCGGTGTCCGTGGAGCGAAGAACAGCTGCAGGACATCATCAGGACGGACAAGAAGGCCGAAGACGGCAAGGTGAGTTACATACTTATCGAGGATATAGGAAAGGTCGTGATAAAGAAATTGTAGAGAATGGTTTGCGTATCTATACAGAACAGCGGCGCGGAACGCATAATGGAGATTCTCCGGGACGTGGAGATGGCCGAGATCCGTCTGGACAGCTGTGATTTGAGCGATGAGGAAATCGCGGAGGTGTTTGGCTGCGATATTCCGCTGATCGCCACCTGCCGCATTTCAGGGTGCGGTCTCCGTACTGCGGAACACAGGCTGACGGAGGCAATAAAGGCCGGAGCCCGTTTCGCGGATCTGGAACTGGATGCTCCGGTGTCATTGGGACGGCGCATCGCCCGTGCGTGTGCCGAATGGGGTACGGTGCTGATCCGCTCGTATCACGATTTCGAAGGCACCGCTTCTGCGGACGAGCTCAGGGCGGTTGCGGACAGATGCCGTCACAGCGGCGGTGAAATCGTGAAGATAGTGACTTACGCACACGATGCCGGAGATGCCGCGCGCGTGCTGTCGCTGTACAACTATTATACTGCGGAATCGCTTGTGGCGTTCGCCATGGGGCAGGAGGGCGCTTTCTCCCGGGTGGAATGCCTGCGCCGCGGCTCTCCGTTCAGCTACTGCTGTGCCGATGCCTCCGAAGCCTCCGCACCGGGGCAGATGACATACGAGGCAATGTACAGGGCGGTTTATGGCGCTCATTCCCGTATAGAGGCCGGAACCATACGCATGCCGGCCTCGAAGAGCTATGCCCAGCGCGCCATTATCGCTGCCGCGCTTTCCGAGGGCATCAGCGTGCTGTCCGGTTTCAGCGGATGCGACGATTCATGCGCCGCGTTGCGCGTTGCGCGGGATATGGGTGCGGAGGTCAGCGCCGAGGACGCGCATGATGGCTCGCAGACACTGACTGTCAAGGGTATAGCCGCCAGTACCGGCTGTCTGGAACAGGGACGGCTGGATGTGGGCGAGTCCGGCCTGCTGGCCCGTATCATGATACCTCTGGCAAGCCAGCTTTACAGGGAGGGCGCCGTCATAGAGGGCGGAGGAACCCTGCTTTCGCGTCCGCTTCAGGGTGCCGCGACCGCCATGAGGGCTCTCGGGGCGGATGTCACTGCCATGGGAGCCGGAGCGGATTCCAAAGACATAACGGTGCCTGTGAGCGTCCGCGGCCCGCTGGGTGAGGGAAAGGCAACACTGGACGGCAGCAGGTCATCGCAGCTTGTGAGCGGCGCCATTATGGCCCTGCCGCTCGGTGACAGGCATGCCTCGCTCAGCGTGACGAAGCCCGCCAGCATTCCTTATATTTACATGACAATGGATATCCTGCGCAAATTCGGCATAAAGGTGCGCAGTGAAATGTACGGAGGCCGCGCGCTGCTGGATGAAGACTGGAGCAAGTGCACGGAAATCATGCTGAAAGTCAAGGAAAGGCAGACATACAGGGCCGCTTCATTCGACATAGAGGGAGACTGGAGTGCGGCTGCGGTATTTCTTGCCGCAGGCGCCGTATTCGGGCAGGTGTCCCTCTCCGGTCTGGACACCACATCGCTTCAGGCCGACATCAGCATGATGGACATACTTATGGATGCAGGAGCGTCGCTGAGCCAGATGGACGAGCCGAAAGGCGTGGTGACGGTGACAAAGGCTCCTCTCAGGGCGGTGAAGGCAGACCTGCGCAATTGTCCGGACTTGTTTCCTGTGGCCGCCGTGTTCTGCGCGTTCTGCCAGGGACAGAGCGTTCTGAAGGGTGTGCGCAGGCTGGCCCACAAAGAATGTGACCGTGCCGCGGCGATCGTCGCGATGCTTGAGCAGGCTGGCGTGCGTGTGCAGGTAAAGGGCGACGATATGATTATCCACGGGCAGAGCCTCGTATCGAGAATACTATGCGGCCGTCTGCTGAAAGGCGGGCTGTACAGTTCATGCCGTGACCACCGCATGGTTATGGCCCTGAGACTTGCCGGACTTGGGGCGGACAGCCCCGTTACAATAGACGATACCGCCTGCGTGGCGAAATCCTATCCAAAATTCAACGATATCTGGGATGAATACATTCGGAAATAATTTCAGGGTAAGCATCTGGGGCGAGAGCCATTCGGATGCTGTGGGCGTGACTATGGACGGCGTTCCTGCCGGCCTGGAGCTTGACGCCGGCGATTTCAAGGCCGATATAGACCGGCGCCGCAGCGGCGCGAAGGGTACTACCCCGCGCGCGGAGGCGGATGAGCCGGTGATAATGACAGGCGTATTCGAGGGCCATACCACGGGCGCGCCGCTTACGATAATGTTCAGGAATACTGACACGCGCAGCCGTGATTATATTGAGTTTCAGGATACTCCACGTCCGGGACATGCGGATTTCACTGCGTCCGAACGCTTCGGCGGCTGGAACGATCCCCGCGGCGGAGGACACTTTTCGGGCCGGCTCACCCTTCCGGTGGTGGCCGCTGGCGTTGTCGCGAAAAAGATTACGGCCTCGCGCATGAACGCGGTTTCCGGAAATAAGGATGCGGAATTCCTGAAAGCGTACGTCGTGGAGCTCGGCGGCACGGCCGACAGCGGAAGGTGGGATGAGCTTTTATGCCGGGCGATGAAAGAGGGCGACAGCATAGGCGGAATAGTGGAATGCCGTGCGCAGGCCCCCGCAGGCATCGGCGAGCCGTTCTGGAACAGCGTGGAGTCCATGATAAGCCACGCGGTATTCTCCATTCCCGGCGTAAGGGGCATAGAATTCGGGGACGGATTCCGGGCGGCGGCCATGAAGGGAAGCGAGCACAATGACCCTTTCGGAGCGGACGGCCTTCCTGCGAAAAACGGCAGCGGCGGCATCAACGGGGGCATTACAAACGGCGCTCCCATAGTATTCAGGGTGGCGTTCAAACCCACCAGCAGTATAACCGGGCCTCAGAAAACCCTGAATTTCGCGACCGGTGAGATTACGGAACTCGTGTGCGCAGGACGCCACGACGCGTGTTTCGCCTTGCGGACTCCGGTGATCGTAGAGGCAGTGACGGCCATAGTGATGGCCGATTTATTATATTAGAGAATGAAAAGAAACAGAAAACATAAGGATATGTCCCGCAAGCGCAAGACCAAGGTCCTCTTTACGGTAGAGGGCCCGGTGCAGATGACCCGGGAGGGTTTCTGCTTTGTGTACAGCGGTGATGAAAACATAGGCGATATATTCGTGAAGGCGGTGAAGACCCGCGGCGCACTGCACGGCGACAAGGTGAGGGTGGATGTCAACAAGGCTCCCGGAGACAAGGGAGGCCGCTATGAGGGCGTGGTTACTGAGATAATCGAGCGCAGCCCGCGGCCTTTCATCGGTTTCCTCCATGTCGTGGGACAGCAGGCCTGGGTGCTCATGCAGAGCAAGTTCATGCCTTATGACATACGCATAGACAAGGTTCCCGAGGGTGCGGGACAGGGTTACAAGGTGGCTGCCGTCGTGGATGACTGGCCTCGCGGCGAGATGAATCCCACAGGACATATCGTGGACGTGCTGGGCGAGCCCGGAGAGAACGATACCGAGATGCACGCGATTCTCGCGGAGTACGGGCTTCCGTACCGCTTCGGGGCAGATGTGGAAGCTGCCGCGGCCGGTATCAGTCCGGAGATTTCCCCGGCAGAGATAAAGAAACGCAAGGACTTCCGCAAGGTCCTGACGTTTACCATAGATCCGGCCGATGCCAAGGATTTCGATGACGCCCTCAGCTACAGGGTCCTTAAGAACGGCAATGTCCAGGTGGGTGTCCATATCGCGGACGTGACGCATTACGTCAGGCCGGACGACATTATAGACAAGGAGGCATACAGCCGCGGCACGTCGGTGTATCTTGCGGACAGGACAGTCCCGATGCTTCCCGAAGCCCTGTGCAACAACCTCTGTTCCCTGCGTCCGGACGAGGATAAGCTGTGCCTGAGCGCGGTGTTCGAGCTGGACGGCGAGGCGCATGTCGTAAGCAAGTGGTTCGGACGCACAGTGATAAGGTCGCGGTTCCGCTTCGATTATGACGGCGCGCAGCGGATCATTGAAAACGGGAAGCCGCGCAAGGCGGTGGAAAAGGCCATGCATGCAATGTGGCATCTTGCCGCGCAGCTGCGTCTCAGGCGCTTTGAAAGCGGAGCCGTGAGTTTCGAACGTCCCGAGATGAAGGTCGTGTGCGACGAAAAGGGACGTCCCGTGGACGTGATCCGGAAAATCAGCCGTGAGGCGAACTGGCTCGTAGAGGAATTCATGCTCCTTGCGAACCGGAGCGTGGCGGAGTTCGTGGCCCGCGAGTGCGGGGACAAGACATTCGTATACCGCGTGCATGACAAGCCAGTGGCAGAAAAGCTGGTCAGCCTCCGCAATTTCGCGAAGAATTTCGGCTACAGGTTCAATCCTGAAAAGGGAGTCGCGAAGCAGATGAACAGCCTCTTCGCAAAATCCAAGGACAAGCCGGAGGCCGCCGCAATTGAGATGATGGCCCTGCGCTGCATGGCTAAGGCCAGATATGACGTCGACAATATAGGCCATTACGGCCTCGCATTCGACTATTACACGCATTTCACCTCTCCGATCAGGCGTTATCCCGATATGATGGTGCACCGTCTGCTGCTCCGTTATATGGAGGGCGGCAGCGGAGCCGACAGGCAGCTGTACGCAGGATTGTGCAGCTATTCGTCAGGCCGCGAGGATGTGGCGGTGGCAGCCGAGCGCTCTTCAATAAAATACAAGTTGGCCGAGTTCATGCAGGACAAGACCGGCTATACTTTCAAAGGCACGGTTTCCGGTCTCACGGAGTGGGGCATGTATGTGGAGATAGAGCCTTACCATATCGAGGGCATGGTGCCGCTGCGCGACATAAAATCGGATTATTTCATTTTTGACGAGGAGAATTATGTCATACGCGGCAAGCGCACCAAGAAGAAATACACCCTCGGAACCCCTGTCCGCATTAAGGTGAAAAGGACGGATGTGGAACAGAAAATCATAGATTTCGAACTTCTCGAGTCCTGATAAATGAGACGTCTTGCTGTCATATCGCTGATGCTGCTCGCATTCTTGCATGCCGCCGCCCAGACCACCAAGGTCAGGGGCAGGGTCACGGATGACGAGGGCGCCTCCATTCCTTTCGCGGCAGTGTTTTTCGAAGGTACACAGACAGGCGTGTCATGCGATACGGACGGACAGTTCAACCTTAGCACCAGGGATATGTCGCTGACGCAGCTTTCCGTGCGCCAGATAGGATATTTTCCCGCACAGGTGCAGCTGAAGCCGGGTGTCTTCAACGAAGTGGAGATAGTCCTGAAACAGGACAGCCGCACCCTGAATACGGTGACGGTAAGGCCTGACAACAGAAAGATAAAAAGGCTGCTTCAGAACATAGAGAGCCGGCGTGACAGAAACAATCCCGAGCTGAGGCCGTCATACATGTGCGATGTGTACAGCAAGATCGAACTGGGCCTTACCCATCCCGAGGAACAGCTCCGCGGCAGCGGCATAGACAGGCAGTGGGGCTTTATATACGAGTATGTGGACACCAACGAGTTTTCCTCCATGCCGTACCTTCCCGTCATGTTCAGCGAGTCCGTATCGAAGCGCTATCACAGCAGAAAGCCGGAGGCGGACCGCGAGGTCATAGAGGCCAGCCGCATAACCGGCATGCAGGATGAGTCTAACCTGCTCGCGCAGTTCACCGGCAGCCTTCACCTTAAGAATAATTTCTACGACCAGTTCATCAATGTGTTCGATGTGGAGATACCCTCTCCGATCACCGGCAGCGGACTGCTGTTCTACAATTATTTCATAATAGATTCCCTGCAGATCGACGGCCGCAAGACATACATGGTGCGCTATCATCCCAAGCCGGCGATCTCCACACCCGCATTCGACGGCGAGATGATGGTGGATGCCTCTGAGTATGCGCTGCGCAGCGTGAAGGCGAGGGTCACCGGCGACAAGAACATCAACTGGGTGAGGGATATAGTCATGGAGGCCTCGTACCGCAGGATGCCGGACAGCACGTGGTTCTACGCCTCCAGCCGTTTCTACTCCGATTTCTCGATCGTGATGAGCGGTACTTCCAAACTCATGTCCTTCGTGATGACAAGGTCCGTGGAATACTCAGAGCCTCTTTCAGGACAGGACGGCGCGGATTACACCGCCAATGTGAGCGTGGTGAAAAAAGGGGCCGGGAAAAAGGATGACGGATATTGGGAAAAGCACCGCCCCTATTCCCTGTCGCAAAGGGAAACGGACATATACGGAATGGTGGACAGAATCCAGGATACGCCGCTCTACCGGGGGCTATACAAGGTAATCGCCATGTTCGCAAACGGCTACTATGACGTGGACAAGCTCGGCTTCGGCCCTGTCCTGCAGCTGTTCAGCTATAATACGACCGAGGGGTTCAGGATAAGGGCGGGCATACGTACAAGCCCGGAATTCAGCAGGAAAGACCGCTTCATGCTGTATGCCGCCTTCGGATGCAAGGATCTGGAGGTAAAGGGCGGAGGAAGCTGGGAGCATCTTTTCAGCAAGGAGCCGACAAGCAAGCTGACCGTTGACCTGTATTACGATATGGTGCAGCTGGGCAGCAACCAGAGCCTGTTCAACAGCGGCAATATCCTGTCTTCCGTACTTGGAGCGGGAAAAAGGCAGAGGGTAAATCCCGTGCTGAACGCCTCTGTGCTTTACGAGCATGAGTTCACTGCCGGCATAAACATGATGTCCGGCGCTTCTTTCCGTGAATATTTTGCCAATGCGGCCGTGCCTATGTACACCCCTTCGGGCGATCCCGTGCGCAGCGTGCCGTCGGCCCAGGCCTCTGCGGCAATCCGTTTCAGCAGGGACGAGACAGTGATCCGCGGACATTTCATAAAAACATATATCCATACCCGCTATCCTGTATTCACCCTTGATCTCCGCGGGGGAGTCTCCTGCCTGGACTACGGCAAGGTTAGCCCCTATTTCAATCCTGAGCTGCGCATGGACTGGAAAACCTCTGTCGCTCCGATAGGAATCACCGAGCTGAGCGTCAAGGCCGGCACTATAGCGGGCCGCGTGCCGTACACGATGCTGCACCTTTTCGAGGGCAACGGCAGCTATATCACGGACAAAGGCGCTTTCAGCACCATGGATTACTTCGAATTCGCCGCTGACAGTTACGCCACGCTTATATGGAACCATAATTTCTACGGCTTTTTCCTCGGCAAGATACCGTATGTAAAGAAACTGAACCTTAGGGAGACATTGACTTTCAAGGCCGCATGGGGATACCTCAGCCCACGGAATGACGGCAACGGCCCGGACGCCATGCTGCGTTTTCCGGAGAACATGCACGCCATGGGCAAGATCCCTTACATAGAGACGGGATTCGGCATCACCAATATCTTCAACCTGCTGAGGGTTGATTTCCTATGGAGGGTCACCCATCGTGACGGTCAAAGGAAAAACCCGCGCAACTTCACGGTTAACGCAGGTTTCGACATAAGGTTCTGATATCTGTTATTCCTCCTCCGGCCAGCGGAACGAGTAGAGCAGCGATTCCACCTGACGCAGATAATGGCGCTTGTTCTGGCTCGGAGCATACACGTAGCCCTCTATACATACGATGTTCAGGCCGTCGGGAGTGTAGAAGCTGTGCGATACGAACGGTCCGCCCATAAAGTCGCCTTCCACTTCCCAGAATCCTCGCATCTCGGCGAACCTGATGCCCTTGTATGCGGCATACTTCACTTCGGGGGCAAGGAAATCCGAAGTCGTCATGTATGAGCCGTCTGTCATTCCCGGCACTTCTGCCTTGAGGACCTTGTTCCTCTGCGCGATGAGGTTTTCCGCGCTCAGCTGTGAGGCTGTGCCGTCGGCAGGGTAGGTGTAGATGAAGAATCCCTGCTGCACCTTCACGGTCTCGTATGAGATCCAAAGGAAGTTGTTGTCGCGTTTTTTCAGCGAATAGCCGCTCGGGAATACCATGTCCCCGCCTATGAATTGGTTTACGACGGTGTTGAGGCTCCTTTCCTGATAGTTGCGTGTGTTCTTTATTATGCGGTCGCGCTCTTTCTGCTCTATGGCGCCCAGTATCTTGCCGGAATTTTCGCTGAAAAGCGTGCATGCCTCCTCCGGGGATGAGGCGTTTACGGTGATGACTATCTGCGGACTCGCCCATCTGTCGTACTTGTACGTGATGCCCGGAGCGTTCACTCCGGAGCTGATGTTGAACACTATGATGTTTCTGTGTATCTGGAACATCTGCGCGAAATTGCCAGGCGTGACATTTGTCACGTTGTACAGCGGCTCTTTCTGGGGCAGGAAAGGGCAGTCGTCGCACATGATGCCGGTGACAGTCTCTTTCAGGCAGCTGTCCCAGCCGTATTTCTCGCACACCACAAGCACTTCCCCTGCCTTTCCGCTGATATTCGGAAGCAGCCGTTTGCCGCCCTTGCCTCCGCTGCAGGAGCAGACCGCCGCGGCGCAAGCCAGAATCATTATAAGACGTTTCACTTTCATAGTATATTTATTTATCTGAATAATCTTGTGAGGTCGTTGCCGAATGCCAGGAACATGAGCATCATTATCAGCACCATGCCTATTGTCTGGGTTACGACGAGGAATTTTTGCGACGGTTTGCGGCCGGACACCATCTCATAGAACACGAACAATATATGTCCGCCGTCAAGCCCGGGAATAGGGATGAGGTTCATCACTGCCAGCATTATGCTGAGCATGGCTATCATGTTGAGGAAAATGTTCCAGTCCCACATCTTCGGAAAGGCCTGTCCCACGGCGATGAAGCTGCCGACCGATTTGTACGCTCCGGTACTTGGAGTGGCTACGAGACGCAGGTCCCTGATATATCCGCCTGTCTGGGTGAATGCCATCTTTATTCCGGCCGGTATCGCTTCGGCAATGCCGTAATGCTCGGTGCGGACCTCAGGCGGAGCGATGAATACTCCCAGCAGGCCTGCCGAATCCACCTGCATGGCGATGCTCAGGCTGTCGCCAGAGCGCAGCACCCCGGCCTCTATCAGCGTTCCCCTGTTTTCCTGGAGCAGTGCCTTCGCATCCTGCACGAATCCGGCTCCCGTGCCGTTTATGGCGTATATCCTGTCACCCTTCGCTATGCCGCTGTCGTAATTTACGGATGAAGGCGGTATGCTGTCGACCACAAAAGGCAGCGCCAGCATGAAATAATCCGGCGAATTCAGAAGCTCTCCCATTCGTGAGTGGTCTATATACAGACGCACGGTATCGCTGCCCCTGAGCACTGTCACGGCATCCGGATTCCTGCGGGCGAGCTCCGGCAGCAGAAGGTTGAACTTCTCAGGAGCGTAGTCGTCATACAGCAGTATGCGGTCGCCGCTGCGGAAACCCATCTCGCGGGCGAGGGCGTTCGGGTAAATGCTGTTTCCCTCGTTCGGCAGATATGCGCTGCCCTCATGCGAGAGCAGGCCTGTGAATATCACGGCGGCGAGTATGAAATTGAAAAGCACGCCTCCGGCCATCACCAGCAGACGCTGCCATGCCGGATGTGTGCGGAACTCGTATGACTGAGGCTCTTTTTTCAGCTGTTCCAGATCCATGCTCTCGTCCACCATGCCGCTTATCTTGCAGTAGCCTCCGAGAGGCAGCCATCCTATTCCGTAATCGGTGTCGCAGTCCTTGAGTTTCGGAAAAAGGCGGTTCAGGAGCTTGTTGTGTTTCGTGCTGAACAGCCTGAAACCTCCGGCATCGAAGAACATGTAGAATTTCTCCACACGTATGCCGAACATCTTCGCGAACAGGAAATGTCCCAGTTCGTGTATGAATACCAATATGCTGAGTGCCAGCAGTACCTGTATGAATCGCATGTGCAGTTTATTTGATAAGTGTGCGGGCATACGAATATGCCTCGCCGTTAGTTTCGTAAATTTCCTCCAGTGACGGCTCCGCGATGAACGGCATGCCGTCCATGGTCCTGGAGATCAGTTCAGCTATGCCGTAGAATCCGATCCGGCCCTCTAAGAATGCCTTTACCGCCACCTCGTTGGCCGCGTTCATCACCGTCGGGGCCGTGCCGCCGCGCCGTATCGCATCAAAAGCTATGCCGAGACACGGGAATCTGTCCATGTCAGGCGCGTGGAACTCCAGGCGGCCGAGAGCCGCGAAGTCCAGCTTTACGTTGTTCAGCGGAAGCCTGTCAGGATAAGAGAGCGCGTACTGGATAGGTTCGCGCATGTCGGGATGCCCCAGCTGGGCCAATACCGCGCCGTCCTCGTATTCCACCATGGAATGTATCACGGACTGCGGATGCACGATCACATTTATTTTGTCCGGACTGACGCCGAACAGCCATTTGGCTTCTATAACCTCCAGACCCTTGTTCATCATGGAAGCGCTGTCTATTGTCACTTTCGCCCCCATGTTCCAGTTCGGATGCTTCAGGGCCTGTGCGGCCGTGGCCTTCGTTATGTCCGCCTTGTCCCATGTGCGGAAAGGGCCTCCGGATGCCGTGAGGTGGATTTTTGATATCTTCTGGCCTTCGTTGCCCTGAAGGCACTGGAATATCGCGCTGTGCTCCGAATCCACGGGCGCCACGGACGCCCCGTACTCCTTCACGAGCCTTGTTACCACGCTTCCGGCGGCCACGAGGGTCTCTTTGTTTGCCAGCGCTATGGTTTTTCCCGCTTTTGCCGCGGCGACGGTGGAGCGGACTCCGCTGAATCCCACCATTGCCGTCACCACCGTATCGATGTTTCCGCCTGCTGTCAGGGCGCATACGGCATCCATGCCGGCGTGCGCATTGATTCCCGTGCCTGCGAGCGCGGCCTTCAGCTCATTGTATTTCGCCTCGTTGCATATCACCGCGTCGCGTGCTCCGAATTCCACGGCCTGGCGGGAGAGCGTCTCCACATTGTTGTTTGCCGTCACCAGCTCCGCATGGAACAGGTCCGGATGCCGGGAGATCACGTCGAGCGTCTGGGTGCCTATGCTGCCTGTGCTCCCCAGTACGGCGATATTTTTTCTGTTGTCTTTCATTCCTGGAATTTTTATGCAAGGATTCTTTGGAAACGTCTTCTTGTCAGAAATTGATGTAGATCGCGGGATCCACCGGCCTTCCTTCCTGCCACAGCTCGAACTGCAGATGCGAGCCCTGCGACAGGCTGCCGCTGCCCAGCAGGCCGATGTTCGAACCCGCGTGTACGAAGTCAGCCGCGTTCTTCAGCAGTTTCTGGTTGTGGCGGTATATCGATATTATATTGTTGTCATGCTGGATTATTATGCTCCAGCCGTAGCTCTCGCTCCATTCGGTGTATATCACGTACCCGTCAAGGACGGATTTCACAGGGCTGCCCTCGGGTGCCGTGATGTCTATATACGGATGAAGCGCGTTGTCGAACTGGGTGGACACCGTTCCGGCCATGGGCTTGAAGAAATGAATGCCCTCTATCTGGAGATTCCTCTTGTTCTTGTCGGATATCTCGAATTTCTCCTCCTCGATAATGGCGGCGCGTATCGTGCTGTCGCTCTTGGCCAGGGTTCCGGCATCCCTGACTGTACTGTCGCCCTTCACCTGGCGTATCATGCTCTCGATGCTTACGGGCTGTCCGCCGGCGATGACGTTGCGCAGGTTCTCGGAATAAAGCTCCCACCTGCGTATGCAGCGTTCCAGCGAATCCACCCTGATCGCCGTTTCCATCTGCTGGCGCCGTACGCTTGCGGTAGGGTAGCCGGGGATCACGTTGTGCAGCGGAGTGAACGCGAAAAGTATGTAAAACAGGCAGAAACTTATGACGCTTACGGACACGGCGGCAATGGCAAGTTCGAGCCTGCTGAACTCCCAATCGATATGAAATTTGTTTCTCTTGGACATATTTGTTATCTTTGTTGTCTGATGAACAGGATAATAGGCATAGATTTCGGCAGGAAGCGCACGGGCCTTGCGGTCAGTGACCCGCTGGGTATCTTCGCCTCCCCGTTGGAGACAGTTGCTACTGCAAAGATAATAGATTATCTTAATAATTACGCCCAAAAAGAAACTATTGTGCGTTTCGTTGTCGGCATGCCGGTCAATATGAACGGCGCTCCGTCGGAAGCGGCGGCAGATGTCAGGGGATTCCTCAAGACCTTGCAGAAGTCTTTTCCGGAAATTCCCGTCGTGTTGGAAGACGAACGCTTCACCTCCGTCCTTGCCCACAGGGCGATGATAGACGGCGGCATGAAGGCGTCACGCCGGCGCGACAAGACCGAGGTGGACAAGATCAGTGCCTCCATTATCCTTCAAACTTATATGGACAGAAAAAATAATGATCAGACCAATTTATCTTTTCGGAAATGAGGTGCTTCGGGATGAATGCACCGATATCGATCTGAATGATCGCGAGGCTATAGCCTCTCTTGTCACGGATCTGAAGGACACTCTTAAGAAATCCGAGGGCTGCGGACTTGCCGCGCCCCAGATAGGCGTATCCAGACGCGTCGTGATCGTGACCGGCGAGGGCATGGAGGACGTCTACCCTTATCTTGACGGTTTCAGGCGTACCCTCATCAATCCTGAGGTGGTATGGGAGAGCGGTTCCACATGCACGTTCAGCGAGGGCTGCCTCAGCATTCCCGGCGTATATGCCGACGTGACCCGTCCCTCTTCGATAAAGGTCCGCTATTATGACGAGGACCTTAAGGAAGTTGTGGAGGAGTTCGACAAGTTCGCCTGCCGCATGGTCCAGCATGAGCTCGACCACCTCGACGGACACATGTTTGTGGATAGGGTGGCTCCTATACGCAAGAAAATGATAGCCAAGAAACTACAGAACATCGCCCGCGGCAAGGTGCAGACCGGGTATAAAACGAAATAACATTATGGGAGCATTTCACGCTTACGACATCAGGGGAATCTACAACAAGGATTTCGACAAGACCACAGCCTACAAGGTAGGATACTTTCTTCCGGAACTTCTCGGTACGGACACCGTGCTGGTGGGCCGCGACTGCCGCGTTTCTTCACAGGAAATCCATGACTGGCTGATACAGGGAATCACCGATTCCGGCGCGGACGCCGTGGACATAGGGCTGAGCAGCACTCCGATGGTGTATTTCGCCACTGCAAAATACGGATTCAAGGCATCCGTACAGATCACGGCCTCGCACAATCCGGCGGAGTACAACGGAATGAAGGTCAGCCGCGAGAACGCGCTTCCGGTAGGCCTTGACAACGGCCTGGGCCTGATACGGCAGTGGATCGAGGAGGGACGTCCTACTCCTGCGGCCGCAAAGAAAGGCGAGGTGCGCAGCATGGATATCATGGAGGACTATTACAGCTTCATGGAGCCTTTCAAGGCTGATCTTTCAGGCATCAAGATCGCGTTCGACCTGAGCAACGGCATGTCGTGCCTGTTCGCGCGTGAGGTGTACGGAGACAGCCCTTCATATATTTTCGACACGATCGACGGACGTTTTCCAAATCACGAGCCTAACCCTCTCGTTCCGAAGAATGTCGAGGCCCTCAAACAACTCGTCGCGCGGACAAAAGCCGATGTCGGCGTGATTTTCGACGGCGATGCGGACCGCGTGATGTTCGTGGACGAGAAATCGCAGTTCGTGGCTCCTGACCTCGTCATAGCCCTCATGTCACGTTATTTCATAGGCGAGAGGGGCGCGAAGAATCCTGTCGTGCTGCAGGAGATACGTTCTTCCAAGGCTGTGGCCGAATACCTCAGGCCGCTGGGATGTGACGTGCATACATGGCGTGTGGGACGCGCGTTTGCCGCTCCGAAGCTCCGCGATATCGACGGACTCTGGGGAGGCGAGCTGGCCGGCCACTACTATTTCAAGGATTTCTTCTATTCGGACAGCGGACTCCTTTCTTCCCTTATCGTCCTGCGCATAGTGGCGGGGCTCAAACGCGAGGGCAGGACATTGAGCGAGGCGATTGCGGAGATCGCTGCATATTTCAACTCCGGCGAGATCAATTTCAAGGTGGAGGACAAGGCCGGCGCCATGAAGGCGATATGCGCTCATTTCAAGGCGCAGCAGACTCCGTCGGCGGAGATGGATTTCGACGGCTACCGCATCGAATTCGAAGACTGGTGGTTCAATGTGCGCCCTTCCAATACGGAGCCTTACCTCAGATTCATCTGCGAGGCATCTGACAAAGAGGTGTTGAACGCTAAAATCGCCGAGGCTCAGGATATAATCGAGACTCAGTTCGGCGGCGTGAGGGCATAGCATGAAAAAGACAGCATTGTTTCTCGCTCTTTTTTGCGGCATAGCCCTTTCGGCCCGTAATTCGGATGCATCCATGCCCATGCCGGAGGACTCCCTGAAAACCGTGGCCCCCGACAGCGTCAATGTGCTCGGCACCATAGTGAGCCGCGGCGATATCTCTCCCGTGCAGAGCATCAGCGAAAGCCGCTCGAATGTCATAGATACTCTTCCTACCGCCGTGCCTGGCGTGAACGTGATTCTGTTCAACGACAATACATGGCATTTCTCGAAGTCTGACGAGTATATAGCTTCCGCCGGTGTATTCCTTGAGGCCTGGAACGAAACGGCCACCAATCCATATCAGGTTGCTGTGGATTCCATCCCTGAGACCTGGGCTATATGGCTTGTGGACGCTCTGAGCGAGTATCACCGCCCTACGGAAGCTACACGTATCACCAGCAGGTTCGGCATCCGCCACGGGCGCCGTCACCAGGGCATCGACATAGGCCTGCCGGCAGGGTCGCCGCTGTATGCCCCTTTTGACGGAAAGGTGCGTGTGGCTACAACTATGCACGGATACGGAAAGATAATGATCCTGCGCCATAACAACGGCCTGGAAACGTTTTACGGACACATGTCGGCTTTCGACAAGAAGCCTGGCGATATAGTGCATGCAGGAGATGTGATTGGCAAGAGCGGCAATACGGGCCGCAGCACCGGCCCTCACCTTCATTTCGAGGCAAGGTACAAGGGACTGGCGTTCGATCCTATGCGCATCATAGATTTCAGCACCGGCGATCTCAAGCAGCGCATCATGGTGCTGAAACGCCGCTATTTCTCCGCTTCCAGCAGCTACGACCAGAATTTCGACGAAGAGTTCCTGCTTGTCGAGGATGATGCCAAGGCGCTCGAAGCCAAGAAGAAAGCCGATGAAGAGGCCGCACGCAGGGCCATGGTGTACCACAAGGTGCGCGACGGAGAGAATCTGGGCAGTATTGCGAAGAAATACCATACCACCGTCAACAATATCTGCCGTCTGAACGGTATCAAGAACCCTAACGCGATACGTGCGGGCAAGACTATCAGAGTCCGATGAGGCCCTCATGTCTGATAAGTTTCGTCCTGTCCGTGATGTGCCTTTCGTCATGTTCGGACAGGATGCGTCTGTTTCTTAAGGTCAGGGAGCTTGATTCCACCCTGGACAACAAGGAATATTATGTGGACCGTTTCAATTCACGGGCCGATTCCCTGCGTGCGGATCTGCTCCGTTCGGAAACGGATTCATTGAAATGGGAGGCGGCATATTCGCTGTTTTCCGCTTATTCGTATATGAATGTGGATTCATCCGCACGCTATCTGGACACGATGGAGAGGCTGAGCACGAGCGATGAGCTGAGGAACAGGACGGAGGTGTGCAGAATGCGCATGCGGACTATAAGGGGCAGCAGCGACGGCCTGCGCGGAGGTATCGCGCAGGCATCGCTTGATTCCGTGTCGGTGGGGTTCGAACTCCGCTATATATGCGAGATACAGCGCAGCTGCGCGGCCTTTCCCGACGACATAGAGCTGTCCGTGTCGGTGCTCGAACGCGCCCTGCGTACGGAAATCCTGCCGGATGATTACGCATATCGCTACAGCGGCCTTCTGAAACGTTATGCAGGCGATACCGAAGGTGCGGTGCAGGACTTCCGCCGCGTGCTTGACAGCACTCCCGACACGCACATGAAGGCTTTGGCCGCATACAATATAGCCGTGTGCCGCAAGGACGAGGGCGACGATGTCGATTACGCATACTGGCTGGCGCAGTCCGCGATATACGATATACAGGTGCCTGTGGCGGATTACTATTCCCTTGTCATGCTGTCACGCGCGCTGTTCGATATGGGATATTACGGCTATGCCACCAAATACATACAGGTTTCCATGGAGGACGCCATAAGCGGAAACTGGATGAACCGCATAGAACTGTCGGCTCAGGACGAGCTTGTCTTTGCCAACGCGCTTGAAAAGAACAGGAACCTGTACATCGTCACGCTTTTCTCTTTTGTGGCGGTGCTTCTCGTATTAGCGGCCGCGATCGCCTATCTTCTTGTCCGCACCATAAGGCAGAACCGCACGCTGCATAAGATGAACGGCGTCATGCAGCTGACGAATGCCCGTCTGAAGGACGAGAGCACCATCAAGGAGCAGTATCTGTTCAGGTATATGGAAATGGCAGTTGACAGTATCGGCAATGTGGACGAATACAGGCACAATCTGCGCAAGGCGATAAAGGAGGGCGGCGAGGATGCCGTGAAAGCCATGCTCAGGGAGCCTCAGAAACGCGAGGCCTACAAGGAATTCTACAGAAACTTCGACATCACTTTCCTGAACCTGTATCCTGATTTCGTGAGCAGGGTGAACGAACTGATGAAAGACGGCTTCAAGTTCGCCGAAGGGACAGGGCTCTGTACGGATCTCCGCATACTGGCCACCATCCGTCTTGGCTTCAAGGATTCGGGCCAGATAGCCCGCTTTATGAACATTCCGGCCACCTCCGTCTATTCCAGAAGGTCTGCCATGCGCCGCAATTCCTACTATGAAAAAGGCGAATTCGAGAACAAGATCCGCGAAATAATCTAAAATTTCCATGTGATGGCTATTTGTTTGTCGGTTGATATGCAGTGATATACGCTTTGAGTTGTCTTTGAAATACCTAAAATTTTTCTTTTCCGCGGGATATGTATGCTCATATTCGATAAATTTGTAGTTATTCAAGTTTAAGGATATGAAAAAGATCTTGCTTTATGCCGTTTCGCTGGCGCTGCTCCCTTTGTGCGCGGCCCAGCCCGTACCCGGCTCTTTTGAACAGACATGGGAAAAAGGCCCGCAATGGCTCCGGAATGCCGTCATCTATCAGATTTATCCGTCATCGTTCCAGGATTCGGACGGAAACGGAACAGGCGATATTCCCGGCATCATCTCCAGGCTGGATTACATCAAGAGCCTCGGGGTAACCGCCGTGTGGTTCAACCCGATGTTCGAGTCCGGCTGGATTGACGGCGGATATGATGTCAAGGACTACTACAAGGTGGACAGCCGTTTCGGTACGAATTCCGATCTGGTGGAACTTATACGGGAGTGTCACAAACGCGGCATCAAGGTAATGCTGGACCTGGTGCCCGGACATACCTCGATGGATCACCCGTGGTTCCTCCAGAGCATGCAGAAAGACGCCAACCAGCGCTACAGCGATTATTATATCTGGAGCGACGTCCTGCCTGACAAAAAGGCGGAGAGGGACCTCAAGGCCATGCTCGCGTCTGAGAATCCCCTGCAGGATACCCGCGGAAAATGGATGCTCGCATCTGAAATCCCCGGTGCGGAGCGTGCCAGATACTACATGAAGAACTTCTATGCCTGCCAGCCGTCTCTCAACTTCGGCTATGCGGATCCCGACCCGGAACATCCGTGGGAGCAGGGAGTGAACGATCCGGGCCCATCAGCGGTAAAGCAGGAATTCAGGAATATCCTGGCCTTCTGGTATTCCAAGGGCGTGGACGGCTTCCGCGTGGACATGGCCAACAGCCTTATAAAGAACGACAAGGACAAGACCGCCATTATGGCTTTCTGGCGCGAGATACGCTCGTGGATGGATGAGAACTATCCTGACAGGGTGCTTATGGCCGAATGGAACGCGCCCGAGTATTGCCTTGCCGCCGGATTCAATGTGGACATGTACCTTAATGCGGCCGGATCTTCCAACCGTCAGATGTATTTCGACAAAAAGCATCAGGCGGACGGGGGAGTGTATTTCTCATTGGACGGTTGCCGTCCTTCCCTGCGCGACCTGTACGGCGAACCGTGGCCCGCAGGCAAGGTTGACAGGAAGGTAAACGCGGAAGACGTGCTGAAAAAATATACGGACAGCTACGGCAAGGCGCTGGAACGGACAAAGGACTGGGGCTATTTCGCGTCTTTGACCGGCAACCACGATCATCTGCGCATGAACTGCGGCGCGCGCAACAGCGCGGACCAGCTGAAGGTGATGATGGCATGGGTGCTTACCCAGCCGCTCCCGATCCTGTATTACGGCGATGAGATAGGCATGCGCAGCCTTGTAGGACTGCCAAACGTCGAGGGCGCCAACCACAACGGAAAGGAACGCGCCGGCGCGCGCACCCCTATGCAGTGGGACGGCGGCGCCAATGCCGGATTCAGCAGCTGCGATCCGGAGCGGATATATCTTCCGGTATGCCCCGAATGGACTCCTGCGAATTCGTACAAGGAATATATGGAGTGGAAAGAAAACGGGTGCAGGAATCCTGTCTCGCCCGGCATGATTACCGTGGAAAGCCAGGAAAACGACGGCAACTCGCTTCTGAACTGGACCCGTGCGCTGATCGCGCTGCGCAAATCCGAGCAGGCTTTCTGGGCGGACAGCCGCTGGACGCCGGTAATGACGGAAGGCAAGCCTTATCCTATGGTATACCTCCGCTCTGACGGTGTCAGGACCTATCTCGTGGCGCTGAACCCGACTTCTTCGCAGCAGAGCGTGAATATCGCTCCGCAGAGCGGCATGAATCCGGGGACGGTCATCGCTCCGGTGCTCTCGAGCGGCAAGACAAAATACAAGACCGGCAAGGCTCATGATACCATAACCATGGGGCCAGTGTCCGCGATGATAGTGAAAATAAGCGAGGCGGCCCCTTGCAATGAGGAGCCCTCGCTGTATTCCAAGGCCGTGCGCCACACTATGGCGCACGGCGGACTGGATAGGGAATATTATGTATATGTGCCTGATTCGCTTGCGGCCGGAAGTCCGTTCGTACTTATGCTCCACGGCTACGGCGGCAAGGCTTACGGATACCGTCCCGAAATGCTGGAGACGGCCCGCAGACAAGGGTTTGCCGTATGCGTGCCTCAGGGCCACGGGGTCAAAGGCGCTTACAAGCCGGGCTGGAACGTGCGCTATCCCAAACAGGAGACTATGACAACCGATGATGTGGACTTCGTGCTGAAACTTGCTGACAAGGTGGCGGAGGATTACGGCCTGAACCGTGACAACGCATTCTGTTGCGGCATGTCCAACGGTGGGGATCTGTCCTATATCATAGCGTTCAGGCATCCGGAGGCATTCAATGCCATCGCATCCGTCGCCGGCCTGGAAATGCAATGGGTAAACCGCAGCATGAAACCTTCCGGACCAGTGCCGTTCATGGAGGTGCACGGAACCGCCGACACGACATCCGCATGGGACGGCGACCCGGACAACAAAGGCGGATGGGGCGCGTACCTTTCCGTGCCTCTGGCCGTGGGCGATCTCGTGTCCGCGAACGCGTGCGAATATGAAGAGGTGTCGGAACTCGCCCTGAAGAACCCTGCAAAACCTTCCCGCAAGGTGGTGCTTCACCGTTATCTCGGCAGTCCGTACGGCTGCGAAGTGCGCCTGTATGAGGTACGGGGCGGAAAGCATTCATGGCAGCTTGCAGACATGGATACGACCGGAGAAATATGGGACTTCTTTAAAAAATACGTAAAAAACGGCACAAAATAATGGCATTTTGGGCACATTTTATTAAATTGGTATATTTAAAGCATATTTTGTAAATGAAAAGATTCTTAAGAGCGCTGGGCGCGGTGTGCGCCATAATCCTTTTTGCGTCTTGTGAAAAAAAGAGTCCTGCACCGGATTCCGTGTCTCTGGACCAGGTCAGGCTGAAACTTCCGGAAGAGATCGAAGTGACCGGGGAGGGACAGACAATCACATGTGAGTTTGCCGCCGGTTTCGGCCCTGCCGCCACGGATGTCGTGGTCCTGCGTTCGGAAGACGATACAGATACGGTCATCCCTATCGTTTCGCTTGGCAAGACCTCGTTCACATACGCTCTGCCTTCGAATTTCGTTCTCGGCCGCTATAATTTCTGTCTCAGGAGAAACGGCATGCTGAAAGGCTTCGGCCGCGTGTCCTATGTCACGGCCGGAGGCGGAGGAAAGGTAGAAGCTGATGCCGGATCCACTGTGTACGGCCTTGTCAGCTGCGGCGTGACGCCTCTTGCCGATGTCGTGATAAGCGACGGATATGAGGTCGTGAAGACGGATAAGAACGGCGTGTACCAGATGAAATCAAAGAAGGAGTGCGGATATGTGTTCATCTCCGTTCCGAGCGGTTACGAAGTGGCGTCCAACGGCGTAGTGCCGCAGCTCCACAAGAATCTCAAGTATCCTGCGTCTGTGGCCGAGAGAGTGGATTTCAACCTTTTCGAGGCCGGCGACCAGACTAACCACACTATGCTCTATTTCGGAGACATGCACATGGCGAACCGCACCAGCGACCGCAAGCAGTTCGCCACCTTTACCTCGGAGATTTCCAAATATATCAGCGGACATCCTTCCGACAAGATCTACGCAATGACCCTGGGTGACATGACATGGGATCTGTACTGGTACCAGAACAATTACTGTTTCGCCCAGTATCTTGCGGACGTGAACGCTATCAAGGGCCTTCAGATCTTCCATTCTCCGGGCAATCACGACCATGATATGAACGCCACCGGCGACTGGGACACGATTCTCCGCTTCAGGAAGGACCTCTGCCCTAACTACTATTCATTCAATATCGGCAAGATCCATTACATCGTTATCGACGATATCCAGTGCACCAACAAAACCGCGTCCCAGACGGACGGAAGCGTGCGCGAATACAACGATTATGTCGTGAGCGAGGTGATCGAATGGCTTAAAAAGGATCTTTCATTCGTAAGCAAGGACACTCCTGTCGTGTTCACGATGCACGCTCCTCTGTACAACAAGACCGCAGGCGCGTCGCTGAACAACGCTTCCGCCTTCACCTCCGTATTCTCCGGCTACAGCGTGACGGCCGTCACCGGACATACGCACGTGGTGTACAATGTGGAGAACGGCAATATCAAAGAGCACAACAGCGGCGCCGTATGCGCGGCATGGTGGTGGTCCGGAAAATACTATCCTACCTTCAATATGGGTACCGACGGCGCCCTGGGAGGCTACCGCATCACCAATGTGACCGGCAAAACGGAGAAGACCCTGTACAAGACAATCGGCAGGGACGAGGACTATCAGTTCCGCAGCTACGACCGCAACCGGATTTCCTCGGCAAGTTTCGACGTCGCTTCGTCCAGGCAAGCGGCCTTCAAGGCAGAGGACAAAGGCAATTACTCGACCTCGAGCTCGGCAAACGAGGTGCTTATCAACGTATGGGACTACAACAGCAACTGGAAGGTCGAGGTCACCGAGAACGGCAAGAACCTCACCGTCACCCGTCTTTCAAACGCATACGACCCGGGCTTCCTGCTGTCATACACCGTTCCGCGCCTGAAAGAGTCATCGTCCGTGACATGGCATCAGAACACTACCAACCACATATTCAAGGTGACGGCATCTTCGGCCTCATCGACCCTTACAATAAAGGTCACGGACGACTGTGGCAGGGTCTATACCGAGGTCATGAACCGTCCTAAGGAATTCAATATAGATACATATAAATAACAAACAATATTCCTATTATTAACCTAAGATCAAAAGTTATGTTTAAGAAATTCTTACACATTCTAACTTTGACATTGCTGCTTTCCCTCGCAGGTTCCGCAGCCGCTTTCGCCCAGACGAAAGTGTCGGGACAGGTCGTTGACACGACCGGCGAACCTGTCGTAGGCGTGGCGGTAATTCAGCAAGGCACTGACAATGGCGCCGTGACAGATCTTGATGGTATGTTCACCATTACCGTTAAGGGAGACGAACACGTACTGAGCGTGACATCTCTGGGCTACAAGTCCCAGACGGTGCGCCTGTCTCAGGGCCAGACTTCCGTTACGATTACTCTGGAAGAGGACAATACCATGCTTGAAGAGACTGTCGTCGTAGGTTACGGTACCCAGAAGAAGGTCAACCTTACAGGTGCCGTCACCGCAGTGGATGCAAAAGAGCTCCAGGACCGTTCGGCCCACAACCTTTCAACCATGCTGCAGGGTTCTGTCGCAGGTCTGAACATCTCCACCTCATCCGGTAACCCCGGCTCGACAGGTACTCTGAACATCCGAGGCATCACATCTATCAACGATGCCGAGCCTCTCGTGCTCATCGACGGCGTTCCGGGCGATCTGGACCGCGTGAATCCTAACGATGTCGCATCCATCTCAGTAATCAAGGACGCTTCCGCGGCAGCCGTTTACGGCGCGCGCGGTACCTACGGCGTGATCCTCGTGACAACCAAACAGTCCAGTTCAAAAGACGGCAAGGCCAAGATCGTATACAGCGGACGTTTCGGCTGGGAGGAGCCTACGACTTCTACCGATTACGAGACCCGCGGCTACTGGTCTGCCTACACGGTGGACAAATTCTGGGCATCCGATGCCGGCAAGAACTACACGACCTATACCGACTATGATATGGCACAGCTTCTTGCCCGCGTAAACGATGTTACGGAAGACCCTTCGCGTCCGTGGATAGTGGAGGATTTCCGCAACGGCCGCAACCAGTGGGTGTACTACTGCAACACCGACTGGTATCACGAACTCTACACCGACAGGCATCCTACTCTCTCGCAGGCGATTTCCGTCAGCGGCGGCAACGATGCAGTGAGATATTATATCTCAGGAAGCTATGACCGTCAGGTCGGTGTCGTCAAGGTAAATCCGGATGTGTTCCAGAAATACAACCTCCGCGCGAAATTCGATGCCAAGCTCAACAAGTACATGCGTCTTTCGAACAATACCTCATTCTACTCTTCAATTTACGACTGGGTAGGCTCCGGCGATGTCGAGGACTCTTTCGCATACGCATCACGTCATGCCCTGGCTTCGTTCCCGCTCAAGAACCCTGACGGCAGCTGGGTATACGGAACTCCGATGATCAACGGCAGCTACAACGTAGCCAACGGCCGCCATATCATTTTCGGCGACGGCATCGACAAGAACACTCAGAGAAAGAGCGATTTCGCGAA
Source organism: uncultured Muribaculaceae bacterium (assembly GCA_964385835.1). Classification (GTDB taxonomy): domain Bacteria; phylum Bacteroidota; class Bacteroidia; order Bacteroidales; family UBA932; genus Cryptobacteroides. The sequence continues at coordinate 24,284 of CAYLQE010000005.1, read as the reverse complement.
TACCACACAGCTGACGATCAAGCCAATCGAGCAGCTCAGCATCGTGGGCAACTTCACTTACCGCCAGTATGAGAACAGGAACACGGGACGTACATATCCTATCTATTTCAGAAGGTATCCCGATGCAGCCCTTGAGTCGTACTCTACAGGTGCGGGCCTTGACGAACTCTCGGAGTCTGTAGCGGTTTATCAGCGTCTTTCAGCCAATGCATACGCCACATACGAGGACACGTTCGCTTCGGCCCACCATCTTACCGTGACCGCCGGCATGAACATGGAGACATATCACCGCAAGACCGTCACCGCTTCCGGACAGTATCTTCTCAGCTCGGAGCTCAATGACCTCAACCTTGTGGGCCCTTCAGCGGACGGCAGTATCATCTCGAGCGTGGGCGGCGGCGCCACAAGCAACGCTCTGCTCGGCTTCTTCGCGCGTGCGAACTATGATTACAAAGGACGTTACCTGTTCGAGCTCTCCGGACGTTACGACGGCACGTCACGTTTCGCTCCCGGCCAGCGCTGGGGCTTCTTCCCTTCTGCATCAGCAGGCTGGCGTATCAGCGAGGAACCTTTCTTCTCTCCTGCCAAATCTGTAGTGGACAATCTGAAGCTCCGTGCCTCTTTCGGCAGCCTCGGCAACCAGGAAGTCTCAGACTTCTCTTACCTCCAGACAGTATCCCTTTATGAATTCAATACAAGCGGACACTATTCATATAGTTTCGGCGAAGGCACCAACAACGGCAAATACGCTTCGCTTTCAAATCCTGTGAGCGCGTTCCTTACATGGGAGACCGCACAGCAGTATGACCTCGGTCTGGATGCGGCTCTGCTCGGCAACCGTCTCGAGTTTACAGGCGACGTATATATCCGAAACACCGTGAACATGCTTGTGGACGGACAGAAGATTCCGGGAGTCTACGGCGCGAGCGCCCCTAAGGTGAACTCAGCTGACCTGACTACCCGCGGCTACGAGCTCGCCCTTTCATGGAGAGACCAGTTCAAGCTGGCAGGCAAGCCGTTCGGCTACAGCATCAAGGGTACCCTGAGCGATTACCGCACGTACGTTACCAGATATGCCAACAACCCTGACAAACTGCTTTCCGACTACTATGTAGGCCAGAGGGTAGGCGATATCTGGGGCTTCGTTGTCGACGGCCTGTTCGAAAGCGACGAGGAAGCGAAAGACTATCAGAACAATGTCTGCGACATCGAATCATATATCACGGGCCGTATGACAGGCGGCGTGATGGCCGGCGACCTCAAATATGTGGACCTTGACGGAGACAAAAAGCTCACCACAGGAGCCGGTACTCTCGAAGATCCGGGCGACAGGAAGATTCTGGGCAACAGCCTCGCGTCGCTGCAGTACGGCTTCAATCTTTCCATGGACTGGATGGGCTTCGATATCAGCGCGTTCTTCCAGGGCACGGGTAACCACTACTGGTATCCTACGAGGATGAACATGTCGTTCTGGGGACCTTACGCATATTCCTATACTTCATTCATCCCTCGTGACTTCTATACGAAGATGTGCTGGAGCGAGACACATACCGACGCGTATTTCCCTCGTCCGCGCGCATACTCATCCACTGGCGGCCAGCTCTCGAAGGTCAACAACCGCTACCTCCAGAACCTGCGCTACCTGCGTTTCAAGAACCTCACCGTGGGCTATACCCTGCCTGCCGAGCTTACGAAGAAGATAAGCATCGACAAGGTGCGCATCTATTTTACAGGCGAGAACCTCTGCTACTGGTCACCTCTTAAGAAAGTCACCGAATACCTCGATCCTGAGGCCGCTTTCCAGAGGAACTCAGCAAATGACTCTGCACGAAACCAGATGTACTATCCATGGCAGAAGACTTATATGTTCGGTATAGACATCACATTCTAATGTAGGAGGCTATGTATATGAAAAAATATTTTGTAATTCTTCCTCTTTTGATTCTGAGCGCTTCGGCATGTGATCTTCTGAACACAAAACCGGAGGCGACCCTGAACAATAAATCAATTTTCGAGACGGAAACCGGTCTGCGCCTGTTCTCGGATGCGTTCTACGCGCAGTTCGATGACAATGCGAAATTCTATGAGGCACAGAGCGACCATTATATCAACACTAACCTCTCCAACGAGCTTCGCGGCGGCAATGTACGCCAGGTGCCCGCTACAGGAGGCGGATGGAGCTTCACCATGCTGCGCCGCATAAACAACCTTCTCGAGAATGTGGACAACTGCAGGAACGAGCAGGTGAGGGCCGAGTACACCGCCCTCGCGAAGTTCTTCCGCGCATATTTCTATTTCGAGAAAGTAAAACGCTTCGGCGACGTTCCATGGGTGGACAGGCCTTATGACGACGATGATCCTGCCCTGTACAATCCGCGTGACAGCCGCGAGTTTGTAATGCACAATGTACTGGTTGACGTGGACGATGCGATAGCAGGCCTTCCTGCGGAGTCTTCCATCTACAGGGTCAACAAATACGTTGCTCTCGCGCTGAAAGCGCAGCTCTGCCTTTATGAGGGCACTTACCGCAAATATCATCCTAACAATACCTCTACCGGAGAACCTTGGAGCGATGAATACGAGTCTTCCGAGGATTTCCTCAATGCAGCGGCAAGCGCATCGGAAACAATCATCAGCAGCGGCAGGTACAGGCTCAAGAGCAGCGCCGCCAACAGAAAGACCCCATGGACCGATTACCTCATGCTCTTCGCGGAGATCGACGCGGATCCTGACGAGATGATACTCGCCATGAAATATGAAGAGGTCCTGTCCCGCAAGAACAACACCGTGGCATTCGCGACCATGCCTTCACAGGGCTGTCCCGGCCTTACCAAGAAATTCGTGGACAGCTTCCTCATGAGCGACGGCAGCCGCTTCACGGATATCGATGGCTGGGAGACCATGACATTCGTAGATGAGATGTCAGGCCGTGATCCACGTCTGTCATGCATCACACGTACTCCTGGCTATACCTATATCGGCAAGCCTGAGACAGTCCTCGCTCCGGACTATACTTCTTCAGTGACAGGCTACCAGCTTGCGAAATTCGTGATGGACATGTCCCTCGACAACGTGAGCCGCGTGGACATGAGCTACAATGACCTTCCTATCTACCGTCTTGGCGAGCAGTATCTTATCTATGCCGAGGCCAAGGCCGAGCTTGGTACGCTTACTCAGAACGATCTCGACATCAGCGTCAACAAGCTGCGCGACCGCGTGGGCATGCCTCACATGGATCTTGCTGCGGCGCTCGCAGACCCTGACCCGTACCTTACGAATCCGAAATACGGATACCAGAGCCCTGTGCTCCTTGCCCATCCTATGCTGGGCGTTGTCCTCGAGATCCGCCGCGAGCGCGCAATCGAGCTTGCCCAGGAGGGAAAACGCTGGGACGACCTCATGCGCTGGAGAGAAGGCAAATGTATAGATCAGGAGATGTACGGCCCTTATTTCCCTGGCCCGGGAAAATACGACCTTACCGGTGACGGAAAAGCTGACATCGTTCTTTACGAGGGTGACAAGCCTTCGGACAAGGTTGCCAATGTCCTTGAAATCGGCAAGAAGACAGGCGTTATCCTCAGCGAAGGCAACAAGGGCTATGTCGACAACCAGAGAGATGTTGCCCATACATTCAACGAGGACCGCGACTACCTGTATCCTGTGCCGACCCAGGAGCGCCAGCTTAACCATAGCCTGACACAGAACCCGGGCTGGGCAGACGGTCTTAATTTTTAATTCAGCTGAAAGATTGTTATGAAACTTTTAAATAACATCAGATATTGTGCCGCTTCGCTTCTCGTTCTCGCCTGCGTATTCTCATGCAGAAGGGAAGAACTGAAGCAGGCAAATGCGGTTGCAGCGGAATATGCAACCATGACATTCGAGGCTGTCGGTGCCGAGCCGCAGGAACTTCCTGTGTATGCGGACGGCACATGGACGGTCGAGTGCGCCGAGAGCTGGGTCATCCTGTCCCAATATGCGGGTTCGGGAGCCATGGATATCACGGTGTCTGTCGAAGACAACAAGGACGGCGCCGTGGTGGATTTCCCACGCGAGGCCAAGATCTATTTCAAAGGATCTTCAGTGGATCCGAACCAGAACGGAATAGTTGTCATCAGGCAGAAAGGCGACAGCTACAAAGGCAAGCCGGAACTTGCCGTCGCCGATTTCCTCAGGCTTGATGACGAGGAACTGTGCAAGCTTGCCGGCGTTACGGTGGCCGCTCTGTCCGACGAGGGCTTCGTCGCGTATGACGAGACCGGCTGCATATATGTAAACGGTGATCCTGAGGAACTTGCTTTGGGATCGAAGGCGATGCTCAGCGGCAAGAAAGCCACAGTGAACGGCATTCCTGCCATGCAGCTCGACGTTATCAATGTAACAGGCAAGGACGAGGCTGCGTATCCGGAGGCAAAAGACATTACCGCCGGTCTCGATACGTATGACCCTCAGGCTGCCGAATTCGTGAGCGTCGAGGGCTCTATCGCCGGCTTCGTGGAGGGCAAGCTCCTTGCCGATGCCGTAATGAGGGTGACAGGCAGATCGAAGGAGATCACCCTGCTCAACCAGAGGAACTCAATGCAGCTGGGCGAACTCAACTACCACAAGGTGGTCGCCGACGCGTACAGCGTAGGCCAGCAAGACGGCTCTCCTGTCCTTATCATCGTTTCCATAAAAGAGGACAAAGGATATGACGAGAGCGTGGTTCCTGTAACTCCTGTTCCCGGCGCCCAGGTATTCTTCGACGATTTCTCATGGCTTGACCCTATCGTCGAGGCTTACCGTAACGCAGGCGGAAAAGTAGGTGATACGGTAGGAGAGGCCAATACGGGTGCCGATGCTCCGAATATCTGGAATATCGCAGCTCTTAAGGCGGCGTTCGAGCCTCTGTTCATGGCAAAGGGATATACCGACCTCAATCCGTCGGAAAAACTTTGCTACCTCCAGGACGGCTATCTCAAGTTCAGCAAGACAGGCGGCCACAATACCGCCCTTCAGCTTAAGGTTGCCGCTCTTCCTCCGGCACCTACCGATGTCGACATCACTTTCGACTACTGTATGATGGTCCAGGGTGACGGCACCGTGGATGCAGGCCCTGTGGGCGTGGTCATCATAGGTGACGGATGTTTCGCCAACGGCACCAAGGTCAGCGACGGCAATGTCTCAAAGCAGAAGAAAGGACAGTTCCTGTGGAACAAGACTTCCGTAATGAAGGCGCAGGGCGTCACCAGCCGTACCAAATTCGTGTTCCTGATGCAGCGTGTGCTCAGAAAGGATGCTGACGGCCAGTATATCACAGATGCTGCGGGCAACTTCTCTCTGGACTGGGCCGTTTCAGGCGCAGGCCGTTTCTTCATCGACAACATCGATATCAAGGTTTCTGGTCCTGACGTGGATCCTGAGTATGCCGACATCAAGACCGAGACCAAACTCCTTACATTCGAAGGTACAGGCGGCGAGCAGACTGTAAAGATCACTTCCGACCATGATTTCAGGCTCGAGGCATCCGAGGACTGGATCACGTTCGACAAGACCGCAGGTGCGGCAGGCGAGGAGACGGAGATCAACGTGATCTGCGCGCAGAGCGAGCTTTCAGTGCTCCGCAAAGCCGTCATCACCGTCATTTCAGCGGATTCCACCATGGATATTCCTGTGGTGCAGAGCGCCGCAGGCCAGGATATCGATCCTTTCATCTCTATCAGCAAGAGCAACGTCAGCATCAGCGCGAAAGCGAACGAAGTGACCGTGAACGTGCAGTCGAACGCAAAATACAATATCGTTTCGGATGCCTCATGGGTTACCCTCAAGCAGCCTGAGACCGCTCCTGCCGCGATGGTGGAGAAAACATCCGTGACATTCACCGTCGATGAGAATACGGACAAGAACTCATCCCGCGTGGCTCACGTGGTATTCTCCCTCGAAGGCAAGGACATCGAGGCGGTCCTCAACATTACGCAGGATGCCGCCCAGCCTGATGATCCTGATCTTCTGTTCAGCGATGACTTCAGCTGGATAAGTCCGTTCGTGGCAGAATACAACAAGACAAAGACCGTAGCCGATTTCGTGAACGGCACGTACGCGACGCTCGCAGAGCGCATCGACGCAAGCAACAACAATTCTCCGAACATGTACTCTACATTCGGCGACTACTTCGCTCCGGCTCTTGCGGCGGCGGGCTATACCGACCTCAATGCATCCGCAAAGGTTATCTATGCCCAGGGTACCGAGGAGAATCCTTATCTGAAGTTCTGCAAAGGCAATACCCAGGGCGGCATCGCATTCAGCCCTCTTACCGAGAGCCACGACATGATTAAAGTGTCGGTCGACTGGGCGATACACATGACCAATTCAGCTCTCGACGCGGTTCACCTCCAGTTCAAGCTGCAGGGTGACGGCCAGTTCCTCAACGGCACGCAGACCAGCGAGCCTCTCGAATGCTCGCAGAAGGCCGTAGGCGATGTCATGTGGACTCATTCCGAGGTAGTCATCGCCGGCGCAAGCGCGAACACCATAATCGCTATCTCCAACAAAGAGGGCTTCGACGGTTCGTTCAAGGCATCCGGCCAGCACCGCTTCTATATCGACAACATAGAAGTCAGGAAAGTGACTCCTCTTTATGCGGAATGGTCATTCACAGCCGACACCATGGGCGAATACAAGGACCTCTTCGGCGGCACTGCCGGAGTTGTCAGCCTGGCGGAAGGCTTCGGCACTCTGTCGGACAATACGGATATGAGGGTTCCTTCCACAGTCAAGAAAGGCGGCAACATCTATTATTATCAGGTGGACAAGACTTCGACCACCCCTACATCCGGCAATCCTAAACGTATTGTAGGCGGTACCGGAGACCCTTATATCACCGGCGGCTGGCCAGGCGACTACTGGCTGTTCACGCTCTCCGACGGCACTGTTTATCCGGCAGGCACCAAGCTGGAGATAGACTTCCTGACAAAAGTGTCCGCAACCGGCCATAAATATGCCATCGCGGAGTACTGGGACGGAGAGGCATGGCAGCCTGTATATGAAATGCAGGAAGAAACCGAGACCGGCACTTCAGCTCAGTACAATTTCATACAGAGCACGACGGACGGTAACGTCAAGGCTGTATGGACTCTTGCCAAAGACTGCGAAATCATGCAGTTCCGCCTCAAGACTTCCGCAAACTGGCAGCAGAAAGGCGGTGCTCTTGCAAACCCTAACGGCGGTACATGCCGAATCACCAAATACTGCAAGTTCGGCGTCGTGACCGAATAAAACATTGAATTCTTCCTGTGCTCTTCCTTAATCCGGGAGAGTACAGGAAAATTTTTCTAAATTTGTCGCTTATGGGCGTTCTTGAAATTATACTTCTGGGCATAGGCCTGGCAATGGACTGCTTCGCGGTCAGCCTGAGCAAGGGCATCGCGGCACGCCGTTTCCATGCGAAGGGTTCTGTCATCATGGCTCTGTTCTTCGGCCTTTTTCAGGCCGGCATGCCGCTGATAGGATATTACGCAGGCATCTCATTCTCGGATTTCATAAGCAGGACGGCCCCGTGGATAGCCCTTTTCCTGCTCGGATTCATAGGCGGCAAGATGATCAAAGGGCATTTCTCTGATAAAGGACAGGACGCTCCTGCGGACGCGGATTACAGCATCCGCACAATCCTGATCCTCGCGGTAGCCACCAGCATAGACGCCCTGGCTACCGGACTTATTTTTGTCGGACAGGACTCGGCCATATGGCTGGCTGTCTCTGTCATAGGATTATGCAGCTTCCTTTTCTCGCTTGCCGGCACTCTCGCCGGTGCTTTTGCCGGAAGCCGGTTCCGCTTCCCTGCGGAGCTCGCGGGCGGCATCATACTTGTGGGAATAGGACTGAAAATATGGATAGAAAGTTTTTTAAAATGAAAAAGTCATTACTCCTGCTGGCCGCTGCGGCTGTCAGCGCTCTTGCACTTGCCGGCTGCTCGGCCGGCAAAAAGGCCGCCGGAAGCGGCCGTCACTCTTTCCCTGAAATCAAACAGGATGGCAAAACAGCTATCGTGGCGCACCGCGGCTTCTGGAAATGCGACGAGGCAGGCTACAGCCAGAACAGCATAGCATCCCTTATAGAGGCCCAGAAGAACGGTTTCTGGGGCAGCGAGTGCGATATCCACCTGACTTCGGACGGCGAGATCATCGTCAACCACGACCATGACATCGACGGACTCAGGATAGCGAAGAACACATACGCCGAACTCAGCTCGCATCTGCTGAAGAACGGCGAAAAGAGGCCGACTTTCGACGAGTATGTGGCGCAGGCCAGGAAGTCGCGCGACACGAAACTCATTGTCGAGTTCAAGACACAGCCTTCTAAAGAAAAAGAGGCTGAGCTCGTGCACAAGGCTTTCAAGGTACTGAAGGCGCACCGCATGTTCGACCCTTCGAGAGTGGCGTTCATCTCGTTCAGCTACTATACCTGCCAGCTTGTGGCGAAAGAGGCTCCGGAGTTCGTGAACCAGTATCTCAACGGCGACCTTGCTCCAGCTGTCCTCGCGCGTGACGGCATCAACGGCATCGATTACGTTTATTCGGCGTTCAACATGCACCCTGAGTGGGTCAAGGAGGCCCATGACCTGGGAATGAGCGTGAACGTATGGACCGTAAACAGGACAAAGGACATGAAGAAGTTCATCGACATGGGCGTAGACGCCATCACTACCAATGAGCCTCTGAAACTCCGCAAGCTTCTTGGAGATAAGGAATATGCGAAATAACGAGTTCGACGTTATAATCATCGGCGGCGGCATAACCGGCGTGGGAACTGCGCGAGACTGCGCCCTGCGCGGCTTCAAGACCCTGCTGGTGGAGCGTTTCGACCTTACGAACGGTGCGACAGGCCGTAACCACGGCCTGCTGCACAGCGGCGCGCGCTATGCCGTGAACGACGTGGAAAGCGCTGAGGAGTGCATACGCGAGAACCGTATCATACGCCGTATCGCTTCCAACTGCGTGGATGAGACCGACGGCCTTTTCATCACCCTGCCTGAGGATGATATTGAATATCAGGCCAGGTTCATAGAGAAATGCCACGCGGCCGGTATCGACGCGCAGGCCATAGATCCGAAGGAAGCGATACGTCTCGAGCCCTCGGTGAACCCCGCCCTTATCGGCGCGGTAAGGGTTCCTGACGCTTCCGTCGACCCTTTCCGCCTTGCCAGCGCGAATGCACTGGACGCCTCGATCCACGGGGCTGTCATACGCACATACAGCGAGGTCGTGGACTTCGTGCGTGACGCAGGTCGCGTAGCAGGCGTGAAGATACGCGACACCCGCACCGGAGAGGAGGAAGAGATACATGCCCGGATCGTCGTGAACGCGGCAGGCATCTGGGGCCAGAAGATTGCCGCCATGGCAGGCGCTCAGATACGCATGCTGCCGGCCAAAGGCTCGCTGCTGATTTTCGGCCACTGTGTGAACAATATGGTCATAAACCGCTGCCGCAAGCCGGCGAACGCGGATATCCTGGTGCCGGGCGACGTCGTGTGCGTTATCGGCACGACCTCCGACAAAGTGCCTTTCGAGGAGTGCGACGACATGCGCGTGACTCCATCCGAGGTGCGGCTGCTGCTGGAAGAAGGCGCGAAGCTCGCTCCTTGCCTTGCCACGACGCGCATTCTGCGCGCCTATGCCGGCGTACGTCCTTTGGTTGCATCGGATGACGACCCGACAGGACGCAGTACCAGCCGCGGCATCGTGCTTCTGGACCACGAGACGCGCGACGGCATCCCGGGCTTCATCTCCATTACGGGCGGCAAGCTGACAAGCTACCGTCTCATGGCCGAGAAAGCCACCGACCTCGTGTGCGAGAAGCTGGGCAGGAAAGTCAACTGCCGCACTGCGATGGATCCTATCGCGGGCAGCGAGCCTTTCAAGGCCAAAGCTATGGCAAAGATGGCTTTCCGCGCCGCAGAGGGCCGTCAGGGCAGCATGGTGTCGAAAATGGACTTTTCCCAGAAAAGCGAGGTTCTGTGCGAGTGCGAGCATGTGACCCGTGCCGAAATCTCCTATGCCGTGAAGCATCTTGGCGTTACTAACATGATGGACCTGCGCCGCCGCACGAGGGTAGGCATGGGTACATGCCAGGGAGGTTTCTGCATGCGCAAGGTCGCGGCAGCGCTGGCCGAAGAGCTCGGCAAGCCGGAACTGGCCGGGGAATTTGTAAAACAGTATCTCGACGAGCGCTGGAAAGGAATGGCTCCCGTTTGCTGGGGCGATTCCATGCGTGAGGCCGAGTATATGCAGAAAATGTACAAGAAATGAGATTCGATGTCGTGATAATAGGAGGAGGCCTGGCCGGTATCAGCGCCGGTCTCCGTCTGCAGGAAGCCGGAAAGAAAACTGTTGTAGTGTCTTCCGGACTCAGCCTGCATGATACCCCGCGTGCCGCCTATGCTGCCGCAGGCGGCGTCATACTCGCCGGCGATACCGCCTGCGGCGGATGCATCGAGGACGGCGTGCTGAAATATGTCAGTACCCATAATCTGGGCGCGACGCTGCTGTATGCGGATAATTTTATCCTGTGCACCGGCAAGTTCTTCAGCAAGGGCATCGTCTCTACGATGGACAAGATATATGAGCCTGTGTTCGGCTGTGACGTGCAGTATGAGAAAGACAGCAGCAAATGGGTGACAGGGTCGTTCGCGGATCCCCAGCCTTTCATGTCGTTCGGCGTCATCACCGACAGCGAGGGCCGCGTGAGCGTCAATGGCGTGACCGTGAAGAATCTGTATGCGGCAGGCGAAATTCTTGCCGGCAGCAATGTGAATATCGAAGAATCAGTGTCGGAAGTATGCAGGAGATTAATTTAAGCGCTAACAATTTTGAGCAGTGCCTCAAATGCAACATTTGTACTACAGTGTGTCCGATGATGGCGGCCAATCCGCATTATCCGGGCCCGAAGCAGGCAGGTCCTGACGGCGAGCGCTACCGTATCAAAGACCCTGCTTTCTATGACAAGACGCTGAAATTCTGCCTCAACTGCAAACGTTGCGAGGTGGCGTGCCCTTCCGGCGTCGAAGTCGGAGACATCATACAGATAGCCCGCCTGAAATACGGCAGGCAGCACAATCCGGTGCGCGATTTCACGCTTGCGAATACGGACCTGACAGGCTCCCTGGCGGTGCCTTTCTCACGCATAGTCAATCCCGTGCTCCGGAGCGGACTGGCCAAGTCCGTGCTTCACAATGTCATAGGCGTCGACAGACACCGTACGCTGCCTGAATACGCGGGCCGCAAGTTCACCACATGGTTCAAGAAACATGCGGCTGCAAAGCAGGAGGGATTCAGGAAATACGTCAGCTATTTCCACGGCTGTTACGTGAATTACAATTATCCTCAGTTAGGCAAGGATTTCGTCAGGCTCATGAATGCCTGCGGCTACGGCGTACATCTTCTGGACAAGGAGAAATGCTGCGGCGTCGCCCTGATTTCCAACGGATTCAGGAACCAGGCCATCAGCCAGGCCCGTACCAACATCGCTTCCGTAAGGGCGGCACAGGCAAAGGGCGAGACCGTGCTCACCACTTCCAGCACCTGCACTTTCACGATCCGTGACGAGTACGACAATGTTCTGGGCCTTGATTGCGGGGATATGAGGCAGAATGTGTTCCTTGCCGTCAAATGGCTCTATGACAAGATAGAGAGCGGCGAGGTGGAGCTTGTGTTCCGTGATGACTTCCGCCGCAAGGTGGCCTATCACACTCCTTGCCACATGAACAAGCTGGGCTGGGGAATATATTCTATCGAACTCCTGAAAATGATTCCAGGGCTGGAACTGACGATTCTGGAGCAGAACTGCTGCGGCATCGCCGGCACGTTCGGATTCAAGAAAGAAAATTACGGATATTCGCAGAAGATAGGCGGAGAGCTGTTCGGACATATCGCGCAGGCGGATCCGGATTGCGTGGCTACCGACTGCGAGACATGCAAATGGCAGATAGAGATGGGTACGCACCGCAAGGTCGTGAACCCTGTATCGCTGCTTGCCGAGGCTATAGATTACGAAAAAACAAAACAGAAAAATGGGTAAGAACAAAAAAAACTTTAAAGCGTGGCAGTGGCACACCATCATCGTGTCGATGATCGTCTATGCCATCTACTACTTCGTTCGCAAGAACTTTTCCATCGCGATGCCGGGCCTTACGGCCGAGTACGGTATATCGAACACAAGCTTCGGCGTGATCATCGCTATCGGCTCGCTTATCTACGGCCTCAGCCGCTTCCTGAACGGATTTGTCGTTGAGCGCATCAGCACCAAGGTATTCATGGCCATCGGCCTGCTCCTCTGCGCCGCAGCCAATTTCTGCTTCGGTTTCGGTGTGGATCTGACCTATCTTATCACAGGCGTGCACGAGGGTCCGCAGTTCGTGAACACCCTTGTGCTCATAATGGGCGTTACGATTATCCTGAACCAGTATTTCCAGGGCTGCGGCTATCCTCCGTGCGCCCGTATGCTGCCGCAGTGGATCGCTCCGAATGAGCTGGCCACCAAGATGAGCATCTGGAACACCTCGCATTCGATAGGAGCGTTCGCCGCTGTCGTAGTCTGCGGCATGATCATGACAGGCATGGGCTCCGACATGACGGGCAACGAGGAGATCGTCCGCCGCATATCGGAGAACCTCGCAGGAAGCATCAAGGGCTGGGATGCCATGAGCGTGGCAGACCAGACGGCCAAGATAATGTCCTATGCGGGCCATTACGGAGCATGGAAGATGTGTTTCCTCATTCCGGGCGTCGTGGCCGTCGGCGGTGCGATCCTGTGCCTCTGGGCGCTTAAGGATACTCCTCAGAGCGTGGGCCTTCCTGAACTTGAGGGTACCAATACCGGCAAGGAAGCCACAGAAGGCAAGAAAGGCTCCCACAAGGCATTCCTCAGCCACATGGTATTCCGCAACAGATGGGTATGGATGCTGTCGTTCGCCAATGTGTTCGTATATGTGCTGCGCATGGGCGTGCTCGACTGGGGTCCGAAATTCCTTACCGAGGACAGGGGCATGAATATCAACGGCGCCGCATGGAGCGTGGCCGTGTTCGAGCTTACGGCTATAGTAGGCACCATCTTCGCAGGCTGGGCTTCCGATCATATCTTCAAGGGCAAGAGCCACAGGATGTGCCTCTTCTCCATGGTGGGAGCTGTCGTGTTCCTCGGCATCTTCGCCCTGGTTCCCGGCCTTCCTGTAGTGGTTTCCACCCTCGTGCTCGCACTCAGCGGATTCTGCATCTACGGCCCTCAGGCCCTTATCGGCATAGGCGCCGCAAACCAGGCTACAAAAGAGGCTTCTGCCACCGCCAACGGCCTTGCAGGCATCTGCGGCTATATCGGTTCGGCTCTGTCCGCGCTTGGCGTTGGTCTTGTTGCTGACCATTTCGGCTGGACGGCTGTATTCATCACTTTCATCGCTGTCGGTATCGTAGGTGCGGTAATCTTCCTCCTTATGTGGAACGCACCGCGCGACGGATACGACAGGGCCCGTGATTTCACTTCCAAGATATCGAAAGGCAATGACTGACGAACTTAAGAAACGTCTCCGCGGCATCAGGCATGTCGCTCTGGATATGGATGGCACCATTTATCTCGGTGCCACCCTTTTCCCGTACACCATACCGTTCCTTGAAAAACTGGACAGGATGGGGATAGGCTATTCGTTCCTTACCAACAACCCCACCAAATCCATAGACGCGTATCTGGACAAGCTCCGCAAGATGGGAGTGCCGTGCCGTGAGGACCAGATGTACACCACCGCACTTGCTGCGGTGGATTATGTCAGGACCCATTTCCCGGATGCGAAGAACCTTTTTCTTCTCGGCACCCCTTCCATGATCTCGCAGTTCGAGGCCGCCGGCTATCATTCGTGCAGCGAGGATGTGAATGACGTGCCGGATGTCGTGGTTGCGGCGTTCGACATGACGCTGACATATCCGCGCCTGTGCCGCTGTGCATGGTGGGTGTCCCAGGGGCTGCCGTATATCGCCACGAATCCGGACTGGGTGTGTCCTACCGACCAGCCTACCGTACTTGTGGACTGTGGCTCGATATGCGCGTGCATAGAGGCGGCCACAGGCCGCAAGCCGGATGTCGTGATAGGCAAGCCTAACCCGGATATCCTTTACGGAGTACTGGACAAGAAGGGCCTTAAGCCGTCCGAAGCCGCCATGATCGGCGACCGTATATATACGGATGTGAAGACAGGCATCAATGCAGGAGCGGCAGGAGTGCTTGTGCTAAGCGGCGAGACCACGATGGAGATCGCCGCGGCGTCTGACGTCGTGCCTACGGTGATCTGCCGCGATATCGAGGAATTCGGACAGATGCTGGAAGAGGCGAGACAATAGAGGGATTTTTTGGGACCGCGTTTATGACAGACAGAAAACTGCTTAACAGCGAACTGGGACGCATATCCGCCGAAGAATACTCTTCGGCGGAGGTTTCCGGCATTGTCATCGTTCTCGACAATGTACGCAGCGCCCATAATGTCGGCTCCGCTTTCAGGACCGGCGACTGTTTCCATGTGGACAAGGTGCTGCTGTGCGGAATATGCGCCGTCCCTCCGTCAGCCGAGCTTCACAAGACGGCGCTGGGGGCGGAATTGTGCGTGCCGTGGGAGCATTACGCCAGCACGGCGGATGCCCTGGAGCAGCTGCGCGGCGAGGGATACGCCATAGTCAGCGTGGAGCAGACCGAGAACTCCGTGAGCCTTGAAAAATTCGTAGCCGGGTGCTTACCCTGCGGGGATGCTGCTGGAGGAGATACGTCTTGCTGTCAGAACGATTCTCACGGCAGGAAGTATGCCTTTATTTTCGGAAACGAGGTGGCCGGCGTGTCGCAGGAAGTTGTCGACGCATCGGATTTCTGCCTCGAGATTCCGCAATACGGCACTAAACACTCTTTCAATGTATCCGTATCCATCGGCATAGTCCTCTGGCAGGCCGTCCGCGGCAGGCTGCTTTAGATGCCGTCATGAAATGACTCTTATCTTTCCTCACCCCTACGGCACACCGGCAATCTCCGTCTACCTTACATGCTGCTGTTGCCGTATCCGGTTTCCGGATTATCGTGGTAATGCGGATCCGGTTATGCGCAATCTGCCGGAAATAATCTGACAGTTTTGCATGTATTTCCGCTGCTTTTATTCTTGCCTTTTTGCTGCATGTCTCCGGAATGCCCTGTGGGTCAGATCCGGAATCCCCGGGAATCATTCATAAACTTTTAACGGCTTATTTTACGGTTACTTAATAAAAAAGTATTATATTTGCAGTCCAATCCTGCGGGCGTGTTGAAATTGGTAGACAAGCCAGACTTAGGATCTGGTGCCTCCGGCGTATGGGTTCGAGTCCCTTCGCCCGCACGAAAAAAGTTCCGGAATCCCGGAACTTTTTTCGTTTTTCCAGTGTCATATGCCGCGGCAGATATCAGGAAATTATGGCCAGCAGAGACCCATGCGGAGAAAACCGTGTCTATTCGCCGCAAATTTGCGGCGAATATTTGGCATTTCCACCGCAAATCATTATTTTTGCCCTATGAGAAGAACACAAAGAAACAGTGCGTATATTTGGGAGCGCAAAGACTGGCCGGATTTCAGGTGGGATACGGATGCATTGCTTGAGCCGATGAGTCGCTTGGGGCAGTTGCATGGCCTTTTGCATGGCCGTATGTCAATGCTCGGTTTTAATGAGAGAAGCCGGTCATCGCTGTCTGCCATGACTGACGAACTGATCAATTCATCCGAAATCGAAGGTGTGCTTCTCAACCCTAATTCCGTGCGAAGCAGCATAGCCCGTCGGCTTGGGATTGAGGATGACGGACTGCGCGTTGAAGACCACTATGTAGAAGGACTGGTAGATGTGATGCTTGATGCTGTCCGTAATTGTCTGGAACCGTTGACGAATGAACGGCTGTTTGGCTGGCATGCGGCTCTTTTTCCTATGGGAAGAAGCGGTATGTATAAGATTACGGTAGCAGACTGGCGAACGGGCGAAGAACCTATGCAGGTTGTTTCCGGTGCCTTAGGGCATGAAAAAGTACATTATGAGGCGCCGGCCTCGGCAGAAGTGCCGTTTGAAATGGAACGTCTGATAAACTGGTGCAACAATGCCGGATTGTCTCCATTTATTATGGCGGCAGTGGCTCATCTTTGGTTTGTAACCCTTCATCCTTTTGATGACGGCAATGGTCGTATAAGCCGCACGCTTGCCGATATGTTATTGGCACGGCTTGATGTGGATTCATCACGTTATTATAGCATGTCTGCCGAGATCAACCGTAATAAGAAAGCTTATTACGAAATACTTGAACGGACCCAGAAAGGAGATCTCGACATTACCGAATGGCTTCTTTGGTTCTTCGATTGCGTCGAGAATGCCATAAAGCGTGCTTTGGGGATCATAGGGCGTACATTGGAGAAGGCTGCATATTGGGATAAGTTCCGGGAAACGGACGTCAACGAACGGCAGCGCAAGGTTATCAATCGTCTGTGGGATGGTTTTGAGGGAAAATTGACATCCTCCAAATGGGCAAAAATATGCAGCTGCTCTCAGGATACGGCTTTGCGCGATATCAATGATTTGATTTCCAAAGGTATGCTCCTCAATAGCGATGAAGGAGGACGCAGCTCCAATTATATCTTGCCATAGTGGTATAGGCACTTTAATGGCCTGGATCAGTTGGTAAGGTATATGAAAATTCTTTTTGCAGGATTGATGATTTTATTTGTATATCTGCGTTATCGTAACGGCTGTTACGGTAATGCAGATTACGATAAAGATTGCAGATATGAAATTGATATTGTAGCAGAAGATGAGATATATGACAGGATTGAATTCATAGAGGTAAAGCGGCAGTTGAAAAACTATGATGAAAATGCATTGAAAGCCAAGTCTGAATTATTCCTGGATGCTGTCGGATCTCTTAAAGGGTACCGGATTGTTTATAGAGGCTTGTCAATAGAGGATATGTAATTATGCCATTCTCGCTGTCGTCCTGACATGCCGCAGAAAAGGGGCTGACTAATACTTTTTAGTCAGCCCCCTTTTCTCATTTTCCGGTGTGTGGTGGCTCACACCCTTACCGCTAAATTTTCAATTCTCAGAGAGTTATTCCGACTTCTTAGCCCCCCCAAAAAAAAAAATGATTTTATTGTCCGGATATGGATATTATAATCCATGCTGCATTGCGCGCGGCCGGATTAGCTATATCTCGTCGCTCGCGTAAAGGAAGCTCTGGAGAGGGGAATCATATGTGAAATAGTCCTCCTCGCTGAAAAAGCGCTTCAGCTCTATAGTCGCATTCTCAGGCGAATCCGAAGTGTGGATGATGTTTTCCTGTCCGCTCATGCCGAAATCCCCGCGTATCGTGCCTGGTGCGGCCTTGCGGCTGTTGGTTACGCCGGTCATGCCTCTTACCACCTCGACTGCGTCCTTGCCCTCCCAGCAAAGCAGGATTACCGGCGCCGCCATCATGGATGCCTCCACTTTCGGATAGAATGGCTTGTCGAGCAGATGGGCGTAATGCTCGGCACATTTTTCCTTTGTCATTCTGTACATCTTGCAGGCCGTCAGCCTGAGGCCCTTTTTCTCAAAACGGCTTATGACCTCGCCGATTAGCCCTCTCTGGACTGTGCACGGCTTGAGGATAACGAGTGTTCTTTCCATATATCGCTGAATTTTGTGTTGTTATCGTTATGATTCTCTTGCAAATATAGGATTTTTCCTCATTCGTGCAACCACTTTTCGAGCCATCCGAAGAATTCTTTGTGCCAGAACATCGCATTCTGCGGCTGAAGTATCCAATGGTTCTCTTCCGGGAATATCACGAGCCGCGATGGCACGCCCATCATCTGCGCCGCGTTGAACGCCGCCATCCCCTGTGTGTAAGGGATGCGGAAATCCATCATCCCGTGTATGCAGAGCACCGGAGTATGCCACTGTGTCACGCGTGAAGAAGGATCATGGGCATAGTGGTATTTCGTTTCCGGCACATCAGCATAAGGCGCTCCGGCCTGCTGCATGCCGCCGAAAGTAACCCCGTCGCCCTTCGGTCTTGTCTGTCCCGGAGTGTATTCATAAGGGCGGAGCCCTCCGCCGTCCCAGTTGCTGAACCAGCTCTCTTCCGTGGTATACCACATCATCTTTTCATCGAATATCCCCGCATGTGCGATGAAGCAGTCGAACAGATCCCCGTGTATTCCCATCATATTGTAAACCGAGAAGCCGCCGTACGAGGCTCCCACGCCCGCAATCTTCCCGCACCACTCCTGGCTCTTCGCCCAGCGTGCCACCTGCATGTAATCCTGCATGTTCAGGCCCTGGTAATCGCCGCTGATCTGCTCTTTCCATGCCTGCCCGAAGCCGCTGTCTCCGTGACGGTTCGGAAGAAGCACCACATAGCCCTGATGCGCCATCAGGCAGAAGTTCCAGCGGTAGCTCCAATGCTGGTCAAGACATGTCTGCGGACCGCCGTTGAACATCTCGATGACAGGATATTTTCTGCCGGAGTCGAACCCTGCGGGATACAGTATCCAGAAATACAGGTCTTCTCCCTGCGCGGTTTTGAGACAGAGCTGTTCCTGACGTATCTCACTGAGCTGATCCAGAATATGCCCGTTCTCATCGGTAATCATGCTCAGGCTTGCCTCGCCGCAGCCGCCTGTCTCTATCCTGGCCAGTTCCGAAGGCATCATCATGCTTGTCACGCCCGTGAGAATCTCCAGCCCCTTCTCCGTCTGTCTGACGCTGAAAGGGGAGTCGATGCTGTACAGCCATTCCGCCGGCGTGATGCGCTCCACCCCTGTTTTGCCGATATTCACGCGGCACAGCGCTCCGATAGCGTTGATCGTGCTCGCAAAGATAATCCCGCGGCTGTCGTCCGTCCAGTACAGGCCGGAAGCATCGTATTCAAAGCCTTCTGTAAGTTCGGCCGTGCTGCCGTCCTCCATGCTGTACAGCATGATCCTCTGGCGGTCCGCCTCATATCCGTCGCGCTCCATGGATATCCATGCCAGATATGCCCCGTCGGGACTCCATGCCGGATCCGTGTCGTATCCTCCGCCGTCCGTGACCGCCGAGGTCTTGCCCGTAGCCACGTCATACAGGAATATGTCGCAGTTTGTGGAGAACGCATATTCGATGCCCGTTTTCTTGCGGCAGCTGTATGCGATAAGGCTGCCGTCAGGGCTCCAGCTCAGCTGTTCCATTCCGCCGAAAGGCTCCGCAGGCAGTTCCCACGGCTCATCTCCCAGAAGGTCCGTACTGTTGTCTTTGGTAATGAGCCCACCGTCGAACCGGTGTATATATGTATGCGGGATCTCTGTCACCCAATGGTCCCAATGGCGGTACATCAGCCCGTCCGAAACGTATGCCTGCGCCTTGTCGAGCGCCGGATCGAAGTCGGCCGGACCTTTGACAGGGCCGGGAACCGTGCTTATATACATTATGCTGCTCTGGTCTGGGCTCAGCTTGTATTCCGAGATGCCCTCTTTAACGTCGCTTAACTTATGCTTGCGCCCTATTCTGCCGCCTTTGAACGCGGCCTTGTAAAGCTGGCCTCCCTGCAGGAAGAATATGCTCTTGCCGTCCTTGCTCCAGCGTGCGCAGCTGATGCTCTTGGCCTCGCGGGTGATCTGCATCCTCGAGCTTCCGTCGGCATTGCAAACGAAGAGATTGCGGCAGCTGCGGTTCCGGGACACATCAGTATAGCTGACTCCGTACAGAATGAGACTGCCGTCTGGCGAGAGCTGCGCGTCCGAAAGTCTGCCCAGCGCGAGCATGGATTCCGGCGTCATCACTCCGTCCGTGATGACAGCCTCCTGCTGCCCGATATACCCGGCCTTGCTTTCTTTGATTTTCCTGAAACTGTCCATGTTTTTGCCTAAAGCAAAAGCGACCGCGAGGCATAATGCCGTCATGGCCGCGATTCCGATTGACTTCTTATTCATAAGGTTTCTGTCATTTCATGCTTGACTGCACCGCTTCGAGAGCCTCGAAGCTGCCCAGGTCGCTCCATGTGAACGAGCATGGAATCATGAATATGTCGTTCGACTTCTCCATGACCGCGTAGTCTATGGAAATCTTCTCGCACTGAGGGAAGAACACGCGCAGTGCGGCGTTCTCGTCGGCGGCATAGATATGCGGCTGCAACCTGTCCATCTGGGACATGATCTGAGGCGCGTATCTGCGCAGCTGCGCGTCTATGGTCCTCTGGTTCCATACGAAGATGCCCGCATTCCAGAAATAATTGCCCTTCTCCACATATTCCTTAGCCACTTCCTCGCATGGCTTCTCCTTGAAGTTAAGCACTTTCTTCACAGGGCGGAGCACCGTTTTGCCGGCCTCGATATAGCCGTATTCGGTCGCCGGACGTGTCGGCACCATGCCAAGGGTGACTATGCGGTTGCTGTCTTTTGTAAAGTTGAGTGCGGTGTTTATGGCCTCGACGAACTGGTCGTTCTCGGCCACATACGCATCGGACGGGGTCACGACGATGTTCACCCCCGGGTAGTGCTGCGCTATTTTCGTGCATGCGTATGCGATGCATGGCGCGGTGTTTCTCGCTTCAGGCTCCGCCAGGACGTGGCTCGGCTTGATGCCCGGAATCTGCTCGCGTATGTAGCGTATGTATTTCTCGGATGTCACTACCCAGAAATTTTCGATAGGACAGATAGGGAGAAAGCGCTCTACAGTGAGCTGTATCATCGTTTTGCCGCATTTCAGAAGGTCAATGAACTGTTTTGGCCTTTCCGGAGTACTGATCGGGAACAGGCGCTTGCCAACGCCGCCTGCCATGATCACTACATGAGTATCGTTGCTCATAGGTACAGGTAATGGATTTTGGAATTATTTGGTTTTATTATAATGCGAATTTATAGAAGATTCCGAACTGTATGGTGAAATTGTGGCCTTTGTCGACCGTGCCCGTACCGCTTATGTTGCCGCTTGCGTTCATGCCTTTCCGGAAAGTGCGGTTCAGGCCCCATGATGCCTTGGCGTCGATGCCCAGGCCCCTGAAAAACTCGTATGAGACCTGAAGCCCAAGGCCGATGTTGAAAGGCCTCACGCTCTGGCGGACATCCGCTTTTTCGACGCCTTTGTCCCCGTATCCGGAAATTTCGCCGTTCACCGTGGTCCTGTTCTTTGCCAGTACATTGAAGCCGAACTCAGGGCCGGCCATGATGCTGATCTGGCTGTCCATGAACTTCACTCCGAGATAAACGGGTACTTCGATATATCCCAGTTCGAGGCTGTATCTGCTCATCCACAGGTCCGTGTCGCCGTTCAGGTAATTCTTGTCGCTGTGGCCTTTGCCGGTGTACAGCAGTTCCGACTGCACGAGAAACAGTCCGTTGAAAGTGGCCTCACCTGATAATCCCGCGTAAAAACTGTTGTGCGACAGTACCTTGTCATTTGCATTCATGGATGTTCCCGGCAGCCAGCTGGCAGCGACGCCTGCCTTCGGGCCTATCTTGAAATCCGTATGTGCGCCGGCGGGAGCCGTTAATGCCATGAGTGCGGCAAATGCGGCGGTGATTTTTTTCTTCATATCAGAGTACGGGTATAAGTTTTTCCATACGTGTGCCGCGGCTTCCTTTCACCAGTGCGGTAAAGCCTTTCAGAGGGCGGGAGGCGATATATTCCGCAGCCTCGTCTGATGACGCGAAGCATAGATACCTGCCGTTCGAAGCCTTCGCGAATTCCTTGCCCACCAGTATCACGAGCTCCGGATTCATGTCGGCGAGCTTGTCGAGCACCTTCCCGTGCTCCTTGAAAGACTCTTCTCCAAGCTCCAGCATGTCGCCCAGGAACACGGCCTTGTGCGGAGCCCTGATGAGGCAGAAATTGTCCAGCGCCGCCGCCATTGATGACGGGTTGGCGTTGTATGCGTCCACGATAAGGGTATTGAATTCGGTCGCGTACATCTGCGACCTGTTGTTGTTCGGAATATAGTCCGAAATGGCGTTTACGGCTGTCTGCACATCCACTCCGAACTCCTTGCCCACCGCGATGGCCGCCAGAACGTTGTCCGCATTGTACGAACCGACCAGATGGGTGTTCACCAGATAGCTGTGGCCGTTTTCGCTTATGGACATTCTCAGGAACGGATTCTCTGCATCCAGTGGCAGGATCTTCGCGTTCTGCAGCGTGCTGCCGTAAGGGATAGTCAGCAGCCCCTCGCGCTTCGACGCCATATCGTTAAGGTCTGCGGACGAATTGTTCACGAAACACTTTCCCCTGACTTTCAGGATATAGTCGTACAGCTCGCCCTTGGTGTTCTTGACTCCCTCGAACGACCCGAATCCTAAAAGATGCGCGCGTCCGACGTTAGTGATCAGCCCGAAATCCGGGTGGGCGATGTTTACGAGCTCCTCGATGTCTCCCGGATGCGATGCGCCCATCTCGATTACGGCCAGTTCCGTGTCCTCCGTCATCTGAAGGAGCGTAAGCGGCACGCCTATGTTGTTGTTGTAATTTCCTGCTGTCGCGGCAAGATTGTATTTCGTGCCGAGAACGGCTTTTATAAGCTCTTTTGTCGTGGTCTTGCCGTTGGTTCCGGTAAGTGCCAGCATCTTGATTCTCCGTCCGTCGTGAAGCGTGTTCTCACGATGATAGCCCGCCAGCCTCTGAAGAGCCTTCAGGGTATCGGGAAAACTGATTATGCGCGGATTTCCGCTCTTTGCCGCATCGGAATCCCCGTTCACCACAGCGTATGCCGCTCCGTCTTCCAACGCTTTGAGTGCGAACTTGTTTCCATCGAAATTCTCGCCCTTCAGGGCAAAGAAAATACCTCCGTCTCCTGCTGTGCGGCTGTCCGTAGTGATCTTTCCGTCACACTGTCTGAATAATATGTGAAGCTCCGCTATTGTCATAGTAAAAAGTAGAACGCGCAAAGATAAGAATTTTTATCGGATAAACATACAATACACGGTGTGAAAAAACTGTTGAAAAAAGATGAAAAATATTGGAAATTCAAAAAAAAGACGTATCTTTGCAATCCCTTTTAGGGCTGGACTGATTCGCTAGCTCAGTCGGTAGAGCACAGCACTTTTAATGCTGGGGTCTTGGGTTCGAGCCCCAAGCGGATCACAAGAAAGGCCGGAAGACCTTTTCTTACATACAGGAAACGCTTCCTTAGCTCAGTTGGTAGAGCACGACACTCTTAATGTTGGGGTCCAGGGTTCGAGCCCCTGAGGGAGCACAGAAAACGCGGAGACGATGACATTCGTTTCCGCGTTTTGCGTAGTGTGGAAACAAATTTTCTTATATTTGCAGGGAGATTGCGCAGACAATCGTTTTGAATATTTGTTATTGTTTTTGAGACTATGGAGACTATGGAAGCAGACAGGCTGTTCGATCTTTCCGGCAAGGTTGCGGTCGTCACCGGTGGAGGCGACGGCATAGGCAAGGCCTCGTGCGGTATTCTCGCGGCTGCAGGCGCATCGGTAGTGGTGAGCGATCTTGCGCTGGAGAAAGCGGAGGCCGTGGCTGACGGCATCGTGAAAGCCGGCGGAAAGGCAGCCGCGGTTAAATGCAACGTGGCTGTCAGGGAAGATCTGGCCGCTCTCGTTGCATTCGCGGTGAAGACATACGGCACGATAAACATACTTGTGAACAATGCCGGCATCGGCGGCGGAGGAAAAGAGAATCCTTTCGAAATCGGACTCGACTATGTGGAGCGTATATATGCGATCAACGTTTTCGCTCCGTGGGAACTGAGCAGGCTGTCGGCCCCGTATATGAAAGAATCCGGCTATGGAAGCATAATAAACATCACTTCAATGAGCAGCGTCAACAATAGTCCTGCCATGTCGGTATACGGTTCCTCCAAGGCTGCCCTCAACCATATGGCTTCCAATCTTGCGTTCGATTACGGACCGATGGGCATCCGTGTCAATAACGTGGGCCCGGGAGCCACAAGGACCCGCGCCCTCTCTACTGTGCTTACTCCTGAGATAGAGGCAAGGATGCTTGCCCATACTCCGGTCAGGCGTCTCGGAGAAGCGTCCGACATAGCCGGAGCTGTCCTATATTTCGCCTCTCCTGTTTCCGAATGGGTCAGCGGCCAGGTGCTCATGGTTAACGGAGGCGGAATTCAGACCCTTGATTAAAGTTGCCGCATTCTGCTTTCGCTCTGCTTCCCACCCGAGCAGGAGAGAAGCAGAGCGAAACCTATTATTAAAGCATTAATATATAGATTTTTTCGGTTCATAGCGGACGCAACGGACGGGGAGGAAGGTGGCGAGAGGTAGATAGCTCTCCGTGACGCTGCCGCCA